>JAZUQZ010000034.1:0-3072 GCA_045626925.1 Candidatus Aphodoplasma sp. | reverse complement strand
CATGGATGGCACAGGAGCACCGCAGCAACCGCTACTGACATATTGCACCATCCACATGGAGCAACACCCACAGCGGGCACAGATGGCGCATACAATGAAAGTTATAAAATAAAAATAAATAATAGTTTACTATTATTTACTTATTTTACTTTGTTACTATTAAAAGTTTACTCGAAACAAATTTTATGCGCTATGTAGATGTGCACTAAAGCACACTATAGAAATTATGCAAAATTTATTAAATGAAATCGCGCAAATGCAGAGCGCACAAGAGGCGAAGCTTGCTAAAATTGAGCAGTACACATTATTAGCTGCAAAGCAAGTGTTAACGGCTGATGATGTTGTTTTACTGACAGGCTTAAAAAAGTCGTATCTGTACAAACTGACAGCAATGCGACAAATTCCACACTACAAGCCTAATGGCAAATGCATCTTTTTCGATAGGAGCGAAATAGAGCAATGGCAAAAGCAACATAGAATAGCTACAGAATTAGAGTGCGAGCAGGGAGCAATTAAGCATGCGCTTTCATAGTATTATGTAGTATTAATTTTAATAATTCAAAAAAAATGAACTTTTTAATAGATCACAAATGCGTTTTTGATGCAGCCGGAAACATGTTGCAAAATGTATTGTTTGCGGCTACTGATATACGCGAAAACCTAACTAAAAAAGAAAATTTACGGGCTTTTGGCACTTGTGGGGAAATGTACCCTGTTTTGTATGGCGAACCGCAGCAAATGCAACAATTTATTACTTTGTTATGCGACACAGCAAACAAAGGACACATAGGGCAAATGCATTATAATTTGCATACATGCAAAAATTTTGTGCTGTGCACGCATGATCAATACAAAGCAACACTTTCGGAGCGCACAGAAAAGCAAAAAGTTTTATATGCGCCTTTATATATGTACGAACCATTAGAGGCGCATAGAGAGTTTACAGACCTTTGCAGATACCTTATAAAAGCCATACGGAAAAATGATGCAAAAGTAATTATATTAGATAATTGTGCACACTACCTGCAATATATGGACTATAGGACTATACAGACAGATTTAGAGATGATTGCACATGATTTAGATTGCTGTATTTTTGCGGGCTTTTGCATACAAGATACAAAAAGCACCTGTTTTGATGTGTACCAACATAATATAATAGACATAAAAAGCGACCAAATACATGGGCAACATGTTATAAAGTACATTTATAACAATGGCGCATGTATGGGTATTTTCTCCATAGACAGCGAGGGTAAAATTAATGCGTCAAAATGGCATGAGCAATACCTTTTGCGCGAGCTGTTGCCATGTGTGGCGAGTGAACCTGTTTTTTCAAAAGATATTGAGCTATTTCTTTTAGGAGTATTTACAGGGGATAAAGAAAAAGGAACAATTACAAAAATGCTACAGGGCGCGCGCAAAAGAGGGGAATTAATACGCGCGAACACGCGCAGTATAAAATATGTAGTGAATAATGGAGAATGCAAAGAGAAAAAGCCCTATTGCGAGCCAAAACAGCAACAGGGAGCAACAGAAATTGCTCTAACTGCTTTTTCAGATATGCAAAAAAATGGCATACGCAAGCGCATACCTATTATAAATTTTGGAGAATACAGACAGTTATACAGCTGTTATTATGATTGCCCGCCATGTGCAATGGAAATAATAATATGTGCTATTATGCAGGGCGAATACTTGAATATAAAAGCAAACAGGCAACGCAAGAAAATTTTATTTTGCACACAGGATGATGTAGAGTACTTAAACATAGAAAGTTATTTACAAAAGAGCATAAACAATATAACCGATTTTGAAAAATGCCATATAATAGATATAAAGAATAATTTAGCATCTATTGAGGAATATATTAAAGAATACACCCCCGATTATGTTATAATTAGCACAGGCAATTTTGAGGGAAAACGAGTGCAAAACGAAATACCCGCATTTGAATTACAAAGACTTGCACAAACATACAACATAGCTATTATTGTGAATTATGATTATTTAGACGATCGAGAGTATTTGCAATGGCTATTAGATAGAAATAATGATTTAGAGGAGTATTGGACACAAATAGCACCTACAGGCAATGCGAGTATTATAAGAGGGGCTTGCAATGGCATCGCATTTAAGCATATTGCAATGTACAAAGACCCCGATAGCGGCAAATTATGGACACCGCAAAAAGATGAATTTAAGCGGGCTGTTTTAGAGGAGATATTTAGCGCGTACACAGGGAGAATTATTGCGAACGGCATAATAGATATAATTACAGGGAAACCGCTTGCTACAAAAGACATTAAAACGGCTGCAAAAATGGGTATAATTAAACTATTCAAAAAGCCTATAAAAGTAAATAAACATAGGCACATACAATATGTAGTGCAATATATTCACCCCAAAGATAGAGCCAAATAAAAAGAGATCCCCACGAAAACAGGCTGCAACGCAGTCTGTTTTTTGTTGCATATACTACCACAGCGAACCGCTACTGACATATTGCACCATCGACATGGAGCAACACCCACACCGGGCACAGATGGCATATGCTGCGGTCTGTAGGCTTTACACCCTCATGGATGGCATAGGCTACCATCGGCATGGAGCAATAGCCACAGCGGGCACGGATGGCGCGCGCTGCGGTCTGTAGGCCTTACACCCTCATGGATGGCATATGCTGCGGTCTGTATGCTGTACACCCTCACGGATGGCACAGGCTACCATCGGCATGGAGCAATAGCCATAGCGGGCACGGATGGCGCGCGCTGCGGTCTGTAGGCTTTACACCCTCATGGATGGCATATGCTGCGGTCTGTATGCTATAGGTGCACATGGATGGCACAGGAGCACCGCAGCAACGGCTACTGACATATTGCACCATCGACATGGAGCAACACCCGCACCGGGCACAGATGGCATATGCTGCGGTCTGTATGCTGTACACCCTCACGGATGGCACAGGAGCACCGCAGCAACGGCTACTGATATATTACACCATCCACATGGAGCAACACCCACAGCGGGCACGGATGGCGCGCGCTGCGGTCTGTATGCTGTAGGTGCACA
>JAZUQZ010000033.1:0-2242 GCA_045626925.1 Candidatus Aphodoplasma sp. | reverse complement strand
AGCATCGGCTTTCTCCGATTATATGGATGTACAGATGACTCCGACTTCCATTGACGGAATTGATGTTGAGGGTTCTACCGTAGAGGTATATACTTTGGGAGGGGTAAAGGTTTACAGCGGTGCAAAGGATGCTGTAACGGTTCCGTCTGCAGGGGTATATGTCGTTAAAACCGGTTCTAAGGCTATTAAGGTCATGTTCTAAGGCCGTGCATTGAAGGTCCTTGAAGTGAACCTGACAAGTGCCTTCAATGATGAATGACGGTTGTTGCCGTCAATGGAAATAATTGCATTTTTAAATTTAGGCTGTGGCTTTTGCCACGGCCTTTTTTTGTTGATGGTGGCGCCGAAGTAATAATGTCTAGCTCTCTTGCTTATAAGAGAAGGATTCTCTTGCAGCCGCATCATCCTTGTTCTTGCGATTCTCCAGGAGTTTGCTTCTATTCAAAAGTGTCATGTGCATTCTTTTCTGGATTTTGATGGGGCTGCCCGGTGTGTGGACTTTATCTCTCTAGCGAAATTGGATGGTGGCTGGTATAAAGTGTTTGTGCTGTGCGCGCGGGAATCTCAGGATATTTTCGCGTGGACTAAAGATAAGAGCATTGTTTCTTCTATTGTAGTCGTTTTTTTGCACCTTTTTATGAAATAGTGGCTGTTTGTCTCTTTTACGAATTGTTTGCGCATTGAAAATATGATATAATGTGTTGAATGACAGCGTGGTAGGTGTATTTTAACCCTCTGAGATTCAAAAATTTATTTTCAATCCCTGTATTGCCCTGGATTTTTGAAACAATCGTAAATTTCAACTGCAAATTCTATAGATGAAGGGTGTTTTTTTATTTTTATTCATCTTTTATTGTTTACAAATATAAATTTGCGACTCCTTTGTAAATGCTTGCGTAGTTTTTAATGTAAATTGAATTAATGGTAGTATTGCGTAGTTTGTGTATATTACAAATGTAATAGGGTGGTGCAACCGCCGCTTTTGCCTTTTTGTCAAACATTCCGTTTGGGTTATCAACAATCAGTTATCAACCATGTGAATTATCATATACAAAAAATATGCATATTGTATTTTATGTATTTAAGTTGTTGTATATCAATCTTGGTTTTGCGTTTGTTAAAGTGATTGTTTAGTATTTTGCCCGCTATTTGATGTCGGGAAGTCAATTCTTGCATATTTTGCGATATTTTTAATCGTATTGTTAGGTATATCAATCGGGTATCTTAAAAAGATAATGTAAATTATAGCCTAATGCTGTTTCCTGGGCTGCAATTCTGTACTGTTTTTGGCGTGAATCTGTAGACTTGCGGGTGAGGGTCTTTGTCTTTTTGTAAAATGGTTCCTTGACTTTATAAATGTAAATTATGTAAATTATGGCGATGCTTTTTGATATTTGTTTGTTTGGAAAATAGTTTTTATCTTTGTGAAAAATAAGGCAATGACATTTGTATATTTGAGAAAACTGCATAAACGATGAACGAAAGAGAAAGAATCGAATTACTGATGAAATGTTACGGGCTTACTCCGTCACAGTTGGCCGACCGTACGGGAATACAGCGCGCATCGGTGTCTCATATAATAAGTGGCCGTAACAAACCCAGTCTTGAGGTATTGCAGAAAATATATGAGGCCTTCCCCGAACTTGATTTAGGATGGCTCATGACCGGTAAAGGCGAAGAACCTGTAGCTTTGGATTTTGCTGCCGGCGATGCTGCAGAGGCCGAAAATACACTGTTCTCGCAACCTTTGGGAGAAAAGGAACCGGAACTTCACGGTGCTTCACCCCGACGGGTTCTGGCAGAGCAACAGGAACAAGAGCGGCAGGAGCAGCCTGCAAGGCAGCAACAGAGTGCAAGGGCTGCCGAGCGCCAGCGTAGGACTGTAGTTCCGAAGCCTCGCCAACAGGTTGTGTCTGAGCGCAGAATCAAGGAGATACGTATATTCTACACCGACGGCACATACGAGACTTTATTGCCTGAGAAATAAGCGGGGATCACTTTGCTTTATTGTAGCTTTGGACGAACTGCGCAGCTGAATAAAGGATGCACTTTCACTCGGTGCATCCTTGTCTTTTATACCTATATATGTTTGCTGTCCTGTAGGTATTTATATTATCCCCTCTATTTTTTTGCTTGCACGTTTATGTGACAAGGCAACATTTTATCTTAAAATTAAACATTCTGTGAATAAAAGTTGTATCTTCGCAAATAGTGAAAGATATTAACCCAATAGGATAATCAT
>JAZUQZ010000032.1:0-5352 GCA_045626925.1 Candidatus Aphodoplasma sp. | reverse complement strand
TCCATCAACTGAAAACGGTGAAGTAGCTCTCGGTAAGAACCTGCTCATCGGATTCATGACATGGGAAGGCTATAACTACGAAGACGCTATCATCCTTAACGAAAGACTGATCATGGAAGACGTTCTTACGTCCATCCATATCGAAAAATATGAAGCAGAAGCCAGAGATACTAAGCTGGGACCTGAAGAAATCACAAGAGATATCCCTAACGTGGGTGAAGATGCTCTGAAGGATCTGGATGAAGACGGTATCATCAGAAAGGGTGCGGAAGTAAATTCATCAGACATCCTGGTAGGTAAGGTAACTCCAAAGGGAGAAACTGAACTGACTGCTGAAGAAAGACTTCTCCGTGCTATCTTCGGTGAAAAGGCAAGAGAAGTAAGAGACACTTCACTGAGAGTGCCTCATGGTGAAACAGGTATCGTAGTAGATGTCAAAGTGTTCTCAAGAGAAAACGGTGACGAACTGCCTCCTGGAGTAAACAAACTGGTAAGATGCTACATCGCTACTAAGAGAAAGATCAGTGTTGGTGACAAGATGGCGGGAAGACATGGTAACAAGGGTGTTATCTCAAGGATCCTGCCTGAAGAAGATATGCCGTTCCTCGAAAGCGGACAGCCACTGCAGGTAATGCTGAACCCTCTGGGCGTACCATCCCGAATGAACGTAGGTCAGGTACTGGAAGTACACCTCGGTCTTGCTGCTAAGAACGAAGGCTGGCATATCGCTACACCTGTATTTGATGGTGCCAACGAAAAAGATATCATCAAGCTGCTGGGTGAAAACAACTTCGACGAAAGCGGTAAGCTTTGGCTGAGAGACGGACGTACAGGCGAATATTTCGATAATCCTGTAACAGTAGGCTACATGTATATGCTGAAGCTGCATCACCTGGTTGATGACAAGATCCACGCAAGAAGTACAGGTCCTTACTCACTGGTAACACAGCAGCCTCTGGGCGGTAAAGCCCAGTTCGGCGGACAGCGTTTCGGTGAAATGGAAGTATGGGCTCTTGAGGCGTATGGTGCAGCGTACACATTACAGGAAATTTTGACAGTAAAATCGGACGATGTTGTCGGCCGCGTAAAGACATACGAATCAATTGTTAAGGGTGAAAATGTACCAGAGCCGGGTGTTCCGGAGTCATTTAAGGTGCTTATCAAGGAGCTTCAGAGTCTTGCACTTGATATCAAAGTGCTCGACAAAGATGGCGAAGAGATTGAGCTTGGAGAGTATTCTGACGAGGACGATGTTGTAAATCCGTTGTCGGTAAATATCGAGGGCAGCGAGGATAGCATCAATCCAAATGAGGCTTCGTCAAGTGTATATTCAAGCAAAAGCGGTGACCTTGATGAAGATGTAGCGTTTGAGTTTGAAGAAGCTGATGACGATGAAGACATACCTGATACAGGTGACGAATTTGATGACCTTGACGATTTTGACGATTTTGATGAGATTGAGTCGGTTGAAGAGGTTGACGATTTTGATGATGTTATCGAGGACTTGGATGCGCTACCGGATGATGACGAATAAAAACGATATGCAACAACAAAGCATATTGGACTAATCGACCGCAAAGCGTTGGTCGGCACTTATCTTATAGGAGGTTTTTACGTTGGAATTTACAACTTTTGAATCCATACAAATAGGCCTGGCATCTCCCGAGAAAATCAGAGAATGGTCACATGGCGAGGTTAAAAAACCTGAAACCATAAATTATAGAACACTTAAGCCCGAGCGTGATGGACTTTTCTGTGAAAGAATTTTTGGACCACAGCGTGACTGGGAGTGCCATTGTGGAAAATATAAAAAGATACGCTATAAGGGCATAGTCTGCGACAGATGTGGAGTTGAGGTTACACGCTCAAAGGTTCGCCGTGAAAGAATGGGTCATATTGAGCTTGCGACACCTGTTTCACACATATGGTATTTCAAGGGTATACCGTCGAGAATGGGATTACTTCTTGATATGTCGCCAAAGGTTCTTGAGCAGGTACTTTATTTTGCTTCATATGTCGTAATAGAGGCAGGTAATACAGGGCTTTTGGAGAAGTCGGTTCTTGCTGAAAAGGATTATCGCGAGTGTGTTGAAAAATACGGCGATAAGTTTAAGGCAGGAATGGGTGCAGAGGCTATAAAAGAGCTTTTGCAGAAAATTGATTTAGAAGAGCTTTCAAAAGAGCTTAAAGAAGAGCTTGAAACAGCACAAGGCCAAAAGAAAATCCGCATAGTTAAAAGGCTTGAGGCTGTGGAAGCATTCAGACTTTCAGGCAACAAGCCTGAATGGATGATTATGGATGTTGTTCCGGTAATCCCACCGGAGCTTCGACCGATGGTACAGCTTGATGGCGGACGCTTTGCAACAAGTGATTTGAACGATTTATACAGACGAGTTATCAACAGAAATAATCGTTTGAAGAGACTTTTGGATTTGCATGCGCCTGATATCATTGTAAGAAATGAAAAGAGAATGTTACAAGAGGCCGTTGATGCTCTTATTGACAACGGCAGACGCGGCAGACCTGTAACAGGTCCGGGAAATCGTGCACTAAAGTCACTTTCCGATATGCTTAAAGGTAAGCAGGGACGCTTTAGACAGAATCTTCTCGGTAAGCGTGTTGACTATTCGGGCCGTTCGGTTATCGTTGTAGGACCGGAGCTAAAGCTTTATCAGTGCGGACTCCCAAAGGAAATGGCAATAGAATTGTTCAAGCCATTTGTTATGAAAAGACTTGTTGGAGACGGACTTGCACACAATATAAAGAGCGCAAAGCGTATGGTAGAGCGTTTGCGTCCTGAGGTTTGGGATGTGCTTGAGGATGTTATCAAAGAGCATCCGGTGCTTCTAAACCGTGCGCCTACACTTCACAGACTTGGTATCCAGGCGTTTGAGCCGATTCTTGTTGAAGGCAGAGCGCTAAAACTTCATCCTTTGGTATGTACAGCGTACAACGCTGACTTTGATGGTGACCAGATGGCTGTCCATGTACCGCTTTCGCCTGAGGCACAAGCAGAGGCAAGATTCCTCATGCTTTCAGCAAACAACCTTTTGAAGCCACAGGACGGCAAACCGGTTACAGTACCGACACAGGACATGGTACTTGGCAGTTATTATTTAACACTTGTCAAAGAAGGCGACAAAGGCGAGGGCAAGGTATTTTCCGATATTGATGAGGCTATGATGGCTTATCGCGAGGGCATAATCACACTTCATGCACCTATCAAGGTTCGTATGAAGAAAGAAATTGATGGTGTTATGCAACAAGGCCTTATAAACGCAACGATAGGTCAGCTTATATTCAATGAGCACATTCCACAGGATTTGGGCTTTGTTGACAGAAAGGAAAAGCCTTTCGACCTTGAATTTACAAAGCTTGCTACTAAAAAGCAGCTCGGTGTTATTATCGACAGATGTATCCGTGTCCACGGCTTTACAGAAACGGCTGATGTTCTTGACAGCATTAAATCGCTTGGTTTCAAATATTCAACACAAGGTGCTATTACAGTCAGTGTATCTGACATAAAGGTGCCAGAGGTTAAAAAGGAATATCTTGCAGAAGCCGAAGAAAAAGTTGAGAAGATTACAAAACAGTTCAGACGCGGTATGCTTGATGAAAATGAGCGTTATGAAGCTATTATAAAGGTTTGGACAGACACAAATGATAAGCTTACAAAAGCGCTTATGGATAATCTTGATGATTTGAATCCGATATTTATGATGGCGCACTCCGGTGCCCGTGGTAGCGTAAATCAGATTCGTCAGCTTGCAGGTATGCGTGGTCTTATGGCTGATACAACGGGTAAAGCCGTAGAGATTCCGATTCGTGCAAACTTCCGTGAGGGACTTAATGTACTTGAGTACTTTATCTCGACTCACGGTGCGAGAAAAGGTCTTGCCGATACTGCTCTTCGTACTGCTGACTCGGGTTACCTTACGAGAAGACTTGTTGATGTCAGCCAGGATGTAATAATTCGCGACGAGGATTGTGGCTCGACAGACGGTCTTGTTGTAAGCGCAATAAAAGATGGCAACGAGGTTATTGAGCCATTAAAGGACAGACTCGTGGGCCGTTATACTTGTGGAGATGTTGTTGATCCAGCTACAGGAGAGGTTATCGTTGGCGATAACACAATGATGAGCGAAGAGGATATCGAAAACATTGAAAAAGCAGGTATTCTTGAGGTTAAAATCAGAAGCATCCTTACATGTAAATGTTCTGTTGGTGTATGCTCGCATTGTTATGGTTCAAACCTTGCAAGCGGTGAGCCGGTTCCGGTTGGTGAGGCAGTTGGTATTATTGCCGCTCAGTCAATCGGTGAGCCGGGTACACAGCTTACGATGCGTACATTCCACTCGGGCGGTGTTGCCGGCGACGATATCACACAGGGTCTTCCCCGTGTTGAAGAATTGTTTGAGGCAAGAAAACCAAAGGGTGTTGCAATCATATCTGAGATTGCAGGCCGCGTTTCGATTTCTGAAACAAAGAAGCGTCGCGAGATTGTTGTTACTGATGATGAAAGCAAGAACACAGCAACATATGTAATTCCTTACGATGCGCGCATACGCGTCAAGGAAGGCGACATTATTGAAAAGGGTGCTGCGTTAACAAGTGGTTCAATTAACCCACAGGATATACTCAGAATTCAGGGTGAGCATGCTGTTCAAAGCTATCTCACACAGGAAGTTCAAAGAGTGTATCGTATGCAGGGTGTTGATATTTCCGATAAACACATCGAAGTAATTGTACGCCAGATGATGCGCAAGGTTAAGATTGATGAGGCAGGAGATACGAACTTGTTGATGGGAAGTTTAGTAGATGTATTCGAGTTTAAAAAGGCGAATGAGGAAGCTGTTAAAAATGGCGGAAGACCGGCAACAGCTACGATTAACCTTCTCGGCATTACAAAGGCTGCACTTGCAACGGATTCGTTCTTGTCGGCGGCTTCGTTCCAGGAAACAACCAGAGTGCTTACAGAGGCAGCTATTAAGGGCAAGATTGACCCATTACTTGGTCTTAAGGAAAATGTTATCATCGGCAAGCTTGTTCCCGCAGGTACAGGCATGAGCTTGTATCGCGACATCGACATAACCGTTGATGGCGATGAAAAGACAGTTATGGAGAATGCTTTTGATGCTGCTATGGCAGAAAGCGACTTGATAGGATAATAAAATCAAAAAGCAGTGTGGCTTTGTCCGCGCTGCTTTTTGATTGTATAACGAAAACCACGCGATAGTCGCGTGGTTCAATAGAGGTTAACCGATGAGCAAAATCCTCCTATGTGTTATAATAAAAACGACCTGCCAGTCGAGAAAAAACACATAGGAGGATTTAATCTATGAAAAAAGAAAC
>JAZUQZ010000031.1:0-111662 GCA_045626925.1 Candidatus Aphodoplasma sp. | reverse complement strand
GTCATCCTCGTCCTTCAGCTCGATCTCGTTGCCGTCCTTATCCAGCACACGGATATCCAGGCAGAGTGCCTGCAGCTCCTTAACAAGAACCTTGAAGGATTCGGGAACGCCGGGAGTGGGGATGTTCTGACCCTTAACGATCGCTTCGTAGGTCTTAACACGTCCTGTAACGTCGTCAGACTTAACAGTGAGGATCTCCTGAAGAGTATATGCAGCACCGTAAGCTTCAAGCGCTCATACTTCCATTTCTCCGAAACGCTGTCCGCCGAACTGAGCTTTACCACCGAGCGGCTGCTGTGTAACGAGCGAGTAAGGTCCCGTTGAACGCGCGTGGATTTTATCATCAACAAGATGATGCAGCTTCAAATAATACATATATCCAACCGTTACGCGATTGTCAAATGGTTCGCCTGTACGACCATCATAGAGCACAGTCTTGCCATCTTCGTCATAACCTGCAGAAACAAGTGCTTTTGCAATATCATCCTCATTTGCGCCATCAAATACAGGTGTTGCAATCTTGTATCCAAGCTTTTTAGCTGCATAACCAAGATGAACCTCAAGCACCTGTCCAATATTCATACGCGACGGAACGCCCAAAGGATTAAGCACAATATCAAGCGGCGTACCATCCGGCAAGAACGGCATATCCTCTTCAGGAAGAATTCTTGAAATAACACCCTTGTTACCGTGACGACCTGCCATCTTATCGCCGACAGATATCTTTCTTCGTTGTGCAATATAGCAGCGAACGAGCTGATTTACTCCGGGGGCCATCTCGTCACCATTTTCACGGGTAAACACTTTTACATCTACGATTACGCCGGCCTCACCATGCGGTACACGAAGCGATGTATCACGAACCTCACGCGCTTTTTCACCGAATATTGCGCGCAAAAGTCTTTCCTCTGCTGTAAGCTCTGTTTCACCCTTTGGTGTAACCTTGCCAACAAGGATGTCGCCCGCACGAACCTCTGCACCGATGCGGATAATACCACGCTCATCAAGGTCGCGAAGTGCATCTTCTCCGACATTTGGAATGTCACGGGTAATCTCTTCAGGTCCAAGCTTTGTATCGCGCGCATCTGCCTCATATTCTTCGATATGAATCGAAGTATATACATCGTCGCGCACAAGTCTTTCATTCAAAAGAACAGCATCCTCATAGTTATAACCTTCCCAGGTCATAAATCCAATAAGGACATTTTTACCAAGAGCAATCTCGCCATTGCTTGTCGATGGACCGTCTGCGATAATATCGTCCTTTTTAACCTTTTCGCCAACAGAAACGATAGGTCGCTGATTTATACATGTGCCCTGGTTTGAACGAAGGAACTTTAACAATCTATATGTGTCGCTCTCACCATTTTTGCATTTTATAACAATTTCCTTTGCGCTTACCTTTGAAACAACGCCATCACGCTTTGCAAGTACAACAACGCCCGAATCCTTTGCGGCTTTATATTCCATACCTGTACCAACTATAGGTGACTCTGTTTTAATAAGCGGAACTGCCTGACGCTGCATGTTTGAACCCATGAGCGCACGGTTAGCATCGTCATTTTCAAGGAATGGTATCATCGAAGTAGCTATTGAAACAAGCTGTCTCGGCGATACATCCATATAATCGATTTCACTCGGTGGAACCTCCACAAAATCATGAAGGTGACGAGCTGTAATCTTTTTATCTATAAATTTGTTGTCTTTATCAAGTGGTTCATTTGCCTGTGCAATAGTAAAGCCGTCCTCAATATCAGCAGTCATATAAACAACTTCATCAAGCACCGTACCCGTCTCTTTATCAACTTTTCTATAAGGCGACTCAATAAAGCCATACTCGTTTATACGAGCAAATGACGAAAGCGAGCTGATAAGACCGATGTTCGGTCCTTCAGGCGACTCGATAGGACACATACGGCCATAGTGAGTATAGTGAACATCGCGCACCTCAAAACCTGCGCGCTCTCTTGAAAGACCGCCCGGTCCAAGTGCCGAAAGTCTTCTCTTATGAGTAAGCTCTGCAAGCGGGTTTGTCTGATCCATAAACTGTGAAAGCTGTGATGAACCGAAAAACTCTTTAATTGTAGATGCAACAGGGCGTATGTTTATAAGTGTCTGCGGTGTAACAACATCCAAATCCTGTATGTTCATTCTTTCACGCACTACTCTTTCCATACGCGAAAGACCAATTCTAAATTGGTTTTGTAAAAGCTCACCAACACAACGCAATCGACGGTTGCCCAAATGGTCAATATCATCAAGCGCGCCTATTCCGTTGCAAAGGTTGTTAAAGTAGTTTATCGATGCAAACATATCCTCTACAACAATATGCTTTGGCATAAGTTCATCTTTGCGCATAACAAGTGCGTGTTTAAGCTCTTCAATATCAGTTTTGCCCTCTGCTTCAAAATTTGCCAAAATCTCTTCCAATACGCTGCGTCTTACAGTTGTATGGAAGCCCAATTCCTTAAGCTCTTCAGCAGAAATATCCACATAATTGCCAAGCTCAACCATGCCGTTTGAGAAAATCTTGACTTCTTTATCTTCGACCTTCACTACGACAGAGTTTACACCTGCATTTTGAATTTCTTCAGCCTTTTGTGCGTTTACAACATCGCCTGCAGATGCAAGGATTTCCCCTGTTTGCGGGTCAACAACATCCGCTGCAAGTGTTTGGCCCTTTATACGCTCTGCAATAGCCATTTTTTGATTAAACTTGAAACGGCCAACCTTTGCAAGGTCGTAACGCTTGGGGTCAAAGAACATATTTGTAATAAGTGATGTTGCACTCTCAACATTTGACGGTTCGCCCGGACGAAGCTTCTTATATATTTCTATAAGCGCTTCCTCTTGATTTGTGTTATCTTTTTCAAGCGTAGCTCTGATTCTTTCATCATCGCCAAACATTTCATAAATTTGCTCATTTGTCTCAACACCCATCGCACGCAAAAGCATTGTAACAGGAAGCTTTCTCGTTCTGTCAATTCTTACAGAGAAAACATCATTTACATCAATATCATACTCAAGCCATGCTCCACGATATGGGATTATTGTAGCATTATAAAGCTCTTTGCCCGATTTGTCATGCTCCATAGCATAATACATGCCCGGCGAACGAACAAGCTGGCTTACAACAACACGCTCGGCACCATTTATTATAAATGTGCCCTGTGGTGTCATGAGTGGGAACTCACCCATAAATATATCCTGCTCTTTTACTTCGCCTGTTTCTTTGTTAATAAGTCTTACCTTCACACGAAGCGGTGCCGAAAAGTTTGCATCGCGCTCTTTGCATTCTTCTACCGAATACTTTGGATTTTCGTCAAGCTTGTAGTCGATGAATTCCAAAACAAGATTCCCTGTGTAATCACATATCGGAGATACATCCTCGAAAACCTCTTTAAGCCCTGCCTCTAAAAACCAGTCGTATGATTTCTTTTGAATCTCGATAAGGTTTGGCATTTCGAGAGGCTCTTTGATTTTGGAATAACTCATGCGTTTGTTCTTGCCAAGTGTTATCTCATGTGGCATCAGCATATCACCTCATTAAAAAATTGTGCAGATTTGGCGTTGCACTCTCTCGTGGGATAGTCTGTCAGGTGTGAAAGAAGCCTGAGCTCATCTTTGTGAAGAAAGCATAACATATGAAGGCGTCGTCTGCTTGCGACAAAATCCTCCATAGCTTACAATGTATAAAAACTTTCACAATTACATAATATAATGAATAAAAAGCAACTTTTCCCTAAAAACATTATTGGCAAACATTGCATTTTTATTCCTCTTATGCCGCATTATAAGCATTAAAAACTTGTATCATTAGGCAAAATACCCTCATTTTAGCCTATAATGCAATTTATAATATTATCATAGCTTTTTTTTATTGTCAAGTTTTTTTGACGATTTTTTTATTTTTGTTTGTATTTATACAGGAAGTATGTTCCATGTGCAGAAACGACAAAAAATCGGCTTGACTTATTATCGAAAATTTTTTATAATATTAGTGTATAGAAGAAATAGCGATTATTCGACTTTGTTGTGTGGCACGCTCACGGCCATACACGATTACATATACACCTATTTTGTGAGAGAAAGGCTATGATGACGATGTTTTCTAGTTGGAAATCAAAAATGTTGGCTACAATAGTAATTGCATCAGCGTCACTTCTTATTTCTGTTACCGCCTTTGCAGGAGCAAATACAATTACAATCAATTCGGCAAAAACAAGTGGAAATGTTGTTTTGAGCGATACCGCGCAGGCTGCACCCGAGGTTACAAAGGCCGACCTTATCACAGTCGATGCAACAATTTCGACCGGCGGCGCCGATGTTACAATGCTTGTAACAAGCGCGCTTAGTGCACCTAGTGTGGCGACTATAACACCGGCTGATATATTCTATATAAATCAAGATACATCAAACACCACGACCGGCAAGTGCAGTTTTACCTTCCGTATGCCGATCCAAGCCGCCGCAGGCACATATGCGATATATATCAGCGGTGCCGGTGTTGATACTCCTTCGGTAAAATATATGAGGCTTGGGGCAACGGGCGAACAGTATCTTTCCGGAGATTTTGACTCCTCAGGCGCAGTAGAGCTTGCAGATGCAATTTATATTTTGCGTTACTCTGTTGGTTATGAACAACCATCCGGCGTAACATGGGATGTAGATGCAGGTGATGTTGACGGCTCAGGAACAGTAGACCTTGCAGATGCAATTTATGTTTTGCGTTATGCTGCCGGTTACACACAGCCACCCGCCGGCGTAACAACAGGACAAATATTGGCACGGCAATAATCGCAATTTAAAAGACTGTATCGTCATTGATGATACAGTCTTTCTTATTTATAATTTTCAAACACAAGCCTCGAAGCTTTATAGTTGTGCGTCGAATAGCCGACATCCTTATGTGCGTTTGCCGCTACTACTGCAATTACCTTTGATGCTCCATTTTTTATAAGCTCTTGTGCACAGTAATAAATCGTCGCGCCACTCGTATATACATCATCTACCAAAAGGACCGTCTTGCCGTTCATATCCTTTTGGCACTTATATGCTCCAGATATGTTTTTTGCGCGTTGCTCAAATGTTGCAAGTGTGCTTTGGCGTTTCGTTTCACGCACCTTTATTAGTGCTTCATTATCATGTTTTATCCCGATGCGCCTGCTTATTCCTTGTGCAATAAGCTCCGTCTGATTAAAGCCTCTCCGAAGCAGGCTTTTCTTTGAAAGCGGCACATTTACAATAACATCAGCGCCCATCGCCTGCAAATTATTTCGTATATATCCGCATATAAGCATCGAAAGTGCGTCAGCATTTTCATGCTTTGCCCTAAATTTCAAATCTCTTATCGCATTTTTTACGATTCCTTCATACATAAGTGGTGCAATAAGATAAGCCGCGCCACCTATCGTTTCAAAGCAACCTTCATTTTTTGTGTATGGCAATCCTGAAAGGCATTCGCCACAAATGCCATACTCACCATGCTCTCCAAGATGTGACTTGCAAAACATACATTTGGCAGGATATATAATATCTATCAGATACTCAAAAGCATTTTTTCTAAATACTCCCATTTTCAAGCACCCATCTCATTGATGTAAATCTTTTGTTTTCACTATCTCCGGCAACCATTGTGTGTATCGCCCCTTGCTCTCCTACAAGAACGACAAGCTTTTTTGCGCGCGTAAGTGCAGTATATAACAGATTGCGTTTCATAAGCATCGGCGCCGCATTATATACGGGCATCACTATAACATCAAATTCACTCCCCTGGCTTTTGTGAACGGTAATTGCATACGCGATTTCGACCTCATCAAGCATATCAAAGCTATATGTCACGCGTTTGTCATCATATAAAACAACCATGCTCTTTGATACATTATCAATTTCCTCAATAAAGCCCATATCGCCATTAAATATTCCCGCTCCCGTTTCATCTGTGTCAATAATTTTCCACGCTATGTCATAGTTGTTTTTTATTTGCATAACACGGTCGCCCACTCGAAAAATATTATCGCCTATGGCACGCTCGTTTTTAAATTGGGACGGTGGGTTAAGACTTTGTTGCAATAACTTGTTTAAATTTTTTACGCCACAAATCCCCTTTTTCATAGAGCAAAGCACCTGAATCTGTGTCATAGGTTCATATCCATACGCATCTGGAAGTCGTGTTTTACAAAGCTGCGTTACACATTCTGCAAGAGCATCGCTACCTGTGCGTGAAACAAAATAAAAATCAGAATCCACCTCATTCAAAATCGGATTTTCGCCGTTTATAATTCTGTGCGAGTTTTGAACAATCATGCTTTGTGCCGCCTGACGAAATATTTTTGTAAGGCGCACAGTTTTTATAGTGTCACTTGCAATAATGTCCCCAAGCATATTGCCTGCGCCAACCGGTGGTAGCTGATTTGCATCGCCAACCATTATAATGTGCGCGCTTTGCTTGAGTGCTTTAAAAAGTGCACTGCCCAAAAGAACATCGACCATGCTCGTTTCGTCGACTATTATGACATCTTCGTCGAGCGGATTTGACTCGTCGCGATAAAATAGCTTTACACTTTCATCTTCGCTATAGCTTATCTCCAAAAGTCTGTGGATTGTCTTTGCTTCTACACCTGTAACCTCGCTCATTCGTTTTGCTGCGCGTCCCGTCGGCGCCGCAAGAGCAATCGAAATCCCTCTTTTTTGCAAAATCTCTATAATAGTATTTACAATGGTTGTCTTGCCTGTGCCGGGACCGCCCGTAAGAACCATGGCACCCGAGCTTAGTGCATATATGACCGCAAGGCGTTGCTTGTCAGCAAGTTTTAACTCGTTATTACTTTCCCATTCAATAACAAGCCTTTCCGCCTCATTCTTTGGCATTGTTCCGGGCATCGACGCCATATGTGAAAGACGCCGGCAAATATAATCTTCTGCCTCAAGCATTTTTATAAGAAATACACCTTTAATATTATCGATTTCGCGTATCGCAACAGCGTTTTCAAGACTTAATGAATATAGCGCGCGTTCGATCTGCTCTTGCTCTACGCCAAACATAACACACGACGATTTTATTAGCTCGTCAATCGGCAAAAAGGTATGCCCGCCATTTTGGGAATTGTATTCTAAAATGTATTTTATCCCCGATTTTAAACGCGAAAGATTCTGTGGCTCAACACCCATCGAAGCTGCAACCCTGTCAATCGTTTTAAAGCTTATGCCTCCGATTTCATCAACGAGCACATACGGGTCATCCTTTATATATGTTACTGCATCAGCTCCAAAACGGCGATATACCTTTAGTGCAATTTGTGCTCCAATGCCATACTGCTGCAAAAACATAACAATGCTCGAAATGCCTTGCTGTTTTGCATATTCTTCGCCAATTTGCAACGCTTTTGCCTTGCTTATGCCATTTATAGAAGCAAGGCGCAAAGGTTCATTTAATAAAACATTAAGCGACTCGTCACCAAATTCATCTACGATTTTCTTTGCTGTAGCAAGGCGTATCCCTTTTATTACACCCGACGCAAGATAACGCAGTATCGCCGATGCGGCTTGTGGCGCAACCTTTTCATAAAAAGAGGCTCCAAATTGGCGTCCATATTCGGGGTGGTGTGTCCACACGCCCGTAAGCTTTACGCTTTCTCCTTCAGAAAGATAGGGCATATAGCCCGTTGCTGTTACAGGCTCGCCATCAACATCAAGAAGGCACACCGTATATCCATTTGCATAATTTGTATATATAAGTTCTTCTACAACACCTTCAATAGATATCGTATTTTCGTCCAAAGGGTATCACCTCGCTATATAAACAAGCCTTTGTGTTTCTTCATTTGCTTTTTTAAAACTGTAACCGTCATATATATCTATTTTTTCAAAACCCGCCCTAACAAGTGCATCAAGTACCTCTTCGCTTTTATAAGCACGCTCATCGTGCTGCTCATCAAAGCGCGTATACACCTCACCATCAGGGCTCACAAAAAATGTGAGGTAAAAACTGCATATATTGCTATTCTTGTCATACTCATTTTGCCATATATAGCTTACATTTTCACTGTCATATGTGAAAGTGTTGTCGCCTATAATATTTGAAATCTTGTAATATGAATTCATATCAAAAATAAATGGTGCGTCGGGATTTAAATAATTTTTCACAAGTTTAAAGACCATGCAAAGCTCGTCATAATCAGTTATATAGTTTAGCGAGTCTGTCATACACAAAACGGCATCAACAGTACCATAAAGCTCAAGCTCGCGCATGTCCTGACACAAATATAAAATGTCCTCATTTTTTCCTTTTGCAACATTGAGCATATCGCACGACGCATCTGCCCCTATCATATCATAACCGCGTTTTGAAAGAATGTCTGTAAGGTTGCCCGTTCCGCAAGCCAAATCAAGCACGAGCGAAGGCTTTTTTTTCATTTTTTCAAAGCACTTTTCAATATAGGTCGCCATTTTATTATAGTCAATATCCTCACAAATAAGCCGGTCATAAATGTTTGCAAAATATTGATAAGCATCCATAAAAAATCCCCATTTCGCAATTTTTATAAAAATTAGTCATCTTTTTTGTCTTTGCTTGTGCGTTCAAGCACCATTTCATAACCACCACTGCCATAATTTAAACACCGCGCAACGCGACTTATGGTCGCAGACGACGCTCCCGTTTTTGAGGCAATATCATTATACACAAGCTCATCGCGCAGCATTTGTGCAACCTCAAGCCTTTGTGCCATCGCCCCAAGCTCACTCATAGTACATAAATCAAGAAAAAACGCCTCGCACTCTTCAACAGTTTTGAGCGATAAAATACTCTCCATAAGTTGTTTTGTATTTACTTTTTTATGCTTCGAATTCATAACCGCACCCCTTTATATTTTATGCCTTTATTATATCACTTTAAATCGTGAAAGTAAAGCATTTTGGTTTGCGTTTTAAAAATTGTGTCGTTTTTGTATAATTTGTTGTAATTTGGCTTTTTTCGTGATATACTGACAATATAACAAAAAGGACAGGCGCGAGGTGCGTCGTGGTTTATGATATGAATGTTTTAGTTTTTTCAGATACACACGGACATATAGATGAATGTATACAAATCATCAGACAAACAGAGTGCGCAAGTGCTCTGATTCATGCCGGTGACCATGTCGATGATGCAAAAGAGCTTGCCGATACTTTTAAAAATATCCCTTGCCTTTGCGTAAGCGGTAATAATGACCTATTCTCACGCGAGCCAAACGATAAGCTTGTTGTACTTGGGGGGAAGAATGTTTTTATAACGCACGGACATCTTTATGGCGTACGACAATCAAGACAAACACTTGCACATCACGCGAAAAGCCTTGGGGCAGAGCTTGTTATATATGGTCACACACATCAGCCATGCGACGAATATATAAACGGGATACATGTTATAAACCCCGGCACGATGGGCTTTTATCCGAGAACATATGCAAGCTTGTGTATAGAAGATGATAAAATAAGCACAAAAATTATTAGATTGTAAAATATATAATTAGTTTTGAGGTGGTAAAATGCTTCTTGTAATGGATGTTGGTAATACAAATATTGTTGTGGGTGCTTTTGATGGAGATAGCCTCGTAAAAAACTGGCGTATATCGACCGATTATAAAAAAAGCTCGGACGAAATCGGTATGCTTCTTGTACAACTTCTAAATCATAATTCAATAGATGTCGATAACATTGATGCAGTTATAATTTCATCCGTTGTTCCACAGATGATGTTCTCGCTTGAACGCGCAGTAAAGCGTTATCTTAAAAACGAACCAATCGTCGTTTCAAACGATTTGAAAACGGGAATAAACATCCTCTATGACAATCCGCGCGAGGTTGGTGCAGACAGGGTGGTAAACGCTGTTGCGGTGCACCATCACTATCCGGGCAACGCAATCATAATTGACTTTGGCACAGCAACGACTTTTTGTGCACTTACAAAAGAAGGTGACTATCTCGGCGGCGTTATATGCCCGGGTATAAAAATTTCACTTGATGCACTTATTGAGCGCACGGCAAAACTCCCAAAAATCGAGATTGTGCGCCCAAAGAATATTATAGGCACAAATACGATTGAGTCAATGCAGGCGGGTATGGTTTATGGCTATGCAGGACAGATTGAAAACATTGTAGCGCGCATGAAAGAAACAATGCCTGCAGACACAAAAGTAATCGCTACGGGCGGGATTGCATCGCTTATGTATGAAACAACCGGCGCAATCGATATACTTGACTCACACTTGACATTAAAGGGATTAAAGCTTATATACGAAATGAACAAAAACGCATAAAAAGACCTGTAGCATCTGCTACAGGTCTTCTTTTTACATATTATATAGCCTTGATTGTATCCATAATATAATTTGCAAACTCTTCGCCGGTACAACCTGTGTCGCGACCTGTAAGTGCAATTTTTTTCTCTGTATACATACACTTATCAAGCGCTTTTTCAAGCTTGTCCGCCTTGTCGTTATAACCGATGTGATTTAAAAGCATTACAGCTGCACGGATTATGCTGCATGGGTCTGCATACTGCGCTCTGCCTTCTTCAACCATTCTCGGTGCGCTACCATGAATAGCCTCAAACATAGCATATCTTTTACCAATGTTTGCGCTTCCCGCTGTGCCGACGCCGCCTTGGAACTCTGCCGCCTCATCAGTTATAATATCGCCATAAAGATTTGGTAATACAACTACTTGGAACTGGGTTCTTCTTTTTGGGTCGACAAGCTTTGCCGTCATAATGTCAATATACCAATCATCAAACTCAATCTCCGGATATTCTTGTGCAACCTTTTGGCATATATTTAAAAACTTTCCGTCAGTAGTCTTTATAACATTTGACTTTGTAACGCATGTTACGCGCGTTTTTCCGTTCTTTTTTGCATATTCAAACGCCGCACGCGCAATTCTTTCCGTTCCTTCTGTTGTTGTAACGCAAAAATCTATTGCCAAATCATCGCTTACATTTATACCTTTGCTGCCGACTGCGTACGAGCCCTCTGTATTCTCACGATAAAATGTCCAATCAATGCCCTGCTCCGGCACTTTTACCGGACGCACATTTGCAAAAAGGTCAAGCTCTTTACGCATTGCAACATTTGCACTCTCAATATTTGGCCATTTATCGCCTTTGCGCGGTGTAGTCGTCGGTCCTTTTAAAATGACATGGCATTGTTTTAACTCCTCAAGCACATCATCGGGAATTGCCTTCATCTGTGCCGCACGATTTTCAATTGTAAGACCATCAATTACTTTAAACTCTACCTTGCCTTTGTCTACTTCATCTGCAAGTAAAAACTCAAGTATGCGATGCGCATGAGCGGTAATATAGGGACCAATACCATCGCCGCCGCACACACCTATAATTATTTTATCAAGCTTTTCATAATCGACAAAATCCTTTGTCTGCTTCATTTTTTCAACTCTTTCAAGCTGTTGTGTCAAAAGCGCCGAAAATTTTTCAACCGATGCACTAATATCCATTTTTCTCTCTCCAGTCATAATAATTTATTTTGCACACTCTCTTGTGTAATTTATAAGTCCACCTGCCAAAAGCATATCCTTTTGCCTTTGCGAAAGCGTAATGTTTAGTTTGTACTCCAGTGATTTTGTAACATTTTTAAGTATTATTACATCGCCTGCCAAAAGCTGCTCTTTAGCATTTTCTATTAAAAGCTCATCATATAAATCAATCGTGTCATAATCGGCCTCGTTTTCAAAGCTCATGGGAAGTATGCCCGAGTTTACAAGATTTGCTGCATGTATACGGGCAAAGCTTTTTGCCACAACCGCTTTTACACCAAGGTATAGCGGTGCAAGTGCGGCATGCTCACGCGAACTGCCCTGGCCATAATTTGACCCGCCAACGATTATAGATTTTTTCATCTCAAGTGCGCGAGTATAAAACTCCTCGTCACATACTGCAAAGCAATACTTTGAAATCTCTGGAATATTTGAACGAAGCGGCAAAATCTTTGCACCCGCAGGCATAATATGGTCCGTTGTAATATTGTCACCAACCTTTAAGCTACACTTTGCCGAAATTGTATCACTAAATGGCTCTGCAACCGGGAATGGTTTGATATTTGGTCCGCGAAGAACCTCAACCGTATCCATTTTGTCCTCATCAATCGGTGGTACTACCATATTATCATTTATGTCAAAAAGCTCCGGCAGTTCAAACTTTGGCATATCCCCAAGCTCTCTCGGGTCTGTAAGATAGCCATTAAGCGCACTCGCTGCCGCCATTTCCGGCGAAACAAGATAAATTTGTCCATCCTTTGTTCCCGAGCGTCCCTCAAAGTTGCGGTTAAATGTGCGCAACGAAATACCCTTTGAATTTGGCGACTGGCCCATACCAATACACGGTCCGCATGCACTTTCAAGAATTCTTGCGCCTGCATCAATCATAATTGACAATGCGCCATTTTTTGCAAGCATATTAAGCACCTGTTTCGATCCGGGCGCAATCGAAAGTGAAACATCAGGGTGTACTGTTTTACCTTTTAAAATATGTGCAACCTTAAGCATATCAAGAAGTGATGAATTTGTACATGAGCCTATACACACCTGGTCAACCTTTAACCTGCCGATTTGCTCAACCGATTTTACATTATCGGGCGAATGTGGACACGCTGCAAGCGGCACAAGCGATGACAAGTCAATCAAAAGCTCCTCATCATATATGGCATCTACATCTGCTGCCAATTCTCTATAATCCTGCTCGCGTCCTTGTGCTTTTAAAAACTCCCTCGTAGTTTCATCCGACGGGAATATTGATGTCGTTGCACCAAGCTCTGCACCCATATTTGTGATTGTGGCTCTTTCAGGAACGGAAAGCGATTTTACGCCCTCACCACAATATTCTATAATCTTGCCGACGCCGCCTTTTACCGACATGCGTCTTAATACCTCTAAAATAACATCCTTTGCCGCAACCCACGGTGAAAGCTTGCCCACAAGTTCAACCTTTACAATTTTGGGGCATTTTATGTAATATGCACCGCCGCCCATCGCAACAGCTACATCCATACCGCCTGCACCAATGGCAATCATACCTATACCACCGCCGGTTGGCGTGTGCGAATCGGACCCGATTAGCGTTTTGCCCGGTATGCCAAATCTCTCAAGGTGTACCTGATGACAGATGCCATTACCCGGTCTTGAAAAATATATGCCGTGCTTTCTGCAAATGCTGCCGATAAATCTATGATCATCAGCATTTTCAAAACCGCTTTGTAGCGTATTGTGATCAATATATGCAACGGACTTTTCTGTTTTTACTCTTGGTACGCCCATCGCCTCAAATTCAAGATATGCCATTGTGCCTGTCGCATCTTGTGTAAGTGTCTGGTCAATGCGAAGTGCAATTTCACTTCCTACTTTCATTTCGCCTTCTACAAGATGTTCTTTTAAAATTTTCTGCGCTAAAGTATATCCCACACTAACTCCTCCTGTGTAATAATTATCCCTTCGATATAATATTTGCAGCGGCTTTAATTGGTTAAAAGCCGCTGTAATCTTTTTATCTTACTTTAATATGAACCTCACGAAGCTGCTGCTCTGTAACCTCGTTTGGTGCACCAAGAAGTAAATCCTGTGCAGTTCCTGACATTGGGAACGCAATAATTTCGCGTATCGAGGACTCGCCTGTTAAAAGCATTACCATTCTATCAATTCCAGGTGCCATACCTGCATGTGGCGGTGCACCATAGTGGAATGCGTTGTATAATGAAGAGAATTTCTCCTTTATTGTTTCTTCGTTATAGCCCGCAATTTCAAATGCCTTAAGCATTATCTTCGGGTCATGGTTTCTTACTGCTCCGCTCGAAAGCTCAACGCCATTTACAACAATATCGTACTGGTATGCAAGTATATCAAGCGGGTCTTTGTTCAAAAGAGCATCCATTCCGCCCTGTGGCATAGAAAACGGATTGTGTGTAAAGCCGATCTCTCCCGTCTGCTCATCGCGCTCATACATCGGGAAATCAACAATAAAGCAGAACTTAAATTCATCTTCTGATATAAGGTTTGTTCTATTTGCAAGCTCTGTCCTTATCTGACCTGCCATAAGCTCAACCTTGCCCGGCTTGTCAGATATAAAGAACAATACATCTCCACCCTTGATGCCAGACTGCTCGATAAGCTCTTTTTTCTCATTTTCAGGCAAGAACTTTGCAATAGGTCCTGTAAGGTTAAACTCATCGTCACACTTTACATATCCAAGGCCCTTCATCTCTATCGATGTCGCAAACTTTAACATATTTTCGAAAAAGCTCTTTGGCTGACTTGCTCCGCCGACAAGATTTATCGCACGGACAATTTCGCCCTTAAATGGTGCAAAATCTGCACGCGCAAATATGTCTGACAAATCTATAATTTCAAGCGGATTACGAAGGTCTGGCTTGTCTGTGCCGTATTTTAGCATTGCCTCTTTGTATGGAATTCTTACAAATGGCGCATCATCAACCTTTGCATTTGAAAACTTTTTAAAAGTTGAGCACAAAACATCCTCTGCAACGGCAAAAACATCCTCCTGGCTTGCAAATGCCATTTCAAAGTCAAGCTGATAAAACTCACCCGGGGAACGGTCTGCGCGAGCGTCCTCATCTCTAAAACACGGTGCAACCTGAAAATAACGGTCAAACCCGGACACCATCAAAAGCTGTTTAAAAATCTGCGGTGCCTGTGGAAGTGCATAAAATTTACCCTTATATTTTCTGCTTGGTACCAAAAAGTCACGCGCACCCTCCGGTGACGACGCGGACAATATCGGTGTCTGCATCTCCATAAAGCCATGCTCGTTCATCTTTTCACGAAGATACGATATAATCTGTGACCGAAGCACAAGATTTGAACGAACCTTTTCATTACGAAGGTCTAAAAAGCGGTATTTTAGGCGAACATCTTCCTTTGTTTCGGTCGATGTTGCAATCTCAAACGGGAGCGGATTGTATACAGCGCCAAGCACCTCTATCTGTGCGTCAATAATCTCTATCTTGCCCGTTGCAATTTTATCGTTTACCGTTTCATCAGCTCTTTTTGAAACGCTTCCACTTACGCTTATAACAGTTTCCTTTGAAAGCTTTTGAAGAACGGCATCGTCCTTTACAACAACCTGGGTAATGCCATATCCATCACGCAAATCAATAAAAATAACACCGCCGTGGTCACGAATATTAAAAACCCAACCGCAAAGCGTTACCTTTTGCCCTATATTTTTTTCATTGAGCTCCCCACAAGTGTGTGTACGCAAATGTGTTGAATAATCCATAACAATCTCCATTCCGCCGCCAAGCGCGACAAATTTTTTGTATAATTAGGTCTTAATCTGTATTTTTTCAAAAAATATCCATAATTATAACATTCTACTATCCTTAAATTATAATGTTTTTTATCTGTCTTGTCAAGGTAAAATGTGTATTTTTGTGCGTTTTATCGCTCATTTTCACTTTTTGGCTTGTATGCTGATAAAAATTGTGTTATAATTAGCAAAACAAAGCTTGAAAACATACGAGGTGATGTATATGCCTATAAAAATTCCAAACAGACTTCCTGCTGTAAAAAGGCTTGAGAGTGAAAATATATTTGTGATGACGGAAACACGCGCGGTAAAGCAGGACATTCGTCCGCTTAGGCTTATGTTTGTAAATCTTATGCCCACAAAAATCACAACAGAGACACAAATTCTGCGTTATCTCAGTAATACGCCGCTCCAGATTGAGATAGATTTTGTACATATGAAATCGCACGAATCAAAAAACACCACAAAAGAACATCTTCTTACTTTTTATAAGACTTTTGATCAAGTAAAAGAAAAAAAGTTTGACGGTATGATTATAACGGGTGCACCTGTCGAAAATATGGAATTTGAAGAGGTGGATTATTGGGACGAACTTTGTGAAATTATGGAATGGTCAAAATCGCATGTAACCTCCACCTTCCATATATGCTGGGGTGCCCAAGCCGGACTCTATTATCATTATGGTATAAAAAAGCATCCGCTTAAAGAAAAAATGTTTGGTGTGTTTGAGCACAATGTAAATCGCACAACATCAAAGCTTATGCGTGGCTTTGACAGTTCGTTTTATGTCCCGCATTCGCGTCATACGACCATACTGCGTGAGGATATAGAAAAAGTACCAAAGCTTGAAATTTTGTCAGAGTCTAATGAGGCAGGCGTATATATCGTCTTTACAAAAGCGGGAAAGCAAATTTTTGTCACAGGGCACTCGGAATATGATGCAAACACGCTCCACGATGAATATATGCGTGATATTGAAAAGGGACTTGATATAAATATCCCAAAAAACTATTACCCAAATGACGATGTGACAAAGTCGCCGATGATGCGCTGGCGCTCACACGCAAGTCTTCTTTATTCAAATTGGTTAAACTATTTTGTATACCAGATTACACCATACAATATCGATGAAATAAAATAAGGAGCTTGTAACAAGCTCCTTATTGTTATTGTTTGAAAAGCTCCACAGCTTTTTGAAGTTGTAAATCCTTTTCATACGCAAGCATAGTGCTGATAACATCTTCATCAAGCTCTACAATCGTATCAGGCATAATGCCTTTTTCGTGGATACACTCACCCGTCGGCGTATAATATTTGTCGACGGTAATGCTCATCCCACCACCATTTTTAAGCTGATATATGTTTTGTGTAATTCCCTTGCCAAACGATTTTGTACCTACTATATTTTTTAGTCTGTTATTGCCCAAAAGTGCGCCCGTAAGCACCTCTGACGCGCTGGCGCTGTTTCCGTTTATAAGCACAATAATTTCACAATCGCTCATTTTGCCCTCTGCAAAAAAGTTTTTTCTTTCGCCGTTTTTATTCTGTGTATATACAACGAGCGAATTTTCATCTAAAAATTTCCCCGCAGTGTTAATCGACGCATTAAAATCGCCGCCACCGTTGTCGCGCAAATCCAAAACAAGCTTATTCATTCCTGATGTGCTAAGCGCCTGGAGTGCATCTTTCACCTCAACATCCGTATCTGAATCAAACGATATGATCCTCATATAGCCTATATCATTTTCAAGCATTTTAAAGTCAACTGTCTTAAGATGTACCGCTTCACGCACCAACACGACATCAAACGGGGCTTTGCCCTCACGCTTAAGTGTAAGTGTAACCGTTGTGCCGGCAGCCGACTCTATTCCCTTGCCACGCATACGCTCTGCCGTTTCATCAAGCATATCGCCCGTACACACAACACCATCTACCGCCAATATAACATCGCCCGGTAATACACCTGCTTTTTCGCCCGGCGCCCCTTCGTATGGAAGTACAACAACAATCTCGTTTGTGTCTACATTTTTACTAAGCACTATGCCAACCCCTACATATTCGCCGGTAGTCGTCTCCATATACTGCCTAAACTCGTCAGGCGTATAATATTTTGTATAATCATCGCCCGTCGCCGCTGCCATACCCTTTGCCGCATAATGATAGAGCTTGTTTTCATCTATATCGCCCATATAAAACGCATCAAGATACGCCTCAACCTCATCTAAAAGAGCCTTTGATGCCGTTGGTATCTCTTCATTTTGTGATATGCTGTGATTTTTTATAAAATCACCAATAGTTGTTGAAAAAAGAAACGCAAAAACAAGCCCCGCTGTCACAAGAGAGCTTATAATCGCAGTCAAGATGAGTTTCGTTCTTTGTTTCAAAAATATCGCCCCAATTTAGAAAAAATACTTTTTGGGGGCGGATTACTCCGCCCCACTATAATGTATACTATCCACTTTGTGATAAAATTACTATAATCCTACATATGGCGCCGGGTCCACATATTTTCCGTTTTTAATTACGCCAAGATGTATATGCGGTCCGGTCGAGTTGCCTGTGGAACCGACAAGTGCAATCTGCTCTCCGCGTTTAACCTTTTGGCCGACACTTACTTGTAAAACGCTGTTATGCGCATAAAGTGTTGTGATTGAACCATGGTCGATTGTGATACAATTTCCATACGCATTGCGCCAGCCAGAACCCGTAACAACGCCATCCTCACAAGCAAGCACCGGTGTGCCCATCGGCAAACCTATGTCAAGACCTGTGTGAGTATCCGGCACACCTCTCAAAGTACGCGGACCAAAACGCGATGTAATTGTGCCTCTTTTTGTGCTTGGCCACCCAAGCGTGCCGCCCGTATATGTGTTCGAAACACCACTGACGGTTCCCTTTGCCGCTGCAATAGCGTTCAAAATACTATTGTTTTCTCTTTCTCTTTCAGCAATTTCTGCTCTTATTTCTGCTTCTGTCTTTGAAAGCTTGCTGATTACTGCTTGGCTTTCATCGCTTTTTGCCTGGATTGCTTTTTGCTGTGTCGAAAGCTTTTCCTTAAGCTCAAGATTCGACGCCTTTGCCGTCTCAATTTCCTGCTTTGCAACTTCAATCGATTTTTTCGAATCGGTAAGCTCATTTATAAGGTTTTGGTCATGCGCATAAAGCTGCTGTACCATATCCATTCTTATAAGAAGGTCTGAAAAGCTTGTCGCAGAAAATAACACCTCAAGATAGCTAAAGCTGCCTTTTTCATACATAACGCGCAAGCGTTTTTTCAAAAGCTCATCCGAATCCTCAATATTTTTCTCAAGTTCGCTTATCTGACTCTGTTTTTCTGATATATCGCTATTGTTTTTCGCGATAGCCTTGTTTATAGAATCAATCTCCGTCGCAAGCTCAGCAATCTCATCATCGAGCGCCTTTTTCTTTGCTTGTATTTCTTTCTTTTCTTTTGTTGTTTGATTAAGCTGTCCTTGAAGTTTTTCCTGCTCGCTTTTATTTGCATTAAGCCTATCAGTAAGTTGCGATGTGCTCTCTGCCGAAGCAACGAGCGAATATATGCTGCTTATGGCAACAGAACCAACTGCCGTAAGAAGCATCGCCAAAGCAAGTACTAATGAAATTATAACAACTGTTCTTTTTCTCATAGTCATCATAGCCTTTCCATTTTACACATCAAGGTGCTTCCTTATAGAAAGCCCACTACCCGTAGCACCAATAAATGCACCGATGCCAATAAAACAAACAAGCAAAATCCACCAAATATCACCATATGTCTTTAATGTAAACATATCAAGGTTAAAGCCCGAAATCCAAGCAAGCGCACCTGCATACCCCCACGATATTAGAGCAAACGCCAAAAGTGCACCAATTATTCCTATGATAATGCCCTCAAAAACGAACGGCCAGCGTATAAACCAGTTCGTTGCACCGACAAACTTCATAACATTGATTTCCTTGCGGCGCGCATAGACTGCAAGCTTTATCGTATTTGCAATTATAAATATCGACACAAACCCCAATATAAGCATTATCCAAAAACTAAGATGCTTTATCGTATTTGTAAAGTTTAAAACATTGTCCATCATTGCCTGTTCGTTTTCAACATCGGCAACTCCGCTTACACCCTCGATTTGCGCTATTGTATCAGTCGCTTGTGACAAATCCTTTAACGATATTTTGTACGAATTTCTGAACGGATTGTCATCCTCAAGACCATCTAATACATCTGCATTTTCAGCAAACATAGTGCGCATATATTCAAGCGCCTGTTCCTTTGTAAAAAACTCTGCCTCAAACACATTATCAATCGCCTCGATTTGTGTTTTTACATTAGCAATCTGTTTTTGTGTAAGCTTTTCATCCAAAAACGCCTGTATCTTGCATTGGTCTTGGATTTGGTTTGCTATATGGTTTACATTGATGCTTATAACAAGAAACAACCCCAAAATAAGCATACAACAAAGCACCGTAAATATAGAGGTTACACTCATAAGTCCGTTGCGGACAAAGCTTCGAATTGCTTGGGATAGAAAATATCTAAAATCATTCGCTCTCAATGTCATAACCTCCCTTTTCATCACGCACAAGCTGCCCATCTTCAATAGCTATAACGCGCTTTTGCATCATATCAACAATATCCTTTGCGTGAGTGGACATTACAACCGTTGTGCCGCGCAAATTTATATCCATAAGCAAATCTACAATCTCTTCTGCCATTTTGGGCGGCAACGACGCGGTCGGCTCATCGGCAAGCAAAATCGGCGGATTGTTTGCAAGAGCTCTTGCAACTGCGACGCGTTGTGCCTCCCCGCGTGAAAGCTGGGGCGGGAATAGGCGCGCCTTGTTAGAAAGTCCAACCATACTCAAAAGCGCAGGCACCTGTCGTCTTATTTCACGCCTTGTAGCACCGACAACCTTCATCGCAAATGCAATATTTTCAAATACCGTACGGTCATCTAACAAACGAAAATCCTGAAATACAACGCCGATAGAACGCCTCAAATACGGTATATCCTTTGGATTAAGCCGTTCAACAGGAATAGAATCAATTATAATCGAGCCACTCGTCAGAAGCTCCTCGTGCATCAACAAACGCGTAAGCGTGGACTTTCCCGCTCCGCTCGGCCCAACAACAAACACGAACTCACCCTTTTTTATATGAAAGCTCACATTGTCAAGCGCCGTTGTGCCATTTTCATATGTTTTAGTAACATTTACAAAGCGTATCATATGTATATCTCCATTTATAGTTTATTGTAATGCTATATTCTTAAATTTTCATCGGATTGGATGTAAGGTACTGATTAACCATCATCGCCACTTTAAATACAACCGCATCATCAAACTTGCGCAAATCGAGCCCGATTGTCTTTAATACTTTATCGAGTCTGTATACAAGTGTATTACGATGAATGTAGAGCTTTCTTGCCGTTTCACTTACATTTAAATCGTTTTTAAAGAACTCATAAATCGTAGTAATTATCTCGTCATCAAGAGCATCAAGGCCTTTCTTCGTAAGCACTTCTTGTAAAAACAACTGACACAAGCGTGTCGGCAAATGATATATAAGTCTTCCTACGCCAAGGCTTTTATAGCTTAAAATGTATTTATCATCTTCAAACACCTTGCCTATTTCAAGTGCAACCTGTGCCTCTTTATACGCACCTGCAAGCATATTAAGATTATCTGCAGGGGTGCTTATGCCGACAAGCACATTCATCATAGCCTCACTATTAAGATTATCAATCATAACCTGAGCAAGCTGTTCAAGGTCTTCCTCGGTTGTGTCATCTTCAATCTCTTTTATAAGCACAATTGTTTCCTCGTCCATCGCAAACACAAAATCGTGTTCAAGCTCCGGAAACAGCGATAAGAACACATCAATTGCAGCAATGTCTCCCGATTGCATAGCTTTTACAACAAAAACAACACGCCTTTGATCAAAATCCATATGCAGCTCGCGTGCACGCTGATGCAAGTCAAGCGGCAATGTATTGTCCGAAATTATATTTTTAATAAATGTTGTTTTGTCGTATTTGTCATCATAAAAAAGTCTTATATTACTAAGCGATACCGCAAGCATCATACATGTTCTTCTTGCCTCATCATCAAGACCACGCACATATACGATATACTCCGGCTTGCTTGTTTTGCCTATTCCGCACACACTATATCCACGGCAGCTATAAATTTCAAGTGTGTCTGTCACCGTCGAAAGAAAAATCTCGGAGTACTCTGTCATGTTTTCCGATGCATTTGTTGCCAAAACAAAGCCTTCACTGTCCATTACACAAACAGGCGATGTAAGAAAAGCATCCATTTGGTTAATCACACTTTGAAAAGTCTTTTTTATCATGTTGAGGACCTCCTTGTTTATTTTTGCGTTTTTCATTTGATTTAAATGTAAATAGATTTCATCGTTAAATAAATTTATAATACATATTTGCACAAAACATCGCGCTATATGCCCACATATGTTGTGCAATATTAAATGCTCTATTTATATAATAATAGTTTTTAAGGCATTTTGCAAGAAAAATCTGCAAAAAATTGTGCATTTTTTTATTTTTTATCGCTTTTTTGTACCAATTGTATTCCGGTTAGAAAAAAGGGCACATCAAGTTGCCCTTTTTCTTCTAATCTCTAAAAAACAAATCTCTTGTATATACTTTGTCTAAAACATCAGCAATATCATCAGAAAAGCGATTTGCAACGATAACATCGCACATATTTTTAAATTCATCCAAATTCTTTATAACAGGCGAGTTGAAGAATGCTTCCTCATGCAGTGTCGGCTCATATACAACAACACTTACTCCCTTTGCTTTAATCCTTTTCATAACGCCCTGGATTGAGCTTTGTCTGAAATTGTCACTTCCTGATTTCATTGTAAGTCTATAAATTCCGACAACAGGATTTGTTTTTGTGCCAAAACCCGCCTTGCTTAATATTCTGTCAGCAATAAAATCCTTTCGTGTTCTGTTTGCATCAACAATTGCACGAATAATATTTTCAGGAACATCTTTATAATTTGCTAACAATTGCTTTGTGTCCTTCGGCAAACAATAACCGCCATAACCAAACGACGGATTGTTATAATGTGCACCAATACGCGGGTCAAGGCCTATACCATCGATAATAGACTTTGTGTCCAAACCCCTTACCTCTGCATATGTGTCCAATTCATTAAAGTAGGACACGCGCAACGCAAGGTACGCATTGGCAAACAGCTTTACTGCTTCTGATTCAGTAGGTTTCATTATCAGTTTGTCTATATTTTCTTTGATTGCGCCCTCTGCCAATAAATTTGCAAACTTTATTGCATCATCCTTAAGATTTTCCGGTGCTCCGACTATTATTCTCGATGGATACAAATTATCATAAAGTGCTTTTCCTTCTCTTAAAAACTCTGGCGAAAACATAATTCTGTCACTATTGTACTTTGTTCTCATTTCCTCTGTAAAACCTACAGGAACAGTAGATTTTATAACCATTATTGCATCAGGATTTATCTGCATTACATCTTCAATAACGCCCTCTACACTTGAAGTATCAAAATAATTCTTTGTGGGGTCATAGTTTGTCGGCGTAGATATTATTATAAACTCGGCATCTTTATAAGCCATCTTGCAATCAACTGTTGCCGTAAGATTTAGTTTTTTATTGGCAAGATACTCCTCTATCTCCTTATCGATAATGGGCGACTTCCCAGCATTTATCATATCGACCTTCTCCGGCACGATATCAACTGCATACACTTCGTTTTTTTGTGCCAATAAAATCGAGTTTGAAAGTCCTACATACCCCGTTCCCACAACTGCTATTTTCATGTTTCTTTACTCCTATCCCATATAAAATTCTTTATACCACTGCGCAAAACTTCTCAGACCCTCTCTGAGACTGGTGTGCGGTTTAAAACCAAAATTTTCTTCCAAATCAGATGTGTCTGCATAAGTTACCGGCACATCACCCGGTTGCATCGGCACAAGCTTTTTATGCGCTTCAAAATCATAATCTTTTGGCAAAACACCTGCGCTAATAAGCTCTTGCTGTAATATGTCGACAAAGTCAAGAAGATTCTCCGGCGAAGAGTTTCCTATATTGTATACTGCATACGGAGCAATCTTTATCCCTTCTTCATCTACGGTTTTTTGTGGTGGTTTTTTCATCACCCGTATAATGCCTTCAACAATATCATCTACATAAGTAAAATCGCGTTTGCAATTCCCATAATTAAATATTTCAATTGTATCCCCGTTCAAAAGCTTGTTTGTAAAACCAAAATATGCCATGTCCGGGCGTCCCATCGGACCATATACAGTAAAAAACCGCAATCCCGTCGAGGGTATATCATACAACTTCGAGTAACAATGCGCCATAAGCTCGTTAGACTTTTTTGTAGCAGCATATAGCGATACAGGATTGTCCACCTTGTCGTCTGTGGAAAAAGGCACTTTTTTGTTTGCTCCATAAACCGAGCTTGACGATGCATAAACAAGGTGTTCCACCGAAAAGTGTCTGCACGCCTCAAGAATATTATAAAACCCAATCAAGTTTGACTCTATATATACATCAGGGTTTTCAATACTATACCTAACTCCTGCTTGGGCTGCAAGGTTTACCACAATTTTTGGGCTATATTTTTTAAAAATATCATCAATAACAACTTTGTCTGCAATATTAGCCTTTATAAAGGTAAAATTTTTATGCCCGGACAACATATTCAAACGCGCATCCTTTATCCTGACATCATAGTAATCGTTACAATTATCAACACCAATAACAGCTTCGCCAGCTTCGAGCAACCTTTTTGATAAAAAAGCTCCTATAAAACCTGCTGCGCCGGTCACTAAAATTGGTTTCATAATAACACCCCCACAAGTAGTTACAGTCCTATACTTTTCTTAAATTCATTTATTTTTTTGCCGTATTCTATATCAGCAACACCATATTTTTTTTTGATTTTTTCACTCTTTGTCTTTGCATTAAAGATTAGATTAAAGCATCTGTATATCCACATTATTGGCAACAAAGGCGGATATTTTTTCAATACAGGATATATATGACTCATTTTTTTATATGGCAAGAAAAACATTTTTATAATACTAATTATTTTGCCGACAAATCCGTTGTCGGTTCCTATGGCATTTTTTGCCATTTCGCTTGATACAAGCTGCTTATGTGTCCCAAATTTTCCACTTGAAAAAACATATTGCGCCATAATGCTCATATCATATGTTGCATCTTTTTCAAACCAGTAGTTGCACAGTTTTTTTACATTGTCATTAAAAACATCAAGCCCGCAATATTTCAAACGACTGTCCAAAAGCTCCTTATCCATAACGCTTTCATAATATTTATTATAAAGCCACACATCTAAAAACATTTTTACGCCTATGCCGCTATATTTCATATGCTTTGCCATATGTGCTATCATATAAAGATAATAGTCTTCTGTTGACATTTCATATCTATAATTGTAGTCTTTGGTAGGTATCAGTCTTTTTTCGATTTCCTGACACTTTTTGTCCCATGGGCACTTGTTTGAAATCAGTTGTTTGTGAATTTCAAATATCACATTATCGATTACATATTCATTATGCGCCAGACTTTCATCATATGCTTTTATTTCAAAGCCGAGTGATTGCATAAGCACTTTTTCCTGCTCACCATCTGCGCCAAAAACAAATATATCAACATCGGAAGATATTCTCATTTCAGGTGACGGATAAAGATTTTTTATAACCGCACCTTTCATAACACAATGCTTTATTTTGTTTTTTTCAAAACAGTCTATTACTCTTTTTGTCTGCGCTTGTTGCTGTTCATGCGCAAAAATAGAGTACATGTACTGCTTTTTAAAACGCTCCATCGCCTCACACTTTGGCATATCAAGCTTTTTAAGCGATACATAAACGATATTTTCTACCGCATGAAATTTTGCAAGCTTAAACAGTTTGTCTAAATCAATATCAAAACAGGGCTTTGGTGGCTCGGCACCGGATATTGCACATATCAATAGCTCTATAAGATAATCTGTATAGTTTTTCATTTTTATATCAATTCTTTCTCCATACCATTCTGTTAACAATTCCTGTATAGCTTTGAATAAGTTTTACTACCTTTGTAGATACATTTTCGTCAGTATAATCAGGAACATCAGCGCCAAGCTCGCCGTTTTCATTCATCATAACTGCCATATCAACTGCTTGCAAAAGTTGGTCCGTCGTGATATTTCCTATTACGAAATCACCTTTATCAAGTGCTTCTGGGCGTTCTGTGCTTGTTCTTATGGAAACGGCAGGAAATTTGAAATACGAAGCTTCCTCCGGTACTGTTCCACTATCTGAAACAACGCAAAACGCATTTTTTTGCAAGAAGTTATAATCATAAAAACCAAATGGCTTTAACGAGCGCACTAATGGATGAAATTCAAATTTTCTGTCTTCTATATGTTTTTGGCTTCTTGGATGCGTAGAATAAATAACAGGCATATTGTAATACTCTGCCATATCATTTACTGCATTCATAAGCTCAAAAAAGTTTTTTTCGTTATCAATGTTTTCCTCTCGATGAGCAGACAAAAGTATATACTTGTTTTTTTCAAGCCCAAGCTCTTCAAGCACATTGCTTTTATTTATTTCATCAAGATTTTTGGAAAGCACCTCTGCCATAGGCGAACCAACAACATATGTGCGCTCCTTTGGAACGCCTGCCGCATTAAGATATCTTCTTGCGTGCTCTGTATAACACAGATTTACATCGCTTGTAACATCAACAATGCGCCTGTTTATTTCCTCGGGCAAATTTTCATCAAAACAACGATTGCCTGCTTCCATATGAAAAATCGGTATTTTCAATCTCTTTGCAGAAATAACACAAAGGCAAGAATTTGTGTCGCCAAGCACTATAATTGCATCCGGCTTTTCCTTTTGCATAAGTTCGTATGACTTTGCAATAACATTCCCCATTGTTTCTCCAAGGTCCTTGCCAACAACATTCAAATAATAATCAGGCTCTCTGATACCGAGTTCTTTAAAAAACACTTCATTTAGCGTATAATCATAATTTTGACCGGTATGAACAATTATATGATCAAAATATTTGTCCGACGCCTTTATTATTTCTGACATTTTTATTATTTCTGGTCTTGTGCCCAATATTGTCATAAGCTTTAACTTTTTCATCATTGTTCCTCCTACAAGTTATAATGCGGATATAACTCCTTATGCTTCATAACCCAATCTGCCATTTCAGCTATCATCGTTTCATAGCTTGGAATTATATAATCAAAATTAAAATTCGTTCGCACAAGCGTTTTGTCTGATACCATGTCGGCATTTTCGTTAATCTCTATAGCATTATTTCTAAAATATTTATTAAAAAGTTTCAGCAAATCATATTTGCTTATGTTTTCTTTATAGACCATATTATAAAGACCGGTTGCCTTGCTTGTTGCTGCAGCTTCCATAACTTTTGCAAGCTGTAATGTTGTAAGCCCAGTCCACATAACCTTGCTAAAACCATTTATCGGACCACTCTGCTTCATAAACCAATTGAAAAGTCCGATGCCGGTTTCGTTTATATCAGGACCAATGATAGAATTTCTTAGTGTAATGTTTTTATTGTCAAAAAGCTCACCCATAGCTTTTGTCCTGTCATAAAATGTTTCGCCATCGCAAAAATCCGATTCTGTATAATTGCCCTTTTTGCCCGAAAATACACAATCCGTGCTCATATGTATAATGCTCGTTTTCATGCCCTTCGTTATGTTTGCAAGCATATGCGGCAGATACGAATTAAGATACACTGCGTCTGCTTTGTGGTCTTCTGCCGTTTGATTTAAAAGACCAATGGCATTTATTACAAAATCAAAATCCCCGTTTGAAATCGTTTTTCTTAACAGTTGTTCATCCTTAGCATCGCCAACAATCGTCTCCACAAGTGCTGATTTTTGCAGTCCAAATCCAATTACATCATGGCCTTGTTCCTTAAGATAAAGGCTTATCGTATGTCCCGCCATACCCAAGGCGCCCAAAACAAGAAACTTCATATTATAGCCCCACCTTTTAACAAATTTCTTTAAGCTCTTCTTTTATATAATCAAGCTCCAAAAGCTTCTCTTTTACTTGACATACATCGAGTAATTCTGTATTGCTTGAATTAAATTCAGTTAACACATTGCGGTTTGTGTCGCCCTTGATAAAATACTTGTCATAGTTCAGGTCGCGTTTGTCTGCCGGAACCCTATAAAACAAACCCATATCCAAAGCGCCTGCACATTCCTCGTTTGTAAGCAGTGTTTCATACATTTTTTCGCCGTGACGAATGCCAATAACCTTGATTTCAGTCTTGTTTTCTTTATCAAAAAGCTCCTTTACTGCTTTTGCAAGCACTTCTATAGTGCATGCGGGCGCTTTTTGCACCATAATATCGCCACTTTCAGCATTTTTAAAAGCGAATAAAACAAGCTCTACTGCTTCTTCAAGCGACATTATAAAGCGTGTCATCGATGGCTCGGTAATAGTAATCGGCTTGCCATTTTTAATCTGCTCTATCCACAACGGAATAACAGAACCTCTTGAACACATAACATTGCCATAACGCGTACAACAAATGCTTGTCTTGTCTGCCGATACTGTTCGTGATTTTGCAACTGCAACTTTTTCCATCATAGCCTTTGCGGTGCCCATTGCGTTTACAGGATACGCCGCCTTATCAGTCGAAAGGCATATAACCTTTTTTACACCAGCATCTATCGCAGCAGTAAGCACATTGTCCGTACCTATTACATTCGTTTTGACTGCTTCCATAGGAAAAAACTCACATGACGGCACTTGCTTTAGTGCTGCTGCATGGAATATATAATCTACACCATGCATAGCATTTTTAACGCTTTGCAAATCACGCACATCGCCTATATAAAACTTTATTTTTTCGTTGATTTTTGGAAATTTCACCTGATATTCGTGGCGCATATCATCCTGTTTTTTTTCATCGCGTGAAAATATGCGTATTTCACCAATATCGGTATCCAAAAATCTGTTAAGCACTGCATTGCCGAACGAGCCTGTCCCACCCGTTATTAGTAGCGTTTTGTTCTTAAACATTACCACACATCCTTTTAATTATTCTCAAGCTCTTTGCTATAATCTTCCACGCTATTCCAAGACCGTATCTATAACAAATATACTTTATTTTTAATTCTGTAGAAGCAATTTCTTTAAGAGGGGTATATTGCTTGCAAACTCTATCATTTACCGCCTCAAGCACCCAGTTTATATTGCCGAATTGTGGCTTTAAAAAAAACTCAGCAAGACATTCAAAAATCCCGTTCTCTATATCAACAAAATCTCCTATATCAATATATTTTGCAATCTTTTCGTTATTAAATCTCCTATTAAAATATCTGCAATATATAATCTGATATTTGTTCCAGTTTGCTTTAAAGCAGGTTGTTTTATCAGTAAATACAACATTTGGCCGTCTGCCACAAATTTTTTCTATTGTATTCAAATACACCTCTAAAATTTGTTCCCATGTATACGACTTTGGGTATGTGATGTGAAACACTTCTCCAAGCGCATCGCTTTTTCCTATAATGCTGCACATAGCCCGTGCAACATCCGTCCCACATGTAAACGATGTCAATTTGTCTGCAATATCGCGCGAAAAGACGATGTCTCTGCCATGCATCGCACGATATAACCAGTTTTCCTTCTCCAAAACGCCAAGCTGCAGTCTATAACTGTTATATGTGATGCTTGGTCTTATTATTGTATAATTCTTCTTTGGCGATTGAAACAATAAATCTTCCTGACGCGCCTTTGATAAAGCATACTCATCTGTTTTTAAATATTCTTCATCCTTACAAGAGTCTAAAAGTCTGCCCGTTTGCTCATTTATCTCATCGTCACATTTGTTATAGACTCTACATGAGCTTGTAAATATATATTGGTCACAATTTTCCAGAAAAATAGAATATCTTTGTGAAAATTCTTCCGTTCCATATGCCATAAAATCGACAATTACATTCCATTTTTGCTCTGCAAGCAAAGTGGTAATAAAACTAATATCAAGTGCATTTCCCTTAATATATTTTACTTTACCCTCACTTTTACGGTCTTGGCGAGAAGTAACAACAATTTGCGAAATCTCTTCCATATCCGAAAGCAGATTTACCAGCGAGGTGCCCATCGCACCTGTTCCGCCTAAAATTAAGACCTTCGTTTGACGCTTTGCCATCTTTGTTTTGCCCCCTTGCTATGCTGTACTATCTTTTTACTTTCAAAAGCCTTAATATGTAGCTTTTAAAATATCCATACTCACTTTTCTTGTGATATATTGCGCAAAACAACAAATTCGGCACAATTGTGCATATAATCGCTTTTGCCGCAAAGCTTATAAAGCCGGTTGTAGGAAGAAGCATTATGAGTAAATATGTGAGCGCGCAAACAATTGCCGTTACCGCGACATAATATATCAAAACTCCAAAATACTCCATGGGCGAACGCTTAAAATAATTTTTAAACAACACATAACTTCCCCAAGGGATATTGATAAATACAGAGCAAATTATTGTTGAGATAAGCACTCCGTTCATGCCAATAATATTAACTAATAACAAATTTATAACCAAATTTACAACAGTAGCAACAATCGGTCTTATTCTGTCCTCCCACCACAAGCCTGCCGCTTCTCTGTATGTATAAGAAATTGTAGAGATTCTGGGAATGAAAAAGTAAATAACCATTAAAAGCATTGTATCAAATGGAAACAGCATTTCCTCTCCAACCCAAAGAGTAATAAAGTGCTGATATAAACAAAACATACAAATACTACACCAGCTACTAAGCCATCCATTTATAAAAACAACCTTCTTAAAATCCTCATAGTTTTCCTCTTTAGATGCAGTAACCATTTTGTTTCCTATGCCCGCTGTTATAGATGTCGTTAACACAACAAGAAAACCAACCAGAGTTGATTGTATATAATAATAATTGTTATATATTGCAAGCGGCACAAGACCTAAAAATGCCGAAATTACGATTGCATCAACCGAGCTGAAAATTACGCCATATATTTTAAAAGATAATAAACCTACAACTCTTTTTTTAATGCCGTGTTTGCTCTCTTTAGAAAGCGTGCCCCGACACTCAATTTGTGGGAACATTTTCTTTGCAAGATACGCATTGGTCAAATTTGAAGCAATTGTAGCTATGGGCAAAACAAGCGTATACACATAATAATTTTTAATTGTGAGCAGCACGACAAGCTTCAATGTGTTGCTGAAAATGTTTATCAGCGTGGTCCTTTTGCTTGTCAAATCATTTCTTTGATGCGCTGAAAAAAGAACAGCTTTGTATGCGGCTAAAAAGTATCCCAAAGCAGTATTTATCAGAAAAACCAGATATAATATATAAATATTTATATCTGCAGGATAGCTCCCCTTTATCAAATTAGGAAGCCACGGCATTATAGCAAGTCCGGCAACTAAAATGATACTGCCGACAACACGATAGATTTTTTTAAAAGCATTTAAAAGCGCACAAACCATATCATTATCGCCCTCGGCAATTGGATTGTACATACTAAATGATATTGCAGAACCAAACCCAAGCTCTGTAACACTTAAAACCGACAAAATAGACGAAAACAAACTGTTTAAACCAAGGTACTCTTTACCAAGTGTATATATAAATACTGTCCTGAGTACAAAAGGCAATAATAAGTATGTTATTTTTTCAATAATTCCCCAAAAAATATTTCGCGTTGCGTTTTGTGTTCTGCTCTCTTGCATTTTAATTGTTCCCTTCTGAAAAAACTATTTAATAATCTTTCTAATAAATTTTGTGCCACTTTCTCCAAGAATATTTTTGATAGCGTCCTTTGCGCCGGAGGCGGGGTCTTTATAAAGTCGTCTTATAGCTTTAAGCGCTTCGTTTTCTTTTTCAGGTTCTGTAAATACCTCAAACACAATCGACTTGTCCCCAATATTTTCATCCATAAACCGTGGCAATATTTCTAAAAACTCTTCCTTTGTTGATGCACTATAATATTCAAAACCTAACGCTGTTGCATAACCCTTTACCAACTCCTTTGACTTTGCACCAAAATGTCCACTCGCAGAAACGAACGGCGTAACCGCATCATCAATTTGCTTTTTGCCTGGATGAGAATACATATGAAATTCTGTTCCCGTACCATTATTTATAAGCATTATGCGCAAATTGTTACCGATATAACGATTCCCAAGAGCGTTCATATTATAGAAAAATGTCAAATCGCCCAATATACAATAATGCAACCTGTCTTTGTTTGCAACTGACATGCCAATAACTGATGAAAGTGTACCATCAATACCCCTGCATCCTATATTGGCAATAGATTTTACCCCTTGTGGCATCTGAAAAAATGTCCAAGACCTCATTGTGTTGCTGACACCAAGTTGCACAACAGAATTTTGAGGAAGCTTTGAGATTGAATTTTTTGCAATCCAAATATTTGAAAATTCAAGCTCGGGGATATTGTCATAAGCATCATCAATTTCCTTCTTGCACTCGTTATAATATATATTTTCACGCTCAACATCTTCGTTTGAAATATATGCCTTGAAGAAATCCTCCTCACGCATTTGAAAAACATTTGTAAGTTTTTTAAATGTGTCCCTGATTTCTCCATCCTCGCTAATGCGCCATACTTCTTTGGCCGACATAAATCTTCCATAAGCATAGTAATCTCCCGATGTTTCACCAATATGAAGCAATAAATCAATGTCAAACATCTCACCAAGATATCGTTCCTGTGTCGCTACAATAGTCGGTAAAATCTTGTATTTTCCGTAATAATTGCTCGAATGGTCAACCATTACAATCGCACCGTGTTCCTTGCAAAATTGTTCAACTGTTGTTGTAAGTGCATCACTCCACGCCTTGTGCGCACCTACTGTGATAGCAATTTTTTTATAGCCAGATATTTGGGGGAGAGTATCTTTGGGTGTAAACCTGCGTATAATCCTTGTTTCGGGAAGGCTTTTTACTATTAGGCCTTCCGCATCATCATTTGTGAGATTTATATGTACAGGACCACCACCATTACGCACACATTCAAGAATTGCCCTGTTAATTTTTACATTACAATCCCACTCATCACTCTCATCCTTTATCTTTTGCAAATGAACACTTAACTTATAAGTATCCTTTGGTTGCTCCGAACGGTCAATAAATTGTGGGCTCAAATTGCCCGCATTTGAAATATCTTGCGAACCCGTAATGGCAATAATGGGTAGCTTTCTGTAATGCGCCTCTGAGATAGCAGGCAAATAGTTTCTTGATGCGGTAGCACCTGTACATGTAATCACAACAGGTTCTCCGCTTGCCGTTGCAAGACCACATGCCATATATGCGGCGCCGCGCTCATCAACAGCGGAATATATCTCAAAAAAATCATCCTGCTGTACGCTTGCAATAAAACATATATGAGCAGTTCCCGGCGATGTAACTATTTTTTTTATATTATTTGCTTTAAGAATGGAAATAAGCATTTGAACATTCTTGTTGGATGAATAATAAAAATCCATAAAAAAGTCTCCAATCTAAATATTATATCTCTTTTAAAAGAGCCTTTATCGTGTTTTGTGATTTTTGCCTCATTGCATTAATTCTTTCTGTTGTGGATCTTTCATCTATAGGAGTGTTTAAAATTTTTTCAAATTCATCATATGACACATTTTCATCAACTATTCTGTCTGTTTGGCCCAAGGTATCGATTAATTCCTCCACCTTTATAAAAGGGGCATTAAACACGGTTCTTTTCATGTTTAGAATCGAAAAAATACTTCCGTGTAGGGTGGAGGTGTAAATGCACTGCGCGTTCTTTACTATGTCTACAAACTGCAACGGATTTACAAAAATATTGATATCGGCGAACGATTGTTTAATAGTGGCTGCAACAATTTTTAGTCCGTTCTTTTTGGCATACTTCTGTATGTTTTTTATTATACCCTCCGGAACATAATAAGAATAAACAAGCATATATTTTTCTTTTATGTGTTTTTTGTTGCTAATTAAGTTTTCCATGTTAACTAAAAATGTAGGGTCACACACTTTTTCAACTTTTCTTCCTGTTATAGCTTCAACTATTTTTCTTGTGTGCTCATCTCTAACTAGTATTTCATCGAAATTCTTTATCTCTTGACACGGATACGATGCGTCTATAAGCTGCTGCAGTTCACAATTTCCCGCACTTACAGCATATGTAATCTTCTTTTTAGCAGAAATATTTTTAGCAAAAAAGAATTCATCTCCAACATCAGGGTTTTTTAAGTTCCAAATCTCATCACTGCCACAAATTATCAAATCCAAACCCATCTCGTTGGCCTGCTTTATAGATATTTCATTTATTTTTTTAAAATCCTTCATAGAAATGAAGTTTTTCTTTTTATAATTAACAATCTCTATTAAATATCTTGCCTGTGCCCTTACATATCTACTAAAAGACGAAGCTTTAATAGTGCATCGCGTCTGTTTAAAGCGTCTTAGGTTGGCACTTATGTATCTGTCCTTTTTGTCTTTAACAATATGATAAACCTGGTGACCTTGTTTTTCTAAAAATAATTTTAGAGAATATGCTTGTAAAAACGCTCCCGAATTATTTATACAATCAAATATTGTAATTATTCCTATTTTCATAATACAAATCCCCGTAATTTTTTATTTTTACTTCATTGATAAAAACTTGCCAATAATCTGTTTAATCGTATTTTTAAATAGGTTTTTTCTTTTATAATCTTTGTTCCATTTTTTTGCAAGCAAGCCCCAATTGTGGCTTTTGATTAAGTCTGCATACTTTTGATCAAATCTTTGTATAATATAATCTTCGCACTCTGAAAGCTTAATGCAATCGCTATAAAAAGCATTGATTCTTTCGCTTATTTCTTCAGCGTTATTATTGTAGTAACGACAGTAATATAAAGTCGTAACAAAAGCGAGTTCTTTTCTCTCTTCCGGCAAATATTTTTCGCAGCCTGTGCTCTCAAACCATGCCTTTAAGGCATAATAAACTTTTAGTCGGTACAAATATGTCTCACCAAGATAGCCCTTTGTAATAGAGGTTACATTTGTACAGTTATAATTATAAATTATTTCGCTTATAAAGCAAGCATCTTCGACCCTTTGAGAAAACTCTATGGTAAATTTTGTGTCTTCCGCCATTTTCATTGTTGTATCAAATCTGATGCCATATTTTTCTATTATATCTCTTTTATATAATTTGCCCCACGGAACAGTCATAATAAGGTTTTTTCCATTTAGCTTTCTGTATTCCTCTACCAATTCTGTTTTGCTAACTTTTTTATCTTCTAATCCATGAGCAGCAGTTCTATATAGCGTAACAACATTATATCCTGCTATAACAAAGCTACATCCGTTGGCTTTGGCATATAAGTTTTTCAAAGCATCTATTTCCAGCCAGTCATCACTGTCTACAAACATAACATAATCGCCGTTTGCCAAATCTAATCCCAAATTTCTTGCAGAGCTTACTCCGCCGTTTTCTTTATGTATAACGCGAACTCGTTTATCCTTGTTTGCATAGTCATCACATATATTGCCACTGTTATCTTTTGAACCATCGTTTATTAACAAAAGTTCAAAATCTTCGTATGTTTGAGCTAATATACTATCGACACACTTGTTTATGTATTTTTCTGCATTATAAACCGGAACAATTATGCTTGCTCTTGACATTTTATCTCTCCCATCTGTTCGTTTCGCTATGCACTTAAAACTATACAAATATATTATTTTAATTTTAATATTAATTTCTTTGTTGCTGTTTTAAACTTCTTTGTTCTGTTTTTCTTGTTCCAAATTTGCGCCAACGCAGCCCAGTCATGCACTTTTATAGCCTTGACGCAGTTTCTTCCAAGCTTTTCTATTAAGTACTCCTCACACTCGCAAAAAAGAGTGGTGTTGTTTTTATAAAAACTACTCATTTGTGTAATAGCGTCATCTATGCCATTATTGTAGTATTTGCAATAATATACAATTATATCGTATATTAATCTTTCTTTTGGTGTTTTTATTTGTTCACCCCTTGCTTCCTTCTTAAACCATACTGCTAGTGAATCTAAGACTTTTAAATAGTATAGTTGCATATCAGGCAAGTATTTTTTTGTTGCAGCATCACCGTTTGTACAGTCATAATTATAGATTATCTTATCAACAATACTGATGTTTTCCGAATTTTTAATAAAGTCTATGTTAAATTTAGTATCTTCCGAGAGTTTCATTGTTGTATCAAATCTAATGTCATGTTTTTCTATTATATCTCTTTTAAATAATTTACTACACGAAACATCCACAAGCAGTTTGTCCTTGTGAAATAAATCAATGTATGTTTGTACTATCTGTTTGCCCTCTATCAGTTTTTCAGGCATACTGTGTTTTGCGTTGCGCAAAGCGCCAAGAATATGGAATCCTCCCAATATTAAGTCGCAGTCGTTAGCTTTTGTATATAAATTTTCGATAGCATCTGTTTCTAACCAGTCATCACTGTCTACAAACATTATATATTTACCGCTGGCTTTTGTAATTCCCAAATTTCTTGCAGAGCTTACTCCGCCGTTTTCTTTATGTATAACGCTAACTCGTTTATCCTTGTTTACATAGTCGTCACATATATTGCCGCTATTATCTTTTGAACCGTCATTTATCAATATCAGTTCAAAATCGGTAAATGTTTGAGCTAGTACACTATCTATACATCTATTTAGATATTTTTCGGAATTATATACCGGTATAATTACGCTAACACATATCATTTGCCTTTCCTCCAATGCTTATCTATTGCCGAATTCTTTGTATAAATCAACATATCTGTCAACCATGTTTTCTTTTGAATATTTTTTTATTGCTACATCTGATATTTTCTTTTTGTCATAATCGCAGTCCAATACAGTTTGGAGCTTTTTGCAAAGCTCTTCAATATCTCCATATTCAACGAAATAGCTATATTCATCGATTGCAATTGTCTCGGGTGCACCCGCCTTGAAACCTACCGCCGGCGTCCCACAGCAAAGACTTTCGGCACAAACCATAGAAAAGGTCTCTCTTTTACTTGTCAATAGTGTGGCATCGGCCATAGAATAATATTTTGCAAGCAGCTTTTGGTCCGCTATTCTGCCAAGCAGGATTAAGTTGTCCGGCAATTTGGTGCATACATCGACCGTGCCTGCCACCACAAACAAAACATCTTTCATCCTTCTTGCAAGCTCTATAACATAACGCCCGCCTTTAAGGCTTTGTTCTTTATCGTCAAATTTTGGTGTGGCGTGAAAAACAACCTTCTTTTTGTCAGGATTATACTTTTTTACAAGCTCATCAGCGGCGCACAAGCAAAACACTCCAGTGTCTATTCCGTTTAATATTGTAAAGTGTTCTTTGTTTTTCAAAATCGGCGAAAGCTTTGCTCTTTCCATAAGCCATGGCGAAACAGATACGACAATCAAGTTTTCGTCAAAGCCCTCGAAAGCGCCATACATTTTTTTCCACATGCTCGCTGTTCTATCAAAAAACCACGAGGTTGTTTTTTCTCTCCAGCGCGGGCACTTTCCGCACCCCACTTTGTTTTGCCATTTTGTACAGTCATATGCGTGGTCACAGCCACCCGTATGCATTATCTCTGCATGAAGAGTTAAAACAGTTTTTATATCATTCTTTTTTAACCATTTTACAAGACGATAAATGTTTACAATATGTCCGTTTATGCATTGCAGATGTACAACATCCGGCTTTTCTTTTTTTATTATATTTATTGCTTTGTTTGTTGAAAAAATGCACCCTCCATACATAATTCCCGTAACTCTCGAAATTATCGCCTGTATTTTTTGATTAAATTTGTTTGAAATACGGTATATGTTTTTCTCATGTGCCACAGCGCCATTCCCATAACAAACAACCGTCTCAATGCCTCGTTGTTTTAAGCCGCTATGAATATACTGCACAAGCTTTCCCGTGCTGCCCTCATTATAAACAGAATTTATTTGAAGTATTTTCATTTTATGCCTTCTCCTTATTGCCAAAAGAACTCATAATATCTTGGTGTTTTAAAATGTAAAAACAACAATATAGCTATAACAGCAAGTGTGATATACGCCCTTTGTCTACCCTTAAACGAATGTAATATATAAGGAACCACAATCATCAGATATATCGAAAAATACTGTACAACTCGCATCATATTTGTGTTAACAAATGTAAGCGGAAGAAATACCAGTGCAAGCATCAAAGCATTATATGAGGCACTGGCTTCGGGATGTTCTTCTAATATAATTCTCATGCGCCAAAGCGCCGCAATCATAATAAGCAAAATCATAATTGAGAAGGTGTATGCACCAGCTCCTTCCATTCTTGAATAATCCTCATAGCCTGATGATTCCGCCAAAAACTCCATAAACGAATCTTGGAATATAAAGGTCAACACCGCCGCTATAATAACAAATATAATATATGGTGTCGTTATTTTTTTATTGTACAAAAAATAGAATGGCAGAAAAACCAAACATGATTTATGAATCGTACTCATCACAAGCACAATCAATAAAAACGGAACAAATTTTCTCTTTTTTATAAGAAAATCTCCTACAAAAACAACAAATGCTGTCGCAACCGTTTGTCTGTGCCCGGTTATCGAAAAAAACGATGCAAATAAGCACGAATATATCAAAAAGCTCATAAGAGCATCCTCTGAGCGTTTGTATATCCAAATTGCCATAGGCACCATAAAAATAACAGCTATAAATATAAGCCACATTTGGTAATTATCAGAAAAAATCTGAAACGCTTTTTCAAGCAGTTTATATCCCGGGTCCTTACCTTGAGCACCCTCAAAAACAATAGCATTAAACGACTTTATAAGCGAGCTCCATGTCCTGCCACTAACCATATCAAAGTCGTCTTTATAACTTATTGTGTCCGCGCCTACGGACAAGCCTCTTAAGCCCGAAATCAATATCCATTGAAGTGCTGCAATGACACAAAATGTTTTCTTCGGATTTTTCACTCCAATCATTGAGCGCTGCACATTAAGCACCTCATGCCAAAACAACATCAATATAATATTTGTTACATAGATAACCATTTGTTTCCCTCATGTTTTTTATAGTCATTTTATTTTTATACGCAAGACATACCTGCAATATATATGTTTAAGAACTTCTCTTATTTTCCCATACTCTAAAACTGCTTTTATTTTTAAGATGTCCATTTTGGATAATATTTTTGTTTCTTTTCCTATCCTTATATTTTCTTTTATAGCATCAACACATCTAAATTTTGCAATTTTAATAGAATGTTTTAATAAAACATTGCACTCCTGTGTTGAAACGCTTGCAAATGCCGGAGCAATTTCTTTGCATATTAAAGATATGTCATGATAAAATAGATCCTTCCTTGTATTTGACGCTTGCGCCCTGTGTCGTCTGTACATCACATTTGGTTTGTTGTCTGAAACAAGCTTATACCCATTGCAAAAGATTTTATAACAAATCAGGGCATCTTGAGAATATCGCAATCTTTCATCAAATATTCCACATTCATCAAACACCTCGCGTGGAATAAGCAAACAGCACATATTCAATGTTCTTTTTAATATATTCATAAGCACTTCGATGCCTTCATATAGATGGTCATCTTCAAACCGCTTCGTAAACGCTTTAACGGGGAGCGATTTATCATCTATGTACATTCCGCCTGTACAAGCTATAATCTTTTTGTCATTTCCGTACTTGTTTATCAGACAAACAGCATCGAAAATCTTGCTCGGGGCATAGTTATCGTCATGCGATAGCCACGAAAAATACTCGCCCGTCATTTTTTTAATTCCAAAATTTAGCGCAGACGAAACACCGCCATTCGGTTTTGAATAGTAGCGTATTTTGTCACCATATGATAGTGCAACTTGCTCCGTTGCACCATCATCCGTCGAGCCGTCATTTACAACTATAACCTCTAAATTTTTATAGGTTTGTGCAAGCGCCCCATCTATAGCTTCGCCCAGATAATCCGAGCCATTATATACAGGTATTACAATAGATACTTTTGGGTTTTTATTCTCCATCTTAATTCCTCTTTTCAATGCATATACATTCGTGTTCGTATTTTTTCGGTATACCTTTTGGGATTACTAAGGTTTAATATTCTTCCGTGCTTAATGAAATATTGTAGCTGTAACATTTGCTTATCCGGAATAATACTTAAGAAGGACAAAATCTTGAATCGCAGTTTTTTGCTGCTAATTATTTTTTTATAAAAATTCATTGCATAACCCTCTTTTATATTTCCATAAATTCGAGCATCTTTTCGTTTATAATATTTACATCAAATTTTTCTTGACATATTTTATAACTTGCTTTGCCCATAAGTTTTGTCTGCTCTTTATTTTCAATCATATATATCATCTTTTCGCCAAGAGCCTTGCTATCCTTTATGGGAACTAAGAAGCCATTTTCTCCATCTTCAACAGCTTCCCTTGTACCAACCCAATCCGTAGTAAGAATGGGCTTTCCTGTAGCCATTGCCTCAAGGATAGTTCTTGGAATTCCTTCTCTGTAATATGTAGGAAGCACAAAGCAGAATGCATCTTTTAATACAGGGGATACATCTTTTACCTCCCCGGGTATTTTTACTATGCCCGCAGTTGTATAAGTCTCCATCTGCTCAGGCTTTATCGCACCAAATGACTCATCATATCCACCCAAGAGCACAAACTCTGCTTCGGGGTATTTTTCTTTGACTGTTTTTGCCGCCTCACAAAACTCAAACACACCCTTTTCTTTTATAATCCTTGAAATCATAAGAAATACAGGTTTATCAGGAAGCTCACAAAACTCAAAGCGATTCATATTAACGCCGGAACCATCTATTTTTTCACACTTCGTCCTCGGAAGATACCTCGACTTTACAAAAAGCTCTAAGTCATCCCAGTTTTGAAAAATAACTTTTTTGCAAAAAGCAAAACCGATTTTGTATAGTATGCCGGTAATAAGTCTTATTATCCTGGTCTTTAAGCTGTCTATTCCATACACTCTTCCAAGCCCTGTCATCATAGGATATATTTCTTTCACTCCGGCAAGGCCGCCGGCAATTGAACCATATATAACAGGCTTTATTGTGTACGAAAAAATCTTGTTCGGTTTATATTTTCTTATAACCTTGTAAAGATTTTTACAATATGATAAATCGTTTAGGATACTCGTATTATCTTTAACGCACGGCACCTTCACAAACTCAGCCCCAAGTGCTTTGATGTCATCAACAAAATCGTCGTTCGGCCCTGTTACGACTACCTCATAACCTTTGTTTATAAATTCTTTTATCAAATCGCCGCGAAAATTAAAAACAGTTTTGTTTTTGGGCGAAATTACCATTATTTTTTCAGCCATTTATAAATACCCCTAAATTTTTATATATTACTTCAAACATTCTTTTATTATTGCCCTCGCCCACAAAAGAATTGTGCGGAGTAATTATTACATTTTCCAACTCCCACAGCTCACTTTCTTTGTCGAGCGGTTCTTGTTCAAAAACATCCAGTGCTGCACCCATGATTTTTTGCTCTTTCAGCGCATCAATCAAATCGTTTTCACACACTATTTGTCCTCTAGCAATATTTATAAATATTGCACTTTCCTTCATACAACCAAAGCTTGTTTTATCAAACAAACCTCTTGTTTCATCATTTAGCGGAAGCGTTAATATTACAATATCCGCTTTCGGTAAAATATCATAAATTTGCGAAATGTCGGCATATTCTTCGATATAGTCGCTGTCGCTTTTTAAAATATCTACGCCTATGATATGTGTACCAAAAGCCTTAAGCCTTTTTGCAATTTCAAGCCCTACGCTTCCACACCCAAAAATCGCAACGGTTTTGCCATATAGCTCCAATATGTCGCGTTGCTTGTACCATTCGCCTTTTTGTTGATTTGTATAAAAAGTCCAGCTTTTTTTATAAAGCTCCAATATTTTCAAAACCGCATGCTCGGCCATAGGTATACTATAAACTCCCCGTGCATTATGTATTATAATATCATTTTTTTTAATATAATCCATTGCAACTCTGTCAAACCCTGCGCTTGTGAGCTGTATGTATTTTAAGTTTTTAAATTCCGAAATATCATGGTGCAAAAACAATCCGTTAGCTATAACAGCGTTAAACTTTTCATAATCTGTTATTTCATCTTTTTCATTTTGCAGAAAAGTCGTTTCAAATCCCAATTCCGAAATAGCCTTGATTTGTTTTTCACTATAGTTAAATGCACCTGTTAATAAGATGTTCGCTTTGCTTTTAGCCATTATTTAACCTCTGCATTCTCTTTTTGTATTCTTTGTGCAAAATTTTCTGCTGTTTTTTCTTGTATGACAGTCTCCTTTGTTGAAAAAACTTGAAAAATTGTCATAAACACAATTTTTATATCAAGCAGAAGAGAAACATTTTTTACATACCATTTATTAAGCTCAAAACGCTGTATCCAATCTACATTGTTTCTACCATTAACCTGTGCCCAACCTGTGATGCCCGGACGAACGGTAAATACAGTTTTTTCTTCTTCTGTGTATTCTTCATATTTGCACGGATGATATGTCAAAATAGGCCTTGGCCCTATAAAAGACATATCGCCCTTTATAATGTTCACAAGTTGTGGCAATTCATCAAGACTCAGCTTTCGAAGAATTGCACCAACGCGCGTTATGCGTGGATCATCATCAAAAGAATATGCGCCCGTCCCCTGATTCTCTGCATTTACGCACATTGTCCTGAACTTATACATTTTAAACACTCTTCCGTTTAGAGTAAGTCTTTCCTGGACAAATATTGCCGGCCCCTTTGAATCAATTTTTACTAAAAGCGCTACAATGAGTAAAATGGGGGAGGCCACAACAAACGCTATAGAAGCACACAAAATATCTCCCGTCCTTTTTATTATATCTTTATAAAATCTAAAGCTTTTACTTTTTTTGTTTTTCAGCTCCAATTCCTTCACAACTTTTTTAACCCCTTTTTTAACTTCTTTCTTGTTTTTATTAAACTCTGCACTCTCGGCCATCTGACAATATGACTCATATTCCCTGAATTCCTTCATGTTTTGTGAAAAAATCTTCTCTATTTCGTCTATATTATCAACATCTTCTGTGTTGCAAAAGCTTCGCGATAAAATGGCCATGCTTGAACCAAGTCGATAGTGCTCCATTATTATCTGTCTGCCGGCAATCATTCCGCTATCAAGCCGTGCCACCCCTCCAAAGCCATATGGTATGCCAGCCTTTGCTATAACCGAGCAAAGTCTTTCAACGCATCCGTTTGACAAAAGTTCAAACATAAAGCTCAACCCATATGACAAGTGTAAATCATTAAGTCCAATATGTATTTCATCTATACCCTCAATCTCTACAATCTCCTCAATGTTTTGCGCTGCCTCTTTTGTTTCGACCAAAAGCATCGTCTTTGCTCTTCCGCCAACCAAATCTATAAAGCATTTTACTTCCTGCATGGTTTTAAACATAGGAAGCATCAAAATGTCAGCGCCTCGTGATATCGCATCATCAATTTCAGCCTTTGAGCCTTCAAAAATCGGGTTGACTCTTACCATAAGCTCAGCGCGCTTGCCAATTGCTTTTCTTATAGCGCTTATATCTTCTTGACTGTGTTTTGATTTAACGGAATTTAACCCCTTTTGTCGCTCTTCTTTTCCGTTTTTCTCTAAATCAATCCATATCCTATCAACGCCATTTTCTTCAGCAATTCGTGCAACTTGCGGATTATTTGTTATGTACATTAATTTTAAAGACATATTATACCCCTTATTTCACGCTTGAATATTTTTTAACCGTGCTTTTTACATCCTTTTAACTGTGTCCATCGAAAAATGGACCCACCTTGTTAAATTCTATCAATATTTTATAGTTTTGTCAACGGATTTTCGTCTTTTTGCATATATTTACATATATTTTCTTTCCCATTAACAACTGCATATGTTATTTAAAACGAATTGGCAACAGAAAGTTTCGCGTTTTTTGTCATATTTATTAAAGCACAGAGCCTTACACTCTGTGCTTTTTTATTTATATTTAAAGTATTATACAAATAAGCCCGCCGGAGCCTTCGTTAATAATTCTTGTAAGTGTTTCCTGAAGCTTTAACTGTGCCTCGTCCGGCATGCGCACAAGCTTGTTGTGAAGGCCCTCGTTTACAAGCTCGTGAAGCGATTTGCCAAATATATTTGACTCCCATATTTTCTTTGGGTCGGAGTCAAATTCGGCCAAAAGATACTCCACAAGCTCCTCTGATTGCTTTTCAGAACCAACAATTGGCGAAACTTCTGTTTCAATATCTGCACGAATCATATGTATGCTCGGCGCCGAAGCCTTTAATTTTACACCAAAGCGATTGCCCTGGCGGACGATTTGCGGCTCCTCAAGTGTAAGCTCATCAATCGTGGGCGAAACTATGCCATAGCCCTTTTGTGACACCTCGTGCAATGCATATGCAATCTTGTCATAGCGCTTTTTTGTTTCAGAAAGCTCGCATATCAATCGTATAAGCGCCTCTTCACCCTCAATTTCGAGCCCCGACAGCTCGCTTAAAACATTATAAAACAGCTCATCAGGCATATAAAAATCGATTGATACACTTCCGTTTCCAAGATTTACCGCATCAATCTTTGCGGATTTTACAAAATCGTATTCCCCAAGAGCCTCGGCAACGAATTTTGCATCTTTTATTGTGTGCGCGTTTTGGGTTGCACAAATAATCGCATCATATACACCTTGTTTGAGCGCATGCGACATATCAAGCCCATCAATCCATCGCGGAGTGTTTATTGTTATTTCACAGAGAGGAAATTCGAACAAGACGCTCTCCATTATATCGTGAATATCCTTTGCTGAAAGCTCGGCACAGTTTACTGCCATAGTAGCAACGCCATATTTTTCTCCAAGCTCCTCTTTGAGCGCTTGGGCTGCATCGCCGTTTGGATTTGTTGAATTTATAAGCACAACGAACGGCTTTCCAATACTTTTAAGCTCGTTTATAACGCGCATCTCTGCATCGGCATAATCCTCTCGCGCAATATCGGTTATAGTGCCATCTGTTGTAACAACAAGCCCTATCGTAGAGTGGTCACATATAACCTTTTTTGTACCAAGCTCTGCCGCCTCATTGAACGGGATTTGATGCTCAAACCATGGTGTCTGTACCATGCGCGGCTCGCCATCCTCCATGTATCCCATAGCAGAGTCGACTATGTAACCGACACAATCTATCATACGCACATTCATATGCGCATTTTCATCAAGTGCGATATCAACTGCCTCATTTGGAATAAATTTTGGTTCGGTGGTCATTATTGTGCGTCCCGCCGCACTTTGCGGAAGCTCGTCACGCGCACGCGCGGCCTTGTACTCACTATCAATATTTGGGATTACAAGCGAGTCCATAAAACGCTTTATAAATGTAGATTTTCCCGTGCGTACAGGTCCTACAACACCAATGTAAATATCGCCATCGGTCCTTGTGGCAATATCTTTATAAATTTCTGCTCCGGTCATTTATTATCCTCCTCAATATAATTTTACTCAAAGATGTACAGGTTACTACATTATATTGAGCTATTTTACTTTTTATTACAAAGCACAAAAAAATTGTGCCGATGCAGCTTTGCACCGACACTTTTTAAAGATTTTCTATTACTTCTTTGTATTCTTCATAACTTATAAGAGAATTTATCGCATCTATAAGCATATTTGAGGACATTCTCTCGGGCAAGTGCAAACGCTTTAATAACAAGCGGCGCTTTTGTGCACTTTCCTTTCCGCCTACAACCCCATCATTATATAAATCAAGCTTTGTAATTTTTTGACCGTTTTCTTTTATGTTGGCGGCCCTTTCTTCGCCTATTATGCTTGCCCCCGCAGCAACAAGCGCATCGATTATTATTTTTTTATCTATTCCCTCAACACCAAGCTTGCCCTCTTTTGACATCGCAGATTTTCGCTTTTCTTTGCCGAATATATCCGGAACATACGCGTGCTTGATAGCGTTTTTATCAATACCCTGCTTTATATAATTTCGTATCGAAAAACCCGCCGCATCGGAATCCGTAAGAATAATAATGCCCGTCTTTTGTGCAATGGTGCGTATAAACTCACGCTTCTGCTTATCAGAAAAAATCCTAAATCCGTCCGTCGTAATAATAAGCGTATCCACAATGGAGGAAAGCTTTATTTTGTCATATCTGCCCTCAACAATGAGCGCCTCTTTTATTTTTAACATCTATATCCGCTCCTACAACAGCTTATATAACGCACCTTTATTTTACATTATTTGAGCCCTTTATGCAAGCATATATAAAAAAAGCTATAAAAACTTTGCCTCGCGTGCATCACACACTATTGACAAAATTTATAAATAGTATATAATAAAAGATGGCATATGCTCTTTTTTAGAGCAATACTTTTTTGATAAAACCTACTTTAAGGGGGCTAATTTGAAAAATGGGTCTATTTAAAAGAATAAAAAATATGTTCGCTTCGTCACAAGACATCGGTATCGACCTTGGTACTGCATCGGTTTTGGTGCATGTAAAAGATAAAGGTATCATTTTGTGCGAGCCTTCCGTTGTTGCTATTGACAAAGGAACGGGAAAACCGTATGCCGTTGGTGCAGAAGCGCAAAAAATGCTTGGTCGTACACCGGGCAATATTGTCGCTATACGCCCCATGCGTGAGGGTGTAATTTCGGACTATTCGACGACCGAAATGATGCTTAAATATTTTATCCGCAAGGTTACAAAAAACCGTTTGTTCAAGCCACGGATTATGATTTGTGTTCCAAGTGGTGTAACGGAGGTTGAAGAGAGAGCAGTAATCGATGCTGCGATGCAAGCAGGCGGCAGACAGGTATTTCTTATCGAGGAGCCGATTGCGGCTGCAATTGGTGCGGGGCTTGATATTGCGCGTGCATGCGGACGCATGGTTGTTGATATCGGCGGTGGTACAACAGATGTTGCTGTAATATCTCTTGGTGGTATTGTTGTAAGTAATTCTATAAAGGTTGCCGGCGACAAGTTTGACGATGCAATTATTAGACATATAAGAAAAAAGCACAATGCTATAATCGGTGACAGAACCGCCGAAGAAATGAAAAAAGTAATTGGCAGTGTATATCCTATGGAAGAAGAAAAAACAATGGAAATCCGTGGACGCAGTCTTGTTACAGGATTGCCGCAGAGCATTATTGTGTCTTCCGAAGAAGTGCGTGAAGCTCTTGAAGAGGTTTCGTCACAGATTGTTGACACTGTTCACTCGGTTCTTGAGCGTACACCGCCAGAGCTTGTCGGTGATATTTCTGAAAACGGAATTATACTTACGGGCGGTGGTGCGATGATTTATGGTCTTGATAAGCTTTTGGCGCAGAAGACGGGAATCGATGTCTTCCTTGCTGATGACCCATTATCGTGCGTCGTTAAAGGAACAGGGGCATCACTTGATAATATAAACATATTGCGCGACAAATCTTCATATATGTATGATATGGATTCTGCTGACGGTTCTGTGCGTGCATAACCAAACAAAACAATAAAATAATCCCCTTAGAGCAGAGATGAAGCAAATGTTTCATTTCTATTCTAAGGGGATTATTTATTTTATAACTAATCTAAAATATAAACTCTAACCTGGCGTGAGCCAAATGAAAGTGCCTGCGCTCTTGAAGCCATAAACAAATCTACTCTGTTGCCCTTTATCGCGCCACCCGTATCACCTGCAAAGCATTCACCATATACATACGAGCCATCTACCGTTTCAATATACATCCTTGTCCCAAGCGGAATAACTCTTGGGTCAACCGCAACCGTACCTACTGTAGGTGTACGACCAAGGCATGTTTTAGGGTTCGTTTTACCAAGTGTTTCATATGAACCGTCATACGCCGTCGCACGACAAATAATAACTTTTGATACTGACTTTCCTGATACAGAGCCACCTCTTGATGCAAGCTTTGCCACAGCAACTGCATTTTCCTTTGTGCCGACTGCAACAATCTTGTTTATAGGCTCTTGCAAAATTTCTCTTGAAATTTCTTCTCTTGAGTACTCGGCGCCATCACGCATAACAATGCGATACTTAACATTCGCAAGTCCGTTTTTACCGCTTGTTACAAGCTTTTTAGCACCTTTTTGAAGTTTGTCTGATGCTTCTTCGATAATTTCATAATTTATTTCTTGTTCTTCTGAAACTTCACATACTTCTATGCGCGCTATGCTTATTTTCATGTTTTCCACTGTCTGTGTATCAACAGACGGCATTATCTCATCATTCTCATCAAATATAATGCCACATGCCAAAAGCGCCTCCCCAACTGTAGGCCGCGCCGTTTTTAAAACCTTTTCGCCATTTGCATCACAAACCACTATATCAAAAGCTCGTCTGATTGTTACTTCTCTTGCTTCGCTAATAGGTGTATCTAATGACGGAACTACATAATCATCGTCAGCAAGCACAATGCCTTCCTGCGCTAACATAGCACCGACTGTAGATTTTGTAGTGCTAATAGATATAATATTTCCATTGTCGTTTAATGTAACATCCCACTTTGCCGCTGCAATCAATGTAACAAAAGTAACGACTATCATCAATGTAATTGCTACACCACTTATCAAAAGTTTGCGAGGTGACAAATGCGAATTTTGCCATTTGCCTAAAAGTTTCATAATTCCTCCGTTCTTCGCAAAGCAATCCGATATAAAAGCCAATCGATAATATTTTGTCTTTTACACAAAAATCGTCTTGCTTACTGTTGCGAGTTTACCATTTTTTGATTTTGGGTACATTCATTCTACAACACATTAACACTTTTGTCAAGCTTTTTTTAACATTTTTGTAATATTTTCAGAGGTTTGTGTCCCGAAAACCGCATAACAGCAGGGTTTTTTCCATTTAAAATTTTCGTAGTTTTTGTGCCCGAAGCATTAAAATGTTACGAAATGTTAATATAATTCTATCCTTTTTCTATCCAAAATATACCTGTTATAAAAACATGGCGTTTTATAGGAATCGTGAAACACAAATGAAATATTAAAAAAGTCCGTTTTTTCTTTACTTTATGCATATTTTGTAGTAAAATGTAAATGTGATTTTGTGTATATTTTTATATAAATTTTGAAAAAATAAGTTATATTTGATACATAAACAATAAGCTATTATATATGAAGGGGTTTTTCAGTATGAGGCAAAATGTTAACAAAAAGGCGACAGACCCGTCCGACAAAGTCTCTCAAAGGTCTGCTGCTGCGCGACGCAAGAAAAAAACAAAAAAAATGAGCAAAAACACACTTATATCCTTGTGCGTTGTTGGCGCTGTTTTAATCGGTATATTGGTATTTTTGCTTACAGGTGCGCTCACAAGCGATAAAACGGTTGTCGCTGATGGTGTTTTGATAGATGGGCGCGACATGAGCGGCTTGACGCGCGATGAGGTCATAGAACAGCTTTCGGCGATTGATAACCCATACAAAAGTACATCTATAACAATAAAGCTTGATGGTGCAAGCAACAAAGCAATAATAAATTCAAAGGATATTATGCTGTCTGTAGATGTTGCGAAAACGGCTGACAGAGCGCTTTTGTACGGAAAATATAACGCTTTTGCCGCGATTGGTGCAAAACTTGTAAAAAAAGACATAGGATATGCGCCGTCATATGACCATTTAAAGCTTGATGCCGTTTTAAATAATTTTGCAAAAGAGGCAGGCGGCACACTTACACAACACGAAATCAATATTCTCGAAAAAGAAATCATGATCCACGCAGGGCGTGAAGGTCTTGGTGTTGATGTGGCAAAATTGCGCAAACGCGTGCTTGATTCGTTATTGCCCGGCTCAAATGAAACAATTGTGGTTGGAAAAGTAAATACAACACCTGCAGCGATTGATGTGCAGGAGCTATACGATGTAACAAAGCGCGATGTACAGGATGCAAAATATGTTTTGCGCGATAACGATATTGTAATTGAAGCAGAAGTTGATGGAAGATATTTTGACATCGATGGTGCAAAAAGGCTTTTGAAAGACTTCAAGCCCGGCTCCGCAGATGTTTCGATACCCTTTATAGTGCAAGAAGCACAAGTAAAGGCGGACGCGCTCAGCATGGCACTTTTTAATGATGTGCTCGGCAGTTTTTCAACAAAATATATGACATCAAATGTTCCGCGTTCGGCAAATGTTGAACTTGCAGCAAAATATATAAACGGAAAAATACTCCTGCCCGGAGATGAGTTTTCATATAATACAACAGTCGGCAAAAGAACCGCAGAGAGAGGCTTTAAGCCCGCATCTGTATATGAAAATAACAAAATGGTTGACGGACTTGGCGGCGGCATATGTCAAACAAGCTCGACGCTTTATGCAGCTGTTCTTTATGCAGACCTTGAGGTTGTGGAGCGTCACGAGCACTCACTCGAAGTAAGTTATGCACCGCTTGGTATGGACGCAACTGTTGCATATGGCTCGCTCGACTTCAGGTTTAAAAACAATACATCGTCTCCGCTCAAAATTGTATCCTCTTGGGGTGGCGGCACAGTTTCTGTAAAAATTCTTGGAACACAGGAGAATAAAAATAAAACTGTAAAAATAACTACCCAAACAGTAAGCACAAAGCCATACGGAACAACCGAAATAAAGGATGCTACACTTCCTGTTGGCAAAACGGTTGTCGATGCACCGGGCTTTAAGGGCCATGTTGTAAACACATATAAGATTATATATGAAAACGGAAAAGAAGTGGAAAACAAATTCCTCCACAAGAGCACATATACAATGGTTAACAAAGTTGTGCGAATTGGAACGGGCGAGGCAGAAAAAACCGACGGGCCGGCACCTTCATCGTCGCCGCTCCCGGACGGACAAACGCCATCTCCATCTCCTTCATCGGCGCCCGTATCCGGCGATATAACGCCTGATATTCCATTCCCTGAAGGTTTATAAAAAATTAAACGGCACTTTAAACAAAGTGCCGTTTTTTTGATTTTATTTCTTTATTCTACATACTCTCTTACGCGAAGCTCTACCCCGATTTTGTCAGCAAGCTTTTTGCATGCTTTTACCTCATCTTCGCCAATTATATCGACTACACTCAAGGCAACCTTTGTGTGCTCTTTTGCTTTTTTTGCAAAGTCAAGCATAATGTCAAACGCTTCTTCGCCATAAATCGATTTGCAACATTCGTCATACGCCTTTTTGTTTGACGCGTTAAGACTTATCGACACAGAGTCAATCACCCCGTCAAAAAGCGGTGTAACATCTTTTTTATTATACTCGTTCGCGTGTCCGTTTGTGTTTATGCGCGTTTTTACCTTATAATTTTGCTTAATCCACTTTGCCACCTCAACAAGCTCATCAATTCTCATTGTCGGCTCGCCATAGCCACAAAAAACTACTTCTTTATAACTGTTAATATCATACTCTTTTAGTGCATCAATTACCTCACTTACGCTTGGCTCGTGCGAAAGCCACAAATGTGTGCCACTGCCAACACCCTCTTTGTTTGTGCGAATGCAAAATGTGCATCTGTTTGTGCATCTGTTTGTAAGATTTACATACAAATATTGCTCGTGTTCTGCCTCGACGCTATAAGTATATACAAATATATCGCTCATTTTATATCATCTCTTCCATTTTTGTTTCATTTTAACGCAATCAGTTTTTTAAGCTATGAAGCGGTGCGGGAATCCTTCCGCCACGATTTATAAAGGTTTCGGCGCTATATTTGTTAACGCTCATAACAGGTCCGCTACCCAAAAGTCCGCCAAACTCCACCGTATCGCCTATTTTTTTGCCCGGTGCAGGAATTATACGCACGGCCGTTGTCTTTGTATTAACCATACCAATCGCTGCCTCATCTGCTATAATTGCAGAAATTGTTGATGCGCTTGTGTCGCCGGGGACAACAATCATATCAAGGCCCACCGAGCACACGCATGTCATCGCCTCAAGCTTTTCAAGAGTAAGTGCTCCACATTTTGCCGCCGCAATCATGCCTGCGTCCTCGCTAACGGGAATAAATGCGCCCGAAAGACCGCCCACATAGCTCGACGCCATTACGCCACCCTTTTTGACCGCGTCATTAAGCAATGCAAGTGCCGCGGTTGTGCCATGTGTTCCACACTTTTCAAGTCCCATTTCTTCCAATATGTATGCTACGCTATCCCCAACGGCAGGCGTCGGAGCAAGCGACAAATCTACTATACCATATGGAACGCCAAGCCTTTTTGACGCTTCTTTTGCAACAAGCTGACCCATACGCGTAATTTTAAATGCCGTCTTCTTAACTGTTTCTGCAACCTGTTCAAAATCTGCATCTTTTCCGATTTTTTCAAGAGCACATTTTACAACGCCGGGGCCACTTACGCCAACATTTATAACACATTCGCCCTCACCACTGCCATGAAAAGCCCCCGCCATAAACGGATTATCCTCGACTGCATTTGCAAATACAACAAGCTTTGCGCATGCAAAGCCACCTGACGAAGCGGTGCGTTCCGCTGCCTGTTTGACAACAATTCCCATCTGGCGAACCGCGTCCATATTGATTCCTGCTCGTGTAGTCGCCACATTTACGCTTGAACATACGCGCTCTGTCTGCGCAAGCGCCTCAGGTATAGACTCTATAAGCATTTTGTCGCCCTTTGTATAGCTTTTGTGCACAAGCGCACTGTAACCGCCTATAAAGTTTACGCCGGTTGTCTTTGCAGCAGCATCAAGCGTCTTTGCAATTTTTACACAATCGTCTATTGATTTTGCGTGCTCACACAAATATGATGCCGGCGTAACAGAAATGCGCTTGTTTATAATCGGAATGCCATATTCACGCTCAATATCCTCGCCTGTTTTTACAAGGTCCTTTGCAAGTGTCGTAATTTTTTTATACACCTTGTCACACATTTTGTCGACATCGGGGTCACTGCAATCCTTTAAAGAAATGCCCATCGTGATTGTGCGTACATCAAGGTGCTCTTCTTCAAACATTTTTATTGTTTCTATTATTTCAAACTTATTAAGCATTAAAAAATCACCCTTTAGTAGTTATATTTGCTTTTTATAAAGCACATCAGATACGGTGCATAGAGTTAAAAACATCCTCGTGTTGTATTCTAATCGAAAGGCCCATCTGTTCGCCCGCATTTTCAAGCTTTTTTGCAATTTCATCAAAGTTTTCTGTGCATTTTTCAATGTTTACGAGCATTATCATTGTAAACATATTTTGCATAATCGTTTGTGATATGTCTAAAATATTTATTTTTGCATCTGCCAAAATATTCGATACTGTAGCAATAATTCCTACTTTGTCATGTCCTATAACCGTTATAACCGCTTTCATAAAATCTCTCCTCGTTTTATAAATTAAATAATTTCATCTGCGCATTATTATACACCTTTTTTGCATTTTTTTCAAGCGCTTTATGTAAAAACGCACCACATTGTTTGCGTCTTTGATAATTTATAAAACTTTTGTGCTACATTTTTATCTGATTTTCGACATATTTCGACAGTTTTTATTTTTTATTTTTAGCTATTTGATTTTTGGCTATCATTTTTGTCGATATGTGTCACATTCTGCGATGTAATTTTCTTTTCATACAACATTTGTGCTGGTATAATGTTTTACACAAAAGCTATGCTTTGCAGAAAGGAGTTTTGTTTATGAAAAAGGAAGTTATACACACTATAAAGTGTATCGGCGACGCAAGCCGGACAGGCTTTTTGCTTAAATACTTGCTTGTGGAAGAGGACACTTCGTTTGAAAACAGCGTCGGCCTTTGTACATATGGAATCGAAATCGTCAAAACACAAGAAGATACAAGCGAAAGTCAACAGGCTCTTTCAATAAGCTGTGACAAGCAAAAAGTTTTAAGCTTCATCTGGCGCCTCGCTTATGGCGCGGTAACGCCTATAGCTCTTTGCGATGTAGTGTGTGAGCTTGTTTGTGAGAAGAAAAACACTTTTGAAAAATCAGATTTTGCATACTCTGCGCCACTGCATATTGTGCTATAAAAATTTTTCTTCCTATATGTAGTAACGGTATGTAAAAATGAAATTATAAAGCAAAAAAAGCTTGACATTTTGTGAAAATGTATGTATAATATTTACCGTGTCCACTTATGCGGATACGATTTAATTTGTGTATTGGCAAACGCGCAAGCGGTATTGCTTTTCAAACATTTTGCAGGAGGTGTAGAGAATGCTTAGAACATACCAGCCTAAAAAAAGGCAAAGAAGCAAGGTGCATGGCTTTAGAAAAAGAATGAGTACTGCTAACGGCAGAAAGGTTCTGGCTAGAAGAAGACTAAAGGGTAGAAAAAAGCTGTCAGCATAAAAGGCCACTTGGTGGTCTTTTCTTTTAGAAAATTTTATCGTGTTGGCAGCAGACGGTGTGGACGGTGATTTTGATTGAATAACACTTCGTCTATGAAGTATAACCGCGATTTTCGTTATCTTTATAAAAGAGGCAACTCAATCGTGGCAGGTTATCTTGTAATATATTATAAGAAAACCGCAAAAAAAGAAAATACGCTTGGCATAACCGTCACAAAAAAGCTTGGGAACGCGGTTGTGCGCAACAGGATAAGGCGTCTGATAAGAGAATGTTATCGTTTGCAAGAGAGCGAAATGACTCTTGGGTATAATATTGTCATTGTCGCTCGTACAAGAGCCGCCGACGCCGATTTTTCGTCCATTCGTGCCGACATGGGTTATCTTTTGAAAAAAAGCGGGATAATTCCGCAAAAGGATGCTGACAAATAATTTTTCGTCCAAAACAGAAAAGTGTGATTTTATGAAGTCGATAGTTTTGCGCGCCATACGCTTTTATCAAAGGCGTATTTCGCCATTAAAGCGCAAAAGCACATGTAGGTTTGTGCCTACATGCTCACAATACGCCTATGAAGCCATAAGTAAATATGGCGTTTTTCGCGGCGGAGCGCTTGCTCTTTGGCGAATAATCAGATGTAATCCGTTTTGTCGCGGTGGTTATGACCCGCTCAAATAGCGCGTTTGATCTTATTCACGCTTGATTTTGCTTATAAGGAGATAATAAATATGGGCAATCTTTTTATGTGGCTTATAGTTAGGCCGATGGGCTTTATAGTAGAGCTCATTTATAAGCTTATTCCAAATTATGGTGTTGCGCTTATACTTTTTACAATTATAATAAAGCTTTTGATTTTGCCGCTTAATCTTAAATCGCAAAAATCGATGGTAAAACAACAAAAGCTTGCACCACAGTTACAAGAACTTCAAAGAAAATATGGAAACGACAAAGAAAAGCTCAACAAAGAAATGATGGAGCTTTATAAAGCAAATGATGCAAATCCGGCAAGTGGATGTTTGCCATTATTATTACAATTTCCGATTATTATCGGTCTGTTTCAGGTTATACAAAGACCGCTTTCGTATATACTTGGTATAAACTTTAACCTGCCGGAAAACATAAACAAGGTTATTAGTTTGCAACAAGCAGTAATAAACAATCCGGACCTTGCTGCTATTGCTCCGAACGGATTTACAACACTATCGATGGAAACTCTTGCAAACAATTTTCAAATTGCAATGAGCAATTTTGCTACAAGTGTTGAAGGCTTTAGTGAATGGGTTATTAACTTTAACTTCCTCGGACTTGATTTGTCAAGATATCCAAGCGAAGTGTGGGGTCCGTTTAGTTCGCTTTTGGCGGGGCAGATTTCGCCGGCACTTTGGACGACGCTTCCGCTATTGATTATTCCTGTTTTATCAGGTCTTACATCGTGGTTGCTTGGAAAAATGACTTCGATGAACACACCACAGCAGGCCACTTCACCAAATGCAGATGATACGGCAGCATCAATGAGCAAGTCTATGACACTTATGATGCCTATAATGTCGGTGTTCTTTACATTTACATTGCCATCAGGTGTTGGTCTTTATTGGATAATATCAAATGTTTTTCAGTTAGGTCAACAGTACTTTACTGTGCAGTACTTTAAAAAGAAGGAGGAGAACGCAGTTGTTGTCGACACAATCAAAAAGAATAGAAAAGACCGCAAAAAGCATAGATGAGGCTATTGAGCTTGCATTAAATGAGCTTGGCGCGACAAAAGATATGATAGATGTTGAGGTTGTTGATGAGGGGACAAAGGGTTTGTTCGGCCTTTTAGGTTCAAAAGAGGCAAAGGTTATTGTTACTATGAAGCAAACACCAGCATCAGTCGCTTTAGATTTTTTAAATGATTTATTTTTCTCAATGGGTATGAAGGTGGATGTGGACATCACCGAACAGGATGACATACTAAACATTAACCTTTCAGGCGACAATATGGGCATAATAATAGGCAAAAGAGGTGACACTCTTGACGCAATACAATATTTAACAAGCCTTGTTGTAAATCGTATCGACGGCAGTTATACAAAGATTTCGATAGATACAGAAAATTATCGCGAAAAGCGCAAGGCAGCTCTTTGTGCGTTATCGAATCGTATTGCGGACAAGGTTTCAAAAACGGGCAGACGCCACACATTTGAGCCAATGAACCCATACGAAAGACGCGTAATTCACGCATCACTCCAGGACCACGAGATAGTTCATACTTATTCTATCGGCGAAGAGCCAAACCGCAAGGTTGTCGTTGCACTAAAGAGTGATACAAAAACCTATAAACACTAAGACAGTCCATACCCGTGCCCAAGTGGTGCGGGTATTTTAATCGCAAAGTAAAACGGAGGACTTTGATATGAAAACAGATACAATCGCTGCAATCGCTACACCGGTAGGTGTTGGTGGTATAGGCGTTATACGAATAAGCGGTGATGACGCGTTTGATATCGCGGACAAGATTTTCATCTCGCCAAACGGCACGCATATCTCAGATATGACATCACACACGCTTCACTATGGTCACATTATTGATTCATCTGATGGCGAAGTAATCGATGAAGTTATGGTAAGTGTAATGCGCGCACCACGAACATTCACAGCAGAAGACACGGTCGAAATTTCGACTCATGGCTCGCCGCTTGTGTTGCAAAAGGTGCTTTCGCTCGCACTTGATGCAGGTGCAAGAATGGCGAGCGCAGGCGAGTTTACGCGGCGCGCATTTTTAAATGGTCGCATCGACCTTTCTCGTGCTGAGGCGATAATAGATGTAATCCACGCTGATAGCGATTTGTCGCTCAAAAACGCCATAAATCAACTCGAGGGCGGATTGCTTAACGAAATCGAAAAAATACGCCAACCGCTTTTATATGTATCGGCACAATTTGCCGCAGAGGTAGACTATCCCGATGATGATATTGCTGATTTAAGCGAGGAAAGTCTTCTAAAAACGCTGTGTGACGCCATAGCCCAGTGTGATACGCTTATAGCAAGCGGCTCGGCCGGCCGGATTGTAAAAGAGGGTATAGTTTGTGTTATTGCGGGCAGACCAAATGTCGGCAAATCGTCACTTTTAAACGAACTTACAAATTCGCAGCGCGCGATTGTGACCGATATAGAGGGCACCACCCGCGATGTTATAGAGCAAAGCACAATTATAAATGGTGTTATGGTGCGGTTTTTTGATACTGCTGGTATACGCGATGCAGACGACACAGTAGAAAAAATCGGTGTGGACAGGAGCAAGGATTGTATAAAAGATGCCGATATCGTGCTTGTCCTGTTCGATGTCGGCAGTGCGCTCACGGATGAAGACATCGAAACTCTTGCGCTTACAAAAGACAAAAAACGCATCGTTGTAATAAACAAATCTGACCTTGTGCCTGCGCTTGATATGGATGCTCTTACAAAAATGACAATGGGTGATACGCTTGTACATATAAGCACAAAGACGGGTCTTGGACTTGATGAGCTTAAAAGCGCAATCAGCGATATGTGCTCGCTTGGCAGCAGTGGCAGTGGCGGCGCACTTGTTTCAAATATGCGTCATCTTCAAGCTCTTGGCGATGCGCGCGCCTCTCTTATCAGTGCGCTTGATACGCTAAAATCAAGGATGCCGATGGATATGTGTACAATTGATATTTCTGCCGCGCTTGAAAGCCTTGGGCTTATTAGCGGCACAACTGTAAGCAGCGATATAGTCGATAAAATTTTTGCAGAATTTTGTGTCGGAAAATAAAGATAATTTTTGGTCACTTCTTTTGAGGTGACCAATTTTTTAAATTTTTATATTATATTTTCATTTTTTCTATTGTAATTTTTGTCATTTTTGTATATTATATAAATATGTAAAATAATAAAACTTGCACTTAAATGGTGATAGCTTTTATGAAAAATTTTAGTCGCAATATGGCATGTCATACGACACCACGCCTTGATGCACTTATAAAAATCCTGAATAATACAGACTCGGTCGCCGACATCGGCTCTGACCACGCATATCTGCCAATATTGCTTGCAAAAGCAGATACAGAAAAGAAAATAATTGCATCAGACATTGGCACAGGACCTCTTTCGCGTGCAAAAAACAATGTCGAGCGTTTTGGCCTTGCAAATAGAATAGAGCTTCGTCTTGGGGACGGACTTGATACTCTTTGCGTGGGCGAAACACAGGCGATTGTCATTGCGGGAATGGGTGCAAATGTTATCTGCAACATTTTGTCAAAGGGCGAGCGTGTCGCCAAAAATGCAGAGCTGCTCGTGCTCCAGCCTATGACAAGCGCACACGAGCTTCGGCGCTTTCTTTATGAAAACGGCTATGTAATAAATAATGAAATTCTTGTGCGCGAGGATAGGCGCATATACACGATTATTCTTGCAAAAAGCGGCGATAGCGCAGGTTTTTGTGATGTCGACTGTTACATAAGCGACGCACTTTTAAAAAGCAAAGATGTGCTTTTTGATGAATATTTAAAAAACCAAAAAAAGCGTCTTGTGCGAGCACTTGGTGGTATGCGACGCGCAAAAAACAAAAAAGTTGATATAAATTACTATGAAAAACTTATAGACGCTCTTTCACGCATTGAAGAAAATTTTTAATATACAAAATACATTGCCAACAACGGCAGACAAGGAGACTGTTATGAACACAAAACTAAAATGCAAGGATATTGCTTCAGTTATAGAAAGACTTGCTCCCACACAGCTCGCATATGAATGGGACAATGTCGGCCTTTTGTGTGGCGACTATGAACAAGAGGTCTCAAAGGTGCTTTTGACGCTTGACCTTGATATTGGTGTTGTTGAGGAGGCTGTGCGCGAGGGGGCACAAATGATTGTAGCGCATCACCCAATTATGTTTGAACCGCTAAACAAAATTACTGCACAAACACCAGAGGGCAAGCTTTTGCGTGCACTTATTCAAAATAACATTTCTTATTATGCCGCCCATACAAATCTTGATGTTGCAAAGGGCGGGCTTAATGATTTGCTTGCAAAAAAGGTTGGACTTAAAAATGTAAAAATATTAGAATATACAGATGATAACGGCGAAGGGATTGGGCGTATAGGTGACATTGATTCGCCAATTACGCTTGGTGCGCTTGCTCAAAGGATAAAGCGGGCACTTGGTGTTGAATATATTCGTTATAGCGGCGACGCAGAGGCGAGCGTAAGTCGCATCGCCATAAACACAGGTGGCGGTACCGCGCTTATTGGGGCAGCTCTTGATGCAAATGCAGATGTTTTTGTTACCGGCGATTATAAATATTCCCAGGTTCGTCATTGTGTTGAAAACGGAATGAAGATAATTGATGTAGGACACTACGATACAGAGATTATTGTTTGTGAGTTGTTTAAAGATTATCTTTCAAAACAGTTTGCTGATGCACTTGAACTTGTAGTAACAAAAACAAACAAAAATGTAATGCAGTTTATGTAATAATAAAGCATCGTTCTTTGTTAAAAAGAATGATGCTTTTTTTGTTTTGATGTATTTTTCCTAAAGTTTTTGTTGACAATAATGGTAAGATATGATATCATATTTAAAGCACAGAAAATGTCTGTGCAAAAAATTTTTGGAGGAACAAGTAATGCAAAAAGGTACAGTAAAATGGTTCAACAGTGAAAAAGGTTATGGCTTTATCCAGAGCGAAAACGGCGAGGATATTTTCGTGCATTTTTCAGCAATCCAAGGCGAAGGCTACAAGACACTTGAAGAGGGTGCCGCAGTAGAATTTGAAGTTATTGATGGCGCAAAGGGCCCACAGGCCGCTAATGTATCAAAACTTTAATTGGCATCTGATTTTTTTAATATAAAAAGATTTTCTTTATAACACAGACATAATTTTTATCCGGTTTTAAAGATGCTTTTTGGGCGGAATTTTCTGCTTTTCAGAATAGTCAAAATAATTGTTTTGGAGCAAGGGGGTATTTCCCCATAAAAATATTCGTGTCCATGGACGCGGATATTTTTTTATACAACAGCTGTTTTGTGTTGCATACATAACTTTGCCACTTATTGAGCACTATAAAATAAATCCTTTATATTTTATCAAAGAAAGGACGAAACTTTTTTATGCAAAAACGAGCAAACTTTTCAGGTGGATTAGGCTTTGTTTTAGCCGCGGCAGGAAGTGCCGTCGGTCTTGGGAATATATGGCGATTTCCATATCTTGCAGCGATGTACGGTGGCGGTATATTTATACTTATTTATATACTGCTTGTTGTTACTTTTGGCTATACAATTATGCTCTCTGAAATTGCAATCGGACGCAAAACAGGTCTTAGCCCGATAGGCGCTTATGGCGCGCTTGCCAAAAAATATAAATTTATCGGTGCTATGGCGGTATTTGCGGCGTTTATAATTCTTTCCTATTATGGCGTAATCGGTGGTTGGATAGTAAAATATTTTGTAGAATATCTAATCGGCAATTCACAAGCTATGGCATCTACAGGCTTTTTTACATCTTTTATCGCTCATCCATGGCAACCGCTTGTTTGGTTTTTTGTGTTTATGCTTGTATCATATCTCGTTGTTATAAAGGGTGTCGAAAAGGGAATAGAAGCAACAAGCAAAGTTTTGATGCCGATTCTCGTTATTTTATCAATAGGCATTGCAATATATTGTTTGACACTCCCAAACGCAATTGAGGGCGTAAAATATCTGTTTATACCAAACTTTGACCAGTTTTCACCGATGACACTTTTGTCCGCTCTCGGCCAGATGTTTTATTCAATGTCTCTTGCAATGGGCATTATGATAACATATGGCTCATATTTAAAAAAGGAAAACGACATATCAAAAAGCGTTAAGCGAATCGAAATCTTTGATACAGGCATTGCGATTTTGGCTGCTGTTATGATTATTCCTGCAATCTTTTCTTTTTCTGCGGGCGATAGCACGGTTCTTGCAGCAAATTTAAACAAAGGGCCCGGACTTATGTTTGAAACACTGCCAAGGGTTTTTTCTTCCATGGTTGGTGGCAATATAATTGGCGGAGCGTTCTTTCTGTTGGTGTTTTTTGCGGCATTTACATCTACAATATCACTTATGGAAAGCGTTGTCTCCACGCTTTGCGACCGATATAAAACCGGTCGGTTTGCCGTAGCAAGCATTGTGGCGGCAAGCGCCTTTCTTCTTGGAATTCCGTCATCATTAGGAAACGGTGCATGGGCATCCTTTAAAATATTAGGGATGGATTTTCTTTCATTTTTTGACTTTGTTGCAAACGCGTTGTTGATGCCTGCAGGTGCATTTTTGACTTGTATTTTTGTAGGATACATTGTCGGGGTAGATGTTGTTGCAGATGAGATAAAACTCTCTTCACAATTTAAACGCGAAGCAATGTATAAGGTGATGGTTAAATACATCGCGCCTGTATGCATACTTGCAATTCTTATAACATCCGTTCTTGAAGGTTTTGGAATATTGAAAGTATGATTTATATATAAAAAGGGAGCTCAGTTTTTGAGCTCCCTTTTTATGTGTTTATTCTTTACTGTCTATACATTTTTCTGTAAGTAAGCATAAAATATCAAAGCATGCACAAATATCTTCAAAAACAACATCTCTTTGCTCTATTTTATGTTTTTGTTTATGCTCTATAATTTTGTCTATTTTTTCTTTTATGCGATTTTGCACATCAAAAATTTCTTTTATGTTTGACAATTTCCATATCCTCCCCAAGCTTGTTTTCTTATTTGTTTTGAAAAGCTTTTCTTTTTCAACTTATCTTGTATTTATTGTATCATATATGGAAATTATTAACAATATGTTGTGTTGTTTTTGTGTGTGAATAATATCAAATTAAAACACAATATATAGATACAAAATTAACTTTATAACTACATATTGTTTTTTGATTAACTTTATGTTACAATCAATCGTATTCTTTACAAAGCAGCGCACGAATATATCCTCTATCCTTTGTAGTAGAGTCAATGTAAAAGCCTCTGCCATAATAAAACTTTACAAGAGAGCTTACCTTTGCACCTGTATGGAGCATAATCTTTTTTATACCCATTTCGCGCATTTTTATGTCAACAAGATTCATGAGTGACTTTCCAACACCATTGTTTTGGGAGTTTATCTTTACACCAAAACGAGAAAGGTATGCCGTTTTGTCTTCATAATTTATCTTTACGCGCACACTTCCAACAGGAGTGCCATCCATAAAAGCAACAAGCACAAGCGAATTGTCAATATCGTTTTTTATATCTTCTTTTGTTTCTTGAAGTGCCTGTATGTTATCATTTCCTACCATTGCAGCATATTTATGAAACGCCTCATTTGTAATCTGTTCAATCGCATCAATATCATCATATACCGCAACGCGAACCTCAAATCCCATGTTTGTCATTTTTTTCCTCCATATTATGCCATAAATGTTGCCAATACTGCCTTTTGTGCATGAAGTCTGTTTTCTGCTTCGTCGAATATCACAGAGTTTTTGCCATCGATTACATCTTCTGTTACCTCAAAGCCACGATATGCAGGCAAACAATGCATGAATATCGCATCGCTTTTCGCTTTTGCAAAAAGCTCCTTATTAACCTGATATGGCGTAAATATTTTAAGCCTTTCTTCTTTTTCGCTTTCCTGTCCCATGCTTACCCATGTGTCTGTATAAACGACATCAGCATTTGAAATAGCTTCTGTCGGGTCGTTTGTTATGATTACGCTGCTACCACTCTTTTTTGCATCTGATTTTGCATTTTCTACAACTTCAGCATCACACATATATCCCGTCGGTGTTGCAACTGCAACATCCATACCAACCTTTGCACATCCATACAAAAGCGAATGTGCCATATTGTTTCCGTCTCCAAGGTATGCAAGCTTTAACCCCTCAAGCTTACCCTTGTGCTCATATGTAGTTTGCAAATCTGCAAGCACCTGGCACGGATGTAGTAAGTCTGTTAAACCGTTGATAATCGGTATCGTTGAATATTTTGCAAGGTCTAAAACATCAGAATGTGCATATGTTCGTATCATAATTCCATCAAGATATCTCGAAAGCACATTTGCAGTATCATATATACTTTCGCCACGGCCAAGCTGGATATCGGCAGAGCTCAGAAACAGCGGATATCCACCAAGCTGTGTCATGCCAACCTCAAACGACACGCGTGTGCGTGTTGATGATTTTGTAAAAATCATACCAAGTGTTTTGCCCCTCAATATCGGGTGCGCTATGCCACTTTTTAATTCGGCTTTAAGCTTTAGCGCAAGCTTTAACATATTTTCGATTTGCTCTTTTGTGCAATCATGCAAGCTTATAAAATCTTTCATTATTATATCTCCTTGTCATTTTTATTAGCAAAGCTGCGCAGTCACTTCATCAAGCGCAACTATAAATTTATCAACATCAGCTTTTGTTATAATAAGTGGCGGCAAAATTCGAAGAGTTGTTGTTGTGCTTCCACAAAGTATATGTTTTTCAAAAAGCATCGCATTAACCTTTTTAGAAAGTCCCTCTGCATACTCAACGCCAAGCATAAGCCCGCGTCCGCGCACTTGCTTTATTGTGCTTGGATATTTTTTTGCAAGCATATCAAGCTTTTCTTTAAAATAGGTGCCGACCTTGTCGGCGTTTTCAACAACCGCCTCTTCCTCTATAATATCAAGCACCGCAAGCGCTGCCGCTGAACAAAACGGATTGCCTCCAAAAGTCGAGCCATGGTCGCCCGGCTCAAATGCGCAAAACTTTTCCTTTGCACACACTGCACCAATCGGCACACCGCCACCAAGCGCCTTTGCAAGTGTAAATATATCAGGCTCTATATCAAAGTTTTCATAAGCAAACATCTTGCCGCTACGGCCTATTCCGGTCTGAACCTCATCTACGATAAGTATAATGTCTTTTTCATCACAGAGTTTGCGTACCTTTTTTATGTATTCCATATCACATTCGTGCACGCCGCTTTCGCCCTGAATAAGCTCAAGCATAATCGCTGCTGTTTTATCGTTTACTGCATTATAAAGCGCATCAAAATCGTTTATCTGTACATGCGAAAAGCCCGGCGCAAGTGGTTTGTACGGTTTTTGATACTTTGTTTGGCCTGTTGCTGCAACCGTTGCAAGTGTGCGCCCATGGAACGAATCGACAAGCGTTATAACCTCTGTCTTTTCTGTTTTCCCTTTTTTATAAAAATAAATTTTTGCAAGCTTTATCGCACCTTCATTTGCTTCTGCGCCCGAATTTGCCAAAAATACTCTGTCTGCACATGAAAGCTCTACAAGTTTTTTTGCAAGGCGTGCCTGTGGCTCTATATAATACAGGCTAGATGTGTGCATAAGTTTATTCGCCTGGTCACATATTGTGTTTACATATTTTGGGTGACAATAGCCCAGTGCATTTACTGCAATACCTGCAAAAAAATCTGTATATTTTTGACCATTAACATCAAAAAGCTCTATCCCTTTTCCTTTGTCAAAACATACCGGAAGCCTGTCCCCAAAGGTATTCATATAATAGCTTTTATCAAATCCAACAATTTCATTAAACATTTTATTCACTCCTTGTTTTATAATTATACAACATGTTGCATAAAAATGCAAGAAAAACATGCAAAATCGGTGCTTTTACTATTTTACATTATAGAACACCTTTGTTTTTCATATATTATAGACAATAAATACATTGTAGCACATAATTTTAAAAAAATATATAAAAATTTAAAATTTATGTATTGACAAGCAAAAATAATGGTGCTATACTGTATTTGAACCAAAGGTCAAAGAAAGTCAAAGTCAAAAATAATGACGATTTTTGTCAGGAATAGGTGGTTATGTTTATGAAGATGAGTGATATTATAGAAAGATTTCTTTTAGACATGCTCGATACGCAAAGCGATGTCACACTAAAAAGAAATGAGCTTGCGTCGCACTTTTCATGTGCACCGTCACAGATAAACTATGTTATCGACACGCGCTTTACCGGCCAGCGTGGATATATTGTTGAAAGCCAGCGTGGCGGCGGCGGATTTATACGCATAAGGCGCGTCGAGGTATCAGGCAGCAGCTATCTTATGCATGTTGTAAACTCGATTGGCGATGCAATAAGCTTTGCAAGCGTACATGCGATGCTTGTAAATATGGTGCAGGCCGATGTGATTAGTGCACGCGAGCTTGGTTTGATGGAGAGTGTGCTTTCTGACAGGGCGATTCCTTTTAGCCGCCCCGAAAGCGACACATACCGCGCTGCTGCATTTAAGAATATGCTTATGAGCCTTGTAAGATAGGCTTTGGTTGAAAGGAGTTTTTGTTATGTTGTATGATTTGTTTTCCGATTTTTTTGATGACAGCTTTCCCGTTTATGTATCAAAAACGCACAAAACTGTTCCAAACGAGGTTTGCCCTGCATGTCATATGAGCCTTGCAGAGTTTTCACAAACGGGCAAGCTTGGGTGCCCAAAGTGCTATGACGCTTTCAGACCATATCTTGCCCAAGCGTTAAAAAACACACACGGCAACGCCGAGCATACGGGCAAAGTGTCAAAAAATGCAGATAAAAAAATTAAAATTAAGCGCGAGCTTGAATTGCTTGAGCAAGAGCTCAAAAAATCCATTGAAAGTCAGGATTTTGAAAACGCAGCAATCCTTCGTGACAAAATAAACGCACTTAAAGCAAAGGAGGCGTAATGTGATGAATAATTGGTTTAATAAAAAAGGACGCGACAGCGACATCGTCGTAAGCACTCGTATTCGTCTTGCAAGAAATATTGCAGATATACCGTTTCCGTCTCGATGGAGTGATGACAACGCAAAAGAAGTCACAGAAAAAGTAAAAGCTGCAGCCGGCAGCGGTTTTGAGTTTTTAAATCTCGATAATGCGCCCGAGCTTAATAAGGTTGCTCTTGTTGAGGAGCATATTATAAGTCGCGAAATGCTAAACGGCAAAAACAAATCTCTTCTTATATCGCAAAGTGATGATGCAAGCATTATGATTGGAGAGGAGGACCATATCCGACTCCAAGTAATTATGCCTGGCTTTGATATAGATGCGGCTTATGAAAAAGCAAACGCACTCGATGACAAGTTGTCTTCATCACTTGATTTTGCTTTTGATGCACAATTTGGATACCTTACACATTGTCCGACAAATGTCGGAACGGGACTTCGGGCATCGGTGATGTTGCATTTGCCGGCGCTTCGTATTACAAAAAGAATGAATGCGCTTGTTGGCGAAGTGGGCAAGCTTGGGCTTACAATCCGTGGCATATATGGCGAGGGCAGTGGTTCAAAAGGCGATTTGTATCAGCTTTCTAATCAAATTACCCTTGGCATAAACGAGGAAAAAACTTGTGAAAAGCTAAAAAGCGTTGCTGCGCAAATTATAAAAACAGAGCGAGAGCTTCGAAAAAAGCTTTTTGAAAATAACCCCGATGATTTGTCAGATTCTTTGTGGCGCGCACTTGGCACGCTCACATATGCGCGCAAGCTTTCGTCCGCAGAATGTGAAGATTTGCTTTCACAGGTAAAACTTGGGATAAATTTGAGTATAATAAAAGGTATAGATGACCAAACAATAACAGAGCTTATGATAAAATCAGAGCCGGCACATATAAGCCTTGAAAACGGCAAGGCTCTTGATGCAGTCGAGCGCGACAAGGCGCGTGCAGACATGATTCGAAATGTTTTGGTTGAAGGGAGAGAATAAATATGACATTTGAAAATCGTTTTACACAAAAAGCCCAGGAAGCGCTGCGCAGTGCACATGCAACCGCGTGCGAACTCGGACACGGATATATTGGAACAGAGCATATTCTTGCAGGTCTTTGTAGTGATGAGAGCGCCCTTGCGGGCAAGCTTTTGTCACAAAAGGATATAACCTACGATATTGTAAAGGAAAAAATCATTGAGTTTATGGGCAAAAAGGAAGAAATTGCAAAATCGACCCAGCTTATGATGACGCCACGCACAAAAAGAATAATCGAGCTAAGCTTTGCCGAGGCACGCAAAATGGCACACAATTATATCGGTACCGAGCATATGCTTTTAGCAATTATTCGCGAGGGAGAAAATGTTGCAGTAAAGATTTTGAGCGAGCTTGGGCTTGAGCTTGCAACATTTTATGCAGAAATTATGGCAACTCTGTCAAATTATCAAGGCAACGGCTCAGCAGATATGCCCTCCTCGTCACAAGGTGGCGCACCAAACAAAAAAACAAACACGCCAACACTTGACCAGTTTGGGCGCGATTTTACAAAAATGGCAACCGAGGGTAAGTTTGACCCTGTAATTGGGCGTGACAAGGAAATCAGTCGCGTTATTCAGATTTTATCAAGACGAACAAAAAACAACCCCTGCCTTATTGGCGAACCTGGCGTCGGCAAAACAGCAGTAATCGAAGGTCTTGCACAAAAAATAGTCGCAGGCGATGTGCCGGAGGTGCTTCGTGATAAGCGTTTGTTTACGCTTGACCTTTCGTCTATGATTGCCGGCGCAAAATACAGAGGCGAGTTTGAAGAAAGACTTAAGACCGCCATGACAGAGGTCGCAAAATCAGGGAATGTGATTTTATTTATCGATGAAATGCATACAATAATTGGTGCAGGTGCAGCAGAGGGCGCAATCGACGCCTCAAACATCTTAAAGCCATCGCTTGCGCGTGGCGAAATACAGATGATTGGTGCTACAACACTTGAAGAATACAGAAAACATATCGAAAAAGACTCTGCGCTCGAGCGTCGTTTCCAGCCGATTACCGTCGGCGAACCCACCCAAGAAGAAAGCGTCCAAATTCTTATGGGTATACGCGACAAGTACGAGGCACATCACGGCGTAAAAATCACCGACGAAGCAATAAAAGCCGCAGTCGAGCTTTCAACAAGATATATTACGGACAGATTTTTGCCCGATAAGGCAATTGACCTTATAGACGAGGCGGCGTCAAAGGTGCGTCTTGGTACTCTTACCGCTCCGCCTGCTATAAAAGAGCTTGAGGAAAAGCTTGAAAAGATATGTGCTGAAAAAGAAAGCGCAGTAGCCGTGCAGGATTTCGAGCGTGCTGCAAAGCTGCGTGATGATGAAAAACAAGTGGAAGAGGCACTTAAAAAAGAGCAGGACGCATGGAAAGATGAGCACGCAACAGAAAAAACGGCTGTTGATTATGAGCAAATTGCAACAATCGTGTCCGAGTGGACAAATATACCCGTATCAAAGCTTACAAACGACGAATCGGTAAAGCTTCTTAATATGGAAGAGACACTCCACAAGCGTGTAATAGGTCAAAGCGAAGCCGTGCAAGCCGTTGCAAAAGCAATACGGCGCGGGCGCGTTGGTTTAAAGGACCCGAAACGCCCAATAGGCTCGTTTATATTCCTTGGACCGACTGGCGTCGGCAAGACAGAGCTTTCAAAAGCGCTTGCACAGTCAATGTTTGGTTCTGAAGACGATATGATACGCGTCGATATGAGCGAATATATGGAAAAGCACTCCGTATCGCGACTTGTTGGTTCGCCTCCGGGATATGTGGGCTATGATGACGCCGGTCAGCTTACTGAAAAAGTGCGTCGCAAACCGTATAGTGTAATACTTTTTGACGAAATTGAAAAGGCACATCCCGATGTGTTTAATATTCTTTTACAAATTCTTGAGGATGGCATTTTGACCGATTCGCAAGGTAGGCGCGTAGATTTTAGAAATACAATTATTATTATGACATCAAACATCGGCGCAAGGCTTATTACTGCACAAAAAGGACAAAAGCTTGGTTTTTCGACATCAAGCGATAGCGATAACAAAACATATGAACAAATAAAAAATGATGTTTTAGGCGAACTTAAAAAACATTTTAGACCCGAGTTTTTGAACAGAATTGATGATACAATAGTATTTCATCAGCTTGGAGAGGACGAAATCAAAAAAATCGCATCACTTATGCTTGATACACTTAAAAACCGTCTTGCAGAAAACGGCATCACGGCAGAATTTAGTGATGAGGCGATAACACAGATTGCAAAAGAAGGCTTTGACCCCGTATACGGTGCAAGACCGCTCCGCCGCGCTATACAGTCAAGGATTGAAGATTTGCTTGCGGAGAAAATGCTTGAAAACAACATAAAATCAGGCGATAGTATCACAATAGATGTTGTAGATGGCGAGCTTGTTATAAAATAACAGACAGAAGCGGATGGCAGATAATAATGCCGTCCGTTTCAAATTATAAATATTCTTTTATTTTTGTTTTTTTGTTTAAAAATTGGGTATATATAAAATAGCATACATAAATTTTTTTGGCGTTTTGCCGTGAAAGGAAGTAATAAAATGAAAAAAGGTACTATTGTTTTAATTGCAGTAATTGTTGTTGTCGCTATTGTCGGTTTTTCTGTTGCAGGGAGCTACAACTCGCTTGTATCTGCACGCGAAGCTGTAAACAAGCAGCTTTCAGTTATAGATACCCAGCTCCAACGCAGAAATGACCTTATACCAAATCTTGTAAACACTGTAAAGGGCTATACAAGCCACGAAAGCGAAATTCTTGGGCAAATCGCTGACGCAAGAGCACGCCTCAGTGGTGCAAGTTCAACAAAAGATATAGCAGAGGCAGATAGTGCACTGTCAAGTGCAATCAGCAGATTGTTAGTTGTTGTAGAAAATTATCCTGCACTTAAGGCCGATACACAGTTTAGTGCTCTTACAGATGAGCTTGCCGGCACAGAAAACCGTATCGCCGTTGCGCGAAAAGACTATAACGACACAGCAAATTCGTACAATACAATGATTAAAACTTTCCCGCGAGTAATTTTTGCAAATTTGTTTGGCTTTACACCTGTAGACTATTTCCAGGCGGCAGAAGGCGCCGAAACCGTTCCACAGGTAAACTTCTAATAAGTAGTTGTACCGACATTGAGAGGATTTTAAATGAAAAAACTTGTTTTTCTTATAGCTATACTTTTATGCATAAGCACTCTTGTGTGTGCACTTCCCGCACCGACCAATATGTTTTATGCCGCCGATTTTGCAAATCTTTTGTCTGATGAAACAGAAGGCTATATAATAAACCATTCAAATACATTGTGTGAAAAGACAAAGGCGCAAATCGTTGTTGCAACAGTAAACGATATGGGCGGCAAAAACGAACGCGAATATGGGATAGAGCTTGCTCGTGAGTGGAAAATCGGCGGCGAGGATGATAATGGTGTGCTCATACTTGTTGCGCTTGATGAACGAAAAATCTCTATCGAGGTAGGCTATGGACTCGAAGGCGCACTAAACGATGCAAAAACCGGTCGTCTTATGGATAATTATGCCTTGCCGCACCTTAGAAATAACGACTTTGACACTGGTATTTTAAACTTATATAAAGCAGTTTTGGCCGAAGTTTATAACGAGTACGGACTTGAAGTGCCCGAAAGCGTTGATTTGTCAGTTTTGGACGAAGAAGACGATATAGATATCGCCTCGATTATAGTTACTATAATATTTGCTGCACTTATAATAGTTTCTCTCATCAATACATCAAACAAAGGCGGTGGCAGTGGCGGCGCATTCTTGGGCGGATATCTTCTCGGCAAAGGCACAAGCTCACACTATGGTGGTAGCAAGTTTGGCGGCGGATTTGGCGGCGGCGGGGGCAGCTTTGGCGGCGGCGGTAGTTCGAGAGGATTTTAGTTTTATAAACAAAAAAGAACCATACATCTGTATGGTTCTTTTTTGTTTATTGATTAAATATCAAGATTTGTAACAAGACTTGCATTCTTTTCAATAAATTCGCGTCTTGGCTCAACATTGTCGCCCATAAGCACTGTAAACATCTCATCTGCCAAAACTGCGTCATCAACATTTACACGAAGCATTGTTCTTGTTTCCGGGTTCATTGTTGTTTCCCAAAGCTGTGTCGCTGTCATTTCACCAAGACCTTTATAACGCTGCACATCACACTTTCCACCAAGCTCCTCTGTCGCTTTTGAAAGGTCAGCATCATTATACACATATTTTACCGTTTTACCCTTTGTAATTTTAAACAGAGGTGGTTGTGCAAGATATATATGCCCCGCATCTACAAGAGGACGCATATGTCTGAAGAAAAATGTCAACAAGAGCGTACGAATATGTGAGCCATCGACATCGGCATCGGCCATTATAATAATTTTGTGATATTTTAGCTTTGTAATATCAAAATCATCACCAATGCCTGTACCAAGCGACATTATAATCGGCAAAAGCTTTTCATTTCCATATACTTTGTCGATTCTTGATTTTTCAACATTAAGCATCTTGCCCCACAAAGGAAGTATCGCCTGAAAGCTTCTGTCACGGCCTTGTTTTGCCGAGCCACCTGCCGAGTCACCCTCTACGATATAAATTTCATTCTTTTCCGGGTCATCGCCAGAGCAACGCGCAAGCTTGCCAAGCAGTGAAGTATCGCCAAACGAATTTGATTTTCTTGTTGCTTCACGCGCTTTTCGTGCAGCCTCTCGTGCACGAGCTGCAGTAAGCGACTTTTCAAGTATCATTCGTGCTATTGGTGGGTTTTCTTCAAGAAAATCTGTAAATTTGTCACTTACAGCCTTATCAACAAGGCCTCTTATTTCTGAATTACCAAGCTTTGTCTTTGTTTGTCCTTCAAACTGTGCCTCAACAACCTTTACGCTTATAATTGCAGTAAGTCCTTCTCTTACATCCTCGCCGGATAAATTTTGGTCTTTTTCTTTTAATATATTATACTTTCTTGCATAGTCGTTAAACACTCTCGTAAGAGCGGCCTTAAAGCCCATTTCATGTGTACCACCCTCGGTTGTGTTTATATTGTTTGCAAAGCTGATAAGATTTTCGTTATAATTATCAGTATATTGCATTGCAATTTCTACCTGGGCATCATTTTTTTGTGCCTCAAAATATATAACATCATCATGTATTGCAACCTTTTTACGATTTACATGCTTTACAAATTCACGAATACCGCCCTCATAATGCATTGTATTTATAACAGGCTCTTCTGTACGATTGTCAGTAAATACAATATTTATACCTGCATTCAAAAATGCCTGCTCACGAAGACGAGTAAGTAGTGTCTCATATTCATATTCTAATGTTTCAAAAATTGTATCATCTGCCAAAAATGAAACCTTTGTGCCCGTTTTGTCGGTCTTTCCAATTACTTTTGCACTGCCACAGCTTTTACCACGCTCAAATCTTTGGAAATATATATCTTCTCCGGTTGATACTTCAACCTCAAGCCATTGTGAAAGTGCGTTTACAACAGACGAACCAACACCGTGCAAACCGCCCGACACCTTATATCCTCCACCGCCAAACTTGCCACCTGCGTGAAGAATTGTAAATACAACCTCAAGTGTCGATATACCCATTTTTGGATGAATACCAACAGGTATACCTCTACCATCATCAGTTACTGTGATAATATTACCCTTGTCTATAGTAACAGTAATATTTTTACAAAAACCTGCAAGCGCTTCATCAATAGCATTGTCCACAATTTCATACACAAGGTGGTGCAAGCCACGAATCGATGTCGAACCGATATACATGCCGGGACGCTTTCTTACTGCTTCAAGTCCCTCAAGCACTTGTATTTGATTTTCATCATAATTGTTTGTAATATTGTTTTCAATCATTTTTTACATTTCCTTTCTGTATCAAGGGTAATATAATAAATTTATTCAATCCTGAATTTACCAGAAGCACGCTTGTAGAGTGTTTGTGATGACAAAGGAGAAATATAAATATTAAATCTATCTTTTTTACCACATAATACATAACTTTTCGGCAAATCGTGACTGCTCACATCTATTACCTTATTTGCTTTTTGTGTGGTGTTTAAAAAATCTCTTGTAATCTTCGAAATAGATGTTGTATCAAGGTCAAAAATTGCAATAATTTCACTTTGTGAAACAACAACATCAGAGCCTAAATGAAGATACATCTTCTCACCTCTTACTCTTCTTTTACACTATTATTTGATACATTAAAATATTTTACATTTGAATAATTTGCTTTTTGTTCTTTATCGGTACAAGTAATAATGACCTGCTTGTCCTCAATTTTGCCCGACAAGTACTGTCTTCTCGACTCATCAAGCTCGCTCATAATATCATCTAATAAAATTATCGGATAGCTTCCTTTTTCATTTTTTATAATTTCCGTGAGTGCAAGCTTTAAACTCAATACAACACTTCTTTGTTGTCCCTGTGAACCATAAATTTTTGCATCGTTTTCGTTTATATAAAAAACAAAATCATCCCTGTGTGCGCCAATGTTAGTCATGCCGGTTTCAATATCGCGCTTTCTCGATTTTTTTATTTTTTCACAAAGCTCTGTATATAATTTCTCATCATCATAAATATTTTCATTACAATTTGATATGTACTTTATTAAAAGATTTTCTGTTGATATTTCATAGTGAATTTTTTTAGAAAATTCTTGAAGCTTTTTTATAAACTCACGACGATATTTAATTATTTTACATGATAAATCAACAAGATACTCGTCCCATATATCAAGTGTTTCATCGCTTTTATTATATCGTTTTATTTCTTTTAAAAGATTATTTCTTTGATTTATAATTTTTAAATAATCATTAAGAAATGAAACATAAACAGGCGAAATCTGACTTATAGACATATCAATAAATCGCCGTCTTACAGACGGGGAGTCTTTTATTATAAATAAATCCTCCGGCGAAAACATTACAACATTTATATAATCAGCAATATGACTTATTTTTTTAATATTTACATTGTTTATATTTACAAATTTCTTTTTTCCATCAAGAATTTTCATCCTGCCAACATAATCTCTCACATCATCACTGAATTTTATATCAATAATGCTTTGCTCACAGTCTTTTTTTATAATTTCTCTGTCTGTGGCGCGTCTGTGCGAGCGCGCAGTGCAAAAAAGAAATATTGCTTCAAGTATATTTGTTTTTCCTTGGGCATTGTTTCCATAAATTATATTAGTACCATTTATAAAATTTATGTCAGCACTTTCATAATTACGAAAATCTTTAAGTTTTAAATTTGTTATATACATACTACCCTACCACAATTAAAACAGTTTCATCTTCAAATTCAATCTCAACATTATCGCCTTTGCGTACTTTTTTACCGCGCATAGTACACACTTCGCCATTAAATTTTACAATTTCGTCCAAAATCATATCCTTTGCATCGCTACCGCTCTCTGCAATACCGCTGTATTTTAAAAGTTGGTCAAGTTTTATATACTCTGTATTTATACTAACCTCTACTTTTTCCATAATATTCTCCGTTAATTTTATATATTTTTATGACTGAATAATAATTGGAAGTATCATATACAAAAATTCATCACTGTTTGTAGGTGTAACAATAAGTGGATATCTTTCAGAAATAAATTTCATTTTTACTTCTTCATCATCACAATTTTTAAATGCATCCCATAAATATCTGTGATTAAAACCTATAACAAGCTCTCCACCACTTGAATCAACATTTATAATATCAGATACCTTTCCCATATGCGAACTGCAACTAATTGTTATTGTATCGTCTTTTATATCAAGCTTTAGAGGACTTTTTGAATTATCTGTATTTATTATAAGCGATGCTCTGTCAATAGAGTCACAAAATGACATAACATTTGCATTTATTTCAATATTATATTCAGACGGTATTGCAGACTTGTATTTTATATATTCTCCATCACGAAGACGAGATGTTACTATAAAATCATCAAATTCAAACAATACATTCTTGTCTGTAAAATATATATTTATAAAAGTATTGTCATCTTTTATAATTTTTAAAAGTTCATTTAATGTTTTACCCGGAACAATTGCATTTATTGTTTTTTCACTGTCTTTTATTGTTTCTTTTCTTATTGCAAGTCTATATCCATCACTTGCAACCATTGTAAATTTATCATTTTCTATTTCAAATAATGCACCGGTTAAAACAGGCTTGTTTTCACGAATTGATACTGCAAAAATTGTCTGTCTAATCATTTTTTTAAGTTTATTTGCTTCTATTTTTATAAAATTATCTCTTAAAACCTCTGTAATTTTTGGAAATTCTGATGCTAAAAGGCCGGAAATATTAAAATCTACATTAACACATTTTATATTTGTAATATTATTTTCATCACTTTCAATCATAACAGGAGCATCAGGAAGCTTTCTTATTATATCACCAAACATTCTTGAATTTAATACTATACTTCCATTTTGAGAAACACTTGCTTCAATTTCATACTTTATACCAATTTCAAGGTCATTTCCTGTAAGAATAATTTTATTATCTAAACATTCTAATAAAATACCTTCTAAAATAGGAAGTGTCGATTTTGCACTGACAGCTTTTTGAACAGTATTTATAGCTTCTATCAATTTTGATTTGTCACATATAAATTTCATATTTCATCATTCCTTTTTAAAAAATAATATATAATAATATAATTATAGAAGTAGTATTAGTAGTGTATATGGATTTTATGGAAAAGTCTGTTTTTCTGCGATATAATAGTGTTTTTTTATTAGCAAAAAACAAGGAAAACTATTAAAAATTATCCACACAAATCACAAATACACATTCGTCCACATTAACATTTTCACATATTCATATAAAAATGTTAATAATTATCCCAAAATTGTCTTTAATTGTTTTGTCATTGTTTCTATTGCAGATGCAACCTCACTATTATTTTTTATACTTTCTTCGATATTATCTACTGCATGCATTACGGTTGTATAATGTCTTCCGCCATATTCTTTTCCTATAACTACAAATGACATATCTGTAAGTGTTCTGCACAAATACATTGCAACTTGTCTTGCATCAGAAATATCCTGTGTTTTTCTTTTACCTTTAATATCTTCAATCGGAATATTATAATATTTTGATACTGTTTCATTTATAGATTTTGCAGTAATTCTTATAACACCTTTTTGTTCTATAACAGTCGAAAGTGCCTCCTCTGCAAGCTGTAAATCAAGCTTTCTGCCGGTAATTTTTGAATAAGATATTATTCTTGTAAGAGCTCCTTCAAGCTCGCGTATATTTGATTTTATACTGTCTGCCATATAACAATATACATCATATGGAACCTCAACATTATCTTGTGATGCCTTTTTTTGTAATATAGCAATTCTTGTTTCATAATCGGGCGGTTTTATATCGCCCATAAGTCCACCCTCAAATCGTGTACGAAGTCTGTCCTCTAATGTATTTATTTCTCGCGGGAGACGGTCACTTGTAAGTACTATTTGTTTATTTGCGTTATAAAGTTCATTAAATGTATGGAAAAATTCTTCTTGGGCCATTTCCTTTCCGGCAAGAAATTGTATATCATCAATTAAAAGAATATCTGCATTTCTAAACTTTGAACGAAATTGTTCTGTTGTTCTTGTAGATATTGCATTTATAAGCTCTGTTGTAAATTTTTCAGAAGAAATATATACAATTTTTGAATCAGGATTTATTTGTTTTGCATAGTTTGCAATTGCTTGTATAAGATGTGTTTTACCAAGACCGGAATCGCCATATAAGAAAAGCGGGTTATATGTCTGTGCCGGCGCTTCTGCAACAGCAACTGCAGCCGCATGTGCAAAATGATTTGAATTACCAACGACAAATGTTTCAAAAGTATATTTTGGATTTAAAAAGAATCCATCAGCAGAAGCCATATTCATATTATTTGATTCATTTATTTGGTTTTCAGGTTTATAATCGTCACCTATGACAAGATTTATATTATAATCTTCTCCAAATACAGAGTTTGCTGCATTTTGTATAAGGTCAAAATATCTTCTTTTCAATGCAGATAATATAAGGTCATTTGAAACAGAAAGTATAAGAGTCTTGCCATCAATTGCAACAGGATTTATATCTTTAAACCATGTTGAAAAGGCAATATCTGTAACTTCAGGTTCTATCAATTTTAATACATTACTCCAAATTTGTGTTACTTGCATCTTTCAAAAAACTCCTTAAAAAATAATAATCAATTTTATAAAAACAAAGTATTGTATAGTGAAAAATATATAAGTTATCCACATAGTTATAAACATTTGTGGATAAATATTTTGTAATTTAAAAAAATGTCGATAAATACGCATTTTTATATATTTTCTATTGTGGATAAAATTGTGGTAAAATAAATTATAAAATTTTTAAAAATCAATATATTGTATTTATGTTTTTTGCTTGTAAAAATAATAAAATTATATTAAACAAAAAACGATATAAAAACAACAAAATCAATTTCTGATAAAGACAAATCTACTTATATATTATAACAAATAAATAGTAAATAAGCAAGAGTTAAAATCAATATTATTTGCCTATTGATATATAAAAAGTTTTGTATTATAATAGGTGTTGTAAATAATAAAAAAGGAGCTGTAATATATGATAAAGCACATAGTTGTATGGAAACTTAAAGATGAAGCAAACGGTGCGTCAAAGCTTGAAAATGCAAAAATTATAAAGCAAAAACTTGAAGCGCTTGTCGGGCTTATAGACGAAATAAAATCGCTCGAGGTTGGCATAAATATCAACGAAGAGGAAGCTTTTGCTTCTGATTTATGTCTTATAACAGAGTTTGATGATATGCAGGCGCTTGGTCGTTACCAAGTAAACCCCGATCACAAAGCTGTATCCGGATTTGTAAGAGAGGTCTGCTTGTCACGAACTATTGTTGATTACGAATTTTAATAATAAAAATATAAAGACGCTGTTTTTTATGACAGCGTCCTTATATTTTAAGGGGAAATATATGAAGAAGACTTCTTTGTTGTAATACATATTATAAAGCATAAATATGAATTTGGTATGAACAAACAAAAAATAATTATTAAACAAAATAAGAACAATTTTTTGTTTTATTTAATATCCCCTTAAATATTATTTTTTCTTATTTGTTATAGGCAGGGTAATCATAACCTCGCACCCTTTGCCTGTATCGGATTGGATTGATATTTTTCCGCCATGCGCCTCAATAATCTCTTTTGCAATTGCAAGCCCAAGCCCTGTACCACCGGCTTTTCTCGTTCTTGCTTTATCAACTCTGTAAAATCTTTCAAAAATTCTTTTTATATCTGACTTTGGAATACCTATGCCGTTATCTTTGACCTTTATATAAATTTCGTTATATATTTTTCCTGCAAAAACATCAATATTTCCACCGTCAGGTGTATATTTTATTGCATTTGAAACTATGTTTATAAGAACTTGTTCAATTTTGTCCCTATCACCTATATATGGCGGGATATTTGTTGTAAATGAGTGTACAAGCGATTGTTTGCGCTCTTTTGCACTAAATGAAAGCTTTTCCACAACACCGTCAATTAAAACACGCAAATCTATCTCATCTTTTTTTAGTGTTTCTTTGCTATGGTCGAGCCTTGAAAGCGTGAGCAGGTCTTTTACAATTCGTGTCATTCGGTCGACCTCGGAATTTATTACCTCTAAAAAATGTTTTTCCATACCGTCTTCTTTTGTTGTATCAAGAAGTGTCTCTGTGTACGATTTTACTGTTGTAAGCGGTGTACGAAGCTCGTGTGATACATTTGCAACAAATTCGCGTCTTGAATTATCAAGCTTTTGTTGCTTTGTAATATCCTGCAGCGCAACAACGACGCCGCCGATTTTTTCTGTTTCTTTGTCTTTATCCGACATAAATGCCGCAAAAAACGCCTTTATAATCTGATAATTAAGATTTATGCTGCGCTCAAATGTTTTATTTTTCCCAAGATATACAATATCGCCCAGATTTATTTTTACACCGATGTCATTAAAAAGCTGATTAAATTCAACAATATCGGGGTTAAAAATCGAAAGCATACGCTTTGCAGCCGGATTTATATGAATAATTTTTCCGTTCAAATCAAAAGCGATTACACCATCTGTAAGATTTACAAGAATAGTTTCCATCTTTGTTTTTTCGCCTTCAATTTGCTCGAGTGTTTTAAAAAGCTCCTTTGACATAAAACTGAATGTATCTGCCAAAATGCCGATTTCATCATCGGATTTTTTTGCGCTTGTATAGCTTTCCGGCTCTTCAAAGCTTGCAAGCTTTTCTGCCCTTTTTGTAAGTGTAATTATCGGTTTTGTAATATTTTTTGAAAGAAAATATCCAAGAATTAACGAAATAAATACACCCCAGCCAATCGCCTGTAAAATTATAAGAAAAATACTTTCAATAATTCCTGCGACTTCATCTTTGTTGTCTTTAATATAAATAACATATCGCACACTTCCGTTTGCAATTACAGGATATGCATAGTCCATAAATTTGCTCTGGGTGTTGATGCTGTTGCCGATTTCGCCATTCATCGCTGCAATTATATTCGGCGTTTTTTCAAGCAAATCACCTGTTTGCGGGTCTGAGCCATCTTGATATCCTGCTGTTTTTGCATCAAGAATGTAGTAGTTTCTGTTTTGATTTATCCCAAGGCGCCCTGCGTCGGAATAGGTGACTATTATTTCAGATATTTTTTTAAGCGAGTTGTCTGAACTTGCTGCGCTTGTGAGCTGGCTTGTTATTTGTTGGTCTGTAAAAACGACCTCCATATCGTTTGAAAAGCGCTGAAAATAAAACTCTCCGACCTTTGTAATAAGTACCGTACCTGCGATAATAAGCACCGACAACACAAGGAGCAAAAACATTATTACGATTTTCCATTGTAAGCTTTTAAACATTTTCCTCACCATACAATACATATAATTATGGGCGGCCATATAGGTCCGCCCCAAAGAGTTAAACTTTATTTTATGTTGTCTTTGTTAAAGCAATACCCAACGCCGCGCTTTGTAACGATAAAGTTTGGCATACTTGGGTCGTCTTCGATTTTTTCACGAAGACGCCTGATAGTAACATCGACCGTTCTTACATCGCCGTAATATTCATATCCCCACACCTTTTCTAAAAGCATTTCTCGTGTAAATACTTTATCAGGCTGGGTTGCAAGAAATTTTAAAAGTTCAAATTCGCGAAGCGTAAGGTCTACAACCTTGTTGTCGCGACTTACCTCATATCTGTCGAGATTTATAACAATACGACCTGCGTTTATAGAGCTCGAGACCTCGTTTGACACCTCGGGTTGCTCTGCATTCGAACGACGAAGGTTTGCTTTAACTCTTGCCATAAGCTCGCGCACAGAAAATGGCTTTGTTATATAATCATCTGCCCCAAGCTCAAGCCCCAAAACCTTATCAACCTCTTCTTCGCGGGCTGTAAGCATCAATATCGGCACAGACGGGCGCTTTTCACGCACTTTGCGACATACCTCAAAACCGTCCATTTTCGGAAGCATAACATCAAGCAAAATAATGTCCGGGTTTTGCGATATTGCAAGCTCAAGCGCTTGTGCACCATCATAAGCCTCGATTGTAGTATATCCGTCTTTTTCAAGATTGTACTTTAATATGTCAACAATAGGTCTTTCGTCATCTACTATCAATACAAGTCTGTCCATAATAGATACCTCCGCTTATAAAAATAAACCTTAATATATGAATATTGTACCAAATTTTAAACATTCTTGCAAGAAAAATCGTAATATTTATTAAATTTATTAAAAAACAGTATTTTTTTACAGTTTTAGAAAGAATTTTAAGTTGAATTGGTTTACATAATATGATATCATTAACATAAGTCTTTGCAAAAAGATGTGACATAAAATGTGAGGTGAGCAGTTGTGAAGAAATTTATATTATTTTTATGTATTATGTTAATGAGCATGACTAGTGCGTTTGCATATAAAACGGCAGACGAAAACATACCGATTGATATCTTGGTAAATGGAAGTTTTATAAAAGCGCAAGAGCCGGCGTTTATAGAATATGATACCGTATATGTTCCGATACGATTTGTAAGCGATGCTCTTGGTGCAGAAAAAGTCATCTGGGACGAAGCTTTGTCACAAGCAACAGTCCAAAACGGCACAGATACTATTGTTTTGTATGAGGGCAGAAATGATGCATATGTAAACGGAAAGAAAGTTATACTTAGTGCAAGTGCAAAAATTTTAGACTCAAGACTTTTTGTCCCTGCAAGGTTTATTGCGGAAAGCTTTGGGGCAACAGTTAAATGGGACAGCGAATATTATAATGTAGTTATAAACAAAAACGGTATAAATGTTGATTCGTCAAATATTGATAAAAGGTATACAAACGATGAAGTATTATGGCTTGCGAGAATTATCAGTGCTGAAAGCGCAAGCGAGCCGGCAAACGGCAAAATTGGTGTAGGAAATGTAGTGCTTAACAGGGTGCGGAGCAAAAACTTTCCGAATACTATTTATAATGTGATTTTTGACAAAAAAGACGGGGTCCAGTTTGAACCCGTGATAAATGGTACGATTTATAATACGCCCACAAGCGAGAGTGTTATAAGCGCAAAGCGTACACTTCGTGGGGAAAATACCGTTGGTGAGTGTTTATACTTTTTTAATCCGAAAATTGCGACGAGTAGCTGGATAGAAAAAAATAGGACCTTTTATAAAACGATTAACAATCATGACTTTTATTTATAATAAAAAACCGCTGTTCATCAGCGGTTTTTCTTTTGAATTATCAGCTTTTTATTTCAAATTCTCCAAGCTTTGTGTCAAGGACATACTTTGACTTTATTTCGCGCAAGGTATCCATATGAGGTTGGGCAAGGTGTGTTTTTTGGTGTGCGGCACTTTCCCATTCCTCTATAAGAAGGATTTCGTTTTTATCCTTTTCCGAAAAATAGTAGTCATAACGATAGCAACCGTCTTCGTTACGCACTGCGTCGACAACGCCGGCAGCATATAGCTCTTGAACAAACTGTTCACGCGTATTGTCCTTTGTTTTTTGAATTACATATATTGTATACATAACAGCACCTCTTTTTGTTGTTTGATATTATAATAACACACAAAAGAGCACTTTTCAATCAAAGATATAATTTTTTTAATCACTAATTACACAAAGAAGAATCATATCTTTTTTTCACAATCGCTTCAGTTACATCAGTAAGGACAAGAGCACCGTTTTGATTATAGGCATAGATGGTTATTTCCACAAGTCCGTTTTTGGCATTTCGCTCTATACAATTTGTTATAACTGCCTTTCCGGTTAGTACATCTTCCGCAAAAACAGGCTTATGCCATTCAATTTTGGTAGACTTTCCGGCAAGAAGCTCCTCGCCAAAAATGTCTACTTCCAAAAACTTTGCCCATACAGACATAAAGGACATAACCCCCGGTGCAATTAACTTGCCGAAAGGACTTTTCTTTGCATATTCTTCATCGGTATGAAGCGGGATATTGTCATAATCTTTTGCAAAGGAAAGCATCTTTTCTTTTTCAATAATTGCAGGTGCTATTTCGATTTGTGTTCCGATTTTTATATCTTCAAAATACATATACCATTTACCGTCTTTCTGCATTTTCAGCTGCATCGCCTTGTTTATATGCTTTGAATGATTATTTTTTCATTTTCTCCATATCGTTTTTACGGATTTCAACTCTTCTTACCTTGCCGCTGATTGTCTTTGGCAGTTCATCCACAAATTCAACAATTCTTGGGTATTTATATGGAGCAGTATGTGTTTTAACATATTCCTGGATTTCTTTTTTGAGCTCGTCTGTCGCTTGTGTTCCTTTTACAAGCACGATAGTTGCCTTAACAATCTGGCCACGCACTTCGTCGGGTACAGGAGTGATTGCACATTCAAGAACATAAGGAAGTTCCATGATAACACTTTCAATCTCGAAAGGACCTATGCGATAACCTGATGATTTGATAACATCGTCGATACGACCAACATACCAAAGGTATCCGTCTTCGTCCATTGTTGCCTGATCGCCTGTGTGATAATAACCATCATGCCATACTTCGTTTGTCTTTTCTTCATCAAGATAGTATCCGATAAAGAGTCCACAAGGGGCATTGTCCTTTACTCTGATACAGATTTCGCCCGTATCGCCGATTTTACATTCGTTGCCATCTGGATCCAAAACAACAACATCGTAAAGAGGACTTGCTTTGCCCATAGAGCCGATTCTTGGTGTAGAACCAACAAAGTTTGCGATGGAAAGTGTTGTTTCTGTCTGCCCAAAGCCCTCCATAATTGTAAGACCGGTCGCTTTTTTAAATTGATTAAATACTTCCGGATTTAATGCCTCGCCTGCGGTTGTCGCATACTCGATAGAAGAAAGGTCATATTTTGACAAATCTTCTTTGATGAAGAAACGATACATTGTGGGCGGTGCACAGAAGGTTGTGATATTGTATTTTGCAAACATCGGCAAAATATCTTCGGAATGGAAACGGTCAAAATCGTAAGTAAATATGCCTGCTTCACAGAGCCATTGTCCGTAAAGTTTACCCCAAAGAGCCTTGCCCCAGCCGGTATCAGAAATTGTAAAGTGAAGTCCATCAGGGTTTACATTATGCCAATGCTTAGCAGTCGGGTAATGACCCAGAGCATATTTGTATGAATGTGTTGCAATTCTCGGATATCCTGTTGTTCCTGATGTGAAGAGCATCAGCATCGGATCGTTACCGCAAGGAGTGTTTTCTGTGCGATCAAAATGTGTACTGAAGCGTTCCATTTCAACATTGAAATTGTGCCAGCCTTCTTTTTCTCCGCCAACCAAAACCTTAACCATACCGGGATAGTTTACTGCTGCCTTTTCTGCCTCGTTAGATACATCTCCATCAGCAGTACATACAACTGCTTTTACTCTTGCCGCTTTGTATCTGTAATCAAAATCGTGTTCTACAAGCTGATTTGTTGCAGGAATTGCGATTGCACCGATTTTATGAAGTGCAAGCATACAGAACCAGAACTGATAATGGCGCTTTAATACAAGCATTACTGTATCGCCCTTTTTGATGCCGAGTGATTCAAAGTAGTTTGCAGTCTTTGCAGAATACTTTTTCATATCGCTGAAAGTAAAGCGTCTGTCGGTCTTATCATTTGCAACCCACATCATAGCAAGTTTATCAGGATTATTTTCAGCGATAGCATCCACACAGTCAAATGCAAAGTTGAATGAATCTGCGTTCTTGAATTTGATACCGCTAAATACACCGTTTTCATCATAGGATGATTCAATAAATTTATCTGCAACTGTTTCTGATTTTTTCTTTTTAGCAGCCACCTTTGCAACGATCATAGGTGCTTCAGGGTATTCTTCACTAACTGTTCCTTCATGCGGATTTAATACAACCGCATGGAATTCGCATCCGCCTTCTGATACTGCAACCATTCCGTGAGGGATAAGGCTGTTATAGAAGATAGAGTCGCCTTCGTGAAGTATATCTACATGATTTCCAACCTGAACCTTGAGTGAACCCTTAACGATAACATCAAATTCCTGACCGTTATGTGAGTTTAACTGCATCGGAGCGTTCTGTTCCTCTTCAAGATACGGAAATTTAACGAGAAAAGGTTCAGCGAGTTTTTCTCTGAACTTTGGCGCAAGGTTATTATATTCCACACCATGCTTCTTTACGATTTTAAGACCTTCGCCTTTTCTTGTGATAGTGAAAGAGGTAAGGGTACTGCTTGTTCCTTCAAGCAAATCAACAACCTCAACACCACACGCTTTTGCACACTTGTAGATGAATGTGAAGCTGAAATCTGTTTCGCCCATCTCTAAAATTTTGTAATCTTCTGTCGACACACCGCAAAGCTTTGCAAGTTCCTCTTGTGTATATCCTTTTGCTTCACGCAGGTCTTTGATTCTGCCTGCTACTTCTTTCAAACTGTAATCCATTGTTTTGTCTCCTTTCATTTTTGACAAATTCGATAATTGGTTACAAATCTGAATAAAACAAAAAACTCGCCCCAAAGATAACTTTGAGACGAGCATATATACCCGCGGTACCACTCAAATTACGGAATACAAATCCGTCACTTACCGAGCTCTAACAAGCCCTTTGCCTTTACGCAGCATTACGGAAGGAGTCTACTAAGTTTAACTTTTCGGTCCTTCGACTCAGAGGTGATAAGTCATTGGAAGGTTTCACCATTGCCTCGCACCAACCGGCAACTCTCTCCAGGCTTCACAATCCGACCGTCCTCGTCACAGTCGTTCTTTGTGATATTCAAATTTGAGTTGATTATACACCTTTGTTTTTCTCTTGTCAATACTTTTTTAAAAAATTCTTATAAAAAACAATTTTATACTATAATTTGCTAAAAAACGCATAAAAATGTGGTCAAAACAGGGTGTAGTGTTTGAGCGCGAATTGTGGAAAAGCCGAGTGGTTTAGATGACTCCTTTGATAAATCTACCATTTGAAAATTTAGATGTTCTCTGCGGAGCAGTTTCGCCTTTTTTTAGACAATTTATCAGCATAAAGCATCTCATCTGCATATCTAAAAGCTTTTTCTGGAGTATCTTTAATCAATGAATATCCTTTTGATAAATTTATCTCACCATTCCTCTCAAAACGCCTTTTTACCAAAATCAAATGCTCAACTATTTCATCTTCAGAAATATTTTCTGCCAAAACCAAAAACTCATCCCCGCCTATGCGAAAAACTCTATATTGACATGAAGAAAAAATTTCTAAAAGCAATTTAGCTACATTTTTAAGCACAAGGTCTCCTGACAAATGACCTTTTGTATCGTTAATTATTTTAAAATCGTCAACATCAAAAAGAATTATCCACCTGGATTCTTTTTTTGTATTTGCTTTGTTTTCTTCAACATATAAGTTGTATGCATTTCTGTTATAAATACCAGTTAAATCATCTGTAACAGCAAGTTTGTGCCACATATTTGCTTCATCAACATATTTATTTTTTTTGTTAAGAGAGTATATTATTGTTAAAAGCATTAATATAACTATAAGTAATATTATTATAATTGTTGTCAAAACTAATGATGTGGTCATTTTTTTCTCCTTGGATTTTTGCTATGCCGTATATGGCTATCGTTTATCTGCACAATGCTTGCTATTATTTAATTAATTATACTTAATTTATTGAGTGTTGTCAATATTTTAAGTATGATAAAATTAATTTGGTGATGAAAATGATTAGTTATAAGCCTTTTTATAATACTTTATTTAAAAAGGGATTAACAGAATACCATTTAATTTTTAAGCAGGGTTTTTCTGCAAACACACTCCATCGTATAAAAAAAGGTGAAGCAATAACCACAAAAACACTTGATGCGCTTTGCTATGTTCTTGAATGTGAAGTAAGTGATATAATTAAATTTGAAAAAGAATAGCACCTGATTATTTTTATAAATCAGGTGCTATTTTATTGTATCTAGTTCAAGTCTGATTCAAAACCACTTGGTATCTGCCCTTTTGTTTCAAAACTGATTTTGAAACAAATCTCAAACCATTGAAAAAAGCGAACAATTTAGATATCATCTAAATCATTCGCTTTTTCTGGTGGGCCTTCAGGGACTCGAACCCCGGACCAACCGGTTATGAGCCGGTTGCTCTAACCAACTGAGCTAAAGGCCCAAAAGGTTGATGCTGTCAGTCAATGCCGACAGCAACCTAAAAGTATGGTGACCCGTACGAGAATCGAACTCGTGTTACCGCCGTGAAAGGGCGGTGTCTTAACCGCTTGACCAACGGGCCATATTGGAGGCACCACCCGGATTTGAACCGGGGATGAAGGTGTTGCAGACCTCTGCCTTACCACTTGGCTATGGTACCATGATTAGCCGCTTTAATATTATATGCAGCAAACACAAAAATGATTAACTTTTAAAATAAAAGGCGCAAATTTTAGTATATGCGCCTTTTATTTTTAGATGGAGCGGAAGACGAGATTCGAACTCGCGACGTTCACCTTGGCAAGGTGACGCTCTACCACTGAGCCACTCCCGCATAAATGGTGCCTCCGGGCGGAATCGAACCACCGACACGGGGATTTTCAGTCCCCTGCTCTACCGACTGAGCTACAGAGGCATTTGTGTCACAAAACACCAAACGCACAATTCTTTTATAAAAAAAGATGGCGACCCGGAAGGGGCTCGAACCCTCGACCTCCAGCGTGACAGGCTGGCGTTCTAACCAACTGAACTACCGGGCCAAATTGGTGGGAGTTACAGGGCTCGAACCTGTGACCCTCTGCTTGTAAGGCAGATGCTCTCCCAGCTGAGCTAAACTCCCACAAATGTCACTCGAAAGGTGCTCCCTCGCGAGCGACATAGACTATTATACAGAAAACGATGCAAGATGTCAAGTGAATATTTTGCCAAAAAAGCCTAAAATAGGTTGTTTTTTTGGAAAATATAAAAATATAACATTTTTTCGTTGTTTTACTAACTTTTTTAATACATTTCGCAAAATTTCAACAAAACCATATTTATTTACATGACTTTAGAAGCTTAAACAACTCGTCTTTGGAAAAATCGTATACATTATCGCAGAATTGACATGTCAAATTTGCGCTGCCTTGTTCGTCGATAAGCTTTTGCATCTCGTCTGCGCCCATGCTTACAAGCGCACGCTCAACGCGCTCGCGATTACAATCGCACTTATATTTCGGCAAAACCGCATCATTATAAATGAGCATATCAAAACCCTCGGTAACTTTGAAAATTATATCCTCGCAGGACATATTTTCATCAAGCATTGTCGTTATAGGCGGAAGCGAGGCAATCGTTTTTTCAAGGATTGCGGCGTCTTCGTCGGTGGCATCCGGCATAAGCTGCAATATAAAGCCGCCTGCCCTTATAACAGAACCATCCGTATCAACAAGCACTCCAAGCGCAATAGCGGTTGGGATTTGTTCTGATATGGCATAATATGCCGTCAAATCCTCTGCAATTTCGCCCGAAACAAGCTCTATCTGTGCGACATGCGGTTCTTTTAGACCAAGGTCGCATATAACGGCAAGCATGCCCTTGCCTACTGCGCCGCCTACATTAAGCTTGCCGGGGATTTTGTCCGGCAAGACAACACCGGGGTTTATACTATAGCCCTTTACTTCGCCCTTGGAATTTCCGACGGCAAGCACGCCACCAAGAGGGCCGTCGCCCTTTATACGAAGCGTTATTGTGTCGTTTTCGCCCTTTAGCATACTTCCCATCATACTTGCAGCGGTCAAAAGTCTGCCAAGCGCCGCCGTTGCAATGGGGTAGCTGTTATGAATTTTTTGGGCACGGCCTACAAGCTCGGTCGTGTTTGAAGCAAATATTCTTATTTTTCCGTCGTTACTGACGCCTCTTAAAATAGTGTCTGCCATTTATTGTTCCTCCGGATATTACGCATTATTCTTGACAATATTTTTTAAATAGCTCATAAATTCGTCCTTTAAATCATCGCGTGATAGAGCAAACTCGACCGTTGCTTCTAAAAAGCCCATTCTGTTACCAACATCATAGCGACGGCCTACAAAATCGTATGCATACATATCCTCAAATGTGCTCAAAAGACGCAAAGCGTCCGTAAGCTGAATTTCTCCGCCGGCACCTTTGCCCGTATTTTCAATACAATCAAATATCTTTGGAGTAATAATATAGCGCCCCAAAATTGCCATATTTGACGGTGCTTCCTCTTTTTTAGGTTTTTCAACCAAGCCCGAAACCTTGTGTATGCGTTCGCCCACCGGCGTTGCTGCTACTGCGCCGTATTTTGAAATATCATCGGGCGAAACAGTTTGAACACCAAGAATTGTTGCCTGGTATTTATCATACATTTCAACAAGCTGTTTAAGACAAGGTTTTTCTGCTGCTACAACATCATCGCCAAGAAGAACGGCAAATGGTTCGTCACCTACAAATGTTTTTGCGCAATAAATTGCGTGTCCAAGACCTTTTGCTTCCTGCTGGCGAACATAGCATATATTTGCCATGTTTGATATGTCCTGCACAACCTTTAAAAAGTCTGTCTTACCACTTTTTTCAAGCTCTGTTTCAAGCTCGTATGCCTTGTCAAAATGGTCCTCGATACAACGCTTTGTACGACCTGTTACGATTAGAATATCTTCTATACCGCTATTTACAGCCTCTTCTATTATATACTGTATAGTAGGCGTATCAACAATCGGAAGCATTTCCTTTGGTGTTGCTTTTGTTGCGGGCAAAAACCTTGTACCAAGTCCTGCCGCGGGGATGACTGCTTTTCTTACTTTCATATTTATATCCTCCTGATGTAATTATTGTTTATATTTTACTTTCTTTATATATTGTAACAATTTAAGGCTAAAAAGTAAACAGTAAAATTAAATATTAAAAATCAGAAGCGGCATTTTTTATAAAATGCCGCTCTAAAAGTCGTTTTATGCTTCATAGAAAGCGCGATAACCCTTGTATGTCATATAACAATCAAATTTGCTCGAAATTTCAAACGGTGCATGCATGCTCAAAATTGGTGTGCCACAGTCAAGCACATTCAGACCAAGGTTTGCAACATATTGCGCAATTGTGCCGCCGCCGCCGACATCAACTTTTCCAAGCTCGCCGTTCTGCCACAAAACATTGTTTTCATTAAATATTTTGCGTATGCGAGCTACAAACTCTGCATTTGCATCGCTTGAGTCGCTTTTTCCTCTGCCACCTGTGTATTTTGATATCAAAATGCCACACCCCGCAAAAGCGGCGTTCTTTTTATCATAAACAGAGGGATATTGTGGGTCATATGCAGCGCCTACATCGGCAGAAAGACAGTCACTTGATGCTAATGTGCGGTTTAGTACATACGCATCACAGCTGCCCTTGAGCTTTGTTATAATGTCGCCGAGCACAAGCTCGAAAAAGCGCGATTTCATACCTGTTTGTCCCATAGAGCCGATTTCCTCTTTATCAACAAGCATACAAACAGCACTTCTTTTAGGTGTTTTTGTTTTGCAAGCATCAATAAGCGCCATAAGTGAAGCATAGCCACAAACGCGGTCGTCCTGGGCATATGAGCCGACAAAACTTCGGTCAAAGCCTACATCGCGCGCCTTGCCCGATGGAACAAGCTCGATTTCTGCGCTTGTAAAATCTTCTTCAACGATGCCGTATTTTTCGTATAAAAGGGCAAGAACATTAAACTTTATTTTTTCCTTTATTTCGTCATCGCCTTTTGCCAAAGAACCGAGCAAAATGTGGAAATTGTCCGCATCAAAAGCCTTCATAAGTTGCTTTTGCATCTGGTCTTGGGCAAGGTGTGGCAAAAGGTCCGTAATTGTAAATACCGGGTCACAATCGTCTTCGCCGATACAAATATCAACGCTTGTGCCGTCGGCTTTGCAAATCGTGCCATGCATTGCAAGCGGAAGTGCAAGCCATTGGTATTTTTTGATTCCGCCATAATATTGCGTCTTAAACCACGCCATATTTTCATCCTCAAAAAGTGGGCGAGATTTTAGGTCAAGTCGTGGCGAGTCAAGGTGTGCGCCCACAAGGTTTACGCCATCTAAAATATCGTTTGTGCCGACAACTATACAAACGATTGCCTTTTTGTTGTTTATCATATAAACTTTGTCGCCACTTTTTAGAGTATCTTTTTCCAAAAGGGGAACAAAACCATTTTCTTTTGCAATTTTTTCGGCTTCAATAACGGCCTCGCGCTCTGTCTTTGCGTTTGAAAGAAAGGCCTTATACCCTTCACAATAGTCATACGCCGCGTCCTTTATTTCGTCTGTAAGCACATCATTTATATGCTTTGGTGAATATGATAGCTTTTCAAAAAGCTCTTTGTTGTTCATATAAAATTCCTCCTAAAAAAATAAAGATATATTAACAGTATATCACTAATTTGGGATATTTACAAATTTTATTTACAAAATTTTGATAAATGCTTGACAATGAGCGATAAAGGTTATATAATATCTTTATCGATTTAGCGCGATAAAGTAAATGTTTGGAAGTGATAATATGCTTAATTTAAAATACCACACGCCTGAAGGGGTTATGGACTATCTTCCGGAGGAATGTATGGCAAAGCAATCAATTGAAAAAAAGATTGCATCTGCCTTTGCTTCGTATGGATATAAAACGATTAAGACGCCTGCATTTGAATATATAGACATATATTCACAAAGCGCAGGAGATGTGTCGCCACAAAAGCTTTATAAGTTTTTTGATGCACAGGGGCGTATACTTGCACTGCGTGGCGACATTACAACATCGATTGCTCGCGTAATGGGGACAAAATATAACGACCCATTGCCTGCAAGGCTTTGTTATGTTGCAGATGCGTTCCGTTATGATGGAGCGGCGTCGTCTTTATCATCAGAGTTTACCCAAGCGGGTATCGAGCTTATTGGCGATGGTTCGTGCGAGGCGGATGCAGAGGCGATTATCGTTACAATCAATGCACTTTTAAGCGCAGGTCTTGATGAATTTCAAATTGATATCGGTCAGGTAGAGTTTTTTAAAGGACTTGCACAACAGCTTGGACTTGATGATGAGGATTTTGAAAAAATTCGCACCATGATAGATTTTAAAGACTCGTTTTCTATAGCACAGGTCGTTGAAAAGTATGACGCAGACAAACAGATTAAAGAGCTTGTGTGTCGTATGCCATATCTTTTTGGCGGTGCGGAGGTGCTTGAAGAGGCGAGCGCAAAAAACCTTAACAAACGCTCTGCGGATGCACTTGAAAATTTGAAAAATGTTTATAATATTATTTGTTCGTGCGGACTTGAAAAATATGTTTCTCTTGACCTTGGTATGCTACAGAGCATTGATTATTATACTGGCGTAATTTTTAAGGGTGTTACCTATGATGTTGGGTTTTCGGTGTGCGGCGGCGGCAGATATGATTCGCTTATTGCTGATTTTGGTAAAAATATGAGCGCCGTTGGCGTCGCAATCGGCGTAAACCGCGTTTTGTCGGCGCTTGTAAGACAAAACAAAAAGATTGATACACCAAAGATTGATGCAGTTATGATTACAAAGCCCGATTTTGCAAAAGCGATGGCGGCGGCAAATGTTCTTCGAAAAAAAGGCTATATGATAGAAAACTTCTATGGCGACGGATGTGATATAAAAGAGGCGTTGTCGTTTGCAAATGAGCGAAAAATCAGTACGGTTATCGCCTCCGAGGGCAATGAAAGCATTAAGCTTTATAAACTTGATGGAAGCGAAAAAACTATATCGCTTTGTGACATAAAGGAGGGTATGACACTATGAAATACCTTACAATAGCACTTGCAAAAGGCAGGCTTGCGGAAATATCTATGGATTTGTTTATGCAAATCGGGCTTGATTGTTCAGAAATGAAGCAAAAGAGCCGCAAGCTTATATTTACTGATGAAAAAAACAAGGTGAAGTTTATACTTGTAAAGGCATCAGATGTGCCGACATATGTTGAATATGGTGCGGCTGATATTGGAATTGTGGGAAAGGACACCCTTCTTGAAGAGGGAAGAAATCTTTATGAAATGATAAATCTCGGCGTCGGCAAATGCCGTATGTGCGTTTGTGGTCCCGAGCAAATGCGTGACAAATTGTCTGCGACGAACAATCTTCGCGTAGCGTCAAAATTTACAAATATTGCACGAAATTATTTCTTCCGTGAAAAAGGGCGTACAGTTGAAATTATAAAGCTTCACGGCTCGGTCGAGCTTGCGCCGCTTGTAGGTCTTTCAGAGGTTATTGTCGACATTGTTGAGTCGGGCAAAACGCTTGAAGAAAACGGGCTTTGTGTGCTTGAAACCATATGTGATATTTCGGCGCGCTTTGTTGTAAACCGCGTAAGCATGAAGATGGAACGCGAGCGCATACTTGATATTGTGTCGCGTCTTAAGGCTGTTATGGATGTGGAGGAAAGCTGATAATGAGATTATATCCTGCAATTGATATAAAAGACGGAAAATGTGTAAGACTTTTCAAGGGACGCTTTGATGAGGTTACTGTTTATGGCGATGACCCTGCCGAAATGGCAAAAAAATGGGAGTCGCTTGGTGGAGAATTTATTCATGTTGTTGACCTTGATGGAGCATTGATAGGCGAAAGCGTGAGCGCAGAGGCAATTAAACGCATATGTGCATCGGTAAATGTTCCCGTACAGACGGGCGGTGGCATAAGAAGCCTTGAAGATATTGAAAAACGCTTGTCATGGGGCATAAATCGTGTTATACTTGGTACAGTGGCGCTAGATGACCCCGATTTTGTGTGCGAAGCAATAAAAAAATTTGGCGAAAAACGAATCGTCATCGGCATTGATGCAAAGGATGGCTATGTAGCTACACACGGATGGGAAAAGGTCAGCAAAATTGGTGCAGTTGATTTTGCAAAAAAGATGCGCGATATAGGCGCAAAGACTATCGTATATACCGATATCGCAACGGATGGCACGCTTGGTGGGACAAATGTTTGTGCGATGCGCGAAATGGCAACGGCGGTGAGCGGTGTTGATGTTATTGCATCGGGTGGCATCGGATGCCTTGATGATATTTTGTCGCTTGAAGATACGGGCGTCGGCGGAGTAATTGTCGGCAAGGCGCTATATACGGGGCGTGTTGACCTTAAAGAAGCTATTGTTAAAACGAAAAACATATAATATAAAGGATGGCGAATGAGATGAGCTTATTAAACGAGGTAAAATTTGATGAAAAAGGGCTTGTACCTGCGGTTGTGCAGGATATAGATACAAACCGTGTGCTTATGGTTGCGTATATGAATGAGCAGTCTTTGAAGATGACACTTGAAACAAAAAAGGCAACATTTTTTTCAAGAAGCAGACAATGCATTTGGGTAAAGGGTGAAACATCCGGACATTTTATGAATGTGTGCCAGATATATCTTGATTGTGATGGGGATACGCTTGTTTTAAAGGTCAAGCCCGATGGTGCGGCGTGTCATACGGGAAACTTTTCGTGCTTTTATCGCAAGGCAGATGAAAATGGAGAGCTTTCTGCAGTAGAAACAGCAAATGGTGCTGATGCGGGCATTTTTTCGGATGTATATAAGGTAATTGAGGACAGACGCGACAACCCAAAGGAAGGCTCATACACAAATTATCTTTTTGATAAAGGTATCGACAAGATACTTAAAAAGGTCGGCGAAGAAACAGCAGAGGTTATAATTGGTGCAAAAAATGCAAGCAAGGATGAAATCCAATACGAGGTTGCTGATTTGATGTATCATTTATCCGTGATGCTTTGCGAAAGAGGTCTTGATTGGCACGATATTTATGAGGAACTCTATAAAAGATATAAATAAAAAAATAGCCCGAAGTTGATTCGGGCTATTTTTATTGTCGGTTTATTTTTCAAGTGGCACAAGCTTTTCTTTGCCACCCATATACATTTGAAGTGGTTTTGGAATTGAAACAGAGCCGTCTGCAGCAAGATTATTTTCTAAAAATGCGATAAGCATACGCGGTGGCGCAACAACTGTATTATTAAGTGTGTGCGCAAAATAGTTGCCTTTTTCTTTGTTGCGAATGCGGATGCCCATACGACGCGCCTGCGCATCGCCAAGGTTTGAACAACTGCCAACCTCGAAATATTTTTGCTGGCGTGGTGACCATGCCTCAACATCGATACTTTTAACCTTTAAATCTGCCAAGTCGCCCGAACAACACTCTATCGTACGAACGGGAATGTCAAGTGAACGGAAGAAATCGACCGAGTTATTATAAAGCTTTGTAAACCAGTCGGCACTGTCCTCTGGTTTACATACAACGACCATTTCCTGCTTTTCAAACTGATGTATGCGGTATACGCCACGCTCTTCAATGCCATGTGCTCCGACCTCTTTTCTAAAGCATGGCGAATAGCTTGTAAGCGTTTGTGGCAAAGTATCCTCATCAAGACTTGTGTCAATAAATTTGCCAATCATAGAGTGCTCACTTGTACCTATAAGATAAAGGTCCTCTCCCTCTATTTTATACATCATATTTTCCATTTCAGCAAAACTCATAACACCGGTAACGACGCTGCTTCTAATCATAAATGGGGGCACATAATAAGTAAAACCCCTGTCAATCATAAAGTCGCGTGCATATGACAAAATAGCAGAATGAAGGCGTGCGATGTCCCCTTTAAGATAGTAAAATCCGTTTCCGCTTGTTTTTCTTGCACTGTCAAGGTCTATTCCGTCAAAGCTTTCCATTATATCAACATGGTATGGCACTTCATATTCGGGCACGGTTGCATCGCCAAAACGCTCCAACTCAACATTTTCGCTGTCGTCTTTGCCAATAGGCACAGAATCATCAATAATGTTTGGTATTACAAGCATTATTTCACGAATTTTTGTCTCCAGCTCGTCCACCTTTACATTAAGAGCTGCAAGTTCATCAGCCATAGCGTTTACCTGGGCTTTGGCATTTTCGGCTTCGTCCTTTTTGCCCTGTGCCATAAATGCCCCAATCTGCTTGCTTATAGAGTTTCTTTGGCTGCGAAGATAGTCACAGCGCGTTTTTGCATCGCGAAACTCACTATCGAGGGCGATAACCTCATCAACAAGCACGAGTTTTTCGTCTTGAAACTTCTTTTTAATATTTTCCTTTATAATTTCAGGATTCGTTCTTATTAGTTTAATGTCAATCATTGTTCTTTCCCCTTTATATAGTTATATTGAAATTATCTGTCGTTGCTCGATTTATATTCATTAAGCGCGCGTTTTGCTCTTGCAAAAAAGCCCGGTATAAACTGGTTTGCTTCTTGCTCGGTAATGAGCGACTGTTCATCAATCTTTTTAAATAGCGCATCAAGCGAATCGTAATCATCATTTGCGTATGCAGAATACATCTGACGCATAATCTCTTTATGACGGCTTTGCGTTGCTGCATCATTGAATACATTTTCAAAATCTGTTTTTAATGTGTTATAAGCATTTGTCATTTCATTAAGTTTGTTTGCAAGCTCAATGTTTTCATTAGTAAGATTTTCGATGCTTTGCTTGGTGTTTTTTGTGAATGTGCCCAAAACCTCAATATTGCCGTCAGAGCTTACAAGGCGTGCCTGCATAAGCGTTGCGGTCGAAATTAGTGCAATTGCAATTATAAACAGTATTGCGGCATATAGCCAAAGTGATTTTGTTGCTTTTTTCATTGTATTTACCTCATTTCAGTTTGTTTTCGTATGCTCTGATAGCGCGTTCGTATGCATCTATCTCTTCGTCGGACATTGTGGCGTTCGATTTGCCTTTTAAAATCGATTTTATGTAAAAGTTTGAACCGTTGCGTCCATAAATAGATGTCAAAACAAAGCCGGTATTGTTTGCATCTAATAGCACCATTGAAAAGCTAAGGTTGTTAGTGATATCATTAAATGCGTCGTAATGCACAACGGCATATTTTTGTACGCCGGCGGCTATCATTTTTTCTATGTGTTCAAATTGAGCCGTTTTTTTATCGAGCTCATGTGCAAGCTCACTTATCTTATTATAATATATAATTATAGATTCGTCCAGCTTGCCAGAGGAACAATTTGTCATAATTCGCCTTAAGCGGACACTGTTTAGTATGCTCATTACTAAACAGGCAATTAAAACGGCAATTACTACAACAGCAACCAAAATTATTATTTCTGCGGTAGCTCTCGAAATTGAAAGCATATAAGTTGCCTCCCTTTTATCGTTTGTTTTTGTGCGATTTTGTCATGCGCTCTAAAACGCCTCTAAAATGCGCTATATTGAATTTTTGCCCTTAAACATGTCAACATATTGATGATGTCGAGTTTGTTCGATGTAAAAACGGCAATTTTATACTAAAGTTTCCAACTTTTTCCAATTTTTAGTATTTTATGTAAAATTTATACATCAAGTATCTTTAAAAGTCTTTCAAGGTCATTTTCAGAATAGTATTCAATTTCTATCTTTCCCTTTTTTGCGCCATTTTGTATTTTTACTTTTGTTCCAAGAATTTCGCTCATTCTCTTCTGAATTTCACCAATTTGGATATCAAGTTGGGTCAAAGGTTTTTCTCTTTTTTCTTTTTTGGGCGCATTTAATGCTTTTGCAAGTTGTTCTGCCTGGCGCACATTTAATGAGTTTTCTACAATTTTTTGTGCAAGCAAAAGCTTCGATTCGTCGTCATTTACTGCAAGAACTGCACGCGCATGACCGCTTGAAAGCTCTTTTTTTTCAAGCATTTCGCGCACTTGTTGCGGAAGTGCGAGCAATCGTATGGAGTTTGCTATTGCAGAGCGACTTTTGCCGACTTGTTCTGATACTTGCTCTTGTGTAAATGAAAACTCATCGAGCAAGGCCTTGTATCCAAGCGCTTCTTCAATAGGATTCAAATCCTCGCGTTGCAAATTTTCAATAAGTGCAATCTGCATTGTAGCAAGCTCGTCATAGCTTCTTATTATTGCGGGGATTTCCTTTAAACCGGCAATACGGCTTGCGCGCCACCGCCTTTCACCTGCAACAATCTGATAAAATCCGCTTTTCGTATCTTTTACGATTATTGGTTGAATAACGCCGTGCTTTTTAATAGAATCGGCAAGCATATTAAGCTTTTCCTCGTCAAAAACCTTTCGTGGCTGCTCCTTATTAGGTTCAACCCTTGAGATTTTTAACATTGTGACATTTTCCTTTGCGGTGTCATTTATAAGGTCTATATCGCGTTCGATGATGCCTGTTTCGTCTATATCGCCACCGAACAACGCTCCAATTCCTTTTCCTAGTCCTCGTTTTGCCATATATTTTCTCCATTCTGCCACAAATGTAGCACAAATTTTATTCGTTTGCTTCGATTACCTCTTTTGCAAGGGCAATATATGCATCGGCACCCTTTGAGGTAATGTCATATGTGAGTATTGACTCGCCAAAGCTTGGCGCTTCACTGAGTCGCACATTTCGCGGTATTGCTGTTGCATAGAGCTTGTCTTTGAAAAACTTTTTAAGCTCGTCCATAACCTGAATTGCAAGGTTTGTTCTTGAATCAAACATTGTAGCCACAATTCCTTCTATTGCAAGGGCCGGGTTAAATGTTTTTTTGACCATTTTTATAGTTTTTGTAAGCTGGGAAAGTCCCTCGAGCGCATAATACTCACATTGGACGGGTATCAGTATTGAATCGGCACAACAAAAAGCATTTAGCGTTATAAGCCCAAGCGAAGGCGGACAATCTATTATTATAAAATCATAATTATCCTTAATTTCGTTAAGACAGTTTTTAAGGCGCGACTCTCTGTTTTCTGTGCCAACGAGCTCGATTTCCGCCCCTGCAAGCTCGATATTTGACGGCAAACAATCAAGTCTTTCTTGATTTGTATGCGTTATCGCATCACTCGCTCGCGTTTCGTTTATAAGACAGTCGTATATAGAGCTTTTTATCTCTTGGCGGTTTATTCCGATGCCGCTTGTTGCGTTGCCTTGTGGGTCAGTATCTACCAAAAGTACACGCTTACCCTTGAACGCCAGACCTGCTGCAAGGTTTAGCGAGGTTGTGGTTTTGCCCACGCCGCCTTTTTGGTTTGCAACGGCGATTGTTTTGCCCATTACTTATCAGTCCCTCCATCATAACTTAATATATATTGTAACACATAAAGATTGATTAGTAAAGAGTTCAAGAAGAATTGTTTCATGTGAAACACAAAAAAATGTTTAAAATTGTTTCATGTGAAACACAAAAAAAACTACAAACTTTTTGCAAAAAAAGTTGAAACATAGAACAGATTGTGATATAATGTATATTTGTAGTATTATGGCAGAAAGGACAATCGATATGGGGAACAAGCTTGGCATTAAAAGAAGACGCGAAACGATACAAGAGTACATAGCACGCATAGGTGTAATTGGCGTCATATTGATTTTTACAATTTTTTCCATTTTGGGAAACATTACCGCAACAAGCAGTGGTATTGTTTATATGACAATAGGGGTTATACTTACTGCAGCGTCCTTATATATTTTAACAGCATTTTCTGAAAAGACGGTTAATGCATATAATATGTGGCTTTCGCTTATATTTATTATTGCATTTTTATTGAGACTTATAATACTTAACTCGTGGCCTATAGAGCCGACAAGTGATTTTAAATCAATGTATGAAGTAGCGTTAAAGCTGTCTGGTTCGGAGTTTTTAGAAAGAGAGTCAATGGTAGGTGAGAGCCTCAAATATTATTATAAATTATGGCCTGACCATATTCCATTTATTTTAATAGAAGCAACAATTTTGAGATTATTTGGAGAAGGATATTATCCAATCCAGGTGTTTTTTAACATATTTAGTGCATTTAGCTGTGTTTTAACGGCTATGATAGCAAAGAATCTTTATGGAAGGCGCGCCGGCATAACAGCGGGGCTGATAATGTCTTTGTTGCCGATTGGGCTTATGTATTCTTCTGTTTTATCAAATCAACATATTGCGACGACATTTTTTCTTCTTTCTGTATATATATTGATAGCAAATCCACTAAAACAAAGACTTGCAAATATTGCAATTGCATCTATATTTGCTGCAATATCACAAATTATTCGCTCTGAGATGACGGCATATATCGTCGCTGGGACAGTTTACTTTATATATAGAAACATTATGAGCGTCAAATATAAAAAGAAGCTTCCTGATGCAACAAGGAAAACAGCAGGTTACTGCGTTATGTTTATTGGAGTTTATATAACGATTTGTTTTGCGACAAGCCTTATTATGACAGAGTCGGGTATTGCAGTCGAGAAGATAACCAATACAAACTATAAATATAAGGTTGCTGTAGGGTTAAATGCAGAAAGTGATGGGCTCTGGAACGAGGAAGATGGTGCACTTATTAAAAATAACAAGGCCCTTGATAAACTTATTGCAGAGCGTTCCCAAGACAAGGGAAAGCTTGCTGTTTTGGCACTAAAAAAGATTATGTATCAGTATGGAACATATAATTATCCATGGTGCATAGAAAATAAAACGGGAGAATTTGCACAAAAATGGTATACGCCGGCGACAAACGGAGTTATGTTTGTTATACTTTTGCTTGTTTTACTAAAGGGTTTGATGGCGCTTTATTCAAAAAGCCGAAGAGAGCTTCTGTTAATGCTTATAGTCGTTAGTTATTTTGTAGCATTTATGTTAATAGAGGTACAAAACAGATACAATTATATGCTAATTCCGATTTTTATAATTTTTGCAAGCGGTGCACTTGTGCGCGTGTATGAGGAAGTGCAACAACATATTTATAAACAAAAAGAACAGAAGCTTGAAAAATAAAAAGTGATAAAGAAATAAAAAATGGTGGGGAAAACCCACCATTTTATTTTATATAAAAATTATTTTGCCTTTACCATATTCCACGCATCGATAAAGCTTGTATTGTCCGCAGGAAGCGTCTCAAAAATTTCACATTTATCAAGGATTTCCTTTGATGGATAACGATTTTTATCATTTTTTATCTCATCGTCTAGCAGCTCTTTTGCTTTTGCATTTGGTGTTGAATAGCCCGTTTCAACACTGTTCTTGAGTGCTATATCGGGACGCAGCATAAAGTTTATAAATGCTTCTGCTGCCTCTTTATTTTTGCTTGTCTTAAGGATTGCAAACGCGTCAACAGCGCGGTTTGTACCTTCGCTTGGGATTGTAAAACGCATATTCTCCGGTTGTTCTTCAATCGCTGTAATTCCTTCACCAAGATATACCATAGCCATAGCTGCCGCACCGCTCATAACCTTTGGTGCAAGCTCGTCTGTACCATATGCAAGCACACGCGGTTTTTGTTCTAAGAGTATATCTCTTGCCTGTGCAATGTGTTCCGGGTCTGTATCGTTCATTGAATAGCCGAGCATCTTGAGCGTAAGACCGATTGTGTCGCGTATTGAATCAAGCATACATACCTTGCGCGCAAATGCAGGGTCAAACAAGTCCTCTATACTTGTAATTTCTCTTCCTGTTTCGTCTATGTTATAAAGTATACCAACCATATCTGTAAGGTAGGCAACACTGTATGCACTTTGCGGGTCATACGAAAGATTTTTATACTGTGGGTCAAGATTTACAATGTTTGGTATATTTTCATAGTTTATTTGTGCAAGCATATCTTCTTCAATCATCTTCTTGACCATATAATCAGACGGAACAATTATATCGTAGGAGTCTGAACCTGCGTTTTTAACCTTTGCATAAAGGCTTTCGTTGTCGTTAAAGGTGTCATACTCAACACGAATGCCTGTTTCCTCTTCAAATTGTTCCAATACGCCGTCGGCAATATATTCGCCCCAATTATAGACGCGGATTGTTGTTTTTTCTTGTCCACCATCTGCGCATCCTGAAAGTACACTCATAGCAAGAAGCGTTACACACAAAATAACTGATAAACTTTTTAAAATCTTTTTCAACTTAAACCTCTCTCCTTCTTTCTTTTATATATATTTATTAAAGACAATACACAAAGGTATGCCCGTTAATAGTTTGCATTGTTTTTAGTTTTGCTCTTTTCCTTTGAGCGAGAATTTATCAGCACAAGAAGCAAAAATATTACGACAAACATTATTGTTGAAAGCGCGTTTATAGATGGATTATATTTTTTGCTCACGGCTGAATAAATATAAATCGAAAGTGTCGATGCGCCCGCACCTGATGTAAAAAAGCTTACAACAAAATCATCAATCGACAATGTGAGAGCTAATAAAAAGCCTGTTACAATACCGGGCATAATTTCCGGCAAAATTATCTTTCGATAACTGTAAAACGGCGTAGCACCAAGGTCAAGAGCCGCCTCGTACATATTTTTATCAAGCTGATTAAGCTTTGGCAGTACAGATATTATTACATACGGAATATTAAATGTAATATGTGCCAGAAGAAGCGAATAGCGTCCGAGCGGTATGCGCAAAAACACAAAAAGTATCATAAGCGATATACCTATTACAATATCCGGACTCAACACGGGCACATATGTTATATTCATAATAAAATTTCTTGTGCGTTTTCGCATATTGTGTATGCCAATAGCACCAAGGGTGCCTATAATCGTTGCAATAATGGAAGAAGAAAACGCAATAATAAGTGTGGTCTGGAGTGATTTCATCATTTGTGAATCGCTCAGCATCTTTACATACCAATCAAGTGTAAAACCTCGCCATATGGCCGAGCTTGAACGCGAATCGTTAAACGAGTACACCATCAAAACGACAATCGGCGCATACATAAATACAAACACGAGAAAGACATAAAATTTTTTCAACGCTTTGCTCAAAACAATCCGCCTCCCTCGTTCTCTTTTTCATATTTTGACGATATAATCATCGACAAAATTATAAGCAACATCAAAACAATCGACATTGTTGAGCCAAAATTCCAGTTATCACTTCTTAAAAATTGGTCCTCTATTATGTTGCCCATAAGCTGAATTGTGCGGCCGCTGAGGATATCTGATATTGCAAAGGTCGTAACCGCAGGCATAAATACCATTGTGATACCCGAAATCACGCCGGGTAGCGACAATGGAAATGTAACCTTGAAAAACACCTTGCGCTTGCTTGCACCAAGGTCCTGTGCCGCCTCGATAAGAGAGTTGTCAATTTTAATTAAAACGGAATGAATAGGCAATATCATAAATGGCAAAAAATTATATACCATACCAAAAACAATCGAATATTCGTGATATAAGAACTCAACAGTGCCAAAACCGAGCCATTTTAACAGCGTATTTATAAGGCCTGCATTGTCAAGCAAAATAAGCCATGCATATGTGCGCAAGAGCAAATTCATCCACATGGGTATTACAAGCAGCAAAAGCAGCAGCTTTTTATTTTTAAAAACACTTCCTGAAAGGTAATACGCTACCGGATAGCCTATTATAAGGCAAATAATTGTAGCAAGAGCGGCCATCCATATAGAACGCCAAAAAGCCGCCAAAAATATGGGCGACGAAAAGAATTTATAAAAATTATCAAGTGAAAACACCACAGAACCATCGGGCATTTCTATAGTAAGGCCATAATATGCCACAAGCAAGAGCGGTGCTACAATAAAAATAATTGCCCACACAAGATAAGGATAGGCAACGAATGACTTTTTCATCAGCCTTCCTCCTTGTGCATAATGTGTATATCAAAAGGGATAACGCAAAGTCCGACCATAGTGCCCGGCTCGGATGCAAGCGTTGAATGTACTAAAAACTCGTGTTCGTTTGCAAGTACGCACATTTCATAATGTACGCCCTTGAATATGCAGGATTTTACAATGCCACAAAGCTGCCCCTTGTCAGCGTCTACAACCTTTAAATCTTCTGGTCTTATAACAACATCTACATTTTCGTCCTTTGAAAAGCCAACATCAACACATTCAAACTTGTGATTACAAAAGCTAACAAGCCGGTCTTCGTGCATAATGCCGTCTATAATATTTGATTCACCGATAAAATCGGCAACAAAAGCATTTTGTGGCTCGTTATAAATGTCTTGCGGTGTACCTTGTTGCAGCACAACACCATTGTGCATAACAACAATGGTATCAGACATTGTAAGCGCTTCCTCCTGGTCGTGTGTAACATACACAAAAGTAATACCAAGCGCCTGCTGAATATTTTTAAGCTCAAGCTGCATATCTTTTCGAAGTTTTAAATCGAGTGCGCCAAGAGGCTCATCAAGCAAAAGCACCTCCGGCTCGTTTACAAGTGCGCGCGCAATAGCCACACGCTGTTGTTGCCCGCCGGAAAGAGAATCGATATCTCTTTTTTCAAAACCTGTAAGGTTGACCATGCGGAGCATTTTTTTAACCTTTTCATCTATTTGTGATGATGACATCTTTTTGAGGCGAAGTCCAAACGCAATATTTTCATATACATCCATATGCGGAAAAAGAGCATACTTTTGAAAAACCGTATTAAGTTTGCGTTTATACGGCGGAACATCAGTTATGTCTGTATTTTCATAGTATACTTTACCGCTTGAAGGCTTTTCAAAGCCGCCGATAATGCGCAGTGTTGTAGTTTTGCCACAACCTGACGGACCGAGCAAGGTAACAAAGGTGTGTCGGTCTATCGAAAGATTTAAATTATTAAGCACCTCGGTGGTGTCAAAGCTTTTTGATACGTTATCAAGACGTATAATCTGTTTGGACATTTATCAATCCCCTATCATACCAGCAAACGCCGATTTATTTATGTTATAAAAGCAAATATAATCGGCATACGAAGGGCATACCGACTATGTTTTTTAATTGTATAAATACAAGTATAAATATATATCGTTTTTATTAAAAAGTCAATGCTTTTTTCGCATTTTGTCGATAAAAGGCGAAAATTAAATATTTTCAATTTGCCAGTCAATTTGTGCCTTGCCCATCATAGACAACAGCTCGTTCGTCTTCGAAAAATGGCGACAACCAAAAAACCCGCGCGAAGCAGAGAGAGGACTTGGGTGCGGAGCGGTTAGGATATGATGTTTTGGCGAGGTTATAAGCTCTGTCTTTGTTTTTGCATTTGCACCCCAAAGAATGAACACAATCCCTTCCTCGCGTGCATTTAACAGCTCAATTATTTTGTCTGTAAAAAGTTCCCAACCCATTCCCTTGTGCGAATTTGGCTCGCCTGCACGCACAGTGAGCGAGGTGTTTAACAATAACACACCCTGGTCCGCCCACTTTTTAAGATATCCATTATTTGGCACATAACAGCCACAATCATCATGAAGCTCCTTATAAATATTTATGAGGCTTTTAGGTGTGGCGATGCCCTTTTGAACAGAAAACGCAAGTCCGTGTGCCTGATTTTCGCCGTGATATGGGTCCTGACCAAGTATTACGACGCGTACATCCTTGTATGCAGTAAGCCTTAGCGCATTAAAGATGCTATACATATCGGGGTATATTTTATAATTTTTGTACTCATTTATAAGAAATTTGCGCAATTCTTTGTAGTACGGCTTTTCAAATTCGTCACACAAAAGCGCATCCCAATCGTTTCCGATATTAACCAATATTTTATCCTCCTATATATTGTTGTAAATTTGCTCTATTACATACACATTTGCATCAGAAATTTTTGGCTCAACAGTTTTATAATAAGCTTCGTTCCTGAGAGAATTGTATATACTGTCCTTTATTTTTTCAAACGGCTCGTATGTTGAAAAGCGGTCTACAACTAAAATTATATGATATCCAAGCTCGCTTTCAAAAACCTCGCTCATTTCTCCTTTTTTCATTGAAAAAGCCATGTTTTCAAATGCACTTACCATCTCACCGCGCCCGAATGTATATCCGTTCGGGTATGATTTGAGGCCGGGGTCTTCTGAGTGAAGCATCATCATGGTGTCAAATGATGCCTGGCCGCTCTTGATTTTTTCATATATATTCGAAAGCTCGTCGGCTTTTTGTGCTTTTACCGCGTTTGACAAGGCATAACCGCCATCGTCTGTAGACGATTTGAAAATTTGCTTTGCAATTACTTTTTCTGTAGCATAGGATTCAATATTTTCGTGATAGTAGTCTATCAGGTCATATGTTGTAATTTCTTCGGTCATTACATCGGCAAGCTTGCTTCTAAGGGCGTAGTTTTTTTGTATTTCACAGTACACATCAAATGTTACGCCATTGTCAAGAAGCAATTTCTTAAACGCTTCCATTCCGCCATAATTGTTTGCATAAATGTTTACCGTGTTGTCAATTTTTATAAGGTCATCAGCAAAAAGCTTTACCCCAAGCTCATTTGCATATTGTTTTGTAATTTCCATTGTAACAACTTCGTCACGAACAAAATCCCTAAAGTCCTTATAACCCTCGCCGGTCGGGATTATGCCTCCGGCATTAAGCTTGTACCAGTTAATCATTTGCGAAAAAAAGTTTACGCGCACAGGCTGGCCATTTACAAGAAAGGCGATGTCCTTACTAAGAATTTGTGCCTCGCCTTTGTCGCGTATTGTAATATTGTTTGTTGTTTCGTCATATGTCACCGTTTTGCCAAGCTTTGTTGAAAAAGCGCGCAAAGGAACATATGTCGTGTCATTGTAGACGATATTATCTATCTCAAGTGGTGTATCTCCTAAAAAAATATTCATCTGTCCCATAAGTACGGATATGTTTTCGTATACATCATCTGCATAAGAAAGTGTTCCCGTAAGAAGTGTACATACGAGAAAACCGAGTATAAAGCCCCTTATAGTTTTGTTATTTTTCATATCAATCAATCCTTCTATGTAAATATTGTGTAAAGCGTCAAAGAAGACGAGATATCTTCTATTTTATTTTAGCACAAAGCGAAGTGTTTGAAAAGAGCGCTATACGGGCACAAATTGCTATAAACCGCGCGATATCAACATTTTCGGTCATTCTTACAGTTTATTTACATATTTACTACAAAATGATGTAAAGAAAAAAGCTTGCTGTGGACTATATTATGTAAACATAAGCGTTGTGAATAAAAGCAGAGGGAAAATACAATTTTATGTGGATAACCCTGTGAAAATGTGATAAAGACAGAATATAAGTTTGAAGTTATTCATATTATATGTGGAAAAGAGCATGAATAAGTGGAAAAGAAGATGTCTGTAACAACAGTGTAAAGAAATTATGTAGACTAAAAATCGACAAAATCCACATTTGCAAAATCTGATTTTGCAATAAAAAAAGGAATGATATTTTAAAACATCATTCCTTAAAAAATAAAGTATTATAAGGGTTTTTTGTCATAAAACATCGCAATCTCATCCATAAGATACGATAGCTCAATTATAAAATCTCTGATTTTTTTGTTTCTTATAAGAACCTTGAAAATAAGTGTGACCGTGTGTACAAATCGCTCATCAAGCTTGTCAACGCGCATTGTCTTTGCGAGCGGACACATCGCTCGTGCGCGAGGGTCCATAATTATACGAAGTGGCTCGCCCTCTTTTTTATATGGTGCAAGCGGAAAAATCCTGCACGCAAGCGGCCTTGCGGAGCGCTTGCATTTGCCGGGGCACATCGCGATGAGTGCGCGGGTGTCATCATCTCCATACAAAAACTCTGATTCTTCAATGCAAATAGAGTCGGGATTGTTTTTGTACATGAGCTCCTCTTTGTAAAAAAGATACATTCCGGCGTCGTCTTGGCCGCCGTCATCGCAGCAGGCACCGCCACAAAGAGCCCCACAATCAATCGGCAATGGGGTAAGGTTTTCGAGCAGGGTCCATGCGCTCCTATAAAGTTTTTCTGCTTTCATAAAGCCACACGCCTCCCCTTTTTAAAAAATTTGCTCCACGCATGCTGCATCCAAATATTTTGTAAGATTTTCAAGGGTTTGTGCTTTGGCAAGAGATGAGGATACAACAGTAGTAGAAAAAGAGATGCTGTGCTTTAAACAATCTACAACATCAAGACCCAAAGCGTGTGCATATATAAATCCGCTCAAAAACGCATCACCGGCGCCTACGGTGTTATATACGGTTGTATCTATAGCGCCGAGCTTGTACGCGCTGCCTTTGCACACAGCAACCGCTCCCCTTTTGCCAAGGGACACCAGTACATTTTCGACACCACTATTATAAAGCTCTGTTGCCTTTTTAATTATTTTCTCTGTCGTGTCATACTTTTCGCCAAATGTTGTCTCAAGCTCATCAATGTTTGGTTTTATGATAAACGGCTTTGCTTTAAGCGATGCCATAAGTGGCTCGCCAACAGAATCTATTGCAACGAGAGCGCCTTCGCTTTTTGCGATAAGTGCAAGCTCATAATAAATCGAGCTGTCTACTCCTTGGCCGATACTTCCCCCAAGCACAATTAGAGAGCTTTTTTTACAAAGCTCTCTCGTTTTAATTTTAAGTTTTTCTATGTCCTTGTCGCTCGGTGCACCGGAGGCAAGGTTTATGTCTGTATATGTGCCGTTTTTTAAGTCGACGAGTTTTATATTTGTGCGCGCATCATAGCTAACGAGTATAAAATCACATTTTACACCATCTTTTTTAAGCTCGCTTGTAATATATTTACCGTTTTCGCCACCGACAAAGCCAAAGCATACAGAGCCCATACCACACTTTGCCAGAAGGCGCGCAACATTAACACCTTTTGAACCGGGAGTACTTATTACTTGTTTTGCGCGGTTTACCGCATCAACGGTAAAATCGTCTACATATATTGTTTTATCAACGGCAGGGCCAAGACTTAATGCGCATATGGTTTTTCGCATAAAAAGCCCACCTTTATAATAATTTATGCATAAAGCGGATGCTTTTTACAAAGAGCAGCAACTCTTTGTCTTACTTCATCAGCTTTTGTATCAAATTCTGTAAGAGTAAGCTTTATAAGCTTTGCAACCTCAACAGCATCCTCCTCGGTAAAGCCACGCGATGTAATCGCCGGTGTACCAATTCTTATACCGCTTGTTATAAACGGACTTTGTGTGTCAAACGGGATTGCGTTTTTATTTACGGTAATACCAACATCATCAAGCATCCTCTCTGCCTCTTTGCCTGTGACACCTGTATCGGTAAGATTTAAAAGCATAAGGTGGTTATCTGTGCCGCCTGATACAAGCTTGAAGCCCTGTGCGATAAGCTCTTCTGAAAGAGCTTTTGCATTTTTAACAATCTGTGTTTGATAAGCCTTAAACTCGTCTGAAAGAGCCTCTTTAAAGCAAACAGCCTTTGCGGCGATTGTATGCATAAGCGGACCGCCCTGGATTCCCGGGAAGATTGCCTTATTTATTGCTTTTGCGTGCTCCTCTTTGCAAAGGATAAGACCTCCACGAGGACCGCGCAATGTTTTGTGCGTTGTGGTTGTAACAAAATCTGCATATGGTACCGGATTTGGATGAAGGCCTGCAGCAACAAGACCTGCAATATGTGCCATATCAACCATAAAGTATGCGCCAACCTCTTTTGCGATTGAAGCAAATTTTTCAAAATCAATTGTTCTTGGATATGCACTTGCGCCAGCAAGGATAAGCTTTGGCTTGTGTTCGAGTGCAAGTGCGCGCACCTCGTCATAATTTATTACATTATCTTTTTCATCAACACCATAAGGAACGATATTGTAATACTTTCCTGACATATTTACAGGGCTGCCGTGACTTAGGTGTCCGCCGTGTGCAAGACTCATACTAAGCACTGTGTCACCGGGGTTTAGCACTGCAAAAAATACTGCCATATTAGCTTGTGCGCCGGAGTGTGGCTGAACATTTGCGTGCTCTGCACTAAAAATTTTCTTTGCGCGCTCGATAGCAAGTGTTTCAATAACATCAACATGCTCACATCCGCCATAATATCTCTTTCCCGGATAGCCCTCGGCATATTTGTTTGTAAGCGGGGTGCCGTTTGCCTCCATAACTGTTTCGCTTACAAAGTTTTCTGATGCAATAAGCTCGATTTTGTTCTGCTGTCTACCAAGCTCCTTTTGCACTGCTTCAAAAATCTCCGGGTCATTCTTTTTCATTAGTTCAAAACTAAACATGATTTATATCTCCTTTACAATAGTATATAATTTTACTTATTCACTATATATTATACTTTTATTTCTTGTCTTCCGCAAGTGTTTTTGGTATAATAATTGTAATATTAGCAGATTTTTTAATTTTCGGGCGCTGTGTTATAAGTAAAAGCGACAAAATGTTTTTGATTTGCTTTGTAAAGAGGTGTTTATTATGACGAAAAAACAGCGATATGAGCTTATACGCGACGGACTTGAAAAAGCATATCCGGATGCAGATTGTTCATTAAAATATATGGATGCGTGGGAGCTTTTAGTATCGGCGATTCTTGCGACACAATGCACAGATAAGCGCGTGAATCTTGTTACGCCGGCACTTTTTGAAAAGTATAAGACGGTTTATGATTTTGCGTATGCGTCAGAAGAAGAGGTGCAAGAATATATCCGCTCTACAGGGTTTTATAATCACAAGGCGAAAAATATAATTGCATCGGCGCAGAGGATTTGCTCGGTTTATGGCGGTGTTGTGCCCGACAGTATTGACGAACTTGTGACGCTGCCGGGCGTCGGGCGAAAAATTGCAAATCTTATTATAGGAGATATATTCGGTCGGCCGGCTATTGTGGTCGATACTCACGCGAAGAGGCTCACCTTTCGTATGGGGCTTACGAAAAACACTGACCCGACAAAAATTGAAATGGATTTATTAAAGATTATTGAGCCGCAGTATAGCTCAAAATTTTGCCATCAGCTTGTACTTCTTGGGCGTGAATATTGCACCGCGCGATTGCCAAAGTGTGAAAATTGTCCTGCAAATAGCGGCTGTAAAAAGGTGTTATAACTGTATTAGAAATTAAAAAGTGCAAAACAATTTGTTTTGCACTTTTTGTATAAGTTAATGATTATTCCTGTACAGGAGCCTCCGATTGCTCGGCAGCTTCTTCAACAAAAGTGTTGACTTCTGTTATGCCGGCACCTTTTGGAGTGCGTTTTATTTTGTTATAGAAATTAGTCATAGTTGCACACATATATGGGGTGACATAAATTGCTGCAAGACCAAAAGTAAGCATAACAAGCACGCCCCAACCGATAAATGATAATTCCAACACGAACAGGTCGGCCTTGTGACCATGCATTATTGCTTTGCTTTCGTTTAGTGCTTCTCTAGCCGTCATATTTGGATTGTCAGCAAGAATATAAATGCTCATCGAATATGACAAAGACTTTATCATTCCGGGAATGACAAACAATAGCGACCATAATATAGTGAAAAAAGCAACTAAAATCTCAAGCCACAACGCTTTGCCAAAAATATCAAAGCCCTTTATCATATCGCTGATTTGTGGCTTTGTGCCATAGTTTGTCATATTAAGATAAATCATACATAGAGAAATCGTATAAGTCGGAACCAATACGAAAGCTGATGCAATTGAGCCGACAATTGGAATCATTGAAACTAAATAGGTAGCAGCAATATAAATAAGCGAAATCACAAACAAAATACCAATATTACCTTTGATTTGTTCTTTTGCTGCTGATTTGATTTCTTCACGCGTAAACATATAAACTCCTCCTTAGAAACATTTTTTACTTCAATTTTATAATATATTATTATATGAAGAAAGTCAATCGAAAAACATCACAAAAATTTTTTATAGTATTCTTTTTTTGGTACAAAACGAGTATTTAGCGAACCGCTTCATAAAGCGCATCTGAAAGTGCACAAAACTGTTCGAGTGAAAGTTCTTCCCCGCGAGCATTTTCTCCAAAGCCGAGTGCGAGAACTATGCGTTTAATCTCATCTTTTGAAATAGTGAAAATCCCCGACCCGCAAAGTGCATTTACAAGCGTTTTTCTGCGTTGGCAAAATGCGGCGCGGACTGTTTTGAAAAATATTTTTTCGCTTTTCGGGGATATGGGTGGCTCTTTTCGCATTGCAAGTTTTACAACCGCGGAGTCTACTTTTGGTGGCGGCATAAACGAGCTTGCCGGTACGGTTGTGACGATTTCGGCGGTGCAGTGGTATGCGACGAGCACCGAAAGCGAAGAATAATTTTTGCTTTTTGGAGTGGCACAAAGGCGCTGGGCAACTTCTTTTTGTACCATAACGACGATGTTTTTCACATATAGACTATCGTCTTCTAAAAGGCGTGTCAAAATTGGAGTTGTTATATAATAAGGAAGATTTGCAGCAATTGATACATCGCTACAATCTGAAAACTTATCGTCTATAAGTGCGGCAAGGTTTGTTTTTAACACATCGTCGTTTACTATTTCGACATTATCACATTCGTCAAGAGTTTCATCAAGCACAGGCAAAAGGCGTGTATCTATTTCTATTGCGATGGTCTTTTTTGACGCTTTGGAAAGCTCGGCGGTGAGAACTCCTATGCCCGGACCGATTTCGAGTGCGCCAGATTCGGCACAAAGCTCTGCCGCATCGACTATTTTATCAAGGACACTTTGGTCTAAAAGAAAATTTTGACCAAGGCCTTTTGACATATTGAAATTGTATTTCTTCTTAATATATTGTATAGTTTGTGGCGATGTAAGATTCATTGTTCCCTCCAACAGACAATTTATTTATTACAGTATATAATATATTGGGTAAAAATGCAAGCGTACCCGCAATACACCCCATATATAAAATAGGAAGAAAAAAGTAGGGGAGAAAAGAAAAAAAGGCAAAAAAAATTAAAAAAAGTGTTGACAAAGGTAAAATAAGATGATATACTAATATCCGTCGCTTATGAGCACAAGGAAAAAAT
>JAZUQZ010000030.1:0-36615 GCA_045626925.1 Candidatus Aphodoplasma sp. | reverse complement strand
AGCATTCTTCTTAATGGTTGTACCAAACTGTGAATACGGCGCAAATGGTACCTTTATTTTTGCAGATAGCGGACTTGAGCAGAATCCTGATCCGGAAAAGCTTGCAGCAATTGCATCTTGCTCGGCAGAATCGTTTGAGCTTTTGGCAGAAACAAAGGCAATGGTTGCTATGCTTTCACACTCAACAATGGGCAGCGCAAAACATGCAGATGTAGATAAAGTTGTCGAAGCAACAAGAATATGTAAAGAACAAAATCCTGACCTTGCGGTTGATGGCGAATTGCAACTTGATGCTGCAATAGTTCCGTCAGTTGGCGCGTCAAAGGCACCGGGCAGCCCTGTTGCCGGCAAAGCAAATGTATTGGTATTTCCTGACCTTGATGCCGGAAATATCGGTTACAAGCTTGTTCAAAGACTTGCAAAAGCAGAGGCATACGGACCGGTGACACAAGGTATTGCAATGCCTGTAAATGACCTTTCGCGTGGTTGCAGTGCTGATGATATCGTTGGTGTTTGTGCAATTACATGCGTTCAGGCCCAAGCTAAAGCATAAAAAATAAAATAAATATAAGGAAGTGTAGAAAAATGAAAGTATTAGTTATAAATGCGGGTAGTTCCTCGTTAAAGTACCAGCTTATCAACACAGACAATAACGATGTTATTGCAAAGGGACTTTGTGAAAGAATTGGAATCGATGGCTCAAAGCTTACACATAAGCCAACGGGCAAAGAAAATGCAGTGATTACACAACCAATGGCAAACCATGCAGATGCAATCAAGCTTATTATTGATGCACTTTTGGATAAAGAGCATGGCGTAATTTCAAGCATGGATGAAATCGGTGCAGTTGGACACAGAGTTGTGCATGGTGGTGAGTATTTTAGCGGTTCGGTAATCATAAACGAAGAAGTTAAAGAGGCACTAAGAAAATGCTCTGACCTTGCACCACTTCACAACCCTGCAAACCTTACAGGTATTGCTGCGTGTGAGGAGGTAATGCCCGGCGTGCCACAGGTTGGTGTGTTTGATACCGCATTCCACCAGACAATGAAACCTGAGGCATATCTTTATGCGATTCCGTACGAGCTTTATGAAAAAGAAAAAATCAGAAAATATGGTTTCCATGGCACAAGCCACAAATATGTTGCAAATCGTGCAGCAAAAATGCTTGGCAGACCGATTGAAGAACTCAAGATTATTACTTTCCACCTTGGCAACGGCTCATCAATTACTGCTGTTGATGGTGGCAAGTCTGTTGATACATCGATGGGCTTCACGCCACTTTCGGGCGTTCCTATGGGTACTCGCTCGGGTGTAATTGACCCTGCAATTATTCCATATATTATGGAAAAAGAGCATCTTAGCATAAAAGAGGTTGATAACCTTTTGAATAAAGAATCGGGCGTGCTTGGTATTTCTGGCATAAGCAGTGATTTCCGTGACCTTGAAACAGAAGCAAACAACGGAAATGAGCGTGCAAAGCTTGCGCTTGATATGTTTGTATATTCTGTAAAGCGTTATCTTGGTTTTTATGCATGTGCTATGGGTGGCGTTGATGCAATTGTGTTTACAGCAGGCATAGGCGAGAACAATGGTCCAATGCGCGCAGAAATCGTTGAATGTGCAGAGTTTATGGGAGTAAAGATTGACCCTGAAAAGAATAAGATTCGCGGTGAAGAAATTGATATTTCTGCACCTGATGCCAAGGTAAAAACACTTGTAATTCCTACAAACGAAGAGCTTATGATTGCTCTTGATACAAAGGCACTTGTTGAAGGTAAATAATTTAAACAAAAAGCATCTGCAGTTTTTATATTGCAGATGCTTTTTTTATTTATTCGAAATAAAAACTAACCAAGCGCCACATCAAGTATCATCATAAGAGCAAAACCAAAAGAAAACATAATTGTACCAACATTTGAGTGCGAGCCCTCTGACATTTCAGGGACAAGCTCTTCAACAACTACATAAATCATAGCGCCTGCAGCAAAGCTTAATAAATATGGGAGTATCGGCACAAAAAATCCCGCAAAAAATATTGTCAACGCTGCACCGATAGGCTCGACTATTCCGGAAAGGAGTCCATACATAAAAGCCTTTGACTTTTTCTCTCCGTTTGATAGAAGAGGCATAGAAACGATTGCGCCCTCGGGAAAGTTTTGGATTGCTATACCAAGTGATAGCACTAACGCTGCACTCATAGATATTGCAGTATTGCCGGACAGCCACCCGGCAAGTGCAACACCAACTGCCATTCCTTCGGGGATATTGTGCAAAACAACTGCAAAAACCATCATGGATGTTCTTTTAAAATTTCCTTTTATTCCTTCTGTCTCGTCTTTTTCAACATGAAGGTGAGGAATAATTTTATCAAGGATTAGTAGAAAAAACATACCGCATAAAAACCCAACAGCTGCAGGAATAAAAGCAAGCTTGCCCATATGAGAGGATTGGTCCATAGCAGGAAGTAAAAGACTCCATACGGACGCGGCACTCATAACACCTGCCGCAAAACCTGCAAGTGAGCGTTGCAGAGTTTTGTTCATCTGTTTTTTCATAAAAAACACACACGCGCTACCCAAAAGCGTGCCCAAAAACGGCAAAAAAACACCATAAAATATTCTGATATCCATATCAATCACCCTTTAGTTTTGTAATATATACATCATAGACATAGTATCATATTCAAAAATCAAAGTCAATATATAACTATGTTAACAAAAGATTGCAATTTATATCATGGAATTTATAAAAATATCTCGTTTATACTTGCAAAAAGCTGTCATAAGGAGTACAATATAAGAGTATAATTGTATGCAAAGAAAGTATAATGACAATATATTTTGTAAAGGGGAATAAATATGGCACAGACAAAACAAAAGGTGTGTGTGATTTTTGGAGGATGCTCTTCTGAACATGAAATATCGAGAGTGTCCGCTACATATGTTATAAACAATCTTGATAAAGATAAATATAAAATACTAATGCTTGGAATTACAAAAAAAGGTAAGTGGTATTTGTATACAGGCAAGGTTGAAAAGATTTGTGACGGAAGCTGGGAGAAAGATGTAAAGCATCTTAAAAAAGCTATTATATCGCCTTGCACAAGTGACAGAGGGCTTGTTGTGACAAACGCTGATGGTAGTGTGAAAAAAATTAAGCTTGATGTGATTTTCCCTGTGCTTCACGGCATATATGGCGAAGATGGCACAATACAAGGTCTGCTTGAACTTTCAAAGATTCCATATGTTGGGTGCGGCGTTTTGGCATCAAGTGTTGGAATGAATAAGATTTATGCAAAGTATATATTTGATAAAGTGGGGCTTAAACAGGCAAAATACCTTGCAGTATATACAAAAGATTTTGATAATATGAATAAAATCATAGCCGATGTTACAAATACACTCGGTTATCCGTGCTTTGTAAAACCTGCAAATGCAGGTAGCTCTGTTGGTATTTCAAAAGTGAACGAAAAAAATGAGCTTGAAGACGCACTCCGACTTGCAGCACTCCATGATAGACAAATTGTTATAGAGGAAGCGATTGTCGGGCATGAGGTTGAATGTGCGGTGCTTGGCGATGCAGGAAGAAGCGTGCGCGCATCGACCGTAGGTGAGATTGTGTCGGAAATAGGATTTTATGATTATGACGAAAAATATAAAACAAATACTGCAAAGCTTCTCATTCCTGCAAATATTGATGATGCTACAACACAAAAAGTGCGTGAAAGTGCAATCAAGGCTTTTTGCGCAATAGATGGTGCGGGGTTGTCACGCGTTGACTTTTTCGTTACAGATAATAATGAAGTCATAATAAATGAGATAAATACACTTCCGGGCTTTACATCAATAAGTATGTATCCAAAGCTTTGGGAAAAAAGCGGCATTAAATATAGCGATTTACTTGATGAACTTATTATGCTTGCAAAAATAAGACAAAAATAGTTTTAGAAAGTTGGATAATGTATGGATAATAGACCAATAGGTGTTTTTGATTCTGGGCTTGGCGGACTTACGGCAGTAAAACAACTTATGCGCGTACTTCCAAACGAGGATATCGTGTATTTTGGTGATACAGGGCGCGTCCCGTATGGTACACGCTCGCCTGAAACGATAATCAAATATGTTATGCAGGATGTTGAATTTTTAAAGACATTTGATATAAAGATGATTGTTGTTGCATGTGGTACTGCGAGCACAGTAGCATTGCCGATAGTGAAAGAAAAGGTCGAGATAAAAATGACAGGCGTTGTAGATGAGGCGGCTGTGTGCGCCATAAAAGCTACAAAAAACAAAAAAATTGGTGTAATTGCTACACCTGCAACGATTAAAAGTGACGCATTTGCAAAGAAAATCAGCTCGATTGCAAGTGATATATCTGTCTTTTCCAATGCGTGTCCGTTATTTGTTCCATTAGTTGAAAACGGTCACTTTGATAGCGAGGTTGCACGGCTTGTTGCAAAAGAATATTTGCAACCACTTAAGGAAAATGATATTGATACGCTGATTCTTGGTTGTACACATTATCCGCTTTTAAAAGAAGTTATAAAAGAAATTATGGGCGATGGCGTCACCCTTATAGATGTGGGCGAGGCGACGGCACAATATACAAAACGCTTTCTTGAAGAAAACGATATGTTGTCTTTAGCAAAAAAAGCATCGTATAGTTATTTTGTAAGTGATAGTGTTGATAATTTTGCTCATTTGGGAAGCTTGTTTTTACAACAGGAAATTGGAGAGATGGTGAACAAAATTGACATTGAAAAATACTAATGCAAGCATTAGAATAAAGTCGTGGGTTGATAATGACGGCGAGGTAACACAGATGGATATACTTGCCGATGCACGATATGAATACAAAAACGGAAAATACTATATACTCTATGAAGAGACAGGCTTTAGCGAAATGCGTGGCTCAACCACTACAATCAAAGTTGAAGAAAATGGAGGAAAAGTGTGGGTAAAGCGCACCGGTGCAATGAATAGCGTGATGTGTTATGAGGTTGATAAAAAGCATTCATGCGTATACAACTTTGATTTTGGAAGTATCACGATGGAAACAGAAGCAAAAAAAATAGATGCAAAGCTTGATGAAAATGGTGGAGAGCTTGATATGATATATCGTCTTGATATGGGTGCAGCAAAATCTGAAAACCATTTAAATATAAGCATAAACAAGGAGAATACAGATGAAAAAAACAATAATTGAAAGCCTTAAAGAAGAACTTATTAAAATAATTGAAAAAGCACTTTGCGCAGCAATGGAAACGGGTGAGCTTGATAAGGTAGAAGAATACGAAATAAATATTGAAGAGCCGCGTGATAAAACAAATGGCGACTATTCGACAAATATTGCGATGCTTCTCACACGAACGCTTAGAAAACCGCCACGCGTAATTGCGGACGCTATTGTAAAAAATATCGAAATTGGTGGCAAAATTTCTAAGTGTGAGGTTGCCGGAGCGGGATTTATAAACTTTTATCTCGATGATTCGTGGTTATATCCCGTTATTGGTGCAGTTGAAAAAGCACAGGGCGATTATGGAAAGTCAGATATGGGAAAAGGCCAAAAATATATGGTCGAGTTTGTTTCTGCAAATCCGACGGGGCCTATGCATATGGGAAATGCGCGCGGCGGTGCACTTGGTGATTGTTTGGCAGAGCTTTTGTCGTGGGCAGGCTATGATGTAACTCGTGAGTTTTATATAAACGATGCTGGAAATCAAATTGAAAAATTTGCAAACTCGTTAAATGCGCGTTATTTACAAATTTATCTTGGCGAAGATAAGGTAGAATTTCCGGAGGATGGATATCAGGGTGGCGATATTAAAGACCATGCGAAAGCATTTGCCGATATAAATGGCGATAAATATGTAAATGCATCTGAACAGGAAAGAAAGGACGCCCTTGTTGCATACGCACTTGAAATAAATATTGATGCATTAAAAAGTGACCTTGAAAAATATAGAATAAACTATGATGTATGGTTTAGAGAAAGCGAGCTTCATAATTCGGGCGCAGTAAAAGAAGTAATAGAGCTATTTAAAAAGAGCGGTCATACATATGAGCTTGATGGTGCTCTTTGGTTTAAAGCAACAGATTTTGGGGAAGAAAAAGACGATGTATTAGTTCGTGCAAATGGCGTTCCTACATATTTTGCGGCCGATGTTGCGTATCATAGAAACAAAATTGTTGAGCGCAAATTTGACAAGGCGATTGACATATGGGGCGCTGACCACTATGGACATGTTGCCCGTATGAAAAAGGCGCTTAGTGCGATTGGTATTGATTCGGAAAAGCTTGATGTAATTATAATGCAGCTTGTGCGTCTTACACAAGATGGCGAGATAGTTAGAATGTCAAAGCGTACAGGAAAAGCAGTTACACTTTCTGATTTGCTTGAGGATACAAGCGTTGATGCGGCAAGGTTTTTCTTCAATATGCGTCAGGCAGACAGTCATATGGTATTTGACCTTGATTTAGCCGTTGCACAGACAAGCGAAAACCCCGTATATTATGTCCAATATGCACATGCGAGAATGTGTAGCATAATTTCTCTTTTAAAAGAAGAAGGTATAAGCGTAAAAAAAGCGGACGAGCTTGATTTGACACTTTTAAAAGAAGAACAGGAAAAAGAACTTTTGAAGAAGCTTTGTGACCTGCCGGAAGAGATTAAGGCGGCGGCGCTCATATATGAGCCGAGCAGGCTTACACGCTATTGTATAGACCTTGCGTCGCTATTTCATGCTTTTTACAATAGCTGTCATGTTCGTCAGGAAAACAGAGCACTTATGGAGGCAAGATTAAAGCTTGTTGATACAGTAAGAATAGTACTTAAAAATGTACTTTCGATGCTTTCGATTGATGCACCGGAAAGAATGTAATTGTTAAATTATAGCGGAGGGTGAGTGTATGAAAAACACAAAGAGAATAATTGCAAGCGTGTTGGCACTTATGCTTTTGTTTACAATGCCTGCATTTGCAGTGGAAAACCTAAAGCCGATTGTGCCGACTGAAGAGGCAAAGTTTTTTACCCAGGTTTCAAATGATTTATTAGAGCTATATCGTTTTGATATATCAAAGGACGAGCTTTTGGAACGCACGCTAATCAATTTGGTTAACAGTGACCCACAAGCACTCGATTCGTTTTTGCGCGCACTGTTTAATAGTCTTGATGAATACAGTGAGTTTTACACACCGGCAGAATATGCAGAACTGAATCGTGCACTCGAAAATATTGGCGGAGGCATTGGCGTCCAAATGTCAAAAGGGGAGCGCTATATCGAAATTATACAAGTAATTTCCGGCTCTGCCGCTGAAAAGGCAGGCGTATTGCCGGGCGATTTGATTATAAAAGTTGAGGGCGAGAATATGTCGGGGAAAAGCACCGACTATGTTGCAAATAAAGTGCGTGGAGAAATTGGTACGACGGTCAATTTGACGCTTGCACGCGGCAATAGAATCTTTGACCTTGCGATTGTGCGCGGAGAACTTAAACAAGACAGCGTTTCATATACAATTTTGGACGATGGTGTTGGATATATTTATATTGAAAGCTTTACAAGCACAACAAACAAAGATCTTAAAAAAGTTTTGACAGAGTTTGATAAGAAAAAGATTAAGAAAATAATACTTGACCTTAGATATAATGCGGGCGGTTATTTAGAGGTTGCCGTTGATGTTGCAAAAAACTTTGTCCCAAAGGGTGTAATTGCAACGCATAAGACAAAATATGGCAATATGTCAACATCGTATAGATCTGACCTTAAAAAGTCAAAATACAAGCTTGTAACGCTTGTAAACGAATATACAGCAAGTGCAGCAGAGCTTTTGGCGAGTGCCCTGCAAGACTCAAATGCATCAAAGCTTATTGGAGAGCAGACATATGGCAAGGCTGTAACACAATCCATACTTAGTCTATATGGCGGAAGAATGTGCAAGGTTACAACTGGCGAGTACTTTACACGCAAAGGAAAGCAAATCAATAAAGTCGGCATAAAGCCAAATTATGTTATAAGTAATGAAATAATCACTCTTGCTGAGTCAGATATAAACGAGATGATATTTGCCCCAGAATATAAAGAGGGCTTTGACGGTGAAGAACTTTATGCAATCAAGCAACGCTTGGCGGCGCTTGGATATGATGTTGGATATTTTGACACGCCATACGATGAAAAAATGAAGTATGCAGTTATGGCGTTTCAAGGAGATTCTTCTCTTGAGCCTACGGGCGTACTTGATATAAATACTCAGATGTTCCTTTTTGATAAAGCTGCCGAGGTTGAGGTAGGGATAGATAATCAAATGGCAAAGGCATTTGAATTGTTCGGACTTGAGTATACAGGTTATCTTAAAAAATAGAAAAAGGAGTTGTTCATATGAACAACTCCTTTTATATATCATATTATTTTTTTAGTATAGCGTGCATTGGCAAACCGTCTTTCATAAAGACTTTTGCTTCGCCTTGAATAAGAGGTAGCATATAATCAATTGCCTCTTGTGTAACATCATTACCATCTTCGTTAATCCACTTGCGAGGAATAACCTTTTCAATATTTGCAATATCGGCGATATTTGCGCTTGAAGCCGAAACCTTATATGGCGAATTTGATTCACGGACAAAGTACACCATATGGCCGGTTTTGCCGTTTATAGCCTCGTTTACAGCATAGGCACCAATCATAAGCGATTCTGAAATATCAGTTGCCGATGCACAGTGCGCTGCACATCTTTGAAGTAGACTAAACTCGACCTGACGCGTTTTTGCTCCAAGACGCTCTGTAACAATATTTGAAAGAACTCTTGCGGTACCGCTGAGGCGTTTGTGTCCAAAGGCATCTGTTTCGCCATTGCTTAATGCATCACAAATATATGTTCCGTCGGCAAGATGTACACCTTCCGAAACTGCAATAAATACACATTTTTTTCTTTCTAAAACTTTTTTGATATCCTCGATGAATTTATCAATATCAAAAACAATTTCAGGAAGATAAATAAGGTCAGGCGCATCACAACCCTCATGACGAGCCAAAGCGGCGGCGGCAGTGAGCCAACCTGCATTGCGTCCCATAATTTCTAAAATTCCCACACAAAAATCACCATAAACGGATACATCACGAATGAGTTCTCGCGCAGATGTTGCAATATATTTTGCCGCACTGCCAAATCCTGGTGTGTGGTCAGTCATTGCAAGGTCGTTATCAATAGTTTTGGGAACGCCCATAATGTTTATCTCATAACCGATTTTTGACGCATAAAGACTTAGTTTATAAACAGTGTCCATAGAGTCGTTTCCACCAATGTAGAAGAAATATTTTACATTATTTTTTTCAAATATCTTAAAAATCTCTTCATACACTTCGGGTTTGTCCTCGTGTTTTGGAAGTTTAAAACGACACGAACCAAGATACGCCGATGGGGTAGAGGCTAAGATTTCGATATCTTCATCTGTTCTAAGTCCCTCACTCATATCTACGATGTCATTTTTTAAAAGACCAGCTATTCCGTGTACAAGACCGTAAATTGTGTCTATATACTCACTGTCACGCGCGGCCTTATATACGCCTGCAAGTGTTGCGTTTATAGCGGCTGTAGGACCGCCCGATTGACCAACCATTGCATTACCTTTTAAAAATTTCATAAAGTCCTCCGTTCTTTTGTGTTGTTTAATGTGTTGTTTATAAGTTTTATCATCTATATTTTATCATTGGATACAAAAAAAATCAACCATTTATATCTTTATAACAAAAGTGAAACTTTATAATGCGCGTACATACATAATGAGCTCTTTTATTGCGTCTTTATCACATTTATCATCATTAAAGTCGCAAAGCTCAATCAAAAGTTTTTCCATATCTGATGGATTTTGCTTATTTTTCATAATAAGTTTCAAGGATTTGAGGGCAGTTTTATGAGCTAAAGAAAGCTCATCAAGAATCATTTTGCCCATAAAATTAAAAATCTTTACATTTTCAAGCATTTTTGGTTCAAAGTTTTTTTCAACAACGAGTTTATCATAATAATCTCTGCACTCAAGCGGTGTAATTGCTGTAGAAAAAACGATGAGATTTTTGTTTTTTAAAAGCTCATAATTTTTTGTAATAAGACTTATACCGTTTATAACTTCGGCGTATAAACCGCCGCCATATATGATTGTATCATACTTTATCAAATCGTCACATTTCAGCCCTTTTGCATCGATTGCCTTGCACCCAAGCTCGTCTGCAATCCAGTGTGCATATTGTTTTGTTGCACCATATTTTGACTTGTAAATAACTACTGTACTCAAAATTGTCACTCCTTAAGATAAATAGATAATATAATTTATGAAAAGAAGTGTCGTATAATTACATATTTCATTGTTTCATTAAACTTAATACAATATACTTGCTTCTTTGATTGTGTCAGTATTTCTTTATAATAGGTAGGATACACAGATTAGTGACCAGCGCGACATAGCAGCACAACAGTCTCCACATGGGTAGTATGGGGAAACATATCAACACCTTGTATTTTTTCAATTTTGTATCCGCCGTTTGAACACAAAAATTTTGCATCGCGTGCAAGTGTTTCGGGATTGCAAGAAACATACACAATCCTTTTTGGGTTTGTTTGTATAAGCGTCGAAAGTGTAACCTCGTCGGCACCTTTGCGCGGTGGATCAAGCATAACTACATCTGCACGCTCGCCACTGTTATAAAGCTCAACTACGGTTTTTTCGACAGCGCCACAATAAAAGATTGCATTTGAAATGTTATTTATCTTTGCATTCTCATTCGCATTTTCGACTGCCTCGGGCACAATTTCGAGTCCGATTACTTTTTTAGCGTGAGGTGCCATAAAAAGCGATATTGTGCCTATGCCACAGTACAAGTCAAAAACGGTTTCATCTCCTGTGAGTGATGCAAAATCAAGTGCAATATTATAAAGCTTTTCTGTTTGAAAAGCATTTACCTGATAAAAACTTAGTGGGGAAATTTTAAACCAAAGCTCGCCGATGGTGTCTTCTAACATATCAACGCCATACAATTTAATATTTTTTTTACCAAGAACTAAATTTGTTTTCTCGGTATTTACATTCCAGATAATGCTTACAACTTCTTTAACATTTGCCAAAAGCATATCTACAAGCTCTTGTGAAAACTTTGGCTTTGGCGAGTTTGCGACAATGACCACCATAGCGTCTCCATTTTTTGAGGTTCGTATAAAAATATGCCTGATTATGCCTGAATGAGTTACTTCGTCATATGGTGTAATGTCATATTTTTTCATATAGCTTTTTACGGTATCGGCCACTGATTTTTGCAGTGATGGCGCCGCAAAACACTCATCTATGGCACATATTCTGTGTGTACGCGGAGCAAAAAAACCGCACACAATATCGCCATCAGACGATTGCCCGACGGGCAATTGAGTTTTATTTCTGTAATGATAGATGTTTTTGGATGCAACAATATCAGGCAAAACAATGTCGCCAAAGCCGCCTATTCGTGTTAGCGCGTCATATATACGACGGTTTTTAAGAAGAAGTTGTTTTTCATAGCTTATGTGCATAAAGTTACATCCTCCACAACGCGAAAATGCCGCACACGGCGGCTCAACACGATAAGGGGAAGGTGTGATTATCTGCTCGATTTTAGCATATGCAAAAGACTTGTTAATCTTTAAAAGTTTTGCGCGCACAAAGTCGCCCACGACAGCATTTTTTATAAATACGGCAAAGCCGTCGATTTTGCCGATGCCTTCACCTTCGCTGCCTTGGGCAATGATTTCTATATCATAAATATCATTTTTTTTAAGCTTTGATGTCTCCATAACTTCCTCCAAAAATTTCATCATAATTAGTGTAACAGAAAACTAAAAATATTTCAACCAAATAAATGGACATTTTTTCTTCTTTATGCTATAATTTTAGATGTGAATATTAGTGAAATAAAGGGATGAAAAAATTGAAGATGAATTTTAAAACAAATGCGACGCGCATACTCGAAAATGCAAAAGTTTCACATACGGCGCATCACTATGAATCGAACGACGGACAAATTGATGGAATATCCGTAGCAACAAAAATGGGTCAACCGTTTGAACTCGTTTACAAAACGCTTGTAACTGTATCACCACAAAAGGTTTATTATGTTTTTGTGATACCTGTTGATGAGGAGCTTGATTTAAAGGCTACTGCGCGGAGCGTAGGAGAAAAGTCGGTCGAAATGATTAAGGTTGCAGATATAAATAAAATTACGGGCTATATACGCGGTGGATGTAGTCCCATAGGAATGAAAAAACTTTATAAAACAGTTATTGACAGTTCGGCCCAAACGCTTGAAAATTTTTTTGTAAGCGCAGGCAAAATTGGTTATCAATTGGAGCTTAGTCCAAAAGCATTGGCAGAGCTTATTGGAGCAGATTTTTGTGACATTATAATAAAAAAGGGACTATTAAAAAGCCCCTTTTTTATTTATTTAATTGACATTATTACGCTATCACAAAGCGATTCAATTTCTCCAAAATTCATAAACGGAACATACATTGCCTCAAGCTCATCATGCAGGTGCTTTGCATTTGCAATTGATGTCGTTGCGCGTTTTATAAGCAAGTTATACATTTCCAAATCACTATAAATATCAAGAGAAATATTTTTATCCTTTAGATTTGCACTAAGTGTTATTTCTTCTGTTACAAAGCTATTGGGTTTGTTTTTTGTTGTAAAAAACACATCAACCTCAGGCACATATAAATGTTCAAGCATAACATCGGGTGACATTGAGGAATAAAAGGTGCGCACATCATAGCCACTCTTTAAAAACAGCTCCTTGAAAGCGTGCAAAAGATGTGAGGAGTGTGATGCACAATCCGCTTTGATTTTATATACTTTCTTTGCATTTTTGGAAAAGCTGTCTGTATATTCAATCTTGCCATAAGGCGTTATTGCACAAAGAAAGGCCTTGCGTTCGGATGCGGTTTTTATGCATAGTGGATAGAGAGAAAACTCGCGTTTTATGTCTTCTGTTATTTTGTTTATTTCGTTATCATCCAAAAGCTTATCAAACTCATAATCGGTACGCTCTTGCAGGGTTTTGGCTGCGGCAAGATATTCATATGAGTTTTTAAAATACTCACTGATATTTTTGCTGGTACGCATAATGTTTTGCTTATTTTCTTTTATTTTATCTGCGTTCCAGTATTCTCCAAGATTTATAATCTGCTCAATTGCTCCGGGAAATTTTGCATCTATAATATGTGGAGATGTACCATCCACAATTAAAAAACCAATAGCACGCGCACATACACCATCAAGCGAATCAGGGTCAGACGAACAATGCAAAAGCTCTGTTTCATAACCGAGCGTATCAAGATGTGATGCAACACGACGCATAAATGTTGATTTTCCTGTGCCGGGGCCGCCTTTTAGTATAATAATTCTATCGGCCTCATCGCTATGTAGTATTTGGTCGTAATACGAATAGAAGCCTTTGGGAGTATTTGAACCGGGAAAGTATTCTCGTATGGCGTTATTCATAAAAAAGAGCCTCCTATATAATCAATTATAAGCACGATGTACCTATAAAATAATTATATGAAAGCTCATAGATTTGTGTCACAAATTTCTTTGGATTATGGATTATTAGTTTTTGTCGTTTTTTAATGTTTCAAGAATTTGTTCAAGAAGAACAACCTCGTCGCTCTTTGCCGGCACTTCTTCTACAACCTCAACAACCTCTTTTGGATGTTTAAACTTGCTTATAAACTTTATAAACAAGAAAATCGTCAAAGAAATAATCAAAAAGTTTATTATACTTTGAACAAGATTTCCATATGTAATTGTTGAGCTTCCGACCGTAACTGCAAGCGCAGAAAAATCGATGCCACCGATTATAATACCAAACAATGGCATAATAAGGTCTTTGACAATGGAGTTAACAATAGCGCTGAAAGCAGTACCAATTATAACGCCGACAGCCATGTCAACAACATTGCCTTTTAAAGCAAATTCTTTAAACTCCCGCAAAAAATTTTTCATAAAAAAACTCCTCCTTGATTTTATTTTTTTACAAGTTTTTCTATAGTATAACATTTTTTTTATAGGAATGCAAATTATTTACAAAATTACTTGGTTTTTGACTAAAAAACTATATAATACCGGATAAAATATTATATATAAATGAATCGGGTGCATGAGATAATTTATAAATGCGATGCATTAAATATCAGAATAAAAAACAAAAGTCACAAAGCAAAAACGGGCTTTGTGACTTTTTTAATTTAGGATTATATTTATTTTTCAAGCATTAAAAGGGGATTGATAAGGCTTTCGTCTTCATACAATTCGAAGTGAAGATGCTCTGCTTCTGCCGATTCGCAGATTGCAGTATCACCGACTGTACTGATTACATCGCCACGATTTATACTATCGCCCTTTTTAACGAGAGACGAGTTGGATAGATTTGAATATACTGTTTTTAGTCCGTTTTGGTGGTCAATTACAATCGTTATGCCCATAAAATCGTCTGCATAAACATCATAAATTATTCCGTCATCTGATGCTTTTACCTCTGTACCTATGCTTGTTTCTATATCGATTCCATTGTGCGTGCGCCAGTCACCGAGGGTTTTTGAATAAATCAGATTTTCGTCGCTGTACACATTGATAATATTTCCTTCAACAGGACGCGCAAGTGCTTTCTTTTCGCGTGCTTGGTAAGGGGTGTCGCCTTCGGCATTTGCAGGCTTCGCGGTTTCATTCTTGTTTGTTTTTTGCATTGGAGCTATATCTTGTTTTGGTGTTTGAAACGGTGTAGCTCTTGACTCCAAATCGTTTGCCGGAAAATTTTTTGTAAGGTCGGGGAGTGGTGTAGGCGATGGCTTTGTGGGCACTTCTGTGCGCGATTGTGGCGATGGAGCTTTTTGGAACGAATCTAAAACAAAATAGGTTGCGCTTAGAGCCATAATGCAACAGAATAGCACTATGTAAAAGCGCTTCTCCTTAATGTTGTTTAAAAATTTTTCCCATTTTGTTTCTTTAAAGCCTTGGCGTTTATTTCTCATAATTTTCATCCTTTCTGTGTTTGCCTTTGTCGATATTTTCTCCAAAAACTTATAAGCCTATACACAATAAATTAAAAAGACTTTTTTGCGTATAAAAATGACTATTTTTTTGTATAAAAAATAATATGCGCGAGAGTTGACTTTTTTCTACAATTATGTTAAAGTAATTATCAATGATTATAATAAAAAAGTTAGGAGATATATGTATGAAAAAGTTAAAACTTATTTTAATTGGTGGTGGCGACAGAGGAAGCAGCTATTTGAAATATTTGGATGTTAATCCGGACAAGTTTGAGCTTGTTGGCCTTGCAGAGCCTGTAAAAGCAAAGAGAGAATATTTAAGAGATACATATAATGTGCCTGAAAATATGTGCTTTGAAAGCTATGAAGACCTATTAAATTTGCCGAAATGTGCTGATATAGCAATGATTTGTACACAGGACAAGCTGCACTTTGCGCCGGCTATGATGGCGATTGGGAAAAGGTATGACCTTCTTTTAGAAAAACCGATTGCGCCTACTGCTGAGGAGTGTTATAAAATTTGCGATGCGGCTCAAAAAAATGGCGTTAAGGTTTTGGTATGCCATGTTTTAAGATATACACCGTTTTATAAAGCGTTGAAAAAAGCTATAGACGATGGATTGATTGGTGAAATAACATCAATTAACCATACAGAAGGCGTAGGGAACATACATATGAGCCACAGCTATGTTCGTGGAAATTGGAGAAGAGCAGACGAATCGGCACCAATGATTTTGGCGAAATGCTGCCATGATACAGATCTTTTATTGTGGCTTATAGGCGAGTCGTGCACAAAGGTTCAATCGTTTGGTACACTTTCATATTTTTGTGAGAAAAATGCACCAGAGGGTGCGCCAATGCGTTGTACGGATGGCTGTCCGCATCAGGATACATGCTCATATTATGCACCGGATCTTTATAGAATTAAAACTGCAGAGGTGTCACATTTCCGAGCAATAGTTACAAAGAAGTTTAATCCGACGGATGAGGAGCTTCAAGAAGTTTTAAAGACATCACCATATGGCAGATGTGTTTATCGTTGCGACAATGATGTTGTTGACCGCCAGATTGTTAATATGCTATTTGGAACAGATAAATGCGTAACGCTTACAATGTCAGCGTTTAATAAGGGTGGAAGAGTTACAACAATTATGGGAACAAAGGGCCAAATTGATGCAGACATTGAAAAACAATCCATTAAATATGTTGGCTTTGATACATGGGAAGAAAAAGGACTCTACGCTCCCGAAGAAAGCTTTGACCAGACTATTGCAGGCGGTCATGGCGGCGGCGATATGGGAATTATGAATGATTTGTATGAGCTTATCGCTAATAATAATCCATCAACATCAATCTCTGATGTATCTGTATCGTGCTTGAGTCATATGATTGCTTTTGCAGCGGAAGAGGCGCGCGTTGAAGGTACAGTAATTGATATGGACGAATATATAAAGAATTTTTAAATTTTAATGATAAAAAAACAGCAGGCGTATAACCTGCTGTTTTTTTATTTAATGATTGCTTATAAAGTTTTAAGCGAAATTGAATTATCGTATGTGTCTGCAATTTTTTGAAGTTTTAATGCTGTGCGAGTCGCCTTTATTACGCTTGTCGTAAAGGTTGTCGTATCATTAGTGATTTCTGCAAAAAAATCGTCACAAAGGTCTGTTTTTGATGTTTCGCCAGGGATGATTGTCGGCTCTGTTTTGCCGTTTTCATATACGGTAACATCTTTGTTGGCACAATTGAAATTTATAAGACCGTTTTTGCACCAGAATTTAAAATTCCAATAAGTAGGCATTGAAAACACCTGCGAGGGTGCTGCGTATGATGCGTCGGCAATAAGGCTTGCCCCGCCTTTAAATCTTGCCATAATATATGCACAATCTTTGAAATCAGGATTTTTATACGCAAATTTATTCCATACTCTTGCCGAGTCAACAGACTCAATTTCAAGGTTTGTAAGCTGTGATACAAGGTCAATTCCGTGTATCGAAAGGTCATTGATTGTTCCGCCATGCATATTTTCTTCAAAATACCATGCCGGTCTGTTTTCATAATCAATACAATGCTGGCCATCAAAAGCAACATTATACACTTCGCCCATTTTACCGCTTTCAAGAAGCTTTTTTGCAGCAACGGCAGGTGCTATATATCTTAGGTCATACATACATCCGACCTTTAGCCCTTTTTCAAAAGCGAGCTTTTCAATTTCATCAAGCTCTTCAAGACTTGTACAAACAGGCTTGTCAGCGATGATGTGTTTGCCTGCTTTAAGTGCTTTTATAATTGCTTCACCACGCACACCATAACGACCGCCAATGGCAACAACATCGATATCTTCTTTAAGCGCATCCTCATAGGACATCGATGAAAATTGTATCCCAAGCTTTTCAACGGCTCTTTCCCTTGCGGCGTCATCTTCTTCAATACATGCCACAATTTCAACATAATCCTTTGGCTTAAACATTTCGTACAAAGTATAGATGTGATAATGTCTGAAGCCATAGAATAAAACCTTCATTTTTTTCATAAAAATCCCTCCAATTATGTATGCATTAAACAGAAGTATTATATAATATTTGCACATGTTTTGCAAGTGTTTTTATAATAATTATGTCTTGGAGCAGATATTGGCTTATAAATATTTACAAACGAAACTTGATATGGTATAATATGCTTTAAAATAAGTAAAACCTTGAAAATAAAGGAGAAATGAGAAAATATGAAACTTGGTATAGTAGGACTTCCAAATGTGGGAAAATCAACATTGTTTAATGCAATCACACAGGCAGGAGCAGAGTCGGCGAATTATCCGTTTTGCACTATCGAGCCAAATGTTGGCATAGTTAATGTGCCTGATGAGCGACTAGACAAGCTTGCACAAATGTATAATCCTAAAAAGCTTACCCCTGCGATTATTGAATTTGTTGATATTGCAGGCCTTGTAAAAGGAGCAAGCCGTGGCGAAGGACTTGGGAACAAGTTTTTGTCACATATACGCGAGGTTGATGCGATTGTGCATGTTGTGCGTTGCTTTGAGGATACAAACATTGTTCATGTAGATGGAAGTATTGGTCCGCTTCGCGATATAGAAACGATTAATCTTGAGCTTGTTTTTGCTGATATTGAAATGCTTGAAAGAAGAATTGACAGAGTGAAAAAGGCTCTTAAAGGCGACAAAAAGTTTCAGACAGAGCTTGACCTTCTTGAAAAGGTAAAAGAAGTTCTTGAATCGGGCAAGCCTGCACGCGCAATAGACTATACAGATGAGCAGATGGAAATGATGAAAGAGGTTGCACTCCTTACGATGAAACCTGTATTATATGTGGCAAATGTATCCGAGGAGGATTTTGTAGCGGATATAGAAGAAAATGCACTTGTAAACGAGGTCAAAGAGTTTGCAAGTGGGGAAAAGTCCGAGGTTATTGCAATATCTGCAAGAATTGAGGAAGAAATTGCCGAGCTTGATGCAGACGAAAAACGCGAATTTTTAAATGAGCTTGGCATGAGCGAGTCAGGACTTGATAAAATTGTAAAAGCGAGCTATAAGCTTCTTGGACTTATAAGTTATCTTACTGCGGGGGAGCCGGAGGTAAGGGCTTGGACTATAGTTAATGGTACAAAGGCACCACAAGCAGCGGGCAAAATTCATACAGATTTTGAAAAAGGCTTTATACGCGCCGAGGTTGTGGCATATGATGACCTTATGAGCTGTGGCACAATGACGGCGGCAAAGGAAAAAGGGCTTGTGCGTTCTGAAGGCAAAGAGTATGTTATGAAGGACGGAGATATAGTTCTTTTCAGATTTAATGTATAATTCTGCGTGGAGGTGTTTTTTTGGCTACAAAAGAATACAACAAGTTTTCGTTAAACGAAATAAAAAAGCACCTTGTTTCGACATCGCTTGGAGAAGATATACACATATTTGATACAATTGACTCGACAAATAAGTATGCAAAAACGATTGCAGAAAGTGGCGCCAAGCATGGAAGCGTAATTATCAGCGATATGCAAACTGCCGGACGCGGAAGACTTGGACGAGAATTTTTTTCCCCAAAGGGCGCGGGCGTATATATCAGCGTTATACTTCGGCCGAATTTTGATATGGACAAAATCCTTTTATTTACATCTGCCAGTGCGGTTGCAGTATGCCGTGCACTTGATAAAATTGTATCAATAAAGTCAAAAATCAAATGGGTAAACGATATATATTTAAATAATAAAAAGCTTTGTGGCATACTTGCAGAAAGCGTTTGCAATACACACAACGGTGGGGCAGAGTTTATAGTTATTGGTGTTGGAATAAATGTTGCAAATAGTGCCTTTCCATCCGCGATACAAAATATTGCAACATCAATTGAGGGCGAAACAGGAAAAATAATAGACAGAAATCTTCTTGTTGCAAATATTATAAATGAGTTTGAAAAAATTTATTTAAATATAGAACATAACAATTACGATTTTATGAAAGAGTATCGACAACGCTCATGTATTATCGGCAAAAAAGTGAATGCACTTTGTGGGAGCATAAGCCGCGAAGTGTTTGTAGAGGATATTGATGATAATGGAGCGTTGATTGTGAAAAACGAAAATGACAGTATAGAGCGTATTACTAGTGGAGAAATAAGCATAAGATTTTAACAGCAAAAGTCAGTATGTATTATCAAAAAATTCTCAAGCAAATATTTTTCTGCCGTTACATTCCATAAACCATATGGAAATGTCGAATGTTGTCGAAAAAAACAGAGGAGGAGAAGATATGTGGAAAAATTGTGTCGAAAATGCATATGAATATATAAGTTTACATGATTGTGTTGTCAATGGCGTAGAGGCATATGATGATGTATTATCTTTAACTCTTGATGATGGATTTTGGATGTTAGCTGATTCAAAATATAATTCTTGTGGGGAAACGGTTAGAACAGATAAATCACAAATCAATTTTATTGAATTTGATGAACAAATGTCCGTGCTTTATTTGTTCAAAAGACATTATATATCCGGTAAGCGTTTATGTACAACAAGAAAAAAAGTGAATTTAAAAAAAGTATATAAAAAAATAAATAAAGGCGAGTGGGAATTAGAATTTAACGAACAATACCATTCTTTTCATAGAACATTGTTTTTTGGTGCAGTAACAACAAAGAAGAAAATATGGGAATTTGAATTTCAAATGGTTATTGACTGTGACAAAATTGAGTATTGCTGGAATAATATTTGCCCAGATAGAAAATGGTAAATTTTTGGTCTTAACATAACATAAACTTGACACCAAAAAGGTTTGCATCTAAACCTTATGTGTCGCAATATAAAGAATGTCGAAAAGTGTCGGAATGAAAAAGCCTTCCCTTTGAGGGACGGTGATTGCCGGTGACAATCGTTCACCGCTGACCGAGGGGAGAGGGGATGCCATTAAATCTTGTAGTTACACCGGAATTGCCTATCTTGTTACTGTGGCATTGTTAATTCTTTCTTACCTCATCTTCGATAGCACCCGCTATATGACCGCACTGGTTTCATAAATTTATATTTTTCTGAATTTGGCAGGGGTAATACCTTTTATATTTTTGAATGTTTTTATAAAATAACTTAAATCGTTAAATCCGCACGAAAGGGCAATATCGGTAACAGAACTGTCACTGCTTCTAAGCATTCTTGCGGCACATTCAATTCGGTACAAAATAAGATATTCAACAGGTGTTTTATTTGTCATTTGTTTGAAAAACAGGCAAAAATACTTCTGTGACATATGAACTTTATCTGCCATATCATGAAGCGTAATTGGCAGTTGATAATTTTCCCTTATAAACAAAAGGACCTTTTTTAATTTTGTTATGTTTTTGTTTTCTAAGAGTTTTTCATCCGAAGAAATGGTTTTATACATTTTATTGTCAATAACTGAACCGAGCATGCTGTAAAGCGCACTGATTACAGAAAATTTGTAGCCTTTACTTTTATCGCGCATAGAATCAAATATACAATTCATTGCATATGAAAAGCCTTTGGGCGCATAGTGATTAAATTCGTTTATTACAATCTGACCATTGAGAAGACAGTCAATAAAAAATCTGCATTCTTCGTCTTCGGCGTTTAACATATCAAAGCTCATAACAATACACTCGTAAATGCAGTCGCCCACGGGTGTTGCAGCGTGAACGGTTTCAGGGTTTATAAAAATTATGTCGTTTTCTTGGGCAAAATATTCGTTTGAGTTGAGCTTTACATTAAGTTTGCCTGAAACAACCCGTATAAACTCTATTTCATTATGCCAATGAGAAGACATTTCATATCTTGAGTGGTTTTTATCAACTATATATAACTCAATAGGGAAATGTTGGCTACCTCTTTCAATAAGTTCATTATAAATCATAGCAAAACCTCGAAATGTGAAAATAATTACATTTTTTACTATTATAACACAAGAAACACTATAATTTCAAGTGTTATAATTATATTAACTAAATTTATATAATAGGAGGAATTGAAATGGCTAAAAGTAGATTGATAGGAGAATATCCCGTAATTGGTATCCGTCCTACTATTGACGGAAGAAGAGGTCCGCTAAAAGTAAGAGAATCTTTGGAAGACCAGACCATGAATATGGCAAAGGCAGCGGCAGAGCTCATTTCATCAAATCTTAAATATTCTAATGGTGAACCTGTAAAGGTTATAATTGCCGACACAACAATAGGCAGAGTTCCGGAAGCAGCAGCCTGTGCGGAAAAGTTTAAAAGAGAAGGTGTTGACATCACACTTACTGTTACACCTTGCTGGTGCTATGGTAGCGAAACAATGGATATGGATCCTATGACAATAAAAGGTGTTTGGGGCTTTAACGGAACAGAACGCCCGGGCGCTGTTTATCTTGCAGCAGTATTGGCAAGTCATGCACAAAAAGGACTTCCCGCTTTCGGCATATACGGACACGATGTTCAGAATGCAGACGACACATCAATTCCTGATGATGTTGCAGAAAAAATTTTGCGTTTTGCTCGCGCTGCAGTTGCAGCTGCAACAATGAGAGGTAAATCATATCTTCAGATAGGTTCAGTTTGTATGGGTATTGGCGGTTCTATAATCGACCCTGCATTCATTGAAGAATATCTTGGTATGAGGGTTGAGTCTGTTGACGAAGTTGAAATTATAAGAAGAATGACAGAAGGTATCTACGATAAAGCAGAATTCGACAAGGCATTGAAATGGGCAAAAGAAAAATGCAAAATGGGCTTTGATAAAAACCCTGTTGAAATGCAGATAAGTGATGAAGAAAAAGAAGAACAGTTTGCTTTCGTTGTTAAAATGATGTGCATTATAAAAGACCTTATGAATGGCAATGAAAATCTTCCTGAAGGCTGTGAAGAAGAAAGAGTAGGTCATAATGCAATTGCGGCAGGTTTTCAGGGACAGCGTCAGTGGACGGATTTCTATCCCAACTGTGATTTCCCCGAAGCTATGCTCAACACATCATTCGACTGGAACGGAGCAAGAGAACCGTATATTCTTGCAACAGAAAATGATGTATTAAACGGTCTCGGAATGCTTTTCGGAAAGCTTCTCACAAACAGAGCACAGATGTTTGCAGATGTGAGAACATACTGGAGTGCAGATGCTGTTAAGAAAGCAACCAACTACGATATAGAAGGAAAAGCAAAAGAATCAGACGGATTTATTCATCTTATAAACTCAGGTGCATGTTGTCTCGATGCGTGCGGACAGGTGAAAGATGAAAATGGTGAATATGTGATGAAAGAATGGTATGATATAAACGATAAAGATATAGATACCATTATGAATGAAACCACATGGAATATGGCTGATTTAGGCTATTTCAGAGGTGGCGGTTTCTCTTCAAGATTCTTAACAAGAAGCGAAATGCCTGTAACAATGATCAGGCTCAACCTTGTTAAAGGTATTGGTCCTGTTATTCAGATCGCAGAAGGATGGACAGTTAATCTTCCTGACGAAGTGTCCGATATCTTATGGAAGAGAACAGACTACACATGGCCTTGCACATGGTTTGCGCCAAGAGTAACAGGAGAAGGTGCATTTAAAACCGCATATGATGTAATGAATAACTGGGGTGCAAATCACGGAGCAATCAGTTATGGTCATATAGGTGCAGACCTTATCACACTGTGCTCAATTCTTCGTATTCCTGTTTCCATGCATAATGTACCTGAAGAAAAAATCTTCAGACCTGCATCATGGAATGCATTTGGCATGGATAAAGAAGGTCAGGATTACAGAGCTTGTCAAACATACGGACCTATGTATAAAAACATAAGATAATTTGTATAAAAACAAGCATATGAAAAAAGTATAATATATTTCGATTGAAAAGCCGTTAAGGTTTTAGTTTCCAACATGCTTATCACTGCATTCTATGTTGATTTTGTTGTATGGACAAATCAAAAAGGAAAATGCGAATATTTAAATGAGGTGAAAAAATGGGGATTGAGGAAATCATAGGACAGGTTTTTGGTGTGTTTGGACTTTTGATATTTGTTTTGTCCTTTCAATGTAAAAACAGTAAAAAATTGGTTTTTGTGCAGGGAATAGGGGGCATGATGTTTTTCATAAACTTTCTCCTTATTGGTGCATATGGTGGAGCGTTTTTTAATCTCACTATTCTCATCCTATAACTCGATTTTCTGTGAAATCGACTTTTCGTTGAAATCTCGAAAAGATTTTATGGTTAATATGTAATCATTTGCGAAAAGTTGATTGTGTTGACTAAAAGTGTTGCACTTGGCTTGACAATCGGACGAGGCTTTTTTGAAAATCTCATTTATAGGTGGTGGAAAATTGTAGAAGATTTCCACCACACTTTTTTGCTGATTTTTGCCCCTAAAACGCATAGTTTTTTAGAAAAATTAATAGGCAAATATATAAAAGTGATGGTTTTTTTCCTTCTTCAGGGATATCCACTAGAAGGAGATAAGCATAGAATAAAAACTTTTAATATAAATAATTTTGCAAAACAAGTTAAGGGTATTAAAAAATGGAAAAAAATATCTAAACGTACTTGCAATTTAGGAAAATATATGTTATAATAAAACCAACAAATAAAGAAAAGGGGGAGATACCAATGGTAAGTAATTTTTCAAAGAGGTTTGTCTTGCTTAAGTTGCAGCTTTGGTTATGTTTCTCTGATGATATAGAGATGTGAAAAATAAATAAAGTTTGCAATGTAACGTGTAAGTCAAGCCTTTTTGAATGGCAGAGGATTGATTTGCGCGTTTTTTTATTATTAAAAAAACGTGTTTAGTGAGATTCGGAACGAGAAGGATGGTTTCAGCGGGCAATGAATATTTCGTTTTAACAGAAACTGTAAAAACAAGGAAACTAAATCTTGTAAAATATGAGAAAGGTTACCTTAATTTTAAAAACAAAAAATTATAGGAGAGTATATGCATTATGAAAAGAAAATTTTTAAGATTTTTATTTACATTTTTATTAATTCTATCTTTTGCTACTAATTCGTATGCAGCACATGTAGGCGGGGGTAAGATAGTAGATGGTTCAACAAGTGGTGCTTATTGTGAAATTACCACATATTCTGATCCACCGGTAGCTTCTTCTGGGGATAACATAAGTTGTATATGGACGATGCTTACAGGAAATACCATATATAAATATGCACAAGTTGGCTGGATAAAAAGAACTGGTTATTCTGATCGTCGATATTTTTTCGAATACAGTAACACTTCAACGGACTGGAGCAGGATTACATCCACAACAGGACCTGCTACAAACTCAAAACACACTTACATGATTGGTTTTGGTTCAGGTAATGATGTATATGGCAAAGTTGATGGTGCGCAAATTGGCATGCAAGTTTTAGATTGGCGTCTGGTAACTACTGCTTCTTACTTCGGGGAACGAAATGGTACTCCACTATCTTCTGGGACTTATTTTCCAGGCACTCAAGCTAACCACGAAAGAATTGATGTCCCCCAATATCGCTTAAATGGCGCCTGGACTCCAATAACATTAATGTCAGAGTGGCAACAAGATACAAATGCCGGACTTGATACAACATATTTTAATTCTGGTAACAACTACCGGTTTGATATATGGGACAAACGGCGTTAAAGTTTTAATAGAGTCTTAAAAAACGACATGGAATACATATAAACGTAAAATATTTGTCGGCAAAGAATTTGTTAAAGGAGATAGTGTTATGAAAAAGACAAAAACAACAGCATTCATTTCAATTATATTTGTGATAATGATTATAGCGATTGGTTCTGTTTTTGCAAACGGAGTGCTTTATAGTAAGACTGATGATTCTTATAATAAAGAGGTGTTACCGGGAATTCAAATTACAGAATACTATGAAAAATCAAAAGTTATTACCCCTGACGAAGCGGCTAAAAGCGCTATCAAAGAATTTCCCGAACTATCCGGAAAGCCAATCAATTCCAATGAATTAGTTTCATTTACTTTTGGAGGTTATAATCTCTTTAGCGAGGAGGCACTTAAAAATAATTCTGAATTAAAGGCAAAAGGATATTTAGAAAATACCCCTGTTTATATTGTAGAGTTTGGCGACTTATACATTACAAGGTCTGGTTCTCCAAGTATTACTAATGAAGAACGAGAAAAAACGGCTCTAACCAAACAATTTGTGGTTGTTGATGCGAAGTCAGCTTGTGTATTATTGTCATATAACTCTAATTCTCGCGATTTAAAATAAGAATTATTTTTTAGCAGTTTTATGAATAGTTAAATAGCAGCATAAAAGTTATTGATAAAGTATATAACGGGCAAAGTAGCAAATCGGTATGCACCCCAATAGTTAAACACTTTTGGGGTGCATATTTTCTTTATACAAACATCAATTTTTGTTGTAATTTCAAGAAAAAATTATTCCACAGAAAATAAAGTTAATTAATTCTCATAAGAGGTTTGCTCTATATGAAGAAAGATGATAAAATATGGAAACCTATGCTTGTAGAGCTGTTGTTCACTGCGGCATATGTTTATTCCCTCACTTTAATCAAGGGTGATGTTCTGCAGATTATATATACCACACTCCCATATATTTCACTTTTAATAATGAGCATATTTATGTGGAATGAAAACGGAAAGCTAATAAGATATTTTCAGGTTGGTGCACTTTCACCGTCGTGGCTTATACATAATGTTTTTAATTTCACATTGGGAGGAATATTGGCGGAAATTTTCAATATGACATCTGTAATCGTTTCGTTGATAAGATTTAAGGGCGAAAATAGAAATTAATGCTTACTCTTGCAGGCTGCGGTGGCTCAGGTGAAGTTGCGGGAGATAAAACAATCGCAGTAGTTGCAAAAGGTGAATCTCATGCTTTCTGGCAGTCAGTAAAAGCAGGTGCAGAAGCAGCAGGTGCTAAATATGGTTACAAAATCACATTCAGAGGCCCTGCAAGTGAATCTGCTAAAGACCTTCCTTCACAGATGGAAATGGTTCAGACAGCTCTTTCCAATAATGCATCAGCAGTTGTTTTGGCAACTATCGGTGAAGGCTTTGTTGATCTTTTAACACAGGCTAAAGATAGCAACATTCCTGTTGTTCAGTTTGATAGTGGTGTCTGGGCAAATGATGTTGCAGCCCTGGATGCAGCTGGCAAAAATCCTTTATGCGCACATGTTGCAACAAGTAACTATCTCGCAGCTGGAACAGTAGCAGAGAACTTCTTCTCAGCTCTAAAAGATGAAATCGCAGCATCTGACAAATACATTGTTGGTGTTATTCAGCACGACGAAACGCAGACAGGTATTGACAGAGCAGCAGGTTTTGTTGATAAATTCATAGAGCTTGCAGATGCAGAGGCTTCTACAAAAGGTAAATACAAAATCGAAAAGGAAGTTAAACCTGGTGATGCTGACAATGCATACAAAGCAGCTTTGGAAGCGCTTGCCGAAAAAGGCGCATCAGCTATCTTCATGACAAACGAAGGCGTTGTTAAACAGGTTTATGATGCTATCGGTGCTGCAGGAACAAAATATGACGCAATTAAATTTGCAGGATATGATGCAGGCACAAAGCAGATTGAATGGATGAAGAAAACAACTGGTCCTAAACTTATTGGTGCAGTTGCCCAGGATTCCTTCCAAATTGGTTACCAGGCTGTTGAACAGGCAGTATTTGCTCTTGAAGGTAAAGAAGTTACAGAAAAAGTTGACATTTCAGGTGCATGGTGGAATGCGACAAATGTTGATGAAATGATCGAAAAGAACCTTGTATATCAGGGATAATTTTTAAAAACTGCGTTGCGTTTTTATTTGACAAAATAGGCGTTCACATAATGTGGACGCTTATTTTTATGTTGCTTTTTCAAGTAATATGTGATAGAATTTCAGTGTGAATAATACTTGCAGAAATTGACGGTCAAATATACTAAAAAAGGAGATATAGAATATGCTTAAAGGAATTCCAAGTATTCTTTCGCCTGAACTTTTAAAGGTTTTGTGCGAAATGGGACATAGCGACACAATCGTAATTGCTGATGGTAACTTCCCATCAGAAACAATGGGAAAGGATGCAATTGTTATTCGTGCCGATGGTCATGGTGTGCCTGAAATGCTCGAAGCAATTTTAAAAGTATTCCCTCTTGATACATATGTAGAAAATCCTGTATCACTTATGCAGGTTATGCCGGGTGATAATGTAAAAACTCCTATCTGGGATGTGTATAAAAAAATTGTTGCAGCATCCGATAGCCGGGGTGATAAGGCGTTTGCAGAAGTTGAGCGTTTTGAGTTCTACGAAAGAGCAAAAAAAGCTTATGCCGTTATTGCTACGGGTGAAACTGCAATTTATGCAAATATTATGCTCCAAAAGGGCGTTGTGAAAGAATAAAATGCATTTTAAATAAATAAAACATAAGAATACCGAAATAACTCCTGAGTAAAATATGTAGTTATACTACCTGGTTTGCAGTTGCTATAGCAATATATATCTTTCACAATAAGGAATGATTTTTTTACCTGACTTGACACGAGTTTAACATTATAGAAATGAGAAGGAGAAGACAGTATGAGAGTAGAAACAATAAATTTATGGGAAAACGCACCGGGTATGTGCAAGGAAACTCCTATGCTGACGGCATATCTGCCAGATTGTAAGACATCAATGGGAGCAGTTGTAATATGTCCGGGCGGAGCATATAGCGGAAGAGCAGCGCACGAAGGTAAGAATTATGCGGAGTTTTTAGCTGAGCATGGCTATACTTCTTTTGTTTTAGACTATCGTGTTGCTCCGCACAAATTTCCTCTGCCGCTATTAGATGCACGCAGGGCAATTCGATTCGTACGTTTTTATGCTGACAAGTATGACATTGATAGAAATAAGATTGCAATAATGGGTTCTTCTGCGGGTGGACATCTTGCGGCTATGACATCCACATATTATGAGCCGATTGAGTTTGAAAATATCGACGAAATTGATAAAGAAGATTTTATTCCGAATGCACAGATTTTATGCTATCCCGTAATAAAGTTATTAGGAAAAGGCAAAGCACATATTGGTTCAGGAAAAAATTTGCTTGGCGAATTGCTGCCAGATATGGGCGAAGAATTATCACCTGACTTGATAGCAACAGAAAAAACTCCAAAAGCATTTATTTGGCATACATTTGAGGATGAAGGTGTAAATGTAATTAACACAATCGACTATGCAAGACGTTTAAAAACAGTAGATGTTCCGGTTGAATGTCACATATTTCCAGATGGACATCATGGATTGGGGCTTGCAACAGCCGATGACGAGGTTTCAAAGCATGTAAGTCAGTGGGGAGGTCTGTTAATTAATTGGCTCAAATATATAAAATTTTAAAATACAAATGGATGGGCCCCTTGCATTTTACTTTTGTCAAGTCCATATAATTTAAAAGATTAGTTTGCCGATTTTGATATTTACATATACTATCGGATGCGAGAAAATCCAGTATTCTCGCGGGTTCTGATGAAAAATGTTAGGGTGAAAGTAGTAGGCCCTAATACGAGCTTGCGAGTATCAAGGTTCTCCGAAATATAGAAATCTTTGATTTCGTTATATTTCGTGATGGTTCTTATTATTCACTGTTCTCCTGACTTGACACGAGTAATATGGATATATCGAACGATGTCGAAAAAGCGGAGGTAATATTATGGGACAGATAGCAAACCAAATGGCATTAGAACTATTCTTTAAAATAAAGGAAAAAATCAAAGAAAGAAAAGAAAGAGAAAAATAGTACAAAAGGACACTAAAAAAGTCCAATTTATTTATATGTTTTTAGTTATAACTTAATATGAACATAAAAGAGACATACACTTTTTATAACATTCTTATGGTAATGTTTAGCTCTTTTTATGGGCAATTTCAACAGAAAATCCGGCAAGGAATATGCAGAATGAACAATGACAGGAGGGGCTATAAAGAAATTTGCTAAACATATAAGATCGTATATGGTTAGGTTTAAAAAAATATAAAATATAAAATGTAAGCACATTTTGAGTAAAATCAAGATGTGCTTTTTATTTACTCAAAGGAGGCATTAGAATGAAACAAAATATAATTAGACAAGAGGTTAATAAGGGGGTTGATGAAATGACCTCTTATTCAACAAATAAAAATTATAACGAAAAGGAGAATACAGAAATGAAGAGACTGAATTTATACGAATCAAGACTGTTCGGCAGAATATGCTATGGTTTCGGGAGAGACGAGAACGGTTATGTTTACATAAAAGAAAACGAAGCAGATGTTGTTAGAATGATATATGATATGACAATCAATGGTTATAGTCTTCAGAATATTCAAGATGAGCTATTTAATCGTGGCATTAAATCTCCGTCTGGAAAAGACAAGTGGACGAGAGATGTAATCGATAAGACAATAAACAATTATAGGTATGTTCCGCATGTTATCGATTTTGATACTTATTTTATAGCACGCGGGAAAAAAGAGGAGCGTTGCAGGTATATAAGAGATTAGAATAGCGATGAATTTGCCGATTTGTTATATAATTCTATTATCAAAATGAAAGGAGAATTGACTATGAGCAAATCGGCAATTCAAAATCAGCTTCGGTATATTATTGCAAGAGAGCAGTATATGAAGCCATTATTGGAAAATGAAATTATAAGTGAGGAGGTGTATAACGAAGCATTAGAAAATCTGTATGATGAATTAGAAGTCTGGAAATATAATAGAATTCAAAATCCTGGTGTCGAATTTAGAAAGAAAAAAAGGAAGATCAAAAACACTTTGGCAGAACAGAATCCAGGGTATATTTCATTAACAGAACTAGCGAAAAATAAATCACAAAAATCAACCGGTTACACTATTCAAATGTGGTTAAAAGATAGCGGAACTGTTGATTTTCTTACCTTATGGGAAAATAAGCATAATGAAAAATTTCTTTCAATTCCGGTAGAATTAAAATCTTTAACTCCGAAAATGTGGATAAAAGAAACTAATTCTATCGGAATTGTTTCAAGACAGGGGAAGAATGGCGGAACATATGCTCACAAAGAAATTGCTATGCATTTCATGTGCTGGTTGTCTGCTGATGTAAAATTGAATGTCATTGAGAAATATCTGGAGGTGATTAGCGATGAAGAAAGTAACTGAGATACCCGCTACGATATTTACAAAGATTAAAGATAATAAAGCTAAACTTAATGTTGCAGCATATTGCAGAGTAAGTACTGAAAGTGAAGAACAGGAAAATAGTCTTGAAACTCAAAGAGAGCATTATAAGAATGAAATCGAGAAAAATCCTAACTGGACTTTGGTGGATGTGTTTGTTGATTTTGGTGTAAGTGGCTTGAATGATACAAAGCGAACAGAATTTATGAGAATGATTGAAATGTGCGAAAAGGGTAAAATTGATTTAATTCTCACAAAATCAATTTCAAGATTTGCAAGAAATCAACTTGACTGTTTAAGTTACATAAGAAAATTAAAACTCAAGAATATCGGCATCAAATTTGATAAAGAGGGAATTAACACACTCGAACCGTCAAGTGAAATTTTTCTCTCTTGGTTTAGTGCATTTGCTCAGGCTGAAAGCGAATCACTTAGTATGAATATAACAAGAGGAAAAAGAATGAGATACAAAGAGGGTAAATTTCCATTCCCATTTTCGCTATATGGATATAAAAGAGGGGAGAATGGACAACCTGAAATTGTTCCGGAAAAAGCAGTGGTAGTTCGCAAAATGTTCTATATGTATCTTGAAGGCAATTCCTTAAATGACATACGAAAATGGCTTGAGGAGAATGAAATAGAATCCCCGATGGGAAAGGATGAGTGGACTGTAAATTCTGTAAGTGGAATTCTCAAAAATGAAAAATACAAAGGAGATGCACTGTTACAGAAAACTTATACGGTTGATTACTTAACTAAAACTGTTGCCAAGAATAAAGGGCAAGTCGCTAAGTATTATGTTGAGAATAGTCATCAGGGGATTGTATCAAGAGAAATCTTTGATATGGTTCAGAATGAAATTAAGCGTAGAAGAAATAACACTGGATATAAGACAACTTCGTATTCATCTCAATATGCTTTGACAGGGATTGTATATTGCAGAGAATGTGGTGCGAACTATAGAAGGGTTACTTGGTCGAGAAATGGCAAGAAGAGAATTGTTTGGAGATGTATAGAGCGTCTTGAAAATGGAGTACAAAATTGTAAGAATTCTCCTACAATTTACGAAGATAAATTAAAAGACGCGATTCTGTCCAGTTTATCTCAAATGGTTCCAGATGTTTCTGATGTGGCTGAAATAGTGAAAAGTGAAATAGGGACTGTAATTCATAAGAATGACGACCAGAATGAATATACTATTAAATCAAAAATTAAAAAGCTTCAAAAGGAAATACAAGTGTTAAACCAAATTGTGAATGAAGCAGATGACAACAAAGTATATCTTGATAAGATTAAGGAGTGCGAGGGTGACCTCACAAGATTAAACTCAAAACTTATTGAGTGTACCAATTGTGAAATGAATGACATTGAAACATTTATAAATAAGAACGAAGTGAACATGCTTGACTATTTTGATTCAGTTGTAAGGAATACGGTTGAATCGGTTCTGATAATTTCACAGAATACAATTAAAATTAAATATATAGGCGGAATTGAAATAACAAAACCCATTTAAACACTATGTTGCAGGATGCCAAAATATAGACTTTATATTTCTCCCTATTGCCAATTGCAATATTTGCCGAAATATGGTATAATATTATAAGTAATGTAGAATATAAAATAATTATAAGTTGATAAGAATTTAGTAGAGAGGTACCAATATGGCTAAAAATGATGTTTTTTTAATAGATGGAATAATTGAAGATCGTATTAATAGTTGTTTCCCCTCGAATGATAAAGGAGAAGTTTTTGAGTATTTAGCAGCAGAGCAACTTCTTAAGGATTATGATCTTTCTTATGAGCAAATAACAAATTGTAGTGTAGATGGAAAAGATGATGGTGGTATTGATTATATATTTTTCTTGATTAATGACCAACTTGTTGACGATCCTGAAACCTTTATATATCCCAAAACAAATGTTGAATTTACGGCATATTTTATAACGTGCAAACATGGAGATTCTTTTAAATTAGCTCCTGTAGATAGTATATATGCAAGTATGACCGAGCTTGTTGATCTAAATATAAGTTCTTCTGAGTTAAAGGGACAGTACAACGAAGATATATTGCAAAAAAGGCAGGACTTTTTGACTATATATAAAAAAACAGCTATTGCTACAAATAGTACACTTAATATTAAAATGGTATATGCTTGTCGTGGAGATGCAAGTGAAATAGCAGATAATATTTGTGCCCGTAGTCAACAATTGCAGAGTTTTATATCAAAAATTTTTAGTGATTGTAAGGTCGAATTTTCGTTCTTTGGCAGTAGTGAAATTCTATGTAAGTATCGTAAAACAAAAACTTATGATATTGATTTGCCAATTGAGAAACAGCTTTCAAAAGGCAATCATCTAGTCGTTTTGACAAAATTAAAAGATTACTATGATTTCGTGACAGATGAAGAGGGTAAGCTTAGGAGATATCTTTTTGATGCTAATGTTAGAGATTATATGGGATTAAACCGAGTTAATCAAGATATCTTAGAAACTCTAAACGAAAAAACATCACCGGATTTTTGGTTGCTGAATAATGGAGTTACAATGTTGGTCAACGAGCAACATCCATTAGGCGAAAGTATAAACTTGAGAAATATTCAAATTGTTAATGGGCTTCAAACTACACTGACTATTTATGATTTCTTTTCTAATGGTGGGGTAGATGAGCAAAATAGATGCATTTTGATTAAAATAATAAAAACAGAAGATCCAGTAATCAGAGATTCTGTTATTAAGGCGACAAATAACCAAACTGATGTTTCGGTATCGTCGTTACATGCAACCGATAAAATTCAAAGGGATATTGAAGATATTTTGCTAAAATCTGGTATTTACTATGAAAGAAAAACTAAATATTATGAGAATTTAGGTGTTGATATTAACGAAATAATAACACCGCTATATTTGTCAGCATGTTATGTGTCGCTTGTTTTAAAATTGCCGTATCAAGCTGCTAGATTAAAACAAAAATTCATGAGCGAACCAGAAAAGTACAATCTTGTTTTTTCCGAAAAAGATGATTTGCATATTTGGGTTAAGTTAGCTTTAATTTATAAAAAAGTTGATAATTTTATTCTATCTAAAAAAGCAAAGTATTCTAAGACGGAAAAGTTCAAAAAAAATATAAGACACCCATTGGCATTTTTTGTGATAGCAAATAAAATGGGAAAATATACATACTCAATTTTCGATATTTTAAAATTAGACATTGATGAAATTAAAGAGTCTGACATGGAGAATGTGTGGACACAGATAGAGAAAAAACTTGGTGGAAAAGGAACTATTAAAGATATTTCAAGTAAGTCTTATTTCGATGAATTGTGCAATGAATTTTCTGATATAAAACATCTTCAGGTACTAAAAAGCATTAGAAATCCATTCCACAAATATGTAGTATATGATATTGACGATGAATTTTTAGAAAAAGTTAAGTCTTTGCTTCCTGAACAACCATGGCAAATGGGAATCCATAGAATTATAGCGGAAAAAATGGATTGTGCACCTGGAAAGGTATATCAGGCAATTGATAAATTGATTGAAAAAGGCAAGTTTTTTAATCAAATTGATGGAGTATTATATGATAGTAATGGAAATGAAATAACGGGATAAACTCTTTTTGAAGGGGAATAGAAATGGAATTCAAAAGAAAGCAAAAAGTGTTGCGACAAAAGTTTTGGCTTAGGGTATGTGTATGCGCCATTTCAGCGTTAATTGGGTGGCTGTATTTAGAATGTAATGCTGATAATAATTTTTGGAATTTGATTATAGGTATATGTGCATCGGCGTTTGTGTGGTCTTTGGTGGAACTTTTTGATTTTTTTGTTGATACCTTTAATCAACATGAATCTGAACGAAATATATTTTTTGGATTTACATTTAAATATTTTAGCAAGATGAAAAATATTATTCGTTCTAATAAAGAAGAAGTAGACATGCATCAAGTAAGAGAGAAAGTTATTGAATTATACAACGAAATGAATGACTTTGTATTTGATAGTTATGTTTATTCTATTTCTAAGGAATTCGAACAATGCTCAAATTATATAGAACGAATGTATTGGAAATTTGATGCCTGTTGTTCTGGTATATATGATGATTGCGAGGAAAAGGATGAATATTATAATAAGTTATATAATAGCTTGATTGTTACTAGAACAGAAAAGGAAAAAACATCAAAACGGTTTTTTGAAGGTTTTTTCTCTCAAAAGAGTATTTGCGAAATGACAGATATTGAACTTTCCTTTGATAAATATCATCTTCCGGAAAATTTGTTAGACGAAGATGTTGAAGGGAATATCAGTGAAACGATTACTGTGCCAGGGAACTTACATAAAACTGTAACATTTAAACCGGATTTGGACTTTTACGATTTAAGCCACAAGACAAACACTAATGCTTTTGTGTTAGTTTTATGTATTTTGTTTAGAAAAGTGATGAAAACAAAATAAGGATGAATGAAATTTAAAGGGAGGAGCAGCATCTCCCAACAAATTCAAAAAAGAAAACAATATTTTGAACATTCTAATGGTGAATTTTTGTAATACATAAGGAAGGTATATTTTTGTTCCTAACCTGGTGCGAACTTGGTGATAGAATAAGTGGCATCTGAATTATACAGTCTTTATATAAAGACTGTCGGCATATTGACATATAAATGCAATCATGTTATAATTGCAAAGTATAAATTTTTACATAAACATTAACTAAAATTGAAAGGAAAGATATTATGATTTATGGAGTGGCTTTGCTTGCCGGATGTATGTTTGTGGGTTCATTTTTAGGGAATTTATTAGGACTTCTGACGGGTCTTAATTCTGATATTGGCGGTGTTGGTTTTGCAATGCTTTTGCTTTTGCTGGCAACCAATTCTAAAAAATTAAACAAGATATTACCAGAGGGATATACCAAAGGAATTGATTTCTGGAAAGAAATGTTTATCCCTGTTATTATAGCAATGTCTGCATCACAAAATGTTATAAGTGCTCTTGATGGCGGCATTCTTGCTTTGACAGCAGGGGTGGGAGTTGTGGTTGTTATGCAGATGCTTATACCATTATTTAATAAATTCACATCAAAATCAGCTCAAACTCAAGATAAAGAGGAGGTAGAGGCATGAAGGCGATATTGGATATTTTTATAGAACTTTTTGTGGATAATGCATTTGTTATGTCTTTTCTTATAGTAGGAATTATTGCTATGTTTTCAAGCTTTGTTTCAGCTAAGATTACTAAAGGAAGAATACATGCATCAGCAATAGCTATTTTTATTGGTCTTATTTTAGCATATATAGGTGGAAAAGTAACAGGAGGTTCTAAAGGACTTGCAGATGTTACAGTATTCACAGGTATTGGTATTTTGGGCGCTTCAACTCTTCGTGATTTTACTATTGTTGCTACCTCTTATGGTGCAAAATTTTCTGAAATTAAAAAATGTGGATTTGTAGGTATCGTTGCTCTTTTTGTTGGGGTAGTTGTTACTTTTATTGTGGGTGCGTTGGTGGCAGTTTTATTTGGTTACAGGGATGCAGCCAGTGTGACTACTATTGCTGCAGGAACTGTTACTTTTGTAGTAGGTCCTGTTACGGGAGCAGCAGTTGGAGCAAGCTCTGCAGTTATTGCAATCTCAATTGCAGCAGGCGTTTTCAAGTCAATTGCAGTAATGCTTCTTACTCCATTGCTTGCAAAAAAGATTGGACTTACAACTCCAAGCTCGGCTATGGTTTTTGGCGGATTGATGGGAACAACAAGCGGAACTTCCGCAGGTCTTGCGGCAACTGACCCCAAATTGGTACCTTATGGCGCTATGACTGCTACATTTTATACAGGACTTGGTTGTTTGCTTTGTCCATCGGTATTATATTTGCTGGTAAAAATATTTTTGCCGTAATAAGCAAAGGCGATTGTTATTCAATCGCTTTTTCGTTA
>JAZUQZ010000029.1:0-173151 GCA_045626925.1 Candidatus Aphodoplasma sp. | reverse complement strand
ATTTCCGTCAGCATCATAAACTGTGAAATCCGGTGCTAATGTTTTTTGATTTTCTTCTGTTTCACTATTCTCTTGTTGTTCTACTGAAAGCTGATCGGGTGTCTGCGACTGTCCAAGCTGAGAGTAAAGGATATACGCACCACCAAGTAGAACAACAAATGCAAGAATAAGTATTATTAGTGTTTTATTATTTTTCATAGTTCCTCCTAACCAAGCAGATTTAAAAGCTGCCCAAGTGTGCCTGTTGCCATCATAATACCAATTATAACAAGTAGGCTGCCGCTTATAAGGTTAATGATTTTGTAATTTCTCTTAATCCAGTTAAACGCTGATTTGAGGTAGTCAATCAGCACCGCACTTAGTATAAAGGGTATTCCAAGTCCCAATGAATAACTAAGCAGCATCAGCATTCCTTCTGCTATATGACCTTGCTGAGATGCCAGCATCAATGCGGAGCCTAAGAACGCTCCCACACAAGGAGTCCAACCTACAGAAAATATAATTCCAAAAAGCATTGCAGAGAAAAATCCCATATTATCTGTTTTAACAGAGCGCTGATTTCCTTTGAAGATATTTAGTTTAAATACTCCAAGAAAATTCAGTCCGAAAATTATCACAATCAGTCCTGAAATGATGTTTACTGTTGTCTGGTATTCACGAAGGAAGCGTCCAACTGTTCCTGCCAATGCTCCAAGCATTACAAAGACAATGGTGAAACCTGTTACAAAGCCGACAGCACCCTTTAATGTTTTTGCAGTAGTTCTTTCTCCGCCGCCTGCAAAATATGAAATGTATATGGGCAGCATTGGAAGCAAGCAAGGCGATATAAAGGTGATAATCCCTTCAAGAAACGATATTAAATATTGCATTAAATTTCACTCCCTTTATGTTCTTGGGCAAGATATTCTTCCGCCGAATGAACTGCCATTGCACCATCCGAAACAGCGGTAACTACCTGACGAAGCTGTTTAGTTCTTATATCGCCGACAGCATACACACCGGGGATGCTTGTCTTTGTTGTTTCGTCTGCAATGATGTATCCGTTCTCATCCAAATCAAGTTGACTTCCGAGAAAATCAGTTGCAGGCTTTCTTCCCACACTTACAAATACACCGTCACAATCAATTATGCTTTCTTCTCCTGTTTTGACATTTTTAATCTTAACACCTGTTATTTTATCTTCATACAAAAGTTCCGTAACCGTGCTATCCCATTTAAACTCCACATTTTCTGCATTCATTAAAGGCTCATGGTAAATCCTTGTTGCTTTTAGGGTGTCTCTGCGATGAACAATGATAACCTTTTTTGCAATACGACTTAGAAGAATTGCATCTGCAGCAGCAGTATTTCCTCCGCCAACCACAACAACTGTTTTGCCTCTGTAAAACATTCCGTCACAGGAGGCACAGTATGCAACGCCTCGTCCTATAAGTTCACTTTCTTTATCAACGCCAAGTTCTCTTGGGTTTGCCCCTGCAGCGAGTAGGACTGTTTTTGATAAAAATGTTCCCTTTGCAGTTTCTATTTCTTTTGGATTTACCGTAAGATTAACTTTAATTACTTCGGCATTTTCACTTCTTGCACCAAATCGTTCCGCTTGTTTTTTCATTTTATCAGCAAGCGAAAATCCGTCAATTCCATCCTCAAATCCGGGATAATTGTCAATTTGATGCGTCAACGCCATTTGTCCGCCTGCTGAAAATTTTTCAAGAACCAAGACATTAAATCCGGCTCTTGCAGCATAAAGTGCTGATGTGTATCCACCCGGGCCTCCGCCAACTATTATCATATCGTAAACTATATCTTTATTCAAAGCTGTCATATTCACATCAGCTCCTTTCCTATGTTAGTTGTATTATATATTATAGTTTTTTTATTTTCTGTGATGTTATCACATAATTATAATTGTATTTTTTGCATATCTATGGTAAAATATAAATAAATAATTATACGGAGGTGTTTATCATGTGTGATAACAACAAATTTTATATCTGTGAGCATTGCGGAAATTTAATCGGTATGATTCACGATGCAGGAGTGCCTATGATGTGCTGCGGTCAGAAAATGACAAAGCTTGAGCCGGGTACAGTTGAAGCAAGCCACGAAAAACATATTCCGGTAGTAAGTGTTGACAACAATACTGTAACCGTTACAATCGGTTCCGTTGAGCATCCTATGACAGAAGAACATCACATCGTTTGGGTATATCTCCAGACCGACAGAGGAGGTCAGCGTAAATGCCTTGAAATCGGAAAGGATCCTGTTGTAACCTTTGCTCTTTCTGATGAAAAACCTGTTGCAGCTTATGCTTACTGCAATCTCCACGGCTTATGGAAAGCTGATATCTAATTATACCACAAATTCATCTACGATACAATATTTTGAGCCTCCGAGGAGTATTTTCTTGGAGGCTCATTTTATTCGTATATACTGTCAACTGTATACTCCCAATTATCAAAAAATATTTCCCTCAACAGTTATGTAGAGCAAGCTATCGAAATGCAGGTTGCAAAGGATGCAGTTGCACTTTAAATAATTCTTATATAAAATATCAATGCGGAACCGAGATTTCTTCCGATTTCTCGATTCCGCTTTTTCTTTGATTAGTTTTATTCTATTACTACATTAATCCCATACACCAGATAACAACAAGCGCTGTCAACGTTACCAAGGTGTCAATCGTAATTCCGTAGAACATAGGTTTAAGACCTGCTTTCTTAAAGTCAATAATGCTCGTTCCCAAGCCTATTGCGGCAAGTGCGGTAACCATCAAAAATTTGCTTGTCTCCTTTATAATTCCGGATGCAGTTGCTGGAATAAAACCTACACTATTTAAGATAGCCAATAATAAAAATCCGCCAATAAACCATGGAATAATTTTCATAAGATTTACTTTTTGTCCATTGCTTACTGCTTTTAATTCTTTCTGTTTTATGCGTGTGCCTATGTATGCAAAAACCAAAACGGTAGGAATGATTGCAATTGTTCTTGTGAGTTTTACCATTGTTGCAAAATCACCTGCAATTTCAGAAAAAGCATAGCCGGATGCTACAACGCTTGCAGTATCGTTTACCGATGTTCCTGCCCATATACCATAAGCAATATCAGACATACCCAGCCACTTTCCCATAAGCGGATAGAGTGCAATCATCACCATATCAAAAAGAAATGTAGATGACATGGCAAATGCAATATCCTTATCATCAGCATCTATGACAGGAGCAATAGCAGCTACGGCAGAACCACCGCAAATACCTGTTCCTGCGGAAATCAAATTACTTAATTTCCAATTCAATCCAAACAACTTACGAATAAAATATCCTCCGCCAAAACACATAGCAAAAGTAAATATCATCACAAAAAATGTCATCTTACCTACAGACATAATTGTATTAACGGATAATGATGCTCCTAAAAGGATAATTGCAATTTTCAATATTCTTTTGGATGTAAATTTAAGTGCCGGCTTTATCCATGACGGATGAAAAAAAGTGTTAATAATTGTACCCATAAACAAGGCAACAATGGAAGCTCCCAGTAACTCTCCGGGAATAATTTTCTCAACAAAAATTGATAATCCTGCTACTGCAAAGCATATTGTAACTCCCAACATAAACAAACCGTGTTTTTTTAAATTTGATTCCATGATGAAACTCCTTAAATTTCTTTTGTTTTGTATTTTTTCTTGATTTTACCATAAATTTATGATAAAATCAAATTATCATTTGTTATATGCTGATAATTTTTGATTATGAGGTACAGTATGTTAGATTATAGAATAAACACCTTTTTGACTTTATATGAAGAAATGAATTACCGAAGGACTGCAGAGAAGCTTAATATGACACAACCGGGAGTAACACAGCACATCCACTACCTTGAAAAGCATTATGGTGTTAAGTTGTTTGAATATGATGGGCGCATCCTTTCGAGGACTAAAAATGCTGAATACCTTAAACGGCATTTTGACAGTATAAAAGCAGAAGAAAAAGCATTGGCAGAGAGGTTTGTTAATAGTGATATGATTAACATCAGCATCGGTGCTACCAAGACTATCGGAGAATTTGTTATTGTTCCCCAAATCCGTTCTTTTCTCAAAAATCCAAACCACAACCTCGAGCTTGTTATTGACAACACAGAAATATTATTACAAAAGCTTGAACAATCCGAAATCGACTTTGCTATTATCGAAGGTGTATTTGATAAATCGAAATACGGTTATCATTTGTATAAAAAAGAACAATTTATAGGTATATGTGCAAAATCGCATCCGTTTTCAGGAAAAACTGTACTGCTTGAAGATGTTTTCAATCAGGATATTGTTGTCAGAGAACAGTTTTCAGGGACAAGGACGCTTATGCAAAATGCTCTCCGGGATAGAGGCTTTTCTTTTGCTAATTTTAAAAAATGTACTTCGGTTAATAATTTCTCTGTTATATGCGATCTTATTGCCAACAACGGAGCAATAACCTTTGCATACGAACCGATATCACGTTGCCGTGATGATTTGGCTATTTTCTATGTCAGTGACTTGCAAATACCCGGAGAATTCAACTATGTTTACTGTAATGAAAGAGTTGCAAACGAAAAGATTAAACTTCTCTTCTAAAATATAAAATCAAATCTTTCTATAAAACAAGGAGGCAGAACCGCTTTGTGTTCCGTCTCCTTTGTCATCGATTTTTTATTACATCACTTTCTTGAATCCAAACATACCTTTATTGCCATCACCAATAAAAATCAAGATTTAGTCCAAATTCTCGATTCCGCTACTTTATTAAGATGCTATTTATTAAAAGAAGGTGCTGTCGTTTCGTTATTTGCAAAAGCATTAGGTCCCGGATCAGACATTGAAAAATACATTCGGGCAGCTTTTGTTGTTCCGAAATCTCTGTTAGAGCCGCTATTTTGTACTTTGTTAAAAGCATCACGGAACATCTGAATGTGTGCTTCTTCACGGATAAAGAGAAAATCTATGGTTTCTCTTACTTTTTTATCATCAATCTGGCGATACAGATATTCATATACAACCTTTGCACGCTGTTCGGACGCAATGTTACTTAAAAGGTCAGCACACAAATCTCCTGTTACAGTAACATAATCTCCTGTCCAGGAATAGCCTGATGAATTTATAAGACCGGGATTAAGTCCCAAAAGAACATGGGATTGTATTTCGCCTGCTTGTACCTTAGTTGCATCTACATCATGACCGTTGAGTAAATTGATGGTTTGTGCAACCATTTCCATATGTCCAAGCTCTTCTGCAGCTATATCCAAAAATAAATCCTTAATTTCGGGATCCTTGATACGAAAACTCTGCGACATATATTGCATAGCTGCTTTCAGTTCACCGTTTCCGCCGCCGAGCTGTTCCTGAAGTAATACGGCATACTGTGGATTTGGTCTTTCAACTTCTACCGGATGAAAAAGCATTTTTTCATGTTTAAACATATTATTACCTCCAATTGCAGTTTTCTGTTTTTATTTTTAGCAATTTAAGGTATATTATTCACAAAGTCGTTTTTTTTTGATTAAGGTATATCTTTTTTTGATATAGCGTTTATGGAATGGGTTTCCGTAATTGGCTCAAAAACGCTTTGTATTGCGTTTGATTTTGTTTGTCGAGTAATTCTGCTAATTTTATTCTGGCGTGATTAAAACAGGCAATTCCGTTTGATTCTATTTGCAATTTCACGGAATGTATGTTATACTTAAATAAAGTTAAGTGCGACGTTTTTTGGGCAATTGAGCATCAGCTTTACAGTGGAGATTTTTGGATAGCATCAATAAAGCATCAAAAGGCATAAGGTTCAAAAGACCGAGTGCTATAAACGCCTCAACGGTGGGAACAATTTGGACAGTCCTTTTTATATGACATTGTCTCCAAAACCACGTGCCGAGGGTTCAAGTCCTTCTGCCCCTGCCAAAGAAAACACAATCATAATTGTGTTTTCTTTTTTTATTTCATTTTAAAAAATTTATTTTAAATATTGCTTTTTCTATTGCATAAAATAATCTTTTAGTATATACTTAATGTATAATATCGACAACAATTTTAAGGAGGTTTTTTATGCATAATTATACCATTACAAATACTCAGCCCGCACAAAAATGGCTTGATTCATATCCTATCGGAAACGGCAGAATGGGCTGCACTTTTATGGGAGGCGTATCTCAGGAGGTCATTTATCTTAATGAAGAGACAATTTTTTCTTCACGACCAAATACTGAGCACAGTCCCGAAATATATGAAAAAATACATCATTTGAGAAATCTCCTGCTTGATGGAAAAGATGTTGAAGCAGATAAATATGCACAATCTGAAATGAATAATGAATTTAAACGCATTACTTCCTACGGCGTAGCAGGTATGTTAAAAATTTCCCTACATAATACTGACGCTTTTGAAAACTACAGGCGTAAGCTTAATATGATTGACGGAACTGCGACTGTAAATTATGATATAGGCGATTCGCATTATACACGCGAATATTTTGCCTCATACCCCGATGATGCTGTTGCGTTTCGCATTTCCTCTGACAATGCAAAGTTTGATGCAAGTATAAATTATGAATATGAGAAATGCATCTCTATTGATGGAAATGCAACCGAGTTTTGTGCAATTTCCGATACACTTTTTGGTGGACACAAATTTGCTGTCGGGTTCAAAATTGAAACGGACGGAAAATCTGCGTTTAAAAATGGTCGGATGCTTGTTTGCGATGCAAGCTATCTTATCATTTTGTGCGACATAAAAAGCGAATTTAAGAATGGAAAGGATTTTAAAAATTCTATTAAATTTCCGTCGATTTCGTATGAAGAACTTCTTTCGCGCCACATAAGTGACTTTTCTTCGCTTATGAATCGTGCAGATATCGAACTTCCAAAGATTGAAGAAGTTGAAAACATTTCAATGAGCTCGCGCATGAATGCAGGTTCAAGAAATGTACTTAAAGACTATGGCCTTTTTGCTATGCAGTGGCAGTACGGGCGCTATCTTCTTGTTTCTTCAAGTCGTCCCTCCTCGCTCCCTGCAAACCTTCAGGGTCTTTGGGTAGACGATATGTCTGCACCGTGGAATTCGGACTATCATTTTAATGTTAATTTGCAGATGAATTATTGGGCATCGGAAGCTGTAAACCTTTCCGATTGCCATACTCCGCTTTTTGATTATATGAATAATTACCTGCTCGAAGCCGGCAAGAAAAGCGCAAAAGATATGTATCATTCACGAGGATGTGTTGTGCATCATCTCAGCGACATCTATGGCTTTACAGGATATGCAGACGGAGTGTGGGGTATTTGGCCTATTGGTGCAGCTTGGCTTGCGCACCATATGTGGGAGCATTACCTTTTTACAAAAGATGAAAAATTTCTCCGCGATGTAGCATATGAATATATCCGTCAGTGTGCAATTTTCTTTATTGATAATGCTGTAAAAACCCGTGACGGATATTATGCAACGGTTCCAACAACGGTTCCGGAACTTCGATACAAAACCAAGGACGAAAACGGAAATGAATATTTAGGATGGGTTACTATAAATTCGACTATGGATATAGAAACCATCACTATGCTTATGAATATTTATGAAGAATCCTCAAAAATTCTTGGCATCGATGATGAAGATGTGCGTTTTGCCCCTGTATTAAGAGATGGGCTTCCGCCGTTTAGAATAGGAAAATACGGACAAATTCAAGAGTGGCTAAATAATTATGAAGAAGCAGAGATTAAACACAATCATATCGCTCAATGTTATGCACTTTTCCCGTATGGCACAGTAACTCGTGATATGAAGGACATTCGCGCAGCAATGAAAGTCAGCTTAGACAGAAGAACAGAAGGGGCTCCGGTTGGTATGGGATGGGCTTTGGCACTTCCGTCATTATTGTATTCACGACTTGGCTACGGAGACAAAGCATTAACATTTTTAAAAAGATTGATTACCTCTTGTTCAAGTCTTTCTTTACTTGCTACATTTGCAAACCGCAGTGGATTCCAAATAGACGCAAACTTTGGCTTTACCGCTGCAGTTACAGAAATGCTTCTCCAAAGCCACGAAGGCATGATTTCGCTTCTTCCGGCACTGCCTGATTCATGGGATCACGGTTCATTCAGAGGTCTTTGTGCCCGTGGCGGATATAGTGTTGATATGAAGTGGAATGATTATGAAGTAAAGCAAGTGAGTGTAAGTGCTCTCTTTGATGGGATTTGCACGCTGGAATTTCCAAAAAGTCAGAAAACATTAGCTTTTTATGATGACTGTGGCAATAGTTATACGATTAAAGATAATTGCATTGCTATTCCTGTTAAAAAAGGCGAAAAAATAAATCTCATTACAAGTTCAAAATAAAAACAAATAAATCTTAGAAAAGCGTGTAGAATAGTTTTTGCACATGCTTAAAAGCGACAAGGTAAAAATTGCCTTGTCGCTTTTTTCCAATTTAATATGATATATTAAATTTCAAAAACATAATGTATTACACTTTTGCATTACTTATCTTTTTTAAAAAAGCTTTACCGCCTCAACTATCGGTATTGTCAATATTGCAAGCGCAAGTGCTACAAAATATTCTGCAAGGTTAATGTGCTCAAAAGAAAACAAATCAGCAAGCGCCGGAACAAATATCAGTGAAGATGTAAGCGCAAGCGATACAATCATCGTGCCCCACAAAAGCATGTTTTGTGTCTTAAGCTTAAATATTGATCCATGTGAACGCATATTAAACGAATGGAAAATTTCTGCCATAGACATTGCCAAAAACGCCATCGTCATACCATCTGCACTTTGTGTAATTTCCCATCTGCCCGATTCCATAAAGTGACCGATGAAATATGCCGCAAGTGTAATAACAGAAACCATAATACCCTGATATGCTACATTAAAACCCATACCGTTTGCAAATATTCCCTCATCACTCTTGCGCGGTTTTCTTTCCATAATATCAGGCTCTGCCTTTTCAGCACCAAGTGCAAGTGCCGGCAAAGAATCTGTTACAAGGTTAATAAACAAAATGTGTGCCGGCTTTAAAATTGTGAAGCCACAAAGCGTTGCTATAAATATGCTTATTACTTCGCTCAAGTTTGACGAAAGCAAGAACTGGATGCATTTGCAAATATTATCAAAAATTCTTCTACCCTCTGCAACTGCGCTGACTATCGTTGCAAAATTATCATCTGCAAGTATCATATCAGCAACATTTTTCGTTACATCTGTTCCTGTAATGCCCATGCCAATACCAATATCAGCATTTTTAATCGACGGTGCATCATTTACGCCATCGCCTGTCATGGCAGTAACCATACCACGCCTACGCCATGCATTTACAATTCTGACCTTATGCTCCGGTTGAACGCGAGCATAAACAAAGCATTTTGTAATCAATTCATCAAACTCTTCATCAGAATACTTGTCGATTTCTGCACCCGTAATAGCCTGTGACGCATCATCAATAATGCCAAGCGCTTTTGCAATCGCAACGGCCGTATCCTTGTGGTCACCTGTAATCATAATTGCACGCACACCAGCTTTTGCACACTGTGCAACCGCATCTGTAACCTCCGGTCTTACAGGGTCAATCATGCCCACAAGTCCAATAAAGATTAAATTATTTTCAAGCGCCTCCGATGTGTATGCCACCGGCACAGCATCGTGCATTTTATATGCACAAGCGAGCACGCGAAGCGCCTTGCTTGCAAATTCTGTATTTTTCCCAAGCACATTTGCGCGATGTTCATCAGTAAGCTCTACAACATTATTGCCCACCAAAATATAACTGCAACGCGCCAAAAGCTCATCCGGTGCACCCTTTGTATATTGAACAATTTCGTTTCCTTTCTGATGAATAGTCGACATCATCTTTCTGCCCGAATCAAACGGCACCTCACCAATTCTTGGCTCATTTTTAATCAAATTGTTTTTCAAAAGTCCAAGCTTTGTAGCATAATTTACAAGCGCACATTCTGTTGGCTCGCCAATCGCCTCCCCACTATCATCAGGCTCTGCATCAGAGCATAATGACATACCGCTTGCTAAAAGCTTTTCGTCGTCACTCCAAAAATCAACAACTGTCATCTTGTTTTGTGTAAGAGTTCCCGTTTTATCTGAACAGATTATCTGTGTGCAACCAAGCGTTTCAACAGCGGTGAGTTTTCTTATAATTGCTTTCTGTTTTGACATTTTTGTAACGCCCATCGAAAGCACTATCGTAACAACCGCTGCCAATCCTTCCGGAATTGCCGCAACGGCCAGGCTTACCGCAAGCATAAATGTATCAAGAACTGTATGGGTGTCGAATTTGCCATTTCTTATAAGAGTGAACGCAAACATAAATACACATATGCCAAGCACAAGCTTTGTAAGTAATTTTGAAAGCTGTGATAATTTTTTTTGCAGTGGTGTTTCACCGTCTTCAGCTTGTGTGATTGCCGTTGCAATTTTGCCCATCTCCGTATCCATGCCTGTGCCGGTTACAACCATGGAGCCTCTTCCATAAACAACAATACTGCCCATATAACACATGTTTTTTCTATCGCCAAGCGGCACATCGCCATTTTTATCTACGCTAAGCGCATAATCAAATTTATCAGATGGTACCGACTCGCCCGTAAGAGCAGCCTCCTCGATTTTAAGACTTGCCGACTCTAAAATTCTTCCATCAGCCGGCACTGCATCGCCCGCCTCTAAAAGCACAATATCACCTACAACAAGCTCTTCACTTTTTACAACCATATGTTTTCCGTCACGAATAACCTTGCTCGTTGCAGCTGACATTTCCTTCAGCGCATCAATGGCTTTTTCCGCCTTGCTTTCCTGCACTACACCCAAAAAAGTATTTAAAACAACGACCGCTAAAATTATAAATACATCTGCAAGCCCTTCACCTTCAATAAGCGCAGTAATACCCGATACTATAGCTGCACCGATTAAAACAAGCACCATCGGGTCCGAAAGCTCGCCAATAATTCGTTCAAACAGCGTTTTTTTCTTACCCTCTACAAGCTTGTTTTTGCCATTTTTATCCAAGCGAGCATCTGCTTCTTGTGCAGACAAACCGCTTTCGTTTGATGTTTCAAGCATCGAAACAACTTCATTTTTTTCCAAAAGATAATGTTTCATTTTTTCCCTTTCCTTTTATATGATATAAAATATTTTTAAAGTTACTAAAAGGGACGCATAATACGCCCCTTTTTTTCTATTCTTCTGTTGGATTTTCCCAGTTGTGATATACATTTTGCACATCATCATTTTCCTCAAGCATCTCCAAAAGCTTGTTCATAAACTTTATATCATCTTCGTTTGTAAGCTCAACCGTAGTCTGCGGAACCATTTCCACATCAGCAGAACTTAGAGTATATTTTCCCTCAAGCGCTTCACGAACAACACTAAAGCTATCCGGGTCACATGTTATTTCATAATAGCCGTCCTCTGCACTAAAATCCTCTGCTCCTGCATCAAGAGCGGCCATCATAAGCTCATCTTCATCTTGACCATCTGCTTCGATTATAATAACACCTTTTTTATCAAACATAAAGCTTACACAGCCTGTCTGACCAAGATTCCCATGGAACTTATCAAAATAATGGCGCATATCCCCCGCCGTTCTGTTTCTGTTATCCGTAAGTGTTTCTACAATAACCGCAACACCATTCGGCCCATATCCTTCATAAGTAATGTCTTCATAGTTATCGCCACCCGTTTCACCTGCTGCCTTTTTAATTGTACGCATAATATTATCGTTTGGCATATTATTAGCGCGTGCCTTTGCAATAATATCCTTAAGCTTTGAATTGCTCTCCGGTTCGGGTCCGCCTGCTTTTACAACAACAGTAATCTCACGAGCAATTTTTGTAAAAATTTTCGCTCTTTGAGCATCATTTGCTCCTTTTTTTCTTTTAATTGTACTCCATTTGGAATGTCCTGACATTTATTTCACTCCTGTATCTTAATTTATGTTTTACTTATTTTACCATATTATTATATGAATTTCAAGTATAAATATAGTTTGTTCACAATTTGCAAAATAAAAAATATAACATCTGCTCTGCTATACCCTATTGCAAACATCTCTTGTTTTGTGCTAAAATAAATTTATTAAAGTACGAAAGGATTTGTATTTATGAAAATAATGTTTGCATCAGATATACACGGCTCATATTACGCCGCGCAAAGCATTAAGACAGCATTTGAACGCGAAGAATCACAAAGACTTGTTTTGCTTGGCGATTTATTGTATCACGGCCCACGAAATCCTTTGCCACAAGATTATAACCCTCAAAAAGTAGCAGAGCTTTTAAACACTCTTAAAGAAAATATAATATGTGTGCGCGGAAACTGTGATAGCGAGGTCGACCAAATGCTTTTAGATTTTCCGATCATAGCACCATATGCATTGCTTGAGGTCGATTCTTATACTATGTTTTTCACGCACGGACACATTTATAATGATAAAGAGCTCCCACCGCTTAGGGCAGGTGATATTTTTATAAATGGCCATACGCATATACCTCTTGTACAAAAAAGTGATAAGCATATATTTTTAAACCCCGGCTCGTGCTCGCTTCCAAAACAAAGCTATGATAAAAGCTATATGATATATGAAGATGGTATTTTCAGCATAAAAACCCTTGACGGAAATGTTTTTATGAAGCTTTCTATCCGCTAATAAAATATAATATACAAAAATCCGCCTCAAAAAGGCGGATTTTGCTTTCTAGTGCCTCATACACGAAAGAGTGTCTGCAGCAGCACTCATGTTTCTCCACATCGCATACGCTTGCTTTTTGACGCGTTTTCTCTGGCGCGGAGTAATAGGGTCAAATATGAGCGCCGCCGCTCCACCAACCGCCGCTCCGGTAATAAGCCCCTTCAAAAAACCCACTGTGCTCATTTTTGTCTCTCCTTTGACATAAAATTTAACAACGCAAAAAACATATTTTAAAAAATTTTTATCGCTTGCCTTCGGCACAATTAGTATGTGATTTTTTTAGTAAAAAAAACAAAGAAATAATTATAAATTTTAAAAAAGTCTTTTATTTATTTCCAAAAATTGATATAATAATAAATAAATGATTTTTAGGGATGTGTTGATTTTGAAACAAAAAATAAAAACCCAGCCTGCTAAAAGACAAACATTTTTATGGGGTGCGGCGATTATTGCTGCTTCGCATATTGTTGTAAAGGCTATTGGAGCGGTATTTAAAATTCCACTCGATGCATACATTTTAAAAACTGCAGGCATGGGCATATACAACTCTGCCTACACGATTTATAACTGGCTGTTTATGCTTTCAACTGCAGGTCTTCCTGTTGCAATTTCAAAAATGGTATCTGCCTCATATGCTGTCGGCAATGTGAAAGAAGCGGAAAGAATATTTGCAATTGCAAAAGCGCTCATGTTCATGTTGGGCATATTTGGCTTTTCAGTACTGTTTTTTGGAGCAAAGCTTTTTGCAAATCTTTTAAGTGCACCATCGGCAGCACTTGCAATGATGGCTCTTGCACCAAGCTTGTTTTTTACTTCAATGATGTCGGCATATCGTGGCTATTCCCAAGGCATGAACAATATGATTCCCACAGCAGTAAGCGAGGTTGTTGAAGCGCTTGGCAAGCTTTGTATGGGCTTGTGGCTTGCAGTTACATTCATCGGCCGTGGCATCGAATACGGAGCAGCAGGTGCAATCGGCGGTGTAACTCTTGGTACTGCGTGCGGTTTTATTGTTTTATGGCTCAGCAACGCCGTTTCATCAAAAAAGTTAAAAAGCGACAAGGCTTCTTACATAAATGCTGTTTGTGCCAAAGGCGGACGCCAAATTTTAAAACAGCTTATAAGTATTGCAATACCTATTACCCTTGGCGTGTCTGTGTTTACACTTACATCACTTATAGATACAACAATGATTATGAACCAGCTTGCACTGCTTGGGTATGAGGAGCAAGCGCGCCTCAGCCTATATGGCTATTTAAACCGCGCAGTTACGATGTTTAATGTTCCGCCGACGGTAATTGCGGCGATTTCGATAAGCGTTGTACCTACAATTTCGGCCGCACTTAGTGCATCAAATCGCACGCATGCCGTTGAAACGGCAAAATCGGCTATGCGTATTACGATTTTGTTTGCCTTCCCTTGTGCAGTAGGACTCTCTGTGTTGGCATCGCCTATTTTACAATTATTATACCACGATTCGTCACATTCATTTTTGCTTAATGTAATGGGACTCGCTGTTGCGTGTGTAACGCTTGTGCAAACAAGTAACGCCATATTGCAAGCTTATGGCAAAGTGTGGAAGCCTGTTATAAATATGGCGATAGGCGGCGCAGTTAAAATTATTGTAAATCTCGTTTTAGTAAGCAGACCGGAAATAAATATAAACGGAGCCCCGATAGGAACATTTTTATGCTATTTAACCGTTATGACGCTAAATATGATATCTATAAAAAAGATAACATCGATAAAATACGAATTTTCCGATTTTGTTATAAAACCCCTGTTCAGCGTGCTTGTGATGGGCACAGCAACAATTATTTGTTATGACTTTATGTTCCGCATAACAATGAATTATATTCTTGCGTTATTTGCTGCAATAGCATTTGCATGCATTATTTATGTAATAATGATATTTGTGGTAAGATGTGTAAAAAAAGAGGATATCCTCCTTCTTCCAAAGGGAGACAAAATTTATACATTACTTACAAAAGCACATATTATGAAATAAACGGATTGTGAGGAGATATTTATGAAAAGAACAAAGCTTTCGGATAGAATTTTGCCAAAATATACAAAAGGCGAAGAAATTTTTAATATGGTTTCTCACATCGTCGGTGGCGCTTTCGGCATAACTGCAATTGTGTTATGCAGCATTTTTGCAGCAATAAACGGAAATGTTTACGGCGTTGTTTCAGGAACAATTTTCGGCTCTACAATGCTCGTTTTATATACGATGTCGAGTATTTATCATGGACTAAACCCACAAACAATGGCAAAAAAGGTGTTTCAAATCATTGACCACTGCTCTATATACATACTTATTGCAGGCACATACACACCTATTGCTCTTTGCACACTAAGGGAGTACAGCACTGTCGAAGGGTGGGTGCTATTTGGCATAATATGGGCGATGGCAATTATAGGTGCAACATTAAATTCTATCGACCTTAAAAAATATAGCATTTTTTCTATGGTATGTTATCTCGTTATGGGTTGGTGCATAATTTTAAGGATAGGCATTATTGTTGAGCTTCTCGGTTATGGTGCTTTGGCTTTGCTTTTGTCGGGCGGCATCGCCTATACCGTCGGTGCAATATTTTATAAAGTCGGCAAAAACAAAAAATGGATGCATTCTGTTTTTCACATTTTCTGTGTAATAGGAAGTATACTTCACTTTTTGATGGTGCTTTTATATGTTATGTGATGAAATACACTACATGAGGAGAAGCGTATATGCAAAAGAAAAAATATACAATCGATGAGCTTATTGATATAGTAAAAAAGCTGCGTGGCGAAAACGGTTGCCCTTGGGATATGGTGCAAACGCACGACTCGATTAAAAACTGTATGATTGAAGAATCTTATGAAGCGATTGATGCGCTTGAACATAATAACGATCCTCTTTTTGCAAATGAACTCGGCGATTTACTGTTCCAGGTAGTTTTCCATGCTGAGCTTGCAAGCGAGCGCGGCGCATTTGATTTTGACGATGTAGTATACGAAATAAGCCAAAAAATGATTGACAGGCACACCCATGTTTTCGGTTCCGATACGGCAACAAATGCCGACGAAGCACTTGGTACATGGGAAGAGAATAAAAAGAAAGAAAAAGGGTTAAAATCACAGACAGAGTCTATGCGTGATATCGTTTTTCTTCCTTCACTTATGCGCGCACAAAAAGTGCAAAAAAAGGCAGCCGATGTAGGCTTTGATTGGGATGATATATCAGGAGCGCTCGACAAAGTGCGTGAAGAAACGGACGAGCTATACGAAGCAATAGAAAAAAACGACACTAAAAATGCCGGGGAAGAACTTGGGGATTTGCTCTTTTCCGTTGTAAATGTAGCACGCTTTTTGAAGCTTAACAGCGAAGAAATGCTTAGACACGCTACAGATAAATTCATATCGCGTTTTGAGGTTTTAGAGCAACTTGCACAACAAAACGGTCAAATTTTGTCGAAAATGTCCCTCGAAGAGCTCGAAACCATATGGCAACAGGCAAAAATTGAAAAAAAATAAAATTTTTTTCAATTTTTAAAAGGATTTAAATTGTATATGAAGAAGATATTATTGAAACTATTATTTTTAGGAGGTAATATAAAATGAACAAAGCTGAATTAATCGCAAATGTAGCAGGTAGCGCTGATATTTCAAAGAAAGATGCTGAAAAAGCAATAAACGCTTTTATCGCTAATATCACAAGCGCACTTAAAAAGGGCGAGAAGGTACAATTGGTTGGCTTCGGTACATTCGAAGTTAGAGCAAGAGCTGCAAGAAAGGGTAGAAATCCTCAGACAAACAAAGAGATTACTATTCCTGCATCAAAAGTTCCTGCATTCAAAGTTGGTAAGGCTTTAAAAGACGCTATAAACTAATTGCACAGATATGCCCCGATTGCTTATTGCTCTCGGGGCTATTTTTTTTGACATAAAAATAAACAAAGGTGGTAAATATAATGCGACTCGACAAATATTTAAAGGTATCGCGTCTGATAAAACGCAGAAGTGTTGCAAATGAAGCATGCGACACAGGACGCATAAGCGTAAACGGCAAAGTTGCAAAGGCATCATACGATGTAAAAGTAGACGATATAATCGAAATCCGCTTTGGCGAAAAGATTATTCGTGCCCAGGTTTTAAATATTGCAGAGCATGTTTTAAAAGACGCTGCTGCAGAGCTTTATAAAATAATCAATTAAGTCATATTTGTGCGAAAAATCTCATAATGTATAAAGCATAGATTATGTTTTATAGGAGGAGATTTTTATGCCACTAGTGGAAGAGCGCACACAAAAAAATCAAAACGAGAAAGTACAAAACATCATAATAGAAAACAGAGCAAAAATCAGCATATCAGGCGTTAACGATGTCGACAGCTTTGACGAATGCGATATAATACTTCAAACCTCAATGGGCACACTTTCAGTCAAAGGGGAAAATCTTCACATCAACAAATTCAATGTAGAAACAGGTGAGCTTATAATCGATGGCGATATCGACGAGGTTGTATATCACAACGATGGCAGCTATGGAAAAAAAGGCTCATTTTTCTCTAAAATGTTCGGTTAGGATGTGAGTATATGGAAATATCCGTATCCGAGCAACTTTATGTATTCCTTGCAATGACGCTTTGCGGAGCATGTGCAGGGGCAGTTTTTGACATGTTTAGAATAATTAGGAAAATTTTTGGCGCATCGCTTCTTACGACATCTATTGAAGACATATTGTTTTGGCTTGGTATAAGCGCCGGGATGTTTTTTTCGCTTTTATATATAAGCGCAGGCGAGATACGCTGGCACGAATCAATCGGCGTAATACTCGGCGGGATTATATACTTTTTAGCAATATCAAAAATTTTTATAAAAATACTAACTTTCATACTGCAGTTTTTAATAAAGTTTTTTTTACTTATTTTCAAAATATTCTTGACACCGCTCGGTTTTTTGTATAAAATGATAAAAAAACCACTTTGTCGTGCATATGCATATTCGCACCATAAAATCAGGAGTTTTTTGGGCTTGTTTTCAAGCATAAAAAACAGCTTTAAAAAGCTTAAACTTATTATGCGAAAGTCATGAACACACGAAAGGAGTTGCGCATTATGAACAGAGAAGAGGTTAGAGCATTGCGCGAAAAAAAACGCAAAAAAAATGCAAAAATATTACTGCGCCTTCTTCTCATAGGCTTCTTCATTTTTATAGCCATAAGGTTCATCGTGCAACAACCGCTTTTGAACAAATATGATGACAAGATTGGTGAATTAAACGCACAAATTGAGCAAGAAGAAAAAAACAAGTTGCATTATGAGGAGCTTAAAAAGCTCTACGAGACAGAGGATTATCAAAAACAGCTTGCACGCGAAAGGCTTGGCCTTGTTGAAGAAAACGAAAAAGTGTTTATAGACATATCGGGCCAGAACTAGTTTTTAACCGTATCGGTTTTATTATACGACAGATATTTTTAAGGGGGATAATTTTTTCTATGGCAGTTGAAGTCGATAAGGTATATGAAGGGAAAGTATCAAGCATTGTACCTTTTGGTGCATTTATTGCGCTGGATGAAGGGGAAACAGGTCTTGTGCATATTTCAGAGGTTGCATCCTCATATGTGCAAAATATTTCAGACCATTTAAAAGAAGGTCAACCCGTCAAGGTCAAAGTTATAAGCATTGATGAAAAAGGTAAAATAAGCCTTTCAATAAAAAAAGCGCAGCCTGAAGAAAAAAAGCCGAAAAAGACATTTGTAAAACAGCAACCAAGTGGACCGATTCGACCGGCTGATATTGATTGGCAAAGCAATGACCAATCTGATATGTCCTTTGAGGATAAAATGAACAAATTTAAATCCGATAGTGACGAGAAGATGCAAGCTTTAAAGCGCAGCTCAGACTCGAAGCTTAGCGGCGGATATAAAAGATAACAAAAAGTGTGTTTTTCTCAGGGGAAGCTTTGCAGAAAAATACATTTTTTAATTTTAATCGACTCGCAGAATAAAAAATTTTAAATGCTTTCAAGATAAAATATAAAAGTTTAGAAAAAAGTAGGGAGTAGAATATTTTGATTAGAGAAGATTTGAGAAACATTGCAATAATAGCCCATGTTGACCATGGCAAGACGACACTTGTGGACGAGCTTTTAAAACAAGGTGGCGTATATCGCGAAAACCAGCTAGTAGAGGAGCGCGTAATGGACAATAACGCGCTTGAGAGGGAGCGCGGTATCACAATTTTATCGAAGAATGCCGCTGCATATTATAAGGGTGTTAAAATCAATATCGTTGACACGCCTGGGCATGCCGACTTTGGAGGCGAGGTTGAACGCGTGCTTAAAATGGTAAATGGTGTCATCTTGCTTGTCGACGCAGCAGAGGGCCCTATGCCACAGACAAGGTTTGTCCTTTCAAAAGCACTTTCTCTTGGACACAAAATCATTGTTGTTATAAATAAGATTGACCGTCCTGACGCACGACTTGATGAAGTTGGTGAAGAGGTTCTTGAATTATTATTAGACCTTGATGCAAATGATGAACAGCTTGATTCTCCCGTTTTGTTCTGTTCGGGACGCGACGGCACAGCTTCGGCTGCACCATTTACACCCGGCAAAGACCTTAGTGTGCTATTTGATATGATTGTCGACTATTTGCCGGCACCGTCCGGCGACGCCGATGGCGATTTTCAAATGCTTATATCAGCAATTGATTATAGCGAATATGTTGGCAGATTGGCAATCGGTAGAATCGAGCGTGGAACGCTTACTGTAAATCAAGAGGTTTCAGTTACAGATTTTCACGATAAAAACATAAGTGGCAAAGGAAAAGTCGGCGCAATTTATCAAATCGACGGTACAGGAAGAGTACAAACAGAAAGTGCAAGTGCCGGCGACATTGTTTGCGTATCAGGCCTTGAAAATATTACAATAGGAAATACGCTCACATCAACATCAAACCCGGAGCCCGTTGAATTTGTAAAGATTGGCGAGCCAACAGTCGAAATGACTTTTTCTGTAAACGATAGCCCGTTTGCAGGCAAAGAGGGCAAATTTGTCACATCAAGACAACTCCGCGACAGACTGTATCGCGAGCTTTTGAAAGATGTTTCCCTTCGCGTAGCTGATGCAGAAACGACAGACAGCTTTATAGTTTCCGGCAGAGGTGAAATGCACCTTTCGATATTGATTGAAACTATGCGCCGTGAGGGGTACGAATTTGCAGTAAGCACACCTCGTGTATTGTTCAAGGAAATTGATGGACAACTTCAAGAGCCTATGGAAAAACTTCTTATCGATGTGCCGGAGGAAAGCCTTGGTGCAGTTATGGAGAAAATGGGTCAGCGCAAAGCAGAACTCGTCCAAATGGCTCCGCAGGGCTCGCGTATGCGCATAGAGTATAACATTCCTGCACGAGGATTGTTCGGCTATAGAAATGAATTTATGACCGATACAAAGGGCGAAGGCATCTTTAATACAGTATTTAACGGTTATCAGCCATATAAAGGCGATATTACACGCCGTTTCACCGGTTCTCTTATTGCCTTTGAAACGGGAGAAGCAGTCGCTTATGGTCTGTTTAACGCCCAAGCGCGTGGCACAATGTTTATCGAGCCGGGCACGCCCGTATACGAGGGTATGGTCGTTGGTGTATCGCCAAAGGCAGGCGACATAAGCGTAAATGTTTGTAAGAAAAAGCAGCTTACAAACACTCGTGCAGCAGGAAGTGATGACGCGTTAAGACTTGTGCCCGCAAAGAAACTGAGCCTTGAAGAAGCAATCGAATTTCTTGGCGAAGATGAGCTTTTAGAGGTTACACCGGAAAACTTTAGGCTTCGTAAACGGATATTAAATAACAGTCTCAGACTAAAGGCGCAAAGCAAATTAAAATAAAAAAATAAAGGCCGCACTACTCAAAGTGCGGCTTATTTTTATTTTATAAGTTTTAAAAACTCTTCAAACGAACAAGTCCCATCAACTGTCATACGCGTTATATCATGCGTGCTGTCTTCACCTTTGTTTACTGCAAAGCCGGTTTTATAATATCTTTTTGCCTGACCGAGTACCTCTCCTTCACAAAAGCCGAACGGATACGCTATAGATGTTACTTCGCGTTTTGTAATGTTGTAAATTTTGTCATTCGAATGTGAAAATTCCTCTATAATTTCCTGTGTGCTCATTTGAGATAAATCGCCATGCGTCTTTGTGTGCGAATAAATCCTGAAAACTGATGTATCGCTCATCTCTTTAAGCTGTGACGAACTGCAATATCCATGCCTATCAATCGCATCTGTATAAATATAAAGTGTTGCTTTTGCATTGTACTTTTTGAGTATTCTGTACGCATTTGTATATGTTTGCACATACCCATCATCAAAGGTTATTACAACAGGTTTTGAAACACTGTCAGCAAGCGACAGCTCCTCTGGGAAAAGAAAGGTATAACCGTTATCATACATATACTTTATCTGCTCTTCAAAATCCTCAGGTGTAACGAACAAATACTTATTTATGTCTCCCGGATAGCCGATAACATGATACATCAAAATCGGAGGTTTCGTCTGATACATTTCCCCGTCACTGCTTTTTGTTGCATTTTCTATAGCATTTTGTGCAAGCTTTATAAACTCGTCTGCCTCATGTTGCGATATTATACTGCGCGGCATCAGAACACCGTCACTATCATATATGCCGAGCGTCGACAAAAACCTTACATAGCTCTGGGCATATTCTTCGATTTCGTTCTGGTCATAATACCAACGCACCCTCTGATTGTCATAAAACAAATTAGGACATACCCGGTCTATCGTTTTTTTAAGCATAACAAGAAAATCCTGCGTCAATATGTGGTCATTTGGTTTAAATAAATTTTTCCCCGTTCCCTGCACAATGCCAAGCTTGTTAAAATACGCTACTGTTCTGTCATTTGTATCGTCAAAGCCTATCCCTTCTCCAATTTCCGGCAAAAGCTGTGCCAATGTATAAACAGCCTCAAGGCGTGTGAGTGCATTCGACCTTGCATATGAAATTGTTGAAAAAGCTAAAATCAACGCCAAAAATATAGCTATACTTTTCTTCATGCTTACTCTATCCTTTAAAAAATTTTATTTAAAATCTGCAATTCTCTCATCAATTATTCCAAACTCATATAATAAAGCATCTACAATTCTTTGCGACGCATTACCATCGCCATATGGATTTGCCGCATGAGCCATCTTATTATATGCGTCTTCATTCTCTATAAGCTCTTTTGCCATATTGAATATATCTTCTTCTTCAATGCCGGCAACCTTTACCGTTCCCGCTTCAACTGCCTCCGGACGCTCTGTTTCATTTCTTAGTACTATAACAGGCTTTGCAAGAGATGGTGCTTCCTCCTGTAGTCCACCCGAATCGGTCATTACCATAAAACAGCGTGCCATAGCATTGTGTAAATCGTCTACGCCGACCGGCTCAATAAGTGACACTCTGTCAAGGCCGCCAAGAATTTCGTTTGCAACCTCGCGTACAGCAGGGTTAAGGTGCATAGGATATACAAGCTGCACCTCTTCATATGTAGTAACAATTCTTCGAAGTGCGTTGCATATATTACGAAGTGGCTCGCCAAGATTTTCGCGTCTGTGGGCAGTCACAAGGATAACCCTTTTATTTTCAAAATCAAGATTTTGAAGAGTTTTGTCTGTAAATATATAATCATCTTTAACCGTGCTCTTTAACGCATCAATTACAGTATTTCCTGTAATATAAATCTTGCTTTCATCTATATTTTCTTTAAGAAGATTATTTTTATTAGCGATTGTAGGCGAAAAATGAAAATCTGCCATAACACCAGTAAGACAACGATTCATCTCCTCCGGAAATGGTGAATATTTATCATATGTACGAAGTCCTGCCTCGACATGACCTATCTTTGTCTGGTTATAAAATGCAGCAAGTGCGCCGGCAAATGTAGTCGATGTGTCACCGTGTACAAGCACAACATCCGGTTTTTCTTCTTTTATAACTTCATCAAGACCTGTAAGCACTCTCGTTGTAATACCCACAAGCGATTGACGGTCTTTCATAATATCAAGGTCATAATCGGGCGTTATATCAAACATTTCAAGCACTTGGTCAAGCATCTGTCTATGTTGGGCAGTAACACACACTTTTGCATCAATATGCGGACAAGCCTCAAGTGCGAGTGCAAGTGGCGCCATTTTTATAGCTTCGGGCCTTGTACCAAATACTGTCATAGCTTTAATTTTTTTCTCCATATCAATTATCCCCCTTAGTGATTATAAGTTTTCGTCCTCTGTTGTATCTTCGCCTATCTGCATTGTTATATCTACATCTTGAGGATGCTCGATTTTATCAAGCACAACCTGCATTGTATCATCACTTTGTGTTGTTTCATCATCTTTATGACGCTTTGCTTTTCCATCTGTAATAACGCTTCCAACAAATACAACCAAAAGCGCAGCTATTAAAAGAAGTAACGCGCGTAGCGCCCCACTTTCAGCAAGTACTACCGCCGTAAGTCCAAGCACACCACTCATTGCATATAAAATAAATACTGCCTGCTTTTTTGAAAACCCCATATCAACAAGGCGATGATGAATATGTCCCCTATCGGCCGTCATTACGCCCTTTCCTGTAAGAATTCTGCGCAGCATAGCAAACAAGGTATCAAATATCGGCAAACCGAAAATCAGAACAGGCACTGCAAATGAAATTACTGCATAGCTTTTAAAGCCGCCCTGTATTGATAAAACAGCAAGTGTATATCCAAGGAAAGTCGCCCCTGTATCACCAAGAAACATTTTTCTCTTTTTGCGAAAGTTTGACGGTAAAAAACCAAAGCACGCACCGGCAATAATTATCGCCAAAAGTGCAATCTCCGGCTTGTCCACCATAATTCCGATAAACACAAGCGACACCGCTGCAATAGACGATATACCCGCTGCAAGCCCGTCAAGTCCGTCGATAAGATTAACCGCATTTGTTATTGCAACAATCCAAAGCACTGTCACAGGTACCGAAACCCAGTTATTTAGCACCAAAAATTTTTCAGGCGAAAAAACATTTGGATTTGTAAAGATATCTATTTTAATATCGCCCACATATATCACTATGAGCGCTGCAATAATTTGCATGCAAAGTTTAAATTTTGCTCCAAGGCCGCGGCTGTCGTCAAAAATACCAATCATTACTATGACCACCGCACCACACAACAAACCAATGAGTCCTCTTGTTATGTCGCAAAAGCATAAAACGCTTACTAAAAAGCCAAAAAACAGCGCAAGTCCGCCAAGACGCGGCGTAGGAGATGTATGCATTCTGCGTTCGGCATCCGGCCTATCAATTGCACCGATTTTCTTTGCTACTCGTCGTGCAAGCGGCATAGAAATTACCGTAAAACCAAATGCTACAAAAAACGCCATCGCAAGCAAAATATATATAACTATACTATTGTTCATGTATCGTCACTCCATTTTTCTTTTTAAAACACATCTCTTATTTTGCTACAAAACCAACCCTTTTATAAACCTTGCGCACAGTTTTGTTTGCAATATATGCCGCACGCTCTGCGCCCTCATTATATACGCTCATCAGATATTCCTTATCAGCAATAAGCTTTTCGGCCTCTTCCCTTACCGGACGCAAAAGCTCAACAACTGCCTCACCCACTCTTGTTTTAAAATCGCCATACCCAAGACCATCAAACTCGTTTTCTATCTGCTCAAAGCTTTTGTTTGTAACAACAGAATATATCTGCATAAGGTTTGATATTCCGGGCTTGTTTACAGTGTCAAAACGCACAGCCTTGTCACTGTCCGTAACGGCACGCCTGAATGCTTTCATTATAACCTCCGGCTTATCTAACAAACATACACAACCGCCGTTATCCTGCTCCGATTTGCTCATCTTATTAGTCGGCTCCTGAAGGCTCATTATACGCGCACCGGTTTTTGGAATGAACGGCTCCGGCACAGTAAATGTATCGCCATAGATACCATTAAAACGCTCAGCTATGTCGCGCGTAAGCTCTACATGTTGCTTTTGGTCCTCACCCACAGGCACAAGGTCTGCCTGGTATACAAGAATGTCAGACGCCATAAGAACAGGGTATGTAAAAAGGCCGGCATTTATATTTGTTGCGTTTTTTGCCGATTTGTCCTTAAATTGTGTCATTCGTGACAACTCGCCAAACATCGTATAACAATTAAGAACCCATGAAAGCTCTGCATGAGCACTTACATGGCTTTGAATAAATATCGTATTTTCCTTTGGGTCAAGTCCACACGCAATATACTGTGCAAGCTGCATAAGTGTGCGACGGCGAAGCTGGGCCGGGTCTTGACGCACGGTGATAGCGTGCATATCTGCCATCATAAAATAACAATCATAATCCTTTGACAGCTCTACCCAATTTTTGATAGCGCCAAGATATGACCCAAGGGTAAGCTCTCCGCTTGGCTTTATACCCGAAAGGATTCTCTTTTTTTGTTGAAGTGTTTGCTCCATTTATATCAGCTCCAAATTGTTTTATTATACATACTTTTTAAGTACATCGCCAAGGATTTTTATTCCTTCTTTGATAGACTCCTTCGTCGTAACAGAAAAGTTTAGCCTAAATATATTTGAAGGTGCATCAATATCGGTCATAAATGTATTGCCCGGCACATAGGCAACCTTGTTTTCAATAGCATCATTAAGCATTTTCTTTGTATCAACATTTTCCGGCATAGTACACAAAATAAATATTCCGCCATCAGGACGGGTAAATGTGCACTCCTTTGGGAAATGCTTTTCCATCTCGCTTATCATAAGCTCGCATTTTTCGCCATATTGCTTCGAACACACGCGAATGTGTTCATCAAAGTCATAATTTTTTATGTATTCATATACCATCATCTGGTTCAGTACCGGTGTATGCACATCATTAACCTGCTTTACAACAACTATTCTGTCAACAATGTCCTTTCGAGCAGATACAAAACCGACGCGTATTCCCGGTGCAAGCGTCTTTGAATATGTGCCTGCATAAATAACTCTTCCATCATCATCCATCGATTTTATTGTATCAACGGCCTCACCTTTAAAACGCAATTCACCATATGGATTGTCTTCCAAAATAAATACATTATATTTTTTTGCAAGTTCTAAAAGAGTTCTTCTTTTTTCAATGCTCATAGTAACGCCCGATGGGTTCTGAAATGTTGGTATTGTGTATATAAACTTTATTTTATTGTTTTTAAGATGCTCCTCAACCTGACTTATATTTAGTCCGTCTTCCTCAACATCTACATCATAAAGCTTTGCCCCGTATGAACGAAAAGAATTTAATGAACCGATAAAGCTCGGTTTTTCAACTATAACACCATCACCAACCTCCAAAAGCACCTTCGCAGTAAGGTCAATAGCCTGTTGTGCTCCCGATGTGATAATAAGCTCATCTATACTGTCATCATAAACGCCGAGCTCCTTTGCACGCTGCTTTGAAAGCTCTCTAAGCGGTGCATAACCCTCTGTAACACCATACACAAGTGCAGGTGTTGGTTCTTTTTGCAAAACATCACTTGTAATCTTTGCCCACTCTTTTGCCGGGAAAAGCTCCGGTGCGGGAATGCCCGCCGCAAAAGAGATTATATCATCCTTTGCAATAAGCTTAAATATTTCTCTTATTGCGCTCGCCTGCATTGATGCAACCGCAGGTGTAAAAACTTTGTCCTGACCATCCATTTTATGTAGCACTTCCTTCCATATATACATATAGCGTACTGATATGTTTAATCGTCTATTTATTATGTATATACATACATTTTCCAATACATAATCATATCACAAATATCGCAAAAAGTAAAGATATGTTTTGCCTGTCACACGCTTTTATTTTCGTAAATATATAAATTTTTTTATTTTTTGTACAATAATATGTTCAAATGTAATATATTTATTTTTTGCTCTTGATTTTTATATAAAAATGTTATATAATAGTTCGGTAAAAGGTGTCTACCTAAATTTTTATTATATTTTGGAGGAGGAAAAAGGATGAGCAAAAAATATGTTTATCTGTTCAGCGAGGGCGACGCTTCAATGAGAAATCTCTTGGGCGGCAAAGGCGCAAACCTTGCTGAAATGACAAAGTTGGGATTCCCTGTACCGCAGGGCTTTACAGTTACAACAGAAGCCTGCACAAGATATTACGATGATGGGAGGAAAATCGCCGACGACATTATTGCCGAGATAAAGGAGAAGCTTGCCATTGCCGAGCAAGTTGCAGGCAAAAAGTTTGGCGACCCTAAAAATCCTTTCCTTGTATCAGTTCGTTCGGGTGCGCGCGCATCAATGCCGGGTATGATGGACACAATTCTTAACCTTGGTCTTACAGACGAGGTTGTTGAAGGTCTTGCAGCCCTTACCGGCAATCCGCGTTTCGCATATGACAGTTATAGAAGATTTATCCAGATGTTTAGCGATGTTGTTATGGGCATCGAGAAACCAAAATTTGAAAAAATCATTGACGAAATGAAAGAGGCTCGTGGTGTAAAGCTTGATACAGAGCTTACAGCAGATGATTTAAAGGAGCTTATTGCAAAGTATAAGGTTCTTTATAAACAAGAAAAAGGCACAGACTTCCCACAGGACCCACAGACACAGCTTATCGAGTCTGTTGAGGCCGTATTCAGAAGCTGGGACAACCCGCGTGCTATCGTATACAGAAGAATGAATGATATCCCTTACGATTGGGGTACAGCTGTTAATGTACAAGCTATGGTATTCGGTAACACAGGTGAAAAATCCGGTACAGGTGTTGCCTTCACTCGTAATCCTTCCACAGGTGAGAAGGCACTTTACGGTGAGTATTTGATGAACGCACAGGGCGAAGATGTTGTTGCCGGCATCAGAACACCAAACCCGATTACTAAGCTTGAGCAGGACATGCCTGAAGTTTATGCACAGTTTGTAGATATAGCAAACAAACTTGAAAATCACTATAAGGATATGCAGGACATGGAGTTTACAATCGAGAATGGCAAGCTTTATATGCTTCAGACTCGTAATGGTAAGCGTACAGCTTCTGCTGCTCTAAAGATTGCAGTTGACCTTGTTAACGAAGGTCTTGCAACAAAGAAAGAGGCACTTTTAAAGGTTGAGCCTCGTCAGCTTGATGCACTTTTGCATCCTACATTTGATGCCGCTGCACTTAAGAATGCAAAGGCTGCTGCTACAGCTCTTCCTGCATCACCGGGTGCTGCTTGCGGTAAGATTTATTTCAACGCTGCAGATGCAGTTGCTGCAAATGAGCGTGGCGAAAAGGTTGTACTTGTTCGTCTTGAGACTTCTCCGGAAGATATTGAAGGCATGAACGCATCAGAGGGTATCCTTACAGCTCGTGGCGGTATGACATCACACGCTGCCGTTGTTGCTCGTGGTATGGGTACATGCTGTGTAGCCGGTTGTGGTGACCTTGCAGTATATGAAGAAGAAAAGTATTGCGTTCTTGCAGGCAAGCGTCTTGTTGAGGGTGATTATATTTCACTTGATGGTTCAACAGGTAATATTTATACAGAAGCTATCGCAACACAGGAAGCTTCACTTACAGGCGATTTTGCAACATTTATGGAGTGGGCTGATGCAGAGCGCAAGCTTATGGTTCGTACAAACGCTGATAATCCTAAGGATGCAGCAACAGCAGTTCGCTTTGGTGCAGAAGGTATCGGTCTTTGCCGTACAGAGCATATGTTCTTCGACGAGGAAAGAATTCCTGCAGTGCGTGAGATGATTGTTGCAAAGACACTTGAGCAGCGTCAAAAGGCTCTTGATAAACTTCTTCCAATGCAACGCGGTGACTTTGAGGCAATGTTTAAGGTTCTTGGTGGTCTTCCTGTTACAATCCGTCTTCTTGACCCACCGCTTCACGAGTTCTTGCCTACAAATGATGAAGATATTGCAGCACTTGCAAAGGAAATGGGCCTTACATTTGAGTCACTTAAGGACACAGTTGCTGACCTTCACGAGTTTAACCCGATGCTTGGTCACAGAGGTTGCCGTCTTGCAGTAACATATCCTGAAATTGCTGCTATGCAGACACGCGCTATTATTGAGGCTGCTATAAATGTAAACAAAGAAGGCATGAGTGTTATTCCTGAAATTATGGTTCCACTTGTTGGCGAACTTAAGGAATTAAAATATGTTAAAGATGTAATCACAAAGACTGCTGATGAAATCATCGCAGCCGCAGGCGTTGAAATGAAATATCTTGTTGGTACAATGATTGAGGTGCCGCGTGCAGCACTTCTTGCTGATGAAATTGCTACAGAGGCTGAATTCTTCTCATTTGGTACAAATGACCTTACACAGATGACATTTGGTTTCTCGCGTGATGACGCTGGTAAATTCCTTGGTGATTACTATGATAAGAAAGTATTTGAGGCAGATCCATTTGCTCGTCTTGACCAAAATGGTGTTGGCAAGCTTGTTAAGATGGCTGCTGCTGCAGGTAGACAAACTCGTCCAAATATCAAGCTTGGTATCTGTGGCGAGCACGGCGGTGACCCGTCAAGTGTTGAATTCTGTCACTATGCAGGTCTAAATTATGTTTCATGTTCACCTTATCGTGTGCCGATTGCAAAACTTGCAGCTGCTCACGCAAAAATTAAGGAAGAAGCAAACGCATAATTTCCTACTTAAAACAAATCGGCATATGCTTTTCATGAGCATATGCCGATTTTTTATTTAAACATCTTAAACACACAAAAAGCCCTGTCTGCATAACAGACAGGGCTTTAATCATAAATTCTTATATATTCTTGTTTTTTAGAAATGTCGGAATGTCAACATTTTCAAGGTCAACATTTGCACTCGGATTAAAACTTGGCATTTTGTCATCATCGCCGGCATTAAACTTGTTAAAAATATTTGACGACGGAGCAACCGAATCAAAACCCGTAGCAACAACTGTAACACGCATCTCATCATCAAGATTCTCATCAATAACAACACCAAATATAATCTCAGCATCACTATCAACAAGCTCGTTTGCATACTGCATAACCTGGTTTGCATCAAACATTGTAAGGTCTTTTCCACCGGTAATATTGATAAGCACATTGCGAGCACCGTTTATTGATGTCTCAAGAAGCGGACTCTCAATAGCAAGCTTTACAGCCTCGGTAGCCTTGTTCTCGCCTTTTGCAATACCAACACCCATATGAGCCATGCCAGAATTTTCCATAGTACGCTTTACATCTGCAAAGTCAGCATTTATGTAACCGGAACCAACAATCATATCGGAAATACCCTGTACACCTTGGCGCAAGATATCGTCTGCCTTAAGGAATGTCTCAACTATGCCCGTATTTTTATCAATAATTTTCAAAAGATTATCGTTTGGTATTGTCATTATTGCATCAACATTCTCACGAAGACTTCTGATACCTGCTTCTGCCTTTACCATACGCGGTCTTCCCTCAAATACAAATGGCTTTGTAACAATTGCAACAGTAAGTATGCCAAGCTCCTTTGCAATACCTGCAATAACAGCTGCTGCACCTGTTCCAGTACCGCCACCCATTCCGGCAGTAATAAATACCATATCAGCACCCTTAAGTACCGATTCAATCTCCTCTTTACTTTCCTGGGCAGCTTTTTCGCCTATTTCAGGGTTTGCCCCTGCACCAAGTCCGCGTGTAAGCTTTTCGCCTATTTGCAATTTTGTATCGGCTTTCGACTCTTTAAGTACTTGCGCATCTGTATTAACAGCTATAAAGTCAACACATTTTACACCAACATCAATCATTCTATTAACGGCATTATTACCGCCACCGCCAACACCTACTACTTTAATTTTTGCAACATTGCCTGTTTCCATATCGATTTCAAACAACTTCGCTTCCTCCTCACATTTTCTTTTGCAAACCATTTTAAACAAAATGTATTCTTTACTTATCTACTATTTTATCCTTTTTTTCGAATTTATTCAAGAGCAATCTTCGAATTATTGCAAAATTTTGAATAATTCTTGATCCAAATACGACAATCGCCGCTAAAGATAGGTCAACTCCAAGTGATTTCCCGAGATATACGAGTGCAATCGCAACAATTGAATTAAAAAACAGGCCCGTTAAAAATATTTTCAAATTAAAGTTTTTTGAAAGCGATGCGCTTATTCCGCCACAAACGGAATCAATCGCAGCCAATATTCCAATTGCCACATATGATGAAAATGAGCTCGGTATATGAATGTTTGTAACTGCAGCAATAATAATTCCTGCAACTACACCAATAATTATTCCCATCATTGCTGCTCACCCCCATCTTGTTTTATTACGGGTGTAGCATATTTATAATTAACCGTACCTGTATAACGCGGAATTTGTACGCGACTTGATGTGCTCACGCTAACACCTATTCCAACAGATTCAAACAAATCCGCAAGTCCGCCACGCATATTAACCGCCGCTTCAAGTGTTTTCGGGTCACCTACAACAGAAATCACAAACGGCGATGCCATTTTCTGTTCATTAACCGTCACAACCGGACCCACACATCGTATCGGCGTTGTAGCAATTATTCGTTGTCCGTTTATCGAATATGCCTCCGCACCTGCCGCTGCAAGCTCCGTTATAGCAAGTCTCAAATCACTATCATGTATTATAAGCGCTTCATTATCAGCTGTTGTCGAGCCCATTATTGACGGAGCCGAACTATCAGAAAGTGTAAGCACTATGCCCGGGCCTTCAACCTCCGTAAGACCTGCCAAAACCTCACTTCTCTTAAGCTGGTCAGATATAATTTTTGTATAGTCGCTACTGTCTTCTGCCTGTTCTTGATACTGTCTAAGGTCATTTTGTGCGCTATATAACTGCAAATATAAATCAGCATTTTTCTCTTTTTCTTTTCCAAGCTCAAGAATTAGCTCTTCTGTTCTTTTTGCCTTATTCGACTCATACGCAACATTTTTTCGCACACTTGTAAGTTGAGTCGTTATAACAAAGGACAAAATAGCACAAACGATACCTATTGCTACCTGCGCTTTAATATTTCTTTTGCTCATTGCGCTCCTCCGAAATTGCTTATCTATGGTCTGTAATAGGCTTTGCTATCAATACGCAAATCTATCTCCCCTCTGGCATTCGGCGAAAGTTGATTATAAGCAATCTCCGCAAAAGTCAAAAGCTTGCGGTCCAATCCCTGCACATCGCCACAAAATACCGTCAGACGATTTTCAAACTGAAACCTAATATCTACGGTATTCGTCAAATCAAGCAGGTTTACACCACTAAAAAATTCCGTTTTCTCAAGCTCACCTATGTATAATACTATTATATCAAATTTTTCGCCAGAGTCAATGCCTATTTTGCTTCCTGGCAAAAATTCTTTAAGCTCACAACCAACAATTTGGATGCACCCCGTCGGTGGTGCGCTCATAATCTCCAAAGCTCTGCCATCTTCATCAAACACAGCATATCCACCCATATGCTCAAAATACGCTGCCGCATGGCTTTCCTGGACATTGATTTCGATTTTATTAGGCAATTTTCTTTTAACCTGCACGCTTTTCACATACGGCATTGCAGCAATTTTTTTCTCCGCATGTGATGTGCTTATTTTAAAAATATTTGCCCCTTGATATATTTCACTCTGCATCACGAGCGCTTCCGGATTAAGCTGCAAATTCCCCACTACCTCAATTGCAGAAATATTAAACCACGGCGTCATAAACATAACAATCGAGCATATAATAGAAAGTAAGAAAAGAAAAGAAAAAATGCGGAAAAATACTCTCCTTTTTCTTTTTTTCTTCTGCCTTCTTATATGACGCGCACGCAAGTCTTCGTTTGCAGTGCGTGGTCTTTGTTTTTGTCTCTGCATTTCTTTTTTCATTCGTACTACCCGTTCCTTTCAGTGCAAAACTCTTGCGCCAATACTACTGCCTTGACACTTTTGCACCAATACTTTGAAGTGTCTGCTCAAAATTTTCATATCCTCTATCAATATGATAAATATCACTTATGCTTGTGCGCCCATTTGCCGCAAGCGCTGCAACCGCGAGCGCCGCACCGCCACGCAAATCCATAGCACACACATTTGCGCCGCTTAACTCTTTTACGCCGCGCACAACCGCCATTCGTCCGTCTACAGTTATATCTGCTCCCATACGACAAAGCTCAAATACATGCTTATATCTGCTTTCAAATATATTTTCAACAAAAATACTCGTTCCCTCTGCAAGTGTAAGCGCTGCCATAAGTGGCGACTGCGCATCGGTTGCAAAGCCCGGATAAGGCTGTGTTCTTATAAGCTTTACTGCATTAAGTCTTTTCGGCGCAACATGCACGATACTATTATCATTTATGTATAGCTTTGCGCCGTATTGCTCCGCGACTGATAAAAACGCTTCAAAATGCTCCGGAACAATATTTTTAAGTTCTATTGTACCACCTGCCGCTGCAGAGCAGCTTAAATATGTAGATGCAACAATCCTATCTGGAATTACTTTGTGTTCAACATCACCAAGGCGTTTTACACCTTCGATTTGTATAATGCTCGTTCCTGCGCCACTAATTTTTGCACCACAAGCGTTCAAACACTTTTGCAAATCTTCAATTTCAGGCTCCTTTGCCGCATTCGTAATTACTGTTGTTCCGCTCGCAAGCGTCGCAATAAGCATTATATTTTCAGTAGCACCCACACTTGGAAAATCAAGGTGTATCGTCGTCGGCACAATGCGCTCGCAACTACATTTTATGTATCCATGTTCTTCTTCAATTTCAATCCCAAGCTGGCGGAATGCGCCAAGATGTAAATCAATCGGCCTTGGGCCAAGCTCACATCCGCCGGGAAGCGCCACAATCGCCTTGCCAAAACGGGAAAGCACCGCCCCAAGAAAAATCACCGACGAACGCATTTCGTGCATAAGCTTTTCCGGTATTTCATAACAGCTTGCTCCCGACGAATCGACGCTAAGCACTCCATCGTTCATCTGCACTTCGCACCCAAGGTGGCGCAAAATATTTATTGATGCACGCACATCCTTTAGGTCGGGACAGTCATATATGACACTTTTGCCGTTGTTTAAAACCGTTGCAGCCAAAATCGGCAGCACAGCGTTTTTCGCGCCATGTACACATATCTCTCCCTCAAGCTTTCTTCCGCCTTCTATAACAAGTTTATCCACTATAATGCACCTCCGCAAGCCACATAATTTATTTGCTATACATATTATGCAGCTACGCCAAAGTGCGTTACTTTTTATAAAGCTTGCATGCAAGAGCATAAATTTTTTGCGATGCGTCACACACCCCAAGCTTTTTTGCATTTGATGCTATTGTATCAAGTCTTGCCCTATCCGAAAGAAGCTCTTCAATCATATTTCCAAGCACATCAGATGACAAATTATCCTCTGTAATAACGACCGCCGCACCATTATCAGAAAGCGCCTTTGCGTTTGTGTATTGATGATTGTGTGCTACATTGGGTGACGGTATCAATATACTTGCCTTTCCAAGCGCCGTAATTTCACTTATGCTTATTGCACCAGCGCGACTTATAACGATATCCGCCGCTGCAAGCGCCTTATCCATATCATATATATAATCACATACGCGTATATTTTTATGCTTTGTTATGTCTATGCCACGCTTTGCTATGTCACTCATAACCTCGTCATAGTTGCGTTTGCCCGTACCAAACATAAGATTTATGTCATCTCTTTTTGCGAGCTTTTCAATGTATCCCACAACGGCATCATTTATCCGCGCAGCGCCAAGGCTTCCACCAAAAGCGAGCACAAACGGCTTTTTATCAACTCCAAGCTCTGCTCTTGCAAGCTCTCTGTCCGCCAAAATAATTTGTTCTCTTACGGGATTTCCCGTAAAAACACACTTGTCTTTTGCTTTTAAAAGAGAGCGCGTTTTCTCAAAACTTGTCGCAATATATGACGCATACTTTTGCGAAAGCTTTACCGTAACACCGGGAAATACATTTTGTTCATGTATAATCGACGGGATATTAAGCTTTTTAGCCGCCGACATAACCGGCCCGCTGACATAACCACCCGTGCATATTACTACATCTGGGCAAAAGCGCTTTATTATTTTTTTACTCTCGCCTATTGCGCGCAATGTCTTTGCAATTACTTTAATATTTTTTAGTGTAAGTGCGCGCTTAAAACCCTCAATATCAATAAACTCAATATCAAAGCCTGCCTTTGGCACAAGAGTTTGCTCCATATTGCCACGCTTTCCGATAAAAAGTATCTTTGCATCACTGTCAACAGACTTTGCATATGATGCAATTGAAATTGCAGGATTTATATGACCGGCAGTACCGCCGCCCGCAAGCAAAATTCTCATCTATATTCTCCTCATTTACTTTTTTTCTCACTTATTGATGGTCTGATAGTCGTGACCGTTTGGCGCGATATATTAAGTAATATCCCCATAGCACCAAGCAATATCAAAAGTGATGTGCCACCATAGCTAAAAAAAGGCAACGCCATACCCGTTGCAGGTATAGACGATGTTACAACCGCCACATTTACAACCACTTGTATGCCCACAAGGCTCGTTATACCCGTCGCAAGAAGCGTGCCAAACATATCGGGTGCCTCTTGGGCAATTCTATATCCCTTCCAGATAAGAAAACCAAACAAACCCAAAACTAGAATAGCACCGAGCAGTCCAAGCTCTTCGCATATTATCGCAAATATGAAATCATTTTGCGGCTCCGGCAAATACAAAAACTTTTGTCTGCTCATACCAAGACCAAGGCCAAAAATCCCGCCCGAGCCTATCGCATAAAGCGAATTTACAACCTGAAAACCCGCATCCGATTTGTCTGCAAACGGGTCTAAAAATGTTGTTATTCGTTCGAGCTGATATGGCTTGTTATAAATTGCGACAGCCAAAACAGGCAGTGCCAACAAACCAATAGCAGCAAAATGGCGTGTTTTTGCTCCCGCTACAATAAGAATTATGCCCCCAACTCCTATAATTACAAGCGTTGCGCTAAGGTGTGGCTCTGCCAATAAAATCAAAGCAAAAACGCCCAATATTATAAGATATCTTAAAAGTCCATCTTTAAATTTTTCAATTTTTCCTTTTATAAGCGATAGGCTATACGAAAAATATATAATTATAGCCACCTTTGCAACCTCTGAAGGTTGAAGTGTAAAAATGCCTAAATTGAGCCATCTTCTTGAATTATTTCTTACCGACCCAAGTCCGGGAATATAAACTGCCAAAAGCAAAATAAAACTTGCAGCAAGAATACCGACTGCCCATTTCCCATACTTATGATAATCATAGCGCGACAGTACGAACATCGCGCAAACACCCATTATAGCAAAAATTCCCTGACGAGTTATGTAATAATACGGATTGTTTTGATAAGCACTTGCTGCCGGCGCAGATGCCGAAAATACCATAATGAGTCCAAATATAACAAGAATTATTATTGTAAACATAAGCGAAATATCATAAGGCTTATTGTTTTTTCCATTTACCATGTTTTCAAACATATCGTTTATGTTTCGTTTCGTCTTTACTGTCTTTTTTTGCGGAGGTCTTTTTGGTCTATTTGCCGTGCTTGTGCGTGCTGTGCTTGCACCTCTTTTACGAGCAGCGACAGACGATGTTCTTTTTTGTGCCATACAACTTACCTCCAATACTTTTTATACTAAATTCAAAGCGCGAAAAACGCCGTTATTGAAAAATACGCAATTATACAAAATACTATACTTACTGCGCAAAATACCAATACGATTTTTACTTCTTTCCAACCACACATTTCAAAATGATGATGTATCGGGCTCATCTTAAAAATTCTTTTGCCCGTAAGCTTAAATGACGCTACTTGCAATATTACCGAAAGCGCCTCGACTACATAAATAATGCCCGCAATTACCAATATAAACGGCATTTTCAAAACTATTGACGCAGCTGCAAGCGCACCGCCCAAAAACAGCGACCCTGTATCGCCCATAAAAACCTTTGCAGGATAACGATTAAATACCAAAAATCCAATGCATCCGCCTGCAAGCGCAATCATAAATACTGCCAAAGCTCTGTTGCCGACAAAAAATGTGGCAATAGCAAAAAATAACGACACAATCGCGGTTATGCTTGTTGCAAGACCATCAAGCCCGTCTGTAAGGTTGACCGCGTTTGTAAAACCAATCATAATAAAAGCAGCAAAAATTATATAAAACCATCCAAGGTCTACACTCATTGTTGTAAACGGTATATAAATATCTGTGTTAAGCATACCGAGCGAATTTAATACTATAACAAACGCAACAGAAAGAGCTATTTGAAGTAACAACTTTTGTAGCGCTGTAAGTCCAAGATTTCTCTTTAGCACAACCTTTATGTAATCATCAGCAAAGCCTATAAGCCCAAAGCCAAGCGCAAAAAGCATTACAACAATCGTTGATATATCGCGTATGACAAAAATCGTCGCCAAAAGTGAGCCAACAATAAATATAATTCCACCCATAGTAGGCGTGCCCGCCTTTTTCTTGTGCCAAACGGGGCCCTCCTCGCGTATCTCCTGTCCAAACTTTAGCTTATGCAAAAATGGTATAAGCACAGGCGCAATTATTATGCATATTAAAAACGCTATAGCAAATGTTAAAATATATGAAACTAAAACAGAAGCCCCTTCACTCATAATAGTATCTATGCCTTCCTTTCTCATCTTTGTTGTTTAATATAATTATTTTGAAAACATATTTTCAATTCCGGCTACAATCTGTTCAAAATGCATCCCTCGAGATGCCTTCACAAGCACTGCATCGCTTTTGTTTATAATTTCACCGAGCACACTGACAAGCGCGGCATTACTTTCAAAATGATGCACAAACTCTTTATTCATGCCACTACTTATAGCGCCTTCATTTGTATTTTCAGATTCTTTTCCCACTGTCAACAAAACATCAATTCCCATATCAAAAACTGTTTTACCAATCTCTTTATGGGCCTCCTTTGCAAAATCGCCCATCTCAAGCATATCGCCCAAAATCGCGATACGGCGTTTTGCCTCTATTGTAGAAAGAACCGACAATGCCGCCACAGTAGATGTTGGAGACGCATTATAACAATCGTTTACAAGTGTGCAATTACCAAATTTTTTAATATCCATTCTCATATTTGACGGCAAAAACGAACCAATACCGTCTATAATCATTTCGTCACTCACATCAAAGCTTTTTGCAATTGCAAACGCTGCAAGTGCATTATATACATTATGTATGCCGGGCAAATTTACCTTTATATGCGCACTATCACGGCCATATCTTACATCAAACTCAACATATTCCGGCTTTGATATAATATTATCAGCTATATAATCGGCGTTTTTATTGTCTATTCCATAGCGTATTATCTTATATCTATCACTTTGTATCGTCCCAAGCATATCATCATCGGCATTTGAAAACAATATATTATCTTTTCCAAAATAATCAGTAATCTCAAGCTTTGACTTTAATATCCCCTCGCGTGAGCCGAGATTTTCAATATGCGACATGCCAACATTTGTTATAATTGCCTTCTGGGGTCTAGCAATAGAAACAAGATGATGTATTTCTCCAAAATGATTCATTCCCATTTCAAGCACAACAATTTCGTGCTCTTTATCAAGATTAAAAATCGTCAATGGTAAACCAATATCGTTATTAAAATTACCCTGCGTTTTCAAAACCCTATATTTTTCCCCAAGAGCCGCAGCAACCATATCCTTTGTCGTTGTTTTCCCGACCGAACCTGTAAGTGCTATTACGGGTACAGAAAACTTTTGAAGATAAAATCGTGCAAGGTCTGCCAGTGCTTTTTTTGTATCTTTTACTCTTATAATCGCACCACTGCAAACCACTTCGCAGTCTTTATGCGTAAGAGCACAAACGGCGCCCATATTAAAAGCTGCGCCGATAAATTCGTGCCCGTCAAATGTATCCCCGACAAGCGGTATAAATAACATATTTTTCCCACTTTTGCGACTATCTGTTGTTACTGTTTCAATCAATGTCTCAGCATTACCGCACAAAAGCTCGCCTTCTACGGCATTTACTATTTCTTTTACAGCAATTGGCTCCATATTATTTCTCCCCAATTTCACGAAGCACCTCGCAGACGATTTCTCGTTCGTCAAAATGGATAGTGCCATCTTTTAAAATCTGATATGTTTCGTGTCCTTTACCTGCAAGCACAATTATATCGCCTGCACAAGCATACATAATCGCATGCTTGATTGCATCGCGTCTATTTTCAATCCGTACATATTCGCATCCACTCTCAAGCACGCCGGGCATAATGTCATCGATTATTTTTGATGGCTTCTCTGTTCGCGGATTGTCCGATGTTACGATAACTGCATCCGAAAGTTCACCCGCCGTTTTGCCCATTTTGGGGCGTTTTGTTCGGTCGCGGTCACCGCCACAACCAAAAACTGTTATTACGCGTCCAGTCTTAAACTCGTTTACGGTTGACAAAATATTTTCAAGTCCATCAGGAGTGTGAGCATAATCTATAATTACAGTAAAATCCGTATTTGTATCTACTATTTCGGCGCGACCTTTTACGCCGCTCACATTCTTTAACGCCAAAAGACATCTTTCAATATCAACGCCAACGCTCATTGTCGCGCATATCGCTGCAAGCGAATTGTAGACAGAAAACTTGCCCGGTATACAAACAGAAGCCTCATAACTTGTGTCATTATAACACAAATTGTAACCCACACCCTTTGCACTTATGCTCATATCGCTTGCTTTTGCAATAGCTTCGTTACATATGCCATATGTTATAACATTTACACCACACATTTTTTCAATGCGTCTGCCATAAGTGTCATCAACATTTATAACAGCATTTTTGCAGTGCGAAAAAAGTCTGCTCTTTGCCCAAAAATAATTTTCCATCGTTTCATGAAAGTCGAGATGGTCCTGTGTAAGATTTGTAAAAACAGCTGTATCAAACTCACACCCACCAACACGATTAAGCTCAAGGGCGTGACTTGACACCTCCATAACGATACAGTCCGCACCGTCCTTTGCCATTTCAAAAAATAGCTTGTATAATTCAAACGATTCCGGTGTCGTTCTCTCGGTTGGAATAATCTTTGTACCAATCATATTTTGATTCGTACCTATAAGGCCGACCTTCATCCCCTGTGCCTCAAGCATCGCCTTTATAAGATATGTTACACTTGTTTTTCCATTAGTTCCCGTAACTCCTATAAGCTTTATATTTTGCAAAGGATTTCCAAAATATGCCTTTGACATACACGCAAGCGCAAGGCGTGTATCCTCTGTATATAATACAGGCACATCAGACTCTATTATATCACTTGCCACAATAGCCGCCGCGCCCTTTTCGCACGCACTTTTTACATACTTGTGACCATCTGTGCTATAACCTTTTATGCACACAAACACATCGCCCGGCTTTACATCGCGCGAATCATATGCAATTCCGTTCACATCAACACAAAGTGCCTTATCACCCTTTACATCCAAAGAGCCGACCAATTGTGAAAGCTTCATACAAGGTCTTCCTTTCTATATTTTAATCTCCATCCATGTAGATAAATTCAACGCGCACTGTAGATGCAGGATTTGCATAACTGCCCGGTGCCGGGTCTTGCTTGCTTGCGGGCGAATTTATTTCGCGCTCTGTCGCGCCTATGGCCTCTATATTAAGTCCCGCATTTTGTATTGCGGTTCTTGCATCACTGATATTCATTCCTCTCACATCAGGAACCATAGTTTTTTGTATTTCATTTTCATGGGTATATAATATTACAGTTGAACCCTTTGCAAGCGATGCGCCCGGTTTTGGAAGTTGCTGCATAGCATTCTCTCCATCGCCTACTACGCTCACAGCAAAGCCCGATTTGCTAAGTATGCTCTTTGCTTCGCTAAGCGCAAGTCCTCTCACTTCCGGCACATTTGATTGAAGCCTTTCAAGTGCCTCACCATCAAGTTTTTTCTCATACCCCATATAGCGCAGCGTATCCTCAAGTATGTTTCTTACAACAGGCGCTGCAATCTGACTCCCCTGGTACAAATCTCCCGTAGGCTCATCTATTGCTACAATACACAAAAGCTCCGGATCATCAGCAGGTGCAATGCCGACAAACGATGCGACATATTTTCCGTTTCCACGCGGCTGTTTCTCCGATGTTCCTGTTTTGCCGCCTATCCTATAACCCTCAATTTTGGCACCCTTGCCTGTGCCCTTTGTAACAACATTTTCGATAAACTCACGCATTATTGCCGATGTTTCTTCTGATACAACTTTGCGTACAACCTCCGGTTCAAAGCTTTTTACTGTTGTCCCATTTGCATCAGTAAGTGCTTTTACAATGTGCGGTCTTATAAGATTGCCGCCGTTTACTATTGCCGAAATTGCAGCGGAAAGCTGGAGTGGAGTCACTTGAAACGATTGTCCAAACGAACATGTCGCAAGCTCTACCTCGTGCATATTGCTTTCCTTAAAAAACACACCCGAGCTTTCGCCTACTATATCAAACCCCGTTCTCATATCCATACCAAAGTTTCTGAAATATTTGCAAAAAGTCGAAACACCAAGCCGACGAGCAAGCTCCATCAAAACTGGGTTGCACGAGTTTTGCAATCCCTCTGATAGCGTTTCGTGCCCATGCCCCTCTCTTTTCCAACAGTGAATTGTTTCAGATGCTACCTTTGTGGCACCACTGCAATTAAAAGTATCTCCAACATGCGTTACCCCTTCCTCAAGTGCCATCGCATAAGTAAGTATTTTAAATACAGAGCCCGGCTCATACGAATCTGTAACCGCTTTGTTTTTCCACAAATTTTGCAGCGCTGTATTTTTTGCAGCGCTTTGTTCTTCTTTTGGAAGCGCGTTTATAGAGTCAACCACCTCTTGTATATTAAGCTCAAACGGCTTGTTTAAATCAAAGTCCGGCTTTGTTGCCATTGCAAGTATTTCACCCGTTTTTGGTGCCATAACTATTGCAAAAGCGCCCTTTTCCGGTTTGTTTTCTTCATATGCTTGGGCAAGATGTTTCTCCGCAAAATGCTGGATTGTTTCATCAATCGTCAATACAACATTAAGTCCATCCTGAGAATCGTATTTTTTTTCATATTTGTACGGCATATCTACACCAACGGCATTTTTTACCGAAATGACACGCCCCGAAACGCCGGAAAGCTCATCATCATAGGCCTTTTCTATTCCATATAAACCTTGATTATCTGTGCCGGTAAATCCCAATATGTGCGCCGCAAAATTGCCATAAGGGTAAAAGCGCTTCGTATCCTCTTCGAGCCCTACGCCCGCAAAAGCTTTTTTTGTATCATCGCTCGCTTTAAGTGCGCGGATTTGGTCTGTTTGCGCACTTTCCACCTTGCGCTTTATTATCTCGTATGCAGAGTTTTTTGTTACCTTTTTGTATACATCCTCATATTCAAGCGATAAAATTTCTGCAAGCTTGTGCGAAACAAGCTCTGCACTTCCCGCTTTTTTAATCTCGTTCGGCGACACCGTCACCATTTCAACCGATGCACTTACTGCAAGCTCTTTGTTGTTTCTGTCATATATTGTGCCTCTCTTGCTCGTTATAATATTGTCGCGCGTTTGCTGCTGGGTGGCAGCTTTTTTCAAAGAGGCTCCGTCGACAATCTGGAGCCATGCAACGCGTCCTATAAGCGCCACAAATGCAATGCTTACCGCAACCATTACCCAGAATATGTGAAGTTTTACCTTTCTTTTAGGTGTTTGCATATTATAACCGTTGGCCTTTCCGACTCATAAATGTCTTTATTTCTTGCGCCATAATGATGAGCCAAAATTTGTCGCAAGAACAAATATAAAACCGAATAAAACAACAAAAAGCAAGACTAAGAGATTTGCTTTTTCAAATCGCTCTTACGCCTCACTTTCCGAAGTTGCTCCGTTAATGGATTGATTTGCTACTACTATAATAATATCAGTTTGCACCAAATATTCCAAAAAGATTTTTTATGCTGTTTTGTATATTTTGTTGCAACTCAACCCCTGCATTCTTTTTTGCAACCTTTGTGGCATAATCTCGTTGCTGGATATTTATATACACTGTCTGTGTCTTTTCAGGGCGACTCATTGCAAACTTTGTTGCAGCCACTTCCTCAAGCAAGTTCAAATCTATTGCGCGCTCTGCCGCAATTTGTGCCTGCTTTGTTTCGCTTTGTGCTTGCTCAAGTCTGTTTTCAAGACGATTTATTTCGCTGCTTTTTTCATACAAACTCACTTCTCTGCCTACGAGGAAAAATGCCATAGCAAAAACAAGTACCATATAAAATAACGCTACTGCAATATTTATATTCTTTGCTTTTGCCTTATGTTGTTCTGCACGCTGTACCTCAAGCTTTCTGCGAAGTGCAGCCTGTGACGGCTGATACTGTGGCTTATACGCAGAGCTCAATGCAAGATTTCCATTTGTACGCAATGTCACAACCCCCTATACAATCTTTATCCCCCATGTTAAAACTACCTATATACTAACTAATCAAAGCTTTTCCAATACTCTGAGCTTTGCACTCTTTGAGCGCGAATTTTTTTCAAGCTCATCTTTCGACGCAATAATAGGCTTTGTAGTAATCACCTTTGCAATCGGTTTCGCACCGCAAACACATATCGGAAATTCCTTCGGACATGTGCACCCCTTCGCAAACGATGCAAATTTTTCCTTTACTATTCTGTCTTCAAGTGAATGGAATGTTATTATTGCAAGCCTTCCGCCACTTCTAAGTCTTTTTACAAAGTTTTCTATAGCTCCCTCAAGTATCTCAAGCTCGCCATTTACTTCTATTCTTATCGCCTGGAATGTGCGTTTTGCGGCATTGCCGCCTGTCATGCGCGCCCCTTTCGGAATCGCCGCATTTATTACTGACACAAGCTCAAGCGTTGTCCTTATCGGTGTTATAGCTCTCTTTTGCACAATAAACTGTGCAACTCTTTTTGCCCAGCGCTCCTCGCCATATTTAAATATAATGTCTGCAAGACGCTGCTCATCATATTCATTTACAACCTCATATGCATTTATGCCGCCACTTCTGTCCATTCGCATATCAAGCGGTGCATCAGACATATAGCTAAAGCCGCGCTCGGCTTCATCAAGCTGGTACGATGATACGCCCAAATCAAGAAGCACTCCATCAATTTCTTCAATTCCAAGTCTATCCAAAACGCTTGCCGCGTCTTTAAAATTGCTTTTTACAATTAAAACCTTGTCCCCAAATTCTGCAAGGCGCGCACTTGCCACCGCTATTGCATCATCGTCACGGTCAAGCCCTATAAGCTTTCCGCTACTATTAAGCCTTTTTACAATTTCACTGCTGTGCCCCGCGCCACCAAGCGTGCCATCAACATAAATGCCATCACTTTTTATATCAAGATTATCTATACATTCATAAAGCATAACCGGTATGTGCTTAAAATCCATACCACATCACCGCCTAAAAGTCCATTCCGATTGAACCCATATTCTCAAGTACATTTTCAAGTGTAATCTCTTTTTCGCAATAATCATCCCATGTTTTTGCATCCCAGATTTCTATACGGCTTCTTGCGCCTAAAACCTTGACATCTTTTTCGATATTTGCATATTCTCTAAGATATGCCGGGATATTTATTCTTCCAAGCTTGTCCACTTCACACTCGGCCGCACCGGAAAGGAAAAACCTCACAAACGCACCCGCCTGTGGATTTGTTGTAATCGGTAGCCCAGCAAGCTTTTCTTCAAACTTTGCCCATTCATCGCGTGAATATACAAACAGACACTTTTCTGTGCCTTTTGTGACATAGAAAACTTCGCCCAATTCGTCTTGTCTGAATTTGGACGGCATAATCATTCTGCCTTTGGCATCTATGTTGTGACTGTATTCACCGATAAACACGCTTTTCACCTCTCTTTATGAGAATTGTAATATTATTTTAACATAGTTTTCAACCACTTGCAACCACTTTATAACACTTTCTTCCCTTTATTTCAAATTTTACACGATTTTTTTTACTTTTTCAAGACTTTTTTGTAATTTTTTTGTAATTATAAAAAATTTTTTTCATATATATGTTATATTGTACAATTTATGCGTGTGCCTTTAGTGCATTTTGCACCCGTATGACTATTTTGCACAAAAAAAGACTGTGTCCATTTGACACAGTCAAAATTTTTATTATAAATTATCTGTCGGCGTATGTACTATAATCGCCTCGCCAAAGCCAATCTCGACCTCCACTTCATTTTCAATAAACACATTACTTATGCCCGTACTCGGCAACGGCTTGTGAAAAAGTGCATATTCAAGTCCATCTGTTGTAATATCATCTGCCTTTGAAAAAGGAATTATGGATAATAAATCTCCCACCTTGCCACAAATATGTATTTTATCACGCACATAATATAATGTAGATTTTCCATCAAATATCGATGCGCGCATATTCTTCTCTGTTGCAGTTTTAAGAAGATATATATTGCCAAGCGTATGGTCAACGCGACCACCAACAGCTGCAAGCAGCAATACCTCCTCGACACCACATTCGGCTGCATACTCTAATGCAATTTCACTATCAGTAAAATCTTTTTTGACCGGGTAGCTCTTTATCTTATCGCACTCTATTTTATCTTTTTCATATGAATCAAAATCGCCCAATACAATATCAGCTATAACGCCCATATTTTTTGCGTGCATATATCCCGAATCGGCACATATAATCATATCACTGCTTTTTATATGCGCTCGCACATTGTCATAACTTTCGATTTCGCCGCCACAAATTATAACTGCCCTCATACTATTCTCCACACCGTATACGCTTTGCGCGTTTTATTTCATCTCATTCTCCATTTCATTTGCAAGGCTAACAAACTCCCTCGTCTGTTTTGCAACATCCTCCGCTTTAAAAACCGCGCTTCCTGCAACGATAGTATTTGCTCCCATTTTAATTACATGCGAAAGATTGTCAAGTTTTACCCCACCATCGACCGATATATCTGTGCCGCTTTTCATAAGCTTTTTAAGCTCACAAAGCTTTTTGTCAGCGCAAGACAGATAATCTTGTCCGCCAAAACCCGGCTCCACTGACATGACAAGCACCATATCAAGCTCATCAATCACATCCATAATAGCATCTACATCAGTAGCAGGTTTTATCGATACACCTGCACGCTTGCCATACGATTTTATCTTGTCGATACAGCCACGCAAATCGTCTGTTGCTTCTACATGAACCGTGATAATATCTGCACCGGCTTTTGCAAATTGCTCGATATACCTCTCTGGTCGTTCAATCATCAGATGAACATCAAAAACAAGTCCGCTCATTTTGCGGATACTCTCAATTACAACAGGCCCGATTGTAATGTTCGGCACAAACATGCCATCCATTACATCGATGTGAATATACTGTGCGCCGCCTTTTTCTATTTCTTTAATCTGCTCTCCCAAACGCGAAAAATCTGCAGACAAAATCGAAGGTGCAATTTTAATCATCTAACTGTTTGGCACATACAACTGCGCCAATCCTCCCTCTTTATAAGTCATATTTCCCAATCTTTTAGCTTTTTTTGTTCTTCATAGAGATTTTTATAGCTATTATGCCGCATCTTTGAAATATTGCCATCTGAAACCGCCTCTAAAACAGCACATCCCGGTTCGCTTATATGAGCACAACCTCTAAAACGGCATTTGCCAATATAAGGTGCAAATTCTGCAAAATAATTTTCAAGCTCGTTTGCTCTGATTTTTGGCATTTCAAAACTCGAAAATCCCGGTGTATCAAGCACGAGCGCTCCACCATCAAGCTCCAACAATTCGACATGTCTTGTCGTGTGGCGTCCGCGTCTTATTTTTTCGCTCACCGCTCCTGTTTCAAGCTCGCCCAAAACACCAAGCGCATTTAAAAGGCTCGACTTTCCTACGCCGGAATTGCCCGCGAATGCAGTTATCTTTCCCACAAGAAGCGCCTTTAATTCATCAATGCCCTCTCCGTTTGGAGCACTTGTGACAACAAGCTTATACCCAGCATTTGAATATGTCTTGATAAGCTCGTCCGAGCAAGTTAAATCTGCCTTATTAAAGCACAAAATCGTATCAAGACCGCTATGCTGGCCAATTATCAAAAAACTATCAATAAGCTCGGGATTAGGCTCCGGTGATGCAAGCGCGACCACAACAACAAGCTGATTTATATTTGCAACGGCAGGGCGCACCAGCATTGATGTGCGCTCATGAATGTTTTCTATACTGCCTTTGCCGTTTTTCACTTCAATATCTACATAATCGCCCACCATAGGTACGAGTCCATCCTTGCGAAATTTGCCCCGTGCCTTGCATTCATATATGGCGCCATCTGCTTTTACATAATAAAAACCGCCGATTCCTTTAACGATTACTCCTGTCGTAAAAATGCCCCCTAATTAAAAGTAATTGTCTGTTTTCCAACAAGTGCACCATCATGATAAATCTCAAGTGTTGCACTGCTCTTGCCTTTTACCGGTATATCAAAGCTTATCTCACTCTTATTATGAACCGCATCATGTATCTGTTTGCCGTTTGCAACTACACGAATTCTGGTCGATTCCTTGCTTTGTGGTACAGGCAGACTTATCGTCTTCATCTTAAACGCAGTTTCATCACTATTAGATGAGCCCGATCCCTTACTTACTGTAAGTGCAACAGCGCTCTTTTTGTCTGCTTTTTCTCCACTTTCCGGACTTTGCCTTATTACTGTACCAACATCTTGATTTGATTCTTGTTCCGTCACATTGCCAACAACAAGTCCCACAGCCTCGATATCATTTTTTGCCTGCGCAAGTGATTTGCCGACAACGCTCGGCACATCTACCTTATCAAGATTTGCACTTATGTAAAGGCGTATCGTATCTCCAAGCTTTGCCCCGACTCCAAAATCAGGCGATTGGCGAATAACTGTTCCTACGGCAATATTTTCACTTTGCTCTTCTGTAAACACAACCACAAAGCCAAGCTTTTCAAGGGTTTCTTTTGCATTCATCTTTTCATAATTGGCAACATTGGGCACAACAACCTGCCCATCTGCACCTGTGCTGACCTTTACATGAACCTTTGCGCCTTTTTTAACTCTGCGCTCTGCAACAGGGTCTTGTGAAATTATAGTATCCTTTGCAAATTGCACTGATGCAATTTCTTCATCAATATGAAAATCAAGCTTTGCTTTCTTTAGCATATCTTTTGCCTCAGCAAGTGTTTTCCCCTCAATAGATGGTACCACAGTTTCATCCCCTTGTGACGAACCAAAGCCACCAAATAAAAGCAAAAATCCAATCAAAACGACACCAAGCAAAGCAACCCCTGCTGCTATTGCAAAACCTGCCAGGCGTTTTTCGCTCTTTGTGAGTGGTGCATTATTTCTGGCTTTTTTTACGCTCTTTCGTCTTGAAGATTTGCTCCTTCTTGCTCTGCTTCTCATTTCTTCATCATCTGCTTTTAATATTTCAATTTCTTCACCAAAACCAAGAGGCATGTCCGTTAAAACAGCTTCAAGGTCTGCAAGCATTTCCCCTGCACTTTGATAGCGCAAATTCTGTTCCTTGCTCATAGCCTTCATAACAATTTTTTCCATGTCCTCTGTTACATCAGGATTTATTATGCGCGGCGAAACTGCCTGTTCTGCCATGTGCATCATCGCAACTGAAACTGCACTGTCTGCATCAAAAGGAACGCGTCCCGTAAGCATTTCATAAAGCGTAACACCGGTCGAATATATATCCGACTTTGCATCTGTATACCCTCCGCGAGCCTGCTCGGGCGAAAAATAATGTGCCGAGCCAATTACCGACTTATCAGCAACAGTTGTCGAACCCGTTGCCGCACGCGCAATACCAAAATCAGTTACCTTCGCTTCGCCGTCATTTGTAATTATGATATTATGCGGCTTAATATCGCGATGCACAATTCCATTTTTGTGTGCACACTCAAGCGCGGCACAAATCTTTGCAGCGATTTTTGCTGCCTCACGCCATTTAAGTGCACCCTTTTCAGTAATATATTCCTTTAGCGTAATACCCTCTGCAAGCTCCATAATAATATAGTTTACGCCGTCACTGCTGCCTACATCATATACAGACACAATATTATTGTGCGAAAAACTTGCCGCAGCTTGTGCCTCCACCGCGAAACGACGCACAAAGTCATCATCATCCGAAAATTCCGGCTTTAGCACCTTTATTGCCACAAGTCTTTTGAGCAACTGACATCTTGCCTTGTATACATCTGCCATTCCGCCCGTGCCGATTTTTTCAAGTATTTCATATCTTCCGCCCAAAAGCGTACCGATTTGTATATTTCCGTTCATCACACAGTCCTCCAAAATTTTATATTGATTAACAAAAGAAACTGTACTACTTATCCATTATCAAAACAACACTTATATTGTCCTCGCCACCGGCTTCGTTCGCCATATGTATCAAAGCCTCAAGCTTCTCATTAGCAGATTTAGTCTCATCGTTTACTACTTTTACAATATCCTGGGCAGAAAGCTTGTTACTAAGTCCGTCCGAACACAAAATCAAACACTCTCCATTGTAATCAAGCTCATATATATCAGGCGATATCCTGTCTGATACGCCCACCGCCTGCATTATCACATTCTTTTGTGGGTGATTTTGTGCTTCACTTTCACTAATCTCACCTCTGTCAACGAGGAGCTGCACAAACGATTGGTCCTTTGTTATCTGCTTAAGCTCATCGCCCTGCACAAGATAGGCTCTGCTATCACCGACATTTAGTATTGTTACACGATTTTTCCTAACTGCCGCAAGCACCATCGTCGTACCCATACCATCAAGCTCTTTTTCCTTTTGTGCCCGATTCAGAATCTCATTATTTGCACTCGTGCAACACGATGACAAAAGCGAAACAAGGGCCCCCTGGGTCATATTTTCTTTATACTCTTGCTCAATTATTTTCTTGACATTTTCTACTGCAATTTCACTTGCAACACTTCCGCCTCTGTGGCCGCCCATTCCGTCTGCCACAACGCCAAACATAGTATCATTTAAAGAAAACGCCCAACAACAATCCTGGTTTTCTTCTCTGATGCGTCCGATATCACTTTCAAAAACAGATATCATAAATCTATCCCCCCCAATCTGTTTTAAAGATTGTCCTATAACTATTATAACCTCTTTTGTCGCAATTGTCCACAAGAAGCTGAAATATCCGCCCCAAGTGAACGACGAACAGTCGCGGTAATGCCTGTTTTTTCAAGGATTTTAACAAAATTTTTAATTGTTTGTACACTGCTTTTTTTATAATTGCGTTCCGAAACATTGTTTACAGGAATAAGGTTTACATGACACATTATCCCCTCAAGTCTCTTTGCAAGCTCGCGTGCATTGTCCTCACTATCATTTACAGAATCAATCATCGCGTACTCAAATGATATGCGACGCGTTGTAACAGCCTGGTACCTGCGGCACGCCTCTATAAGCTCTGCAATCGGGTACTTTTTATTAACAGGCATCGTCATATTTCGTATTTCATCGTTCGGTGCATGAAGCGATATCGAAAGTGTAATCGGTATATTCATCTTTGCAAGCTCATCAATACCATCAACAAGTCCGCATGTCGAAAGCGATATATGTCTGTATCCGATATTAAGTCCCCGTTTATCGTTTACATTTATCAAAAAGCGTTTCACATTATAAAAGTTGTCAAATGGCTCACCAATTCCCATCATAACAATATTTGATATTCTCTCTCCAATATCCTTTTGTGCAAGTATAAGCTGCAAAATTATTTCGCCTGATAAAAGGTCGCGCTTTTTGCCTCCGATTGTAGAAGCACAAAAGTTGCACCCCATGCGACATCCCGCCTGTGATGATATACACGCCGTAATGCCATGATGATAACGCATTATAACTGTTTCGACACACTCGCCATCTTCAAATTCGATAAGATATTTTATCGTGCCGTCTATTTTTGATACAAATTTTTGTGCAATTCGCGCTCGGCTTATGTATGCTCTCTCGCAAAGCTTTTCACGAAGCTGCTTTGACAAATTCGTCATTTCATCAAAGCTATCGACCGCCTTTGCATGAAGATGCGAAAAAATCTGCTCTGCACGAAAACGCGCCTCACCCATATCTATAATAAATTTTTCAAGTTCGCTGTATGTAAGACTTCTCAAATCTGTCATTATCAGCACTTCCTTTTCATTTTGCATATAAAAAAGCCATCGATGCCGTCTATGTTTGGATAAAACTCGACATATCCTTGCTTTGCGCTCGGTTTTTTATATTCTTTTGGAACTATATCGTCTATAGAGCAAAGTGTAAAATTATCATTTTCTTTCAAAAACCGCTCCACTACTCCCATGTTTTCTGTCTTTGAAATAGTACAAGTACTATATACGAGCGTAGCACCAACCTTTACATATTTTGCACCCGTACATAAAATCGCATACTGCAACCTTGCAAGTTCCTCTAACTCATCTTTGTCAAAGCTCCACTTTATATCAGGTTTTTTTCGTATAATTCCAAGGCCGCTGCACGGCACATCGGCAAGCACCGCATCGGCACTTTGTATATGCTTATTCATACAAACCGAACTATCGGCCACCTGTGCTTTTATAATATCTATACCAAGCCTTCCCGCACTATTTTCTATAAGTGCTGTCCTGTGCTCATGTATATCAAACGAATGTATTATGCCCGAATTGTTCATAAGCTCGGCTATATGTGTACTCTTGCCGCCCGGCGCAGCACACAAATCCACTGCAACATCGCCACAAGATACACCAAGAGCCATGCACGCAAGATACGAGCCTATACCCTGGGGCGTGAAAAGTCCCTCCCTATAACTATCAAGCGATGCAATATCATTTCCATCAAGAATAAGCATATTTTTAATGTTCGTTTTTTTTGCTCTAATACCATCATCACAAAGTCGTTTTATAAGTGTGTCTTCATCTGTTTTCAATGTGTTCACACGCACAGTCAGCGGCGCGCTCTCATTAGATGCACGCATAAGCTCCTCACAAAACGCCTCGCCATAATCATCAAGCCACATTTTCACAAGCTCATCAGGATATGAATACTCTACCCCAAGCCTTTCACACAAATCCACCGGCAAATCAATTCTGCTCTTTTCAGCAGATACCTTGCGCAAAAGCGCATTGATAAAACCTTTCGAACGATATGCAAGCTTTGAGGCAAGCTTTACACTTTCGTTTACCGCCGCACTGTCAGGCACGCGGTCAAGCTTTATAATCTGATATATTCCCATTCGCAATATCAAGAGCACATTTGTCGAAAGCTTTTTTATCTTTACACTTGAAAAACGCGATATCACATAATCAAGATAGCGTCTGTATTTGACGCACCCGTACACAATCGTTGTAACAAGACGCCTGTCCGCCGCATTTAGCGCACTTGTGCCAAGGCCTTCCTTGAGCGCGATATTTGAAAATGCATCGTCTTTTTCAATTTTATAAAGTATCTTATACGCACACATTCGTGCGTTATTGTTTGTATGCTCCATATTACAAATCCTTTAAAATTTTTTCGTCATTTAGCGATCTCTTCGCCCGCCAAAAATCGCGAGTATACGCAAAAAACTCCCAAGCGCAGCAAGCATCGAGGCAACATATGTCATAGCCGCTGCCCCAAGCACCTTTTTTGCAGCAGAATTTTCTTCATCGGTCAAAATGCCATATTCATCAAGCGTAACAAGCGCTCTTCTTGACGCATTGTATTCAACAGGTAGTGTTATAAGTGAAAACAACACCACCGCACTATATAAAATAATTGCAATATTTACAAGTCCACCCAACTCAAGCAAAAACCCAAACAAAATAAGCGGCATAGCAAGACGCGCCGAAAAGTTTGCCACCGGAACAAGCATATTGCGCAGCTTTATCGGCAAATATCCCTTATCATGCTGTGCAGCGTGGCCCGCTTCGTGCGCTGCAACGCCAATCGCCGCCACAGATGTCGAATCATATACACTCTCCGAAAGTCGTATCGTGTTCGTGCGCGGGTCATAATGGTCCGTAAGCTCGCCCGCAACGCGCTCCACTCTTACAGAACCAAGACCGCTTTTATCAAGTATTGTCCGTGTGACCTCTGATGCAGTCAAATTGCGCGAATTTGAAAATTCAGAATATTTTTTAAAGGTAGAATTTACCCTTGCACTTGCCCATAATGAGATTATAAGAGGTATGAGTACATACCAAAAATATGTGCTATCAAAAATAGGATAATATAAAGGCATAGAAAAATCCCTTCTTTCGTTATATTTTTATGCTTCTTCTCCCAAAATAACACCCTTATCAATAGTGTGCCCCGACATATAATCGCGTATGCTCATCATTTTTTTACCCTCAAACTGCACCGTCTTTATATCTATCGCACCGTTGCCACACAAAACGCTTACCGCATCGCGCGACACATCTATAATTGTGCCTGCCGCCACACTTTTATCAGCTTTGGCCACATGCGCCTCTCCAATTTTCATTATCTTGCCCTGATAAAAAGTATACGCAAACGGATACGGATTCATCCCTCTTACAAGGTTGACGATTTGCTCTGCACTTTGGCTCCAGTCTATAAGTGCCGAGGCTTTATCAATCATAGCCGCATAACAGCTTTCATCATCGTTTTGCTTTTCAGGACATATGCTCCCTTCTTTAAGCATGTCAAGCGTTTCAATAATAGCCTTTGCCCCAAGCTCCATAAGCTTATCATGAAGCGTCCCTGCCGTATCATCGTCCATAATTTCTATCTCTTTTTTTACAAGCATATCGCCTGTATCAAGACCTTTTTCCATATACATCGTCGTAACGCCCGTTACCTTTTCGCCGTCAATTATACACCTTTGAATCGGTGCCGCACCTCTATATTTCGGCAAAAGTGACGCGTGCACATTTATGCACCCGTATTTTGGATAATTCAAAATATATTCGGGCAAAATTTTTCCATATGCAACAACGACAATTACATCAGGTTTTGTCTTGTCTAAAATCTCCTGCATCTCGCCGTTTTTAATGCTTTGTGGCTGATATGTTACAATGCCTTTTGATTCTGCATACTCGTGTACGGGCGTCATTTGCATTTTATGTCCCCTGCCCTTTGGTCTGTCGGGCTGACTTATTGCAGCAACAATATCATAGCCGTTTTTATATAATGCATCAAAGCACCCAACCGCAAAATCAGGTGTTCCCATAAATAACACTCTCACACATATCACCCCATACTCATCATTTTATATTATTCGTCGTCTTCGTTGTCTACATATTCAATAACCTTATCTATAAACAACCCACCATCAAGATGCTCTGTCTCGTGACAAAATGCTTGTGCCAAAAGGCCCTCCGCACTGTATTCGTGCATATTTCCATATCTGTCCTGTGCTTTTAATACAACCTTCTCGGGACGGATTACATATCCGTTTACACCGGGCACGCTAAGGCACCCTTCAGTAACCTCGCGACTGCCCTCACTCGATATGATTACAGGGTTTACAAGCTCAAATTTTTCGCCTTCCTCGCGTGTATCTACTACAACTACGCGCTTTAAAATACCAACCTGCACCGCTGCAAGCCCTACCCCGTTTGCCTCATACATTGTATCGTACATATCATCAATAAGTAATGCAAGTTTATCATCAAAAACACTTACCTCGCGACTTTTTTTGCGCAAAATCTCATCGCCCTCTTTACGAATAAGCCTTATAGCCATTCTTTTTGCCTCCTATGTTTTATATTCTATGATAGATTGTTCGGATTTTTATCAATCAAAACACTTATATGTTTACTGTTTTCATGCTTTAGTGCATTTTGTGTAACACTTTTTAATATATCATTAAGCTCATCTGCACACTCGCACTTTATAACTATAATAAATCGGTACTTGTCTTTTATTTTCGAAAGCGCCGCCGGCGTAGGTCCAAGAAGAAGCGTCTTTTGTCCCGCTTTGTTTTTTAATATTGTCCCAAGCCTGTCTGCTTCACTTTGTGCATAGCTTTTTACCACTTTTTCATCTTTTCCGCTTATCAAAATCGAAACAAGCTCACAAAACGGCGGATAATTCATCGCCTTACGAAGCTTTATCTCGTCGTTATAAAAGCCCTTATAATCATGATTTTTTGCATGCACTATTGCGCTATGCTCGGGCGTATATGTCTGAACAATCGCCCGTCCCTCAAGCTTGCCGCGACCTGCTCTGCCGCACACCTGTGTTATAAGATTAAATGTGCGCTCGCTGCTCCTGTAATCATCAACATAAAGAGATGTATCTGCTGCCACAACACCAACAAGCGTTACATTGTCAAAATCAAGGCCTTTTGACACCATCTGGGTACCAATAAGCACATCTGCCTTTTCGTCTTCAAATTTTTTCAAAAGCTTTTCATGCGCACTCTTTGTCGATGTTGTATCAAAATCCATCCTTACAGTATTGATGCCCTCAAACTTCTTTTTTAATTCCTCCTCAAGCTTCTGTGTGCCTGCTCCAAAGTGCTTTATATATTTGCTCCCACACTGTGGACATATGCTATAATTTTCATGCGTATAACCACAATAATGACACACAAGCCGATTTGTATATCTGTGATATGTAAGCGATATATTACAATGCGGACACGATGCCACATAACCACAGCTGCGGCACGAAACAAAAGTCGAAAATCCGCGTCTGTTAAGAAATAATATACTTTGCTCGCCATGCTCAATATTATACAAAAGCTCATTTGAAAGCATCTCGCTAAACATTGAGCGATTACCATTTTCAAGCTCTTTTCTCATATCCTCTATATAAACCGTGGGCATTTTTTGCTCGCCTATACGACTATCCATTTCTATAAGGCTATATACTCCGCTCTTTGCCTTATAATAGCTTTCAATACTCGGCGTTGCCGATGCAAGCACACACACTGCGCTATATTGCCTGGCGCGATATATCGCCACATCACGCGCATGATAGCGCGGTGCCATTTCCGATTTATAAGTATACTCGTGTTCTTCATCGACTATTATCGCGCCAATATTGTCAAGCGGGGCAAAAATCGCACTCCTTGCGCCGACTACAACATCGATCTCGCCACGCTTTATGCGTTTATACTCATCATAGCGCTCACCAAGTGAAAGCGCACTGTGAAGTATTGCAACGCGCTCACCAAATCGCGATACAAATCGCTTTGTCATAAGTGGAGTAAGCGATATCTCGGGCACAAGCACTATCGCCGTTTTGCCCATGCTTATTGCATGCTTTATAAGATGCATATAGACCTCGGTTTTGCCCGAACCCGTTACACCATGTAACAAAAACACATCGCCTTTGCCACTCTCCATAGAGCGCTGCAGCCTCTCTTTTGCGCTTTGTTGTTGCTCTGTCAGTGTTTTAAAGCCTTCTTTTGCAGCTTTCTTGTCTATGCCAGGGTTGCGAAGCACCTCCACATCATATAAATCCACAATTCCCTTTTTATAAAGCGATGTCACCGTCGAATACGATGCCGACGCAAGATACACAAGGTCAGATAGTATCACTTTTTCATTTGCACGCAATATATCAATAATTTTTGCCTGGCGTGGTGCCTTTTTTTCAAGCTCGTCACAAAGCCTTTGCGCCTCGTCATCATCTATATTAAGCGACACAAAACGCACGAGCCGATTTTTCACATTAACGCTGTCGTGCTGAACTATTTTAACAATACCATTCTTTTCGAGCGTGTTTATGTGCGCTCTTATATTGCTCTCCCACATAGACATCAAACGCCCAAGCTCGCTCTTGCCGCCTTCACGCCCAAGCACATCTATAATCTCTTGCTTTATCGGCGATTTTTTTATACACTTTTCTTTTATATCGCTGTCGCACTCCAAAAGCTCTACCCACTGTTCAAATATCACATTTGTACCGGTAGGGATTAAAATGTGTACCGCCTCGATATAGGTACAAAGCGTCTTTTCGCGAAGATATTCTATAAGCTGTGCGCCATTTTTGTCAAAAGCCGGCTCTTTGTCTACTATGCTTTCTATCTGTTTAAGCCTTTTTGCATCAGATTCTTCCCTAATTTCAAAAACATACCCTTCACAGAGCATGCTTCTGACGCCAAACGGCACTATAACCCGACTTCCAATACATATGTCAGCGCATAGCGGTGCCGGCACATCATAGTCAAAAATCCTATCGACCTGTCTTGCAGTTTTTGAAACTATTACACCGACAACCATAGCAGCCTCCATATTTAATATTTAAAATCAGTTCTTTTCGTTATATTTTTTCTTTGCTGCATCTAAAATAATGTGAGCAAGGTTATCCTTTGACATATTTTGAGGCGTAAGCACTTGACCATCATCACACAAAATCGTAACAGTATTCGTATCTGTGCCAAAGCCTGCTCCCTCATTTAAAACATTGTTTGCAACAATCAAATCACAGTTTTTCCGCACAAGCTTATCCTTTGCATTATCCAAAAGGTTCTGCGTTTCCATACAAAAACCGACAAGCACTTGCCCTTCGAGCTTTTTTTGCCCAAGCTCTAAAAGGATATCAGGATTTTTACAAAGCTCTATTGTCATATCGTCATTTGTCTTTTTAATTTTATTGTCACTCACACTCGTCGGTGCATAATCTGCCACTGCTGCCGCCTTTATAATTATGTCACTGTTTGTGCTTCTTTCTACAATTTCATCATGCATCTGCTTTGCGCTTTCAACCTTAATCATTTTTACACCGTCAATATCATCAAGGTTTGTTTTTCCGCTTACAAGCACAACATCGGCGCCGCGCCTTTTTGCTGCGCGTGCAAGCGCATAGCCCATTTTGCCCGACGAATGATTTGTTATAAATCGCACAGGGTCAATCGACTCACGCGTCGCACCGGCACTTACTAAAACCTTTAATGCGCGCAAATCCTTTTCAAATGCAATTTCATCTATAACTGCTTCTATAATTCTGTCCGGCTCGGCAAGTCTTCCCTTACCGGTTGTACCGCACGCCAAAAAGCCTTCATCCGCGTCTACAAACCTGCACCCACGGTCCAACAGCTTTTGTATATTTTCAATTGTTGCAGGATTGTCGTACATATTTTTATTCATAGCCGGTGCAACAAGCACCTTTGCTTTTGTCGCCATATATACGCATGTAAGCATATTATCCGCAATTCCATTTGCCATTTTCGCTATTGTATTAGCCGTCGCAGGCACCACCAAAAACAAATCCGCCTTTGTAGCAAGCTCAATATGCTCGACCTCCCATGTTTTTGGTTCGTCGAACATATCACATGTCACAAGATTTTGTGAAAGTGTCTGAAATGTAATCTTGCCGACAAATTCCTGTGCCGCATCGGTCATTATAACATGCACATCTGCCCCAAGTTTTTTAAGCATACTTACAACATGCGCCGCCTTATACGCCGCAATTCCGCCACATACTCCTACTACAACACATTTTCCGCTAAGCATAATCTCGCCGCCTTTTAAAATTTCTCTTATGCATCAAGCTCGTTGTCTACTATTGTATCGTCTGTTACTTTTTCAGATGATGTCATATGGTCAAAATAGTAGTTCTTCGGTCTTGCACTAACCTTTTCTTCATATATTTCGTCCATTGCTTTCAAAATTGCTTCATCAAATTTGCCATCATATTCGCCATCCTTTTCAGCGCCAAGCTGACGCGCACGACGCGCAGTAAGTATGGCAAGCGAATATCTTGTCTTTGTTTTTTTAACTAATTCTGCAATTGGGGGATAAATCATGAGTTACACACCTCTTCTATAATTTTTTTATTTCTTTCAATACGACAATGCTCCGCATTTATAATTGCTTCAAGTCTTTCTACTGCACTTTCGACATCGTCATTTAACAGTATATAGTTATATTTTTCTATATATCCAAATTCATGTATAGCCGTGTTAATCCTTTTTTCTATAACCTCTTGTGTTTCTGTCCCGCGCCCCGAAAGACGCTTTTTAAGTTCGTCCATAGACGGTGGCACAACAAATACATACACACCCTCGGGCATTTTTGAGCGCACCTTCATCGCGCCCTGTACCTCAATTTCAAGTATTACATCTCTTCCGTTATTGAGCATTTCATCGACAATCTTTTTCGGTGTGCCATAATAGTTTTCACAAAATACTGCATGTTCAAGCATACCCTCGTTTTTAACATTGTCTAAAAACTCCTGCTCGCTCATAAAGTAATAATGCACACCGTGCTCTTCCCCTTCACGCGGGGCGCGTGTCGTAGCAGACACAGATAAAAACATGTCCGGATTTTTTTCCAAAAGTCGTTTGCATATTGTGCCCTTGCCCGTACCTGAAGGGCCCGACACAACAATCAAAAGTCCCTGTTTATCAATCATTATTTTCCTCCTCGCTTGCTACACTGGCGCCAAAACGATTTGCAATCGTTTCCGGTTGAAGAGCAGAAAGAACAATATGCTCGCTATCTGTTACAACAACTGCACGAGTGCGGCGACCAAATGTCGCATCAATAAGCACGCCCTTATCACGCGCCTCTTGCACCATTCTTTTTATCGGTGCCGATTCGGGACTTACAATTGCAACAACGCGATTCGCTGCCACAATATTACCAAATCCAATGTTTATAAGTTTCAAAGCTATCACATCCTCTAAAAAAATATAAAACAAAATACAAATAAGCTCTACTCTATATTTTGTACCTGTTCACGCATTTTCTCAAGCTCCGACTTAAGCTCTACAACAATTTTTGCCGTCTGAACATCATTCGCCTTTGAGCCGATTGTGTTTATCTCGCGATTTATTTCCTGAATCAAAAAGTCAAGTTTGCGCCCTGCAGGCTCATCCGACGCCAAAATCGTATCAAGCTCTGTAAAATGGCTTCTAAGTCGAACTGTTTCTTCATCGACTGCAACCTTATCAGCATATATAGCCGCCTCAGTGATTATTCGCGTTTCATCAATATTTGTCGATTCCAAAACTTCTTCAAGCTTTGCATAAAGTCTGTCTCTGTATTCCTTCACGCGTTCCGGTGAACGCTCTTCAACTTCACCCACAAGCCTTAACATATATTCACTTCTGCCTTTTATATCAGCAAACATCCTCTCGCCTTCACGCTCACGCATCTTTACGAATTGTTCCACCGCACCAGAGAGCGCCTTTGACACTAGCTGCCATATCTGCTCAGCATCTTCTTCTTTTCGCTCTGATATAAATATATCTCCAAAGCGTGCAACGCTTGAAACACTTATATCATCAGCCACACCAAACTCATCTCTTATTTTATAAAGCGCGTCTATATAGCTCTGCGCAAGTGCATCGTTTAATACAATCTGCTTGTCACTATCGCCATAGCTCTCAACGGATATATAAACATCCACTTTGCCACGGCTTATATATGAGGATACAAAACCTCTGACCTTTTCCTCCAAAAAGCCATAACAACGCGGAACCTTTATATTATAATCCGCATATCTGTGGTTTACCGAACGCACCTCAGCAACAATCTTTTTTGTGTCAAAAATCCCTTCAACATGGCCATAGCCCGTCATACTTTTTATCACTTTTATCAGCCCCCGAATATATTATTACGAGCATCTTCGCTCACGATACTCTGCCTCCAAATTATATCATGTTATTATAGCATATTTTTATATGAATTGCAACTAATTTTGGAATTTAGCATATTTATTTACTAACTAAACAGCATAATTTAAAGGCAGATGTGTAAAAATACACACCTGCCATAATGTTTAATGCACGCTTGACTATTCATATGCATTTGGATCGCGCATCATGTACTCTCTGTTATACTCCTTTGAATCGTCCTTTATAACAGACGATTTATTCTTCTGCAAAAATTCTATAAACTGATACATATCAAGCCATATCTCGTTATTGGATTCCTTTTGTGCCTCATCAAATATAAGCTGGAGGCCAAAATGCAAATGCGGCACATTTATATTATTTGTGTTTTCTTTTGTACTGTATCCACTCATACCAAGATATCCAATCACATCGCCCGCTGTGACGGTTTTTCCTTCAACAAGCGAGCTATGATATGGCCTATCCTTTCGAAGATGCGCATAATAATAGTATCGCATACCATCAAACGAGCGTATACCTATACGCCACCCGCCATATCTGTTCCACCCAAGCGCCTCTACCACACCTGATTCGACTGCTACTATCGGTGTTCCCACACTGCCCATCAAATCGTTGCCAAGATGCTTGCGCGCAAATCCATATGTCCTATTTGCACCAAAATCGTCATAGTGCGAAAACCCATACCCCTTTGCTATGGGAGAAAAGGCTTTGAGACCATATTTTCTCACCATTTTTCTTCCTTCCTCTGTATCCTGCTCAATCTCATAATGCCCCACAAGACCACCAAGAGCCGCACGATAACCCTCATAATAATAGTTATAATATTCTTCATTTCCGGCAATTTTTTCCGGCGCTTCGCCCGCACTCATTTTTTTGCAAATCTCGTCTATATCAGTGCTTTTTACGCTTTTAAGCTTGCCGCCATTTTTAGTGGCAAGGCATGCAATAATTTTTATCCAATCAAGCTTTATCCCATCGTTTTTCTCTGACTCTATATCTGCTTTCATAGCACGCGTAAGCACATCGTTTGTCGCATCAAATTCGAACCATTTTATATGTTTGTTTTCCTCTTGCTCGCCCGATGTCACAATCGTTTTTGTGCGCTCATAAACAATCCCAAAAGCCCCCGCCACAACCGAACAAACCACGCATGCACATATAAATGATGTAAAAAGCTTATATTTTATAAACTGCCTCATAATTTATAGCCTTTCTGATTATCATTTCGCCTTTATAATATTATGCCCAAAATTCTTTATCTATGCCATTGTGGTAATATCAATAAAAAAGAGCGCCCAAGCGCTCCTTAATTTTATCTGTTTCTTTCAAATAACCTTGATATAATAAATCCTATAACAAGACTTGCATAACTCATAATACAATAGGTGACAACATTTATCGTCATCGACACATCATAATAAAGCATAAGTGACGGAGCATACACGAAGGCAACTATAAACGGATAATACCATTTAAATCCCTCTTTTATTGTAAGCGCCACGCCTGTGATTAAAATTACGAGCGCATTTGCAGCATTTGCAATAAGCATTATGTTTATGGCCATATCAGGCGCAACAAACTTTAGTGCAGGCAATAAATAGAACACCGCCACACACCAGACAATGTGCCACTTCATAGGTCCAAACACATTTGAAAAATACATATATACCCTCCGTAATTATAAAACAAAGCCTTTTATAAAATAATTCCTCGTGGGCATTTTGTCTTGCATGCACCACAGTTAATACACTTTTGTTCATCAATCACTGCCAAATTGTTTTCAAGCTTAATAGCATCTACAGGGCACTCTTTTACACAAAGACCACAGCCGATACATCCAACGCGACACGCCTTTGTAACTGCTGCACCTTTATCCTTCGAGCTACATGCCACAATTTTCTGCTCTTTATCTGCAACAAGGCCGATAACATGTTTAGGACAAGCATCTATACACATGCCGCACGCAGTACATTTTTCCTTATCAACAACGGCAACACCGTTCTTTATCGAAATCGCACCAAATTTGCACACCTTTGCACAACTGCCAAGGCCAAGACATGCGTACTTGCACTTCTTTTGCCCGCCCCCAAGTCGCGCCGCCGCATTACAATCGCTTATGCCGTCATAAATATACTTTTCCTCGGCTACGCCACTTGCGCCGCTGCAAAATACAAACGCGTATTTTTTCTCACCAGCCTCTGCACTTACGCCCATAACTTGTGCAATTTGCTCGCGTTGGGACTCATTACATACCGGACACCCCGAATATTTAGCGTCTCCATTTACAACAGCCTGGGCAAAATTTGCACACCCGGCAAAACCACAGCCGCCACAATTTGCCCCCGGCAAACAACCAACAATTTTATCTATTCTTTCATCTCTTTCAACCGCGAAAACCTTTGATGCATAACCAAGTATAGCACCAAACAAAAGCCCAAGTCCGCCAAGTATTGCAAGTGATGTTAATATCTGCACCATAATGACACTCCCTTTCACTCAAATCATGCGTAATATGTCTTAGATTTTAAAGCCCGAAAAACCCATAAATGCAAGCGCTATAAGACCTGCACTGACAAGCGCTATCGGAAAACCCTCAAGGCATTTTGGCGGGTTTGAAAATCTTGTTCTTTCGCGCACGCCTGCAAAAAGTACAATCGCAAGTGTAAAACCAAGCGCCGCACTAAGACCATACGCGATTGAGCTTATAAAGCTATAACCGTTATCAATATTAAGTATCGCAACACCCAAAACTGCACAGTTTGTAGTAATAAGAGGCAAATATATACCAAGCGCATTATAAAGCGACGGCATCATCTTTTGCAAAACCATTTCGACAAACTGTACTAAAACTGCTATTACTAAAATAAATGCAATCGTCTGTAAGTACTGAAGATTCAGCGGTACAAGCATATATGTCCACACTACCCATGTCATAGCCGACGCAAGCGTCATTACAAATGCAACCGCGCAACCCATACCGACCGCAGTATCAACCTTTTTAGATACTCCCAAAAACGGACATATTCCCAAAAACTTTACAAGCACAAAGTTTTCAATCAATATTGCAGTAAGTGAAATTGTAAAAAGCTCTGAAAGCATTATGCATCACCGCCTTTTCTCTTTTTCGCCATAGCAGTAATAAGCTGAATCATTCCTATAACAAGACCAAGTATAACAAAACCGCCTGGCGGAAGGATAAACATCGTCATAGGCGCTGATATACCAACACTTGCGCCCCAAATTGTACCCGAACCAAGTATCTCACGCACGGTCGATATGATTGCAAGTGCAACAGTAAAACCAAGTCCCATCCCAAGTCCGTCAAGCGCCGAAAGGCCGACAGAATTTTTCGATGCAAACGCCTCTGCGCGCGCAAGAATTATACAGTTTACAACTATAAGCGGGATAAATATTCCAAGACTTTCTGCAAGTGCCGGAAGAAACGCCTTTAAAACCATTTCAATTATCGACACAAAGCTTGCAATAATTACGACATACGCCGCAATTCTTATCTTATCCGGTATAAACTTTCTCAAAATCGATATCACCATATTTGATGCCATAAGAACGAGCGTCGCCGCAATTCCCATCGTAACACCATTTTGAAGTGTTGTCGTAACTGCAAGTGTCGGACACATACCTATGAGCTGAACAAATGTCGGATTTTCTGTTATAATACCATTTAAAAGAGTGGCTAAATACTTATTTTTTTTCATTGTATAACTGCCCCCTCTTTCTTAATTTTTTCACAAATATCAACCGCCGCATTAACACTTGATGTAAGTGCTTTTGAACTTATGGTAGCACCGGAAATAGCGTTTATTTCGCCTTCCTTCGCGCCCGCTTTTACGACGCTCACCTTGCCTTTGCCGACGAATTGTCCTTTAAAATTTTCCCCTACAAGCTTTGCCCCAAGACCCGGCGTCTCCGAATGGGATATGATGCTTACACCGCTCACAAGGCCGTCTTGACCGACACCAATTATGCTGATGATTTCTCCTCCATAACCATTTTGTGCCATTTTTACACAATATCCTATTTCTATACCTGCCTCATCTTTTGCAATATATATTGCCTTTGCGCCATAGCCTATTGCCGACGCTTCATCAAGTGACTCAAACTCTTTCGCCTGCGCCATAACCTCTCCAAGTGCTTCGTTTTCTGCAAGCAAAGCATTTTCGCTTATTTTATCTTTTGTAAGCATATTTATCCCTGCAAGCAAAGCTGCACTTACTGCTGTTATAATAAATAAAATCAAAGCATATCTTAAAATATTTTTAACCTGATTATCCACGCTTTGCCACCTCCCCAAATTTCTTTGGATGAACATATTTATCAATAAGAGGCGTTACAACATTCATAATCAATATTGCATATGTTGCGCCCTCCGGATAGCCGCCAAAGCGTCTTATCACAAAAGTCAATACGCCACAACCTATGCCAAAAATTATGTGACCGCCTTTTGTTGTCGGATTTGTTACATAATCCGTTGCCATAAATATCGCACCAAGCATAAGACCGCCTGTGCACAAATGATACATAACAAAATTTATGTTATATGGCTGTGAGCCAAAAAAGAATACTAAAATTGCAAAACTTCCAAGATATGAAAGCGGTACGCGAGCGTCAATTACGCGGCGAAGCATAAGGTAAAGTCCGCCTATTATAAGAAGAACCGTCGCCGTTTCACCTATACAACCACCAATACGCCCTAAAAACATATCATAAAGTGACGGTGCTGCATTTGCTTCAAGACCCTGCTTCAAAATTGCAAGCGGCGTAGCACTTGTAGCCGCGTCTACACCTTTTACATAAGTCGCAAAATTCATCACCGGTGATACAAATGATGTCATAGCAACAGGCCACGAGGCAAGCATAAACGCACGCGCTGCAAGTGCAGGATTTACAAAGTTTTTACCAATGCCGCCAAAGATTTGTTTTACAACAACTATTGCAAAAACGCCACCAATCATAATCATCGGATATGGTATTGTAACCGGCATATTAAGCGCAAGCAAAAGACCTGTTACCACTGCGCTCAAATCACCTACATCAGTTTTTGTGGAAGCATGATTGAGTGCGTCTTTCATCGTAGTATGTTTTTCGTTTTTAATCTTAAAAGCAATATATAACCACTGATATATGTACTCCGCCGCAACGCACGAAATAATACTTGTTGCTGCAACTGCCAAAGCGCGTATACCAAAGTAAAACCACCCTGCTATAAGCGCCGGTATAAGTGCAATTATTACATCGAGCATTATCATTTTTGTATTTTCTGCCGTCGATATGTGCGGTGACGACGATACGATAAGCTTTTTGTTTAACATATTCAATCTCCATTCTGCCGAAGGTTATCCGGCCCAAATTAGTTTATAAACCCCTCTTAAACAAATACATCTATGTTTATTTTTTGCTTTCTCTTTCACGCCTTATTTGCATAACCTTTTGTTTTGCAACACGAATATTTTGTACTGGATGGCGTCTGCCGGGGCACAAATACGAGCATACACCACATTCGATACAATCAAGTACATTGTACTTCTCGCACATTTCATAGTCGCCCTCCATCGCATACATGTTTATATACAATGGCATCAATTTCATCGGGCACGCCTTTACACACTTTCCGCAACGAATACATGTATCCTTGTCGTTAAATACATCCATATCCTCACTAAACGCCAAAAGTGCCGATGTCCCTTTTACAACCGGAACATCAAGTGTAGCCTGTGCCTGTCCCATCATTGGTCCACCCATGATTATTTTTGCCGGCTCCTTTACAAAACCGCCCGCTTTTTCAAATATATCCGCAAAGCTCATGCCAAGACGAACCTCAAAATTTGCCGGATTTGTAACCGCATCACCCGAAACTGTCACTATGCGTCTTATAAGTGGCATACCATTTTTTATTGCATTTGCAACTGCAAACGCAGTATCAACATTTACAACAACACAACCAACATCCGCCGGCAATGCCCCTGATGGCACCTCGCGTCCGGTGATTGCCGAGATGAGTTGCTTTTCGGCACCTTGTGGATACTTTGTTCGAAGCTCGCACAATTTTATGCCCTCATACTCACTGTTTTTAAGCTTTTCTTCAATCAACAATATGGCATCCGGCTTATTTTGTTCAATCGCAATATTTCCTTTATCAAGACCAAGCGCACGCATAATCGCTTTTAAACCAAACAAAACCATATCCGGCGACTCAAGCAGTACCCTATGGTCGCTTGTAAGATATGGTTCACATTCAGCACCATTTACAATTACATATTCAATCTTTTTATCCTTTGGTGGCGAAAGCTTTATGTGCGTTGGAAAGCCTGCTCCGCCCATACCAACGATTCCCGCTTCGCGAATAATTTTTATGATATCTTCACTCGATAAATCATCAAGCTCGCCTTTCGGGCACACGCTTTCATCTATAAGATATTCGCCATCATTTTCAATAATGATGCTCAACACCTCTGCACCATTTGGGTGTAAACGATTTTCAATTGCTTTGACCGTTCCCGAAACGGAGCTATGAATCGGCGCGCAAACAAAAGCATCGGAATCAGCAATTTTTGTTCCAACCTTTACTGCACTTCCAATTTCAACAATCGGTTCAAGCGGAGCACCAATATGTTGAATAAGCGGAAACACATGCTCATTTACCCCATCGAGCACATATATCGGTAATTTGTTCGTATGCGCCTTATTATCGTTAGGGTGAATTCCCCCTTTAAAACTATATGCCATTTGCTAATCATCTCCTTATAATGCACTAAATGCATAATCTATGATATTATAACACACATTTTGTCGAATTGCAAATATAGTTAAATAAATAACAAACTCGGTTTTGTCAAGATAAGCCTATCAATAAAATTATACTCAGCAGAAAATTTTGTTTTTATATTGACACAATATATTTCGGCGTGTATAATTATTAAAGTAAGATTTGTGGCCCGGTAGTTCAGTTGGTTAGAACGCCAGCCTGTCACGCTGGAGGTCGAGGGTTCGAGCCCCTTCCGGGTCGCCATCTTTTTTTATTTTTATATGCTGTCTTAGCTCAGTAGGCAGAGCACTTCCTTGGTAAGGAAGAGGTCGGCGGTTCGAATCCGCTAGACAGCTCCACACTCAAAACCGCTTAAAACCAAGTTTTGTATGGCGTTTAAGTGGTTTTTGTTTTATTGCACATCACATTATTTAAAGCATAAAACAACATAAAAATACATAGAAAAGCAAATAAAAGTTAGTCAAAAATTAGTCAACAGAAAGCTTGCACCTTCAAAACAAAAGATGCAAGCTTTTTTATTATTGTTTTTTAGTTCTGTTAAATATCTTTTTGATATGCGTGTCGCTTATTGTTTTGTTACCCTGGAGCCACTGAAGGACAGTTACTTTGTCGCCTTGAGGAATGTTTAAATTATTAATTACATTATACCGCTGATTTTTCTGCTCATTCGTCGATGACGCAAACCAGGCAAAAAGTAAACGCCTTTGTTCCCCGGACAAGCTGAGCGTATTTATGTAATTATATACATTATGGTTCTGACTTCCGCTGATTGTTTTGCCCTGGCTGTTCTTACTGCTCTCAATGGTGCTGAGTTTGCCATAGATGTCGCCAAGAACATCGTCCGTTATCCGAATTTGAGACTATTTCTAATTGTTTTCCAAGGAGATTTTCGATGACGCTCTGGAAAGCTCGGCTTCCGTTGCGTTGGGATTGTCCCTGCAAAATTCCAACATTTTGATTGTTTTGTCCTCTTGCCACGTTTCGAAGATTATTCTGGTAGCGGTTGCCTTGCTGCAACCAACCGCTACCAGATACCCAGCTAACATAGTCTGATTTTTCGTTAATATTCTCGGCATTCTCGTACACCTCCAATAAATCCGTTAAAATATCTAATTCTACTTTTGCATCTTCTTCCTTTACTGCTTGCACAAGCTCTGTATCAATATCAGTGTCGATCTCGATGTTTAATCTATCTTGTTCTTGGCGTACGGCGCCGCCACTATGAAGTTCGGATCCTCCGGTTCGTACAATATCCCGTTGTCCCCCTGGTAATGCTCTCTGTGGTCCCATTTGCCGCGCATTATTTCGTCCGGGATTCTCTCTGGAAACGCCTTGCACGTTAAAGTCATCGGTATGTGATTCTTGCAGGTTGCGCACTGCTGCGCTGCGTTCACTGGAATGTTGTAAAACATGTCTCTCTCGAATTCTGTCATATCCATCCTCCTCTAAAATAATATTTGCTACTTTGCCATCAAATTGTATATCTTTCACAATAAAAAGCGGATCTGTTTTGAACAAAACTTCTTTCTCGTCTTTGTCGCCAATGTTTTCTATATCGCGTCCATTTGCACTGTATATCTCAATATGCACCAACAACTCTCCATCAACAACATAGCCATCAGGCGTTTTAGATGTCGAAGTAAATGCCGGGTAACTTACAAAGCCACCTTTTTTGTGCATTCTTATAAAATTGTCAAATGCATCTTGTCCTTTTAAATCAAAAGAAAGATTTCGATATACCTTGCCTTGATAAATAGGGAGTTTGTCAAGAGCGCTATTAATATCAGCAACAAGCTTCGCTTCTTGCTCGTTAAGCTCTTGGCCTGAATAAAGCTTTTCGTTGATTTTATAGCTATCACTACTCTTGTATCTAAGTATAGCATCTCGCCCTTCGTATGTCAATTCAGCATCAGCGCGGTCGTTTTTGCCAATACCATCGTTACCTTGATTTAATTGTGCTTCGTTTTTTACAATTGGCAACGGTTGTGGGTTGACAGATTGTTTGGGTTGTGGTATAGTAGTGGTAGAAGGCAGATTCTTCGTATCGGATGACGAATCATATTCGTTGACTCCGTATGTCGTTGAGTCTAACCCCTTCGATGCGAGCGACGAATTCTTTTCGTTGACATCGCTGGCGTTGGGGTTTGTGCCTTCTTTTTGTATTTCAGTAATATCATGAAATTCACGGCCACGATCAGTTTTTTTGTTTTTACAATGCCCGAATATACACCATTATCAGTATCAAACATTACATAAAAATTATCCCACCCGCCCGTAGCTTCAGGATGACGTCCGTCATCAGGAAGATTTATAAGAAACATTGCCGGCTTTAACGTTTCATCAAGCGAACTTCCAGCAGCTTGTTTAGCAATTTTTATATCATTATCCAACCGTTTTGCGGGATACGCATACTCCTCTATACCCCTCTTACTTATATACACCTTATTATCTTTGCCAATATCTAAAATCTTTCCCTTGAACATCCGCAGCATATATTTTCTTAAGGCTGATGAATATTTATTTTCGGGCAACTTGGCACCATTATCATCTTTAAAAACAGGAGTTGAAATTTTTGGAATATTATACTTTGTATTGTCAATATCTCCAACAACTTCACGAACGCTTTGTCGCGCTCCAGGATTTATTTTTTCTTCGTTTACTTTAGGCAATAATGATTGTGTACTATTAATAATTGTCAATGGCTGTGGATTGACAGACTGTTCGGATTGTGATACAGTAATGGTAGAATCAATGTCTGTTGGCGATGCGACTACATCATTATCGGTTGTAGCTGCCGCCGTTTCAGCATTGGTTCTATTATTTTCATAGATAAATGTACTGCCGTCGGGCATTAAAACTCTATGTACTTTATAAAAATTCCCCTCTTCATCAATTCTTACCACTGCGCCCATATTCCCACGCACTCCATTAATGACAACAGGAGCGATTATAGTTTCTGTACCATATCCGCGTTGTTTATGGTTAGAATGTCCGGATAATTTTCTTCCATTTTTTAATACATACGGTAGCGCAGAATATGCCGCAAGTTCACCATCCGTCTTAAGATAACTTAAGCTCTTGCTTATGCGTTTTTGCTATACCGCTCTGGCGTAGACATAAAGAGCGCACAATACCTATTAGGACATTCAAATTACGAAACAACGATGAATATATATACCGATTTCGACAGAACAAAAATTGACGCAACTTCCGCACTGCTCAATTCAACATTAAACAGCATATAAAGGTCAAAAAATTAGTCAGCGCAGCTATATGCCGTGTTATTATAATATTTTTATTTACTTGGCAAGGAAGAGGTCGGCGGTTCGAATCCGCTAGACAGCTCCACAAAGCACCGCTGATTTTTAATAATTGGCGGTATTTTAATATAAAATTTTATTTGATTTTACATCTTTTTATGATAAAATATTATAGTAAAGGAGTAGATGAATTATGAACATTATAGAAATTTTATCAAAAGAATTTAACCTTACAAAATTACATACAACTAATATACTTGCGCTCATAGATGACGGAAATACCATCCCGTTTATTGCGCGTTACCGCAAGGAAATGACAGGCTCATGTGATGACCAGGTTTTGCGTGAGCTAAATGACAGACTTACCTATCTTCGTAATCTTGAAAAGCGCAAGGAAGAGATAATAAACTCAATCACAGAGCAAGAAAAAATGACCGATGAGCTTATGGAACAAATAAACGCGGCCCAGACGCTTGCAACACTTGAGGATATATATCGCCCATACAAACAAAAGCGTCGTACCCGTGCCACTATTGCAAAAGAGCGCGGACTTGAGCCTCTTGCAAAAATTATATTTGACCAATCTATGAAAAGCGGCGACATTTTTGAGATTGCAAATGAATATGTTGATGAAGAAAAGGAAGTTTTAACACCACAGGATGCAATCGATGGTGCAAAAGATATAATTGCTGAAATCGTTTCAGATGACGCAACCGCAAGACAACAATTGCGTGAGTTATTTTTTAAAACTGCACTTTTAAGCGCTTCCGCTGCCAAAGATGAACCATCAGTATACGAAATGTATTATGAATATTCAGAGCCCGTCGGCAAAATCGTATCACATAGAATTCTTGCCATAAATCGTGGTGAAAAAGAGGGTTTTTTAAAGGTAAGCGTCGATGTTGATGAACAAAAGGCAATATCAATACTTGAAAATCTATTTATAACAGAAAAAAGCGTTACAAATGATATTTATGCTGAAGCGATTGCCGATTCATACAAGCGCCTCATATATCCGTCACTCGAACGCGAAGTACGCAGCGCACTTACTGATAAAGCAGATGAACAAGCGATTAAAATTTTTGGTTTAAACCTAAAGGCACTGCTTATGCAACCACCTATAAAAAACAAGGTTACGCTCGGACTTGACCCTGCATATCGTACAGGTTGCAAAATCGCCGTCGTTGACTCTACAGGCAAGGTGCTCGATACAACTGTTATCTACCCTACACCGCCACAAAATAAAATCGACGAAGCAAAATCAGTCCTTAAATCACTCATTAAAAAACATAATGTCGATGTAATTTCTATCGGCAACGGTACCGCATCAAAGGAGTCGGAGATTTTTGTTGCCGAGCTGATTGGCGAGCTTGAGAGCGATGTGTCATATATGGTTGTAAACGAGGCCGGTGCATCAGTCTACTCTGCATCAAAGCTTGGGGCGAAAGAGTTCCCTGATTTTGATGTTTCTCTTCGGAGTGCAGTTTCCATCGCGCGCAGACTACAAGACCCTCTTGCAGAGCTTGTAAAAATTGACCCAAAATCTGTCGGCGTAGGCCAATATCAGCACGATATGCCACCAAAACAACTCGACGAAACCTTGTGCGGCGTTGTTGAAGATTGTGTAAACAAAGTCGGCGTCGATTTAAACACTGCGTCCGCATCACTTTTGTCATATGTTTCCGGTCTATCAAGTGCTGTCGCAGAAAATGTGGTTAATTATCGCGAGCAAAACGGTGCCTTTTCGTCGCGTGCCCAACTCAAAAAAGTGCCAAAGCTCGGGCCAAAGGCATACGAACAATGTGCAGGCTTTTTGCGGATACCGGGCGGGGAAAATGTCCTCGACAATACGGGCGTTCATCCCGAATCATACGAAGCAGCAGAAAAGCTCCTCGACTTGTTCTCGCTCGATAAAACCGATGTTGAAAACGGTGGCGTGCTTGATATTGCAAATAAAATCAAGCAAATCGGTGCAAGTCAGGCAGCGCAAAAATGTGGTATCGGCGTGCCAACACTTAACGATATTGCCGCAGAGCTTGCAAAACCGGGACGCGATTTGCGCGATGATTTGCCATCGCCAATGCTTCGCACAGATGTTATGGATATGAAGGATTTAAAACCGGGTATGCAAATGAAAGGTACCGTAAGAAATGTAATAGACTTTGGCGTATTCGTCGACATTGGCGTACATCAGGACGGACTTGTGCACATTTCGCAGATTACAAACAGATATATAAAGCATCCATCAGAGGTTTTAAAGGTCGGAGATGTTGTAGATGTATATGTAATAAGCGTCGATGTTGAAAAAAAACGCATCTCACTTACAATGAAAAAACCACAACAAGCATAAAAAATAAAAAGCAGAGAACCGATTCGGTTCTCTGCTTAAATATTATTTGATTTAAAATATTAAGATAACATTTTCTTTGCTATGGCACCAATCATTTTTGCATCTGCGCGACCTTTTGTCTTTTCGGTCACGATACCCATGATTTTGCCCATATCCTTAATTGAAGAAGCACCCGTTTCGTCGATAGCCGCCTTGATAATATCACCAAGCTCATCTTCACTAAGCTGCTCGGGCAAATATTGCATCAAAACTTCCATCTCTTTTTTAAGATTTGCTACCAAATCTTCTCTGCCACTCTTTTCAAATTCCGGCAACGAATCGCGTCTTTGCTTCAACTCTTTTGCAATTACGCCAATAACACCATCATCGTCAAGCACAGCCTTGTTATCCTTTTCATATTGGAGCACAGCACTGCGTACCATTTGAACGGTGTTTTTTCTAATAGTGTCTTTTTCTTTCATTGCGAGTTTTAAATCCGCCATAAGCGTTTCTTTCAAACTCATCATTTTCACCCTAATTACTTAAATTTTCTTTTTCTTGCTGCCTCAGACTTTTTCTTACGCTTAACGCTTGGCTTCTCGTAGTGTTCTCTTTTTCTCATCTCAGTCAAAACACCCGACTTGGCACATTGACGCTTAAATCTGCGAAGTGCATTATCTAAAGACTCGTTGTCCTTCACTCTGATTTCAGACATTATCTTCCCTCCCTCCACTACTATAAGCATAATAGTGTTTCCTTGTTAAACGGGAACAAGGTATAACAAATGTAATAAATATTATAACGCACAAACATATCTTATGTCAATAGTATTTTGATAAAATATATTTGCTTTGGCAACATTTATTACAACATTGAATAAAAAAAGCCGCTAAAATGCGGCTTCTTTTTGGAGCGGAAGACGAGATTCGAACTCGCGACGTTCACCTTGGCAAGGTGACGCTCTACCACTGAGCCACTCCCGCATCTCTCAATAACAAAAATGATTATACCACATAAAATTATGCTTGTAAAGTCTTTTTTGAATTTTTTGAGGAATATTTTTAAATAAAATTAACCCAAATTATTTTTTGAGCTTTGCACATACATTGCTCATCCAATATGAAAATGCTGCACCGCCAACTATACAAATAGCATAATACAATACATCAATGCCTAACACACTCCAATTTGGAAAAATCATAATAGTCGTTGCTGCAACCATACCTATAATGCAGTGTGACAAGGCTGAAAAATATTTTTTAAATGCTGTATTTACCACATTTGATAACAATACCATGCACACAACAGCACCAATCGCAAGCGGTATAATCACTCCCATGTCAAAATGTGCAATACCTTCAAGCATCGGTCCATAAAGCCCAAAGAAAATAAGCATCGTCGACGAGCTCAACCCCGGAACTATAAAACTCAACCCCCATAATACGCCACAGAAAGCATAGCTTAATATGTTAGCTTCTATTGTCGCTATGTTTGAGCTTTTTAACAAAATAAGTATCAAAAGTAAAGCCGCAAAACCGACAATCATAGATATATACGAGCTTTTTGTGCGCCCTTGCTCACCCGCATCGCGCCAAAGCTCAGGAAATGTACCGATAATAAATCCGATAAATGCGCACACGACCGCACTGCTGTTTATCTGCATAAGCCATCCTGCAAGTCCCGACAAACCAACAAAGCCAATCCCCGCACCAACTACAAAAACACCAATCATAAGTGCATGCTTTGAAAAGTTTTTTATTGGATTTGAAATAAGCTCCATAAGCGGACGATACATACCAAACGCCACGCAAAGCGTGCCACCGCTTATTCCGGGCATAATCGCACCAAAGCCGACAATAATGCCCTCTAAAAGCCATATAAAAAGTCTAAACAGTCCCTTCTTTTTTGTGTCCATCACACATTACCTCTGATTTATTATGAATTCTTCATTACTAATATCCTGACACAATCGCCAACATGCTCACAAGCATACTCGCCATTTTTATGGCATATTGTGTTAGTCTCATTCATTATTTACAACTTACAAATCGAAAAAATCTCTTTATATTATATTCGTAATATTTCTTTTTTTAGAATAAGTGCATGACTTTCACTCGTCGATATTCTAAAAATACGCCAAGCGTAAGTATTGTCGCAATAAACAAAAGCAGATCGTTTATAATTTGTAAAAGTTTTATCACTCCATAAATCCATTTTATTTTATCAAAATTTGCTATAAAAATCAACAGCTTTTATCAAATTTTAAATTTTGTATTTGCAAAAAATAAGTCGAAGCAAAGCGAACTTTGCTTCGACTTGGTGCCGGTGGCCGGACTCGAACCGGCACGCCATCGCTGGCGGGGGATTTTGAGTCCACTACGTCTGCCAATTCCATCACACCGGCATAGCTTTGTGCTCATTATATTTGTGCATCAATCACATATACAATGATTACCGAATTATGATAACACATTTTTCACACCTGTGTCAAGCTATTTTTTTAAATACTTAAATCTTGCATCAAAAATAAAGCTTTTGTCATAATAATGACTATATAACGAAATATCATATTTTACGCTACCGCTTGACTTTTTTGTTTTTTTGATATACCATATATAGTAAGTTGATATGTATATATTCCTATTATAATTACGCTTTCAAGAGAATGGAGATTTTCAATGGAAGAGAAAAACACACAAATAAATAAAAGCTCTAAATCGAAAGAGCAATATGGCAACACAAGCATATCACAGCTTAAAGGTGCAGACAGAGTGCGCCTTAGGCCTGCGGTAATGTTTGGCTCGGATGGAATCGAGGGCTGTTGCCATTCATTTTTTGAAATTTTATCAAACGCCATTGACGAAGCACGAGAAGGCTATGGTGACAGGATTGAAGTTACACGCTTTTTAGATAAGTCAATCGAGGTCGCTGACCATGGACGCGGTGTGCCCGTTGACTATAATCCAAAGGAAGAACGCTACAACTGGGAGCTTGTTTTTTGCGAGCTTTATGCCGGTGGCAAATATGACAATAATTCCGGCGGAAATTATCAATACAGCCTTGGACTAAACGGTCTTGGAAGCTGTGCAACGCAATATTCATCAGAATTTATGGATGTTACAGTTTTGTCTGCAGGGCAAAAATATACGCTTCACTTTGAAAAAGGCGAGAATATCGGCGGACTTAATAAAGAGCCTACACGCTTTAAACAAACCGGCACAACGATACGCTGGCGTCCGGACCTTGCAGTATTCACAGATATTGATATCCCGCTTGAATATTATATGGAAACGCTTAAAAAACAAGCTGTTGTAAATCCAAATTTGACATTTACGCTTTATAACGAAACGAGCGAAGGTATGGATATGTACGAGTTTTGTTATGAAAGCGGAATAGTCGATTATATAAAGGAGTGCGGTGGCGAAAAAAACTTTACCGATGTACATTATGCCGAAGCAGAACGCCGTGGACGCGACCGCGATGATAAAGACGAATATAAAGTAAAAATCCAGACGGCATTTTGTTTTTCAAATGAAACACCAATGCTTGAATATTATCATAACTCGAGTTTTCTTGAACACGGCGGTTCGCCTGATAAAGCAGTAAAAAGCGCCTTTGTATCTGCTATAGACCAATATCTTAAACAAACCGGAAAATATCAAAAAAATGAAAGCAAAATTACTTTTGTTGATGTAAGCGATTCACTTATGTTTGTTTCAAGCACTTTTTCAACGCAAACGAGCTATGAAAACCAAACAAAAAAAGCAATAAACAATAAATTTATACAAGATACGATGACGGAGTTTTTGCGCAACCAGCTTACTGTTTATTTTACAGAAAACAAAGCAGAAGCGGACAAAATCGCCAACCAGGTACTTATAAACAAGCGCTCGCGTGAATCGGCAGAAAAAGCGCGTGTAAGCATCAAAAAGAAGCTTACAGGAAGCATCGATGTTACAAATCGTGTATCAAAATTTGTTGATTGCAGGACAAAAGATTTGTCGCGCAGAGAGGTTTATATCGTTGAGGGCGATTCGGCTCTTGGTGCATGCAAACAAGGGCGTGATGCAGAATTTCAAGCAATTATTCCGGTGCGTGGTAAAATATTAAACTGTTTAAAAGCCGATTATGGCAAAATATTTAAAAGTGAAATTATAACAGACCTTATGAAAGTGCTCGGCTGTGGCGTTGAAATCTCAACAAAGCACAACAAGGATTTTAACTCGTTTGACATTGACCTTCTTCGTTGGAACAAGGTAATAATATGTACCGATGCCGATGTTGACGGTTTCCAGATAAGGACACTTATTCTTACAATGATTTATCGTCTTGTGCCTACACTTATAAGTGCGGGCAAGGTTTATATCGCCGAGTCGCCACTTTTTGAAATTACTCATAAAAATGATACATTTTTTGCTTATTCCGAGGCTGAAAAGGCACAAATCATTGCAGGCTTTGGAGATGATAAATATAAGATACAGCGTTCAAAGGGTCTTGGTGAAAATGAGCCGGAAATGATGTGGCAGACAACAATGAACCCCGAAACGAGAAGGCTTATAAGAGTCGAGCCCGAGGACGCAGAAATGACCGAAAAGATGTTTGACCTTCTTTTAGGCGACAACCTTACAGGGCGCAAGGACTTTATTGCCGAAGTCGGAAGCGATTATATCGACCTTGCAGACTTGAGCTGACGCGTGGAAAGGAGAGAGAAAATGGAAACAACTAATACAGAAAACGAAAATTTTTATAAACAGCCTATTACACAAACTCTTGAAAAAAACTATATGCCTTATGCGATGAGCGTTATTATATCGCGCGCGATACCGGAAATTGATGGTTTTAAACCATCACACAGAAAGCTTCTTTATACGATGTATAAGATGGGGCTTATGAGTGGTGCGCGCACAAAATCATCAAATGTTGTCGGGCAGACGATGAAGCTTAATCCGCACGGTGATATGGCAATATATGAAACAATGGTGCGTCTTACACGCAGTAACGAGGCACTTTTGCATCCATTTGTTGATTCAAAGGGCAACTTTGGCAAACAGTATTCACGCGATATGGCTTTTGCCGCTCCGCGTTATACAGAGGTTAAGCTTGACCCTATATGCAGTGATATTTTCGGCGATATTGATAAAAACACTGTCGATTTTGTTGATAATTATGACGCCACATTAAAGGAACCAACACTTCTGCCGACTGCATTCCCAAATATTTTAATAAATCCAAATCAGGGCATAGCCGTTGGTATGGCATCAAATATTGCAAGCTTCAACCTTCGTGAAATGTGTGAGGCGACGGTCGAATATATGAAAAATCCGGATGTGGATTTGACACAATATATAAAAGCACCTGACTTTCCAACGGGCGCAACACTTCTTTATGAGGAAGAAGAAATGCACAAAATTTTTGAAACAGGACGCGGCAGCTTCAAGCTTCGCTCTGTCTATAATTATGATAAGAAAAACAACTGTATCGAAATTACCGAAATTCCATACACAACCACATCAGAGGTTATTATCGACAAGCTCGTCGAACTTATAAAAGCAGGCAAACTCAGAGAAATTTCCGATGTGCGTGACGAAACGGATAAGGGCGGACTCAAAATCACGCTTGATTTAAAGCGTGGCACAGACCCGGATAAGCTTATGACACGCCTTTTCAGGCTCACAACGCTCGAAGACACTTTTTCGTGCAATTTCAATCTTCTTATAGACAGCAGACCGGTTGTGCTCGGCGTAAGAGGCATCCTTGGTGAATGGGTGCGTTTTCGCATAACATGTGTAAAAAGGCGTCTTGCCTTTGATATAGAAAAAAAATCTGACAGACTTCATCTGTTAGAAGGACTTGCAAAAATACTTTTAGACATTGACAAAGCCGTAAGTATTATCCGCCATACAGAGCTTGAGAATATGGTTGTTCCAAATCTTATGAAAGGGTTTGATATTGACGAGGTGCAGGCAGAATATATCGCTGATATAAAGCTTCGTAATCTTAACCGCGAATATATTTTAAAGCGCACAGAAGATATCGAAACTCTTACAAAAGAAATTGGCGAGCTTACAAAAACGCTTGGCAGTGACGCCACCGTCAAAAAGCTTATTTCAAAACAACTTATAGAGCTTTCCAAAAAATATGGCATCGACAGAAAAACACAAGTAATTGCAAACGATGAGGTAGAGCATTTTAACGAAGAAAGCTTTATAGAAGATTATCCGCTCACACTTTTCTTTACGCGTGATAATTATTTGAAAAAGGTGTCTGCCGCATCACTTCGTTCATCAGGCAAAGAGCACAATCTTAAAGAAGGCGATGTGATATTGCAGGAAATTGAAACACAAAACAAAGCAGACCTGTTGCTGTTTTCTGATAAAGGCAATGTTTATAAATACAAAATAAGCGACATCGCCGATTCAAAGGTAAGCCTTATGGGAGAATATTTGCCGAATCTTTTGTCGAGTGAAGCGGACGAAAAAATTGTGTTTATACACCCCACAACCGACTATAAGGGCAACTTTTTATATTGCTTTGCAAACGGCAAAATGGCAAAAGTGCCTGTAGAAGGATACGCAACAAAGACAAACCGCAAACGCCTCCAGAACGCATATTATACAGGCTCGCCACTTGTTAAAATAATCTTTATAGGCGAGCAGGAGTATGATTTTGTAGTTTTTTCAAATCTTGGCAAGGCTTTGTTTTTCAATAGTGCAAAAATACCTCTTAAAACAACAAAAACAACGCAAGGTGTAAGCGTAATGATTTCTAAAAAAGGTAGTGTTGTTGCGGATGTAGTGCTTGCAGAAAACAGCGGTATTGAAGATGTAAGCTACTATAAAACAAAGAATATCCCCGCAATGGGAAGCTTTCTTCGTGAAGAAGATAATCCAAACAAACAAATGTCACTGTTTTAAAAAATAGTTACCAAACTATATAGCATATAATTTTATACAAGGATGTGATTAGTTATGTTAGAGTATGAAGAATACAGACTTGCTCTCGAAGCTTTAACCGATAAAATAACGAATTTGAGGGATTCACTTTGACATCGCATCAACATTAGCCAAAGTAGAAGAACTTGAAAAAACGACACTTTCGCCCGATTTTTATAACGATATGGAGCTTTCACAAAAAACTCTTCAAAAAATCAAACAGCTAAAGGACAGGGCTGCGCGTTATGACAAGCTTGTTGCCGATTGGGAGGATGCAAAAACACTCGTTGCGCTTGCAATTGAGGAAGATGATGACTCACTTTTAGACGAAGTAAAACAAGCATGTGATGATGTAAGTGAAATGCTTGAATCGATGACGCTTGAAACGCTTTTGTCGGGCAAATACGATAAATGCAACGCCATAATCACATTTCATGCAGGCGCCGGCGGCACCGAGGCACAAGATTGGGCCCAGATGCTTTTGCGTATGTATCAAATGTGGGCAGCAAAGCGAGACTTTTCTTGTGAGGTGCTTGATATCCTTGATGGCGATGAAGCAGGCATAAAAAGTGCAACAATACTTCTTAGTGGCATCAATGCGTATGGCTATGCAAAGTCTGAAAAAGGCGTTCATCGTCTTGTAAGAATTTCGCCGTTCGACGCCTCCGGTCGCAGACACACCTCATTTGCATCCGTTGAGGTTATGCCCGAAATTGAGGACGATATTGAAATAAAAATCAATCCGGAGGATTTGCGTGTTGATACCTTCCGCGCAAGTGGTGCAGGTGGTCAGCACATTAACAAAACCGACTCTGCTATACGCATAACACACATACCTACAGGCGTTGTGGTTGCATGCCAGACAGAGCGTTCACAGCATCAAAACCGTGAAACCGCAATGAAAATGCTAAAGTCGAAGCTTGTCCAGATTGCTGAACAACAACACAAGGACAAAATCGAAGATATAAAGGGCGTTCAAAAGGAAATCGCATGGGGAAGCCAGATTCGCTCCTATGTTTTCCATCCGTATAACATGGTCAAAGACCACCGCACAAATTTTGAAGTAGGCAACATCGGTGCAGTTATGGATGGTGCGCTCGACGGCTTTATAAACTCGTATCTTCAAGCGGCAAGTCTTGGCCAACTAAATGAAAAATAATACAAGCTCTTATATACATCGGAGGCGAGCTTTGTGAAAAAAATTTTTAAAGCAACAGGCATAATTTTTGCGCTTTTACTTGTAGCAATAATATGCTTTGCGATAGTTCAAAGAGATAATTTGGCTGATTTTATAACCGCTTTATATAATGACTCCGACCAGATTGTTCAAAAAATTAACGATAATGACAAAGCACTCAAAAGTGAGCTTGAAGCACATCTTAACGAAAGCTATCGCGAATATACAGACGAAGAAAAGGCTCAGCTTGAAAACGGAGAAATTAGTGAAAAAGGAGCTTTTGGCAAATCTTAAGGCAGAGCTTAAGGCTATTGGGGCAAACACATCAATAATTGCCACAATAAGAAATGCATATAGTAATGAAAAACAATTGAAGCGTTCATATTATATGGGCAAATATATAAATTAAAAACCTTCTCCAAACAATCACATATCCTATCCTTCTTTAATAAGCTTTGTTTTTTAAAAATTTTTTGCATAATTTTCCTTGTTTATTATTAAAAAACCTGCACAAACTTAATTATGAAACGCAAAAACATATTTTTAAAAAATAAAATGGAGGTATGTGAAAATGGCAATAATTGATACAATTGCACTTATACTTGTTATTGTCGGCGGATTAAACTGGGGCTCGATAGGCATTTTCGGCGTTGATGTCGTTGCTATGCTTTTTGGCGGTCAGATGGCAGCTTTTTCAAGAGTAATCTATACTCTTGTAGGTCTTGGCGCTTTGTGGTCTATCACACTTTTATTCAAAGACAAGGTGCCGGCTGACACTACAGCTCACCACGCAAGATAACGCCTTATAACAAAGTGTAAACATGGGCAAATTCGCATAAAAACGGATTTGCCTCTACTTATGATGTGGTATATTTTTAATGTTTCAGGCATAAAATTTATATAAAAGCTCAAATTTATTTTGTTTTTTTGAAAATTTTTCTTTACAAACATATCTTGCTGTGCTATAATATCAAAGTAATCTAAATATCGCGGGGTGGAGCAGCCTGGTAGCTCGTCGGGCTCATAACCCGAAGGTCGTTGGTTCAAATCCGGCCCCCGCAACCACACAAATCCTGTCACATTAGTGGCAGGATTTTTAACTATCCTAATCAAACACAAAAAAATCTCAATCCATACCTAATCAACTGTAAAATATAACAAAATATTATATCCTTTACAAAAAAATATTGCGTTTTAGCCCGTTTTGTGTTACAATAATTTTTATGATATGCATGAAAGTGATTAAACTATACATAAATAAGGAAGGGTTGTTAATATGAAAAAGCTTTACACAGGAAAAACAAAAGATGTATACGGCCTTGATAATGGCAATGTTATGCTAAAGTTTAAGGACGATTGCACAGGCAAAGATGGTGTTTTTGACCCGGGCGAAAATACAGTAGGTCTTACTATTGAAGGTATCGGCAAGGCAAATCTTCGCACATCGGTTTATTATTTTGATATGCTTAAAAAGGCAGGCATCAAAACTCATTATGTAAGTGCCGATGTTGATAATGCGACAATGGAGGTTCTTCCTGCAACTGTTTTTGGTCACGGTTTAGAGGTAATATGCCGTTTGGTTGCAACAGGAAGCTTTATCCGCAGATATGGCGAATATATGGAAGATGGTACAGTTTTGGACGGTGGCTATGTTGAATGCACCTTTAAAAATGATGACAAGGGCGACCCGCTCGTAACAATGGAAGGTCTTGCAGCGCTTGGTGTTATGACACCTCAAATGTTTGAAAGTATGAAAGCACAAACACTCAAAATTACAAAGATTGTTGCTGATGACCTTAAGAGTATCGGCCTTGACTTGTGGGATATAAAGTTTGAGTTTGGTTACAACAATGGCGAGGTTATTCTTATAGACGAAATCGCATCCGGTAATATGCGCGTTTATAAAGACGGCAAAATTGTTGACCCGGTTGAGCTTACAAAGCTTATTCTTGCAAGATAAATTTTTTATAATATTAAAAGCACATTGCAAATTTGCAATGTGCTTTTTGTTGGAGCGGACAACGGGAATCGAACCCGTATCCACAGCTTGGGAAGCTGTTGTTTTGCCACTAAACTATGCCCGCATAGGCGAAGTATAGTAAATATAATACACCTATTATATAGACTTGTCAATACAAAAATCACTCTACACATCTTTATTATTACTTGGTTTTAGAAACGAAAGCTTTGTTTCCGATATAAGTACGGCTATAAATATGAACGCAAAGCCTACAAAAATCCTTGTTGTAAGTACCTCATAGCCAAATATTACACTTATCAGTGCGCCAAACACCGACTCAAGACTTAATATAATCGATGCAGCTGACGGGTGTGTATATTTTTGACCAATATTTTGCAATAATAGTGCACCTGCCGTGCAAAAAAATGCAAGATATAAAACGCTTGTCACAGCACCAAAAGCTATGTGTGTCGGCATACTCTCCGTTGTAAGCGTCACAATCCATCCAAAAATGCCGGCATAAAAGAACTGCAATATCGTAAGCAGTATCGGGTCTTTGTCCTTGCCAAATATTGATACTGTAACAAGGTGCGCTGCATAAAATACGCCACCAATAAGTGTGAGTGCATCTCCAAACCCAACAGCAAACTTGCTCGTGAGCGAAATAAATCCAATACCGGATATGCACAAAAGCGCCGCAATAATATTGTATATGTCGGGCTTTTTCTTTGTAAAAAACCAAAACATAAATGGTACAATCACACAATAAATTGCCGTAAGAAAGGCATTTTTGCCCGGTGTAGTGTCTGTAATACCAATCGTTTGAGTCGAATATGCCGCAAACAAAAGCGCACCGATTATTGCACCCTGCCATAGATATGTACGATTGATTAGTACAAGCTTTTTTGCAAAAACAAGTGACAATAATATACACGCAATGCAAAAGCGCACTGCAATCAACAAATTCGGCGGCAGCACATTTACTGTATCTTTAACTATTATAAATGAGCTCCCCCATATAAGTGCGGCGCCAAAAAGAGCAATCTTTGCCAAAATTCCCCTTGAGTTTTTGTTTGTCATAATTCCTCCCAATACCATGTAATAATTCTCTTCCGTAATTATTTACCCTTTTTTTTAACTTTGTCCCAATACTCTGCAATTACTTTTTCGTTTTTATTATTCCCCGGCGTATAGTATACCCTGTCTTTAATATTATCCGGCAAATACTGCTGAGATATATAATTATTCTCATAGCTGTGCGGATATTTATACCCCTGACCATGTCCAAGCTTTGATGCGCCATCATAGTGACTGTCACGCAGCGCCGACGGAACCATTCCCACATCCATACTTTCGACATCATGCATAGCCGCATCAATTGCACATATGGCAGAGTTTGTTTTCGGTGCAGTAGCAAGCACAAGCACCGCCTGTGCAAGAGGAATCCTCGCCTCCGGCAAACCAAGCTGAAGCGCAGAATCTACACACGCTTTTACTATCGATGCCGCCTGTGGATATGCCATGCCGATGTCCTCTGATGCAATAACCAAAAGTCTTCGACACGCAGATATCATATCGCCTGCACAAAGAAGCCTTGCAAGATAGTGTATAGCCGCATCAGCATCCGAGCCACGAATCGACTTTTGAAATGCGCTCATCACATCATAATGACTATCGCCATCGCGCTCATAACGCATCGCCTTTTTCTGCGATGCACCCTCTGCATTTGAAAGCGTAATATGAATATTACCTTTTTTATCAGGTGGCGATGACATAACACATACCTCAAGCGTGTTAAGTGCCTTGCGCACATCTCCTCCGCTTACTGACGATATAAACTCAAACACATCATCATCAAGCTTTATTTTTATATCCCCCATCGCGCCCTCGAGAGTGTGTGTCGCCCTTTGAAGTGATATAATTATATCCCGGGCATCTACTGGCCTAAACTCGAACACATTCGAGCGCGACAAAATAGCGTTGTATATGTAAAAATACGGATTTTCTGTCGTAGATGCAATAAGTGTAAGTCGTCCATTTTCTATAAACTCTAAAAGCGACTGCTGTTGCTTTTTGTTAAAGTTTTGTATCTCATCAAGATATAAAAGCGCACCTTCTACATTAAACAATGTATCAAGCTCTGCCACAATAGCGCGTATATCACTTACCGAAGCAGTTGTTGCATTTAGCTTATATAGTTTTTTGCCCGTGGACTCTGCAATAATATTTGCAACCGTTGTTTTCCCCGTGCCACTTGGCCCATAAAATATCATATTGGGTATATTCTTTTTTTGTATAAGGTTGTACAAAACCTTGCCCTCATCAAGAATGTGGTGTTGTCCCACAACATCATCAAGCGACTTTGGCCTTACCATATCAGCTAACGGAAGCTTCATATCTATTCACCTCTTTTTTTTAGCTCGTCATATTTTAAAAAAAGAAAAAACGGCTGGTTGACAGCCGTTTTGATTAGTACTTTTACCGTCAAAATATCACTTATACATAACAATTTCAACCGTTTTTGTAAGCACATCCGTATAGCTGAACGATACGCGTCTGTTTTCTGTATCATCTGCTGCACGGTCTAATCTAATTGTAAAAATACTCGGATAAATATTTTCAATTACCCCCCGGCGTACTATTGCCGATTTGCGTCCCTTCTTTGATGTCAAGCGAACCTTTCTGCCAATGTTTTGTTGCAGACTCTTTTTGACCTTATCAAGGTCATTCCTTTCTATCATAAGTTTCACTCCTACAATCATTTATGAACTCATCATAGCACAAAACACACAAAAAGTCAAGGGTTTTTTTCTTTTGTGTTAAAAGAATGTTACATTTGCTTTACAAACAGAAAAGGTTGTTTGGCATGCCTATATTACATTTACTTTTTCTTTGATTTTTTCACATGTTATGGCAGGATTAAAATCACCGACATCGACAATAAAATCGCAAGCATTTTCATAAAGCGGCGTACGCTGATTATATATATCAAAAAGTGTCTGCCCCTCTTTAAACGCTATGCCGCGCGTGTCTATGTTATGAATTCTGCTTTCAATTTTATCAAATGTAGCACGAAGATATATAACATTACCAAGTGCGCGCAGATGCTCTATCGCTTCCTTTTTTAGCACAACACTGCCGCCCGTCGCAATAACGCAGTTTTCGCACCCAAGCTCCGTCACAGTTTTGCACTCACACTCAAGAAAATAATCAAGTCCATCATTATCAATTATCTCCTGTAAAGCACGACCTGTATTTTTTTGAATTATCAAATCAGTATCGCAAAAATCCATCCGAAGCATTTTAGCAAGTACAACACCGATTGTTGATTTTCCTGCACCGGGCATACCTATAAGTATTATATTGTTTTTATCCAAAACCCACTCACCCATTCTTTTTGAAGTCTATATACTATTTTAAAGCGTGAGTAAATTTTTGTCAATACAGCAACCGATTGTATTGTTTTTAAAATTTTTGCAAGTGTAATAAAAATGTAAAACTCTTTTTGCGTTTGAAAAGTATAGCTTTTTACACAATATATTGTATGAAAAGCAAATGAAAACTCCATATATAAATAAATATAATACAAAATTTTAAAAAAAGTCGATAATTTAGTCAAGAATAATAAAATTTTTGTTGATTATTATGTGAAAACGAGTTATAATATTATTAAGTATCTATGCTGATTTAGCATATGGGTTTTTGATATGCTGTTTGTTTTGCGTATATACCAGATACATAATGTATCATTTTAATAATTTTCAATTGCAGAACACGGGATTGTAATTGTATAAGTTCGCGCTCACTCAGACGCGAAGTGTTTTCCAAATCTGGCAGATTTCACTTGATAATCTTGACAAAACTGCCTGGTTTATAATAAAATTCATACACATTTGAAGGGGGTAAACTGAAATGAATTTGTTTAAACGCGTTGCATCTATGCTTGTTATCCTTGTTATGATGCTTCAGATTCCGGCGTTCGCTGCTCCTGTACCTCATGATGTTGTAGGTACTGAGTACGAATCTGCCGCATCACTGCTTTGTGCATTAAATATTATGGTTGGCGATGGTTCAAACTTTAAACCCAACGACGATATCACAAGAGCTGAATTTGCTCAAATTATGATGAAGAGTCTTGCACTTGACGATGCTGCACAGGCTTATGAGCCTGTCGGCATGTTTAGTGATGTGCCGAAGGACAATATATTTGCTCCTGCGGTTGAGCTTGGTGCAGGAATAGGCGCCATCAAAGGTTATGGCGGCGGTATTTTTGGCCCTGATGATAATGTAAAAGGAACAGAAGCCGTTAAGATGATGATTTATGCTGTCGGTTATGATATTCAATCAGAGTCGAATGGCGGATATCCTACAGGCTATATGTATGTTGCAAGAGATATCGGCATGTTGAAAGGTCTTACAAACATCGATTTCTCAAGTCCTATGACAAGAGGACAAGCAGCTATACTTTGTGCAAATACATTACAGGTTAATGTTAACAAACGAATCACTTCGGGTGATAGCTATAAATATGTAGTGGTGGATGGCGTATCACTTCTTTCTGAAAAGCATGATGTATTCAAAACAGAAGGTATTGTTACTGCTAATGATTTGACAAGTATGTTCCAGCCGAGCCCGCTTGCAGAAGGAAGACTACAAATCGAGTATGGTATACAGACAGGTGTCTACTTCGAAGGCGAAACAACAATAGCAAACGCTCTCGGTAAATATGTAAAAGCTTATTACATAAACGATGAAGAAACAGATAAACGCACAATTCTTTCATACGAAATAGTAAAAAATAAAAACGAAATAAAAACAACCCCTATCTCAAATATTATATATCCTGTTACAGACGCAAAAGTTACATATTGGGCAAACAGAGAAACAGATAAACGCCCGACAGAGCTTGATATGGGCACAAGTCCGGCAATTATTTATAATGGTGTTGCAAGAGCTGTTAACCAAAGTGTTAGTGCAACTTTAAACGAAATTAGAGGAAGAGAAGGCGAAGTTTCCTTCATCGACTATAATACAGACGATATAGTAGATGTTTTGGTTGTTACTGCATACGAAACACTTGTTATAAGTAAAATAAATGCTGAAAACTTTATCCTTACCGATAAAGTTACAGGACTTAATAAAACTATTGATATCGGAAACAGCGACTTAAGATATGAAATTGTTGATGCTTATAATTATCAAATAGCATTTGAAGACCTTTATGCAGGCGATGTTCTTTCGATAGCTATGAGCGACGATGGCGCATCTCGTCAATATGCAAAGATTATTGTTGCGCAAGATTCTATCAGCGGTGAGATTACTGAGTTTTCAACAGACGAAAACAACAGATTCGTTCTTACTATCAATGGTGTAAAATACAAGACAACTGCACCATATTTTAACTTCATCACAAGTGGTCTTGGTACATCTGCTCCGGAAAGCAGTATGCGTTTAAGATTAGGTATGAGCGGTAAGTTCCACCTTGATTATTTTGGAAGAATTGCATGGGATACTATTTCCGGTACAAATAGCGGCACATCGTTCGGTTTGCTTACAAGATACGCAAAAGCAACAGGTGCTGATACATCTATAAGACTTAGAATATATGTTGATGGCACATATAAGGATTTCCTTACAGCAAACAAATTGATTGTTGATGGTGCATTGTGCACCGGTGCAGACGCAACATATACTGCAATTGATAACTCATTAACAGCTGTAATTGCTGCTACTTCCTATAAGGAAGGTGACCCGGCAACAACATATACCGGTTATTATGGCGATGGAACAAAGATTTCTCCATTATTGTTCGAGCTTGATGAAGAGGGCAAAATAATAAAAATTGATACTCCTTATTTAAATACTTCTGCCAATGAATCAGTGTATTCGTTACAATCAGCAGGTGACCAGACACTTGCTTTTATGCAGGATACAGCATATATCAAAGCAACATCAACAATTGGTGGATTTAAATATTCTCTACCTGCTACAGTTCCTGTAATTTCTTTGCCGACTACTGCAGCTGAAGTTAGAGATGCAGAAAAAATGGGCTATATCACAGCAAACAACTTGCCTACAACATCAGGAAGTATTAAATACATTCAATTGCTTACAACAACACCAAATTCGAGCAAGGTTGAATTTGCACTTACAAAGGCTCAACCTGTAGCTGATGCACCTGAAACAGGTACAACTGAATTTAATGAACTTCAGATGTTTGTTGTTGCCGATGCATATGAGTGTCTTGTTGAAGATAATAAAAGAACGCTTGTGATTTCAGGTTATATGGAAGGTGTATATAAAGAATATACAGTTAAACCGGATTTTTATTCAAGCGGAGAGTTCTACAACAAATTGTGGACAGCATATGCTGATTTGCCGGATTACAAAGCTATAGCAACAAGCCGCAGAAACCCCGTTCGTGACAGTATGGTAGTTGTCCCGGGTGATGCTATGAAAGTATTTGTAAATAGTGATGGTTATTTGTCGTGGATAGAACCCATATATCTTGCAGATGCAAAACTAGTAATTGCTCCTTCTTCACACGAAATTGAATACCCATCTCGTAGCTATGGTTTCGATGTTGCTATTTTGACAGAGTATCTCGACGGAGAAGGAAAGTTTAGTTACCTGCTTGGCAGAACGAAAGCAGATAATAACACGGGCACAAAGACAACGCTTATCACAACAGATGCAAACGGCTTTGTAACAAATGCAGTTTCAGCAGATTCCGGTCGTGCATGTGATAGAAATCTTGTTTTGTACGATAGTGCAAGCCAGCAATACATCTTTAACGATGCTACTGCTGTTCCGCCAATAACAAATGGTTTGCGCCACGATTCGACATATGACCCATCAAGATTTAAGATTATGGTTTATGATGCGAACAAACCTGTTGGTAAACAAGTATATGCCGGTTCTGTAGCTGACTTGTATGATACAAGCTTTGCAGGAAGAACACCTGCAAGCTTAGTAATTATGCAGTTCAGAGGTTCGAACCAGCGTGGTATGCTTGTCCTAAAATACTAATTTGATATGATACAACATTCCCCGTTCTCACACGAGAACGGGGTTTTTGTTATATGCTCTGATTACTAATTTTTCTTGTATTTTCGCCTGTAATATGGTATTATATATACAAATATGAATATGCTATAATTGCTTTTGGTAAAATTCACTTTGAGAGGGTAAGTTATGTACGAAAACGAAATCAAAATTGAGCGGGCAATTCTTGCCGGCGTTCATACAGATAATCCAAACAAGCTATTAGACACAACAAACGAGTCGCTCGATGAGCTTTGTGAGCTTGCAAAGACAGCCGGTGTTGAAGTTGTAGGTTATGTTATTCAAAACCGTCCTGCTCCCGATAATGCGACATATCTTGGTGAGGGAAAGCTTGATGATCTTTTAAGTGCTGCACAAGAGCTTGATGCAGATGTAGTAATTTTTGATGATGAGCTTTCGCCTGTCCAAGTACGAAACATTTCTGACCATCTCGATATGAAGGTTCTCGACAGGACATCGCTTATTCTTGATATATTTGCTATGCGTGCCATAACAAAGGAAGGTAAAATCCAGGTCGAGCTTGCCCAGCTTAAATATATGCTACCGCGACTTACAGGGATGGGCCAAGCGCTCTCACGACTTGGTGGCGGCATTGGTACGCGCGGTCCCGGCGAGACAAAGCTTGAAACAGATAGACGCCACATAAGAAGAAGGATTGAGTTTTTAACAGAAGAATTAAAAGAAGTGCAAAAGCACCGTGATTTGTTGCGTGTTCGTCGCGCAAAGGATAACCAGACCGTCGTTGCACTTGTTGGATACACAAATGCGGGCAAATCAACGCTTTTAAACCTTTTGACAGATGCTTCTGTCCTGGCAGAAAACAAGCTTTTTGCAACACTCGACCCGACACAAAGAAGTCTTACCCTGTCTGATAATCGAAAGATATTGCTCGTAGACACTGTCGGATTTATACGAAAGCTGCCGCACCATCTTGTAAAAGCATTCAAATCAACACTTGAAGAGGCGGCACTTTCTGATGTGTTAGTTCATGTTATTGATATTTCAAACGATGAATATGAAACGCATATCAAGGTTGTTGACAATATTTTAGAAGAGCTTGGTGCAAGTGGCAAGCCAACGATTGCCGTTCTTAATAAGATTGACCTTGCAGAGGATAAAATTATTCCAAAAACAATCGATGCATGCACAAAAACAGTATGTATCTCCGCCCAAAATAAAATCGGTATAGACGAGCTTGTCGAAATTATAGAGGCGGTTGTGCCGGGCCAAAAACGCGATGTCGTTTTAAATATTCCGTATAGTGATGCTGGATGTGTATCTGCTCTGCACGAAAATCAGCTTGTAAATAGCGAGCAATATACTCCTGATGGAATTTTAATAAACGCCAAAATCGATGCACAGTGTTACGATAAGATGCGAAAATATATTGTAAAATAATAGGCGGTGATAAAATGAAGCCTTTTTATAAAACTGTAAAAGAGCGTGCAAGCGCCGAAATGATTGAGCGCAAATCGCGTTTTATAGCAAATGTATGGCCTGTCAGTGCTGAGGCCGAAGCGCTTGAGCTTATAGCAAAAATGCGTAGCAAGCATTACGACGCAACGCACAATGTATATGCTTACATCATCGGCGATGGTAATATTATGCGATACAGCGACGACGGTGAACCATCAGGCACGGCAGGATTGCCTGTGCTTGAGGTGCTACGCAAGGAAGGCCTTATTGATGTTGCCGTTGTAGTGACAAGATATTTTGGCGGGATATTGCTCGGCGGTGGTGGACTTGTACGGGCTTATGGAAACAGCGCAAAGCTTGGCGTCGATACAGCCGGAATAATTACGCGTACACTTTGTGATTTGCTATGTGTTACATGCGACTATACATTATTTGGCAAGGTGCAATACGAAACGCTTGGTAGCGGATATATTATAAAGGATATCGCATACGAGGGCGATGTAAAGGTATATGTATATACAAAGACTGATAAGACGCAAGAATATATAGCGAAAATGTGCGATATAACAAACGCACGAGTCTTGTGCGAGATTATATCGACTCAGTATATTGACCTTTAATTTTATAAAGAAATTGAAAAAATAAACATAAATCCCTTGACAAAAGCAAATAAATAAAATATTATAAAAGCATAATAAAACCATAGCGTAAATCATTAAAACATTATGCAAATTTTAGGAGGATTTGGTATGTCAAACAGCGTTATAGAAATTACAGTTGCAAATTTTGAAGATGAAGTTTTAAAATCCAATGTGCCTGTATTGGTAGACTTTTGGGCAACATGGTGCGGTCCGTGCAAAATGGTCTCTCCGCTTATTGATGAACTTGCAGATGATTTTTCCGGTCGTGCAAAAGTCGGCAAAATCAATGTCGACGAACAAATGGAGCTTGCTGAAAAGTTTAAAGTTATGACAATACCTACTGTTATTGTATTTAAAGGTGGCGAAGAAGTAGAAAAATCAGTTGGCGCAAAGGCAAAAGCTGACTTTGCACAAATGATTGAAAATCATCTCTAATATAAATATTATAAAATATAAAACCGGCTATACAAATTCGTATAGCCGATTATTTTTTATTTACAGATTTCTATGCTTGCACTTGCTCCAATGCGACTTGCGCCCGCCTCTACCATATCAATGGCATCTTTTTTAGTGCGCACACCACCCGACGCCTTTACGCCCATCGACTCTCCTACGGTCTTGCGCATAAGAGAAATATCCTCTTTTGTAGCACCACCGCTCGAAAAACCGGTCGATGTTTTTACAAAATCAGCGCCCGCCTGTTTTGCAAGCTCACACGCTTTGACTTTTTGTGTATCATTCAAAAGACACGCCTCAATTATTACCTTTACAAGCGCATCGCCCGACGCTTTTACGACTGCTTTGATATCATTTAATACATATTCATAATCGCCTTCGCGCATGGCGCCGATTTGTATTACCATATCGATTTCATCAGCACCGTCTATAACTGCTTGCTTTGTTTCAAAGGCCTTTGCCTCCGATGACATAGCACCAAGCGGAAACCCCACAACAGCGCATGTCTTAACTGTACTGTCTTTAAGCTGTTCATGCACAAGCGATGTATAGCACGAATTTGTGCATACCGATGCAAAACCATATGTCTTTGCCTCACTGCAAAGCTCCAAAATGTCTTCCTTTGTCGCATCAGCTCGCAAAAGTGTATGGTCAATAATACTATTAAGCTTCATTTTCCCACCTACTGTTTCTACATATTTTAATCCTTTGTTTTTATACTGTCAATGTTTTCAAGCGTCAAAAGTGTCGATTCAAGTATTACCTCTTTTTGCACGCTTTCACCGTTTAAATGCTTTAGCGCTGTAAGGAGCGCATTTTTGCCAAGATAGAATGGTGGCTCTGCTATTGTCGCATTAAGCGAGCCATTCCTTACAGCTGAAAGTGCATCATCAATAGCGTCACAACCTATTAAAACAATTTCGTTTTCTCTTTTTGCCGCTTTTATCGCCTCAAGTGCACCAAGTGCCATCTCATCGTTTGACGCATATACCGCATCAATATTTTTGTTTGCTTGTAAAATGTTTTCCATAACACTCATCGCTTTTGCACGGTCAAAGTCTGCCGACTGTGTTGCAACTTTTTTAATGTTCGGATACTTTGAAATTGCTTCATTAAAACCTTTCGAACGGTCCTGAGCAACATTGGTACCCATAATTCCCTGTATTTCAACTATCCTTGCATCTTTCCCATTTACCATTTTTGCAATATATTCACCCGCAATCTTGCCCGACGCAATCGCATCAAATCCAAGGTGTGCCACAACATTTCCACCATTTGCTTTTCTGTCCATTGTCACAACGGGGATGCTTGCCCTATTACACGCCTCAATCGCCGCGACGATCGAATCGGAGTCCGCCGGGTCAATAATAATAAGGTCCGGCTTTTGCGCAATAAGGTTTTCAACATCGGTAATCTGCTTTGACGGATCATTTTGTGCGTCAACAACCGAAAGCTTTATATTGTTTTCCGATGCACCCTTTTCAACGCCATTTTTGGCATCAACAAAATACGGATTATTGAGTGTATTCATCGAAAGACCAATTTTAAACTGTTTTGTTCCGGCATTTGACATATCATTTGCTCCACAAGCGAGCAATGACAATGCCATTATACCACATAATGAACCAACTGCAATAGATTTAATAACTTTTTTTAATACTTTTTTCATTTTATATTCTCCTTTTTTGTTTTTAAGGCTTAGCCTTCAATCTTTTTTGATATGCTTTTAAACTTTCTGTCAATAAGCACTGCTGCAAGTATTACCCCGCCCTTTACGATATCAGATACAAACGGATTCACATTCATTAAAACTAAAATATTATCAAGCACGCCAAGAATAACCGCACCAACCACCGTCGGAAGTACAAACCCTTGTCCTCCCGAAAGACTTGTGCCGCCAAGAATTACTGCCGCTATTGCATCAAGCTCAAAGCCACTTCCCGCCGTAGGCTGTGCCGCGCCGAGTCGTGCAGTTAATATAATTCCACCAAGCCCTGCCAAAAAGCCATTTATAGCATATGCCCTTGTTTCAATTTTCACTGTATCTATACCGGAAAGACGCGATGCCTCCTTATTGCCGCCAATAGCATAGATTTGTCTGCCAAATGTAGTGTGCCCCAAAATTAAAAATGCAATTACATATACAATTATAAGCAACCAAATCGGAAACGGTATGCCCAGAACAGAGCCCTTTCCAATAAACATATATGCTTCATTTGTGACGCGTATCGGTGCACCGTTCGTGTATACCAAAAGTAACCCCGAAAGCAATGTCATCGTCGCAAGTGTCACGATAAATGGCGGCAAAGAGCCCTTTGTAATAAATAACCCGTTTACATATCCGCACGCAGTTCCTATAACAAGCGCCGTCAAAATGGCAGCTATAATAGCAATGACCGAATTGCCCGTTATTGTTGCAACCGACGCAAGCACACCAGCAGACAAACCGCCCGAAAGCCCAAGTATTGCACCAACTGAAAGGTCAATTCCGCCCGTTAGAATTACAAAAGTCATACCACACGCAAGAATTGATACAATCGAAACCTGGCGTATTACATTAAAAATATTTGTAAGCGATAAAAAGTCGCGAGAGATTATCGACGCAAAAATCAATATAATTACAAGTATGGCAAAGCTTCGATATTCATTCATTATCTTATTCAAAGTCTGTCGACTTATCAATTGTCTTATTCTCTTATTCATTTTCCACACCTCCTGCGGCATACGCCAATATAAGCTCCTGCGTTGCCTCGTCTTTTTGTACTTCCTTCACAATTTGTCCCTCACGCATTACAAGCACTCTATCGCACATGCCAATAACCTCGGGCAAGTCAGACGAAATTATAATTATGCTTTTGCCGTTTCTTGTTAAAAGATCAATTATTTGATAAATCTCTGCCTTTGCACCTACATCGACACCGCGTGTCGGTTCGTCTAATATCAATATATCCGGACTTGCTTCAAGCACCTTTGCAAATACGACCTTTTGCTGATTACCGCCGCTTAGATTGCCGACTACATGCTCGGGCGTAGGCACCTTTATATTAAGAGCTTTAATAACATTGTTTACTCGCGTATTTTCACGCGCTTTATTTATAAATGAGCTTTTTGAGATATTATCAAGTGATGATAGCGAAATATTCTCCCGCACGCTTCGAACAAGCACAAGACCGTCGTTTTTTCTGTCATCAGGAACAAGTCCTATGCCTTCTTTTATGCTTGTGTACGGATTTTTACACTTTATCTTCTTTCCATTTTTTATAACATCTCCACTCTCTTTTTGCAGTGCACCATAAAGTATTTTTGAAAGCTCAATATTTCCTGCTCCCAAAAGACCGCTTATTCCAAGAATTTCGCCTTTATAAAGCTTGAAGCTTACTCCGTTTACCGCTTTGCCAAAAATATTCTTTGTTTCAAGCACCACCTCGCTCGGTGTATATGTGCGCTCCGGGTATAGCTTCTCTATATTTTGTCCTACCATAAGCGATACCAGCTCGTCATAATTCGTTTTTTCTGTATCAAGAGTCTTTATATATTTGCCATCGCGAAAAACAGTTATCCTGTCACTTATTGTAAAAATCTCGTCCATTCTATGCGAAATGTATATAATTGATATGCCCTGTTTTTTAAGCGACTCAATAATTTCAAAAAGCACGCGTATTTCCTCATCTGTAAGCGCTGCAGTTGGTTCGTCCATTATTATAACGCGCGAATTGATTGACAGACATTTTGCAATTTCAACCATTTGCATATGTGCTACCGACAAGCTTGATACAGGTCGACGCGTATCAATTTTAAGTCCAAGTCGCTCAAGAATTTTTGCCGAGTTTTTATATATTTTATTCCAATCGATTATGCCGTTTTTATTTATTAACCTTCCGAGAAATATATTTTCTGCCACAGAAAGATGCGGCACAAGGTTAAATTCTTGATATATCATAGAGATACCAACCTTTTCGGCGTCTTTTGTAGATTCGAAAACATAACTTTTACCATCAACAACAATATCACCTGTCGTATATTTTTGGGCACCTGATATAATCTTCATAAGCGTAGATTTACCCGCTCCGTTTTCGCCGCACAGTGCATGCACCTCTCCGGGTATAATTTCAAGATGCACATTATCAAGGGCCTTTACACCCGGAAAGCTCTTTGTTATATTTTTAAGCTCTAAAATATATTTGTTCACTTCTTCACCTTCTTTTTAGAGTTTTGTCTTTGCATATCAGTATGCGCAACCACAAACAAGTATAACACTCGGATACGGCGTAAATTCGCCCGTTCGTATAATTGCTGATGCAGTTTTGCTCTGTTCTTTAAGTGTTGTGTGTTCGACATATTTTATTGGTATACTGCCAAGCACAGAGAGTATCTTTTTGTGCATATCGGGACTTATTTCTATAAGCTCCTTTGCCAGAATTGCCTCCTCGACAACAATATGCCTAAGCATCTCTTCAAGCACATCAAGGTAGCGCGGTTCGTTTGCTTTCCACGCAAGGTCAATTCTCTTCACGCCACTCGGTATCGGCAAGCCCGCATCGCACACAATCAGTGTATCTTTGTGCCCAAGACTTGCAAGAGCACATGCAATTTCCGGATTTAATATTCCACCTTTAAGCATTTAATCTCCTCCAACTGTGTTATTTTTTCTAAACTCATCAATTTCCTCGCGCGATGGCATCGCATTTGATGTCCCAAGACGCGTCACCGCAAGATTTGATACAATATTTGCAAATTTTGCCGCGTTTATTATATCCATTCCCTCACAAAGCGCCGCCAAAAGTCCACCATTAAATGCATCACCCGCTCCCGTTGTATCAAGCACGGCCACATCATAGTTTTTTATTAGCTCAAAGCTATTCTTTGTTGCAATAAGTGCACCTTTTTTCCCCAATGTAATAATTACATTTGTTACTCCCTTCTCAAAAAACACCTCAGCAGCGCGTTTTGCATCGTTTTCATCTTTGATTTCTATTCCTGTAAGAATTGATGCCTCGACTTCGTTTGGTGTAATAATATCGATTTGCTTATAAACATCATCGCTTATCTGTTGGACAGGCGCGGGATTTAATATAACATAAACACCGTTCTGCTTTGCAAGTGATATCAAGCTTTTTACTGCATCAACATTTGTCTCAAGCTGGGTCAATAATATATCACGCTCAGCAATATAAGGTGCAATTTTTCTTATGTCTTCATCATCAAATGTATCACAAGCACCAAGCGTAACAACAATTTCGTTTTGACCGCTATTTTCGTCTACCATTATAATTGCTGTGCCGGTAGACGCTTTTTCCGTTTTAAAAACACACTCAAGCGTCATATTTTCACTTTCAAGTTTGTCCGTTGCAACACTTGCAAGCGTATCTTGTCCAAGTTTTGTCGCCATAATAACATCTGCCCCTGCACGCTTTGCGGCAATTGCTTGATTAAAGCCTTTCCCACCCGGACCTTGTGCAAACATCGAACCTTTAACGGTTTCGCCCGGCTTTGGAAGATGTGGCGTACGCGCCATAAGGTCAACGACAAAGCTTCCAAAAACTATTGCTTTTTTCATTTTTGTTTTCTCCTTTTTAAATAATTAAAAATTATGTTATTGTGTCTAATATGCGTTTTTTTACAAAAAACTATACTGTTTATGTAAGCACAAAAAACGATATGTGCTAATGATAAATTATCTGATTCTCTATGTCAACATATTGCACAAAAAATCTCTTTGTAATTTATGGAAAATGTGCATATTATATAAATTTATAGGTATATTATGGTTTGAAAATTTTAATATATCTTACATAAATGCATTTTTTTGGTGCAAATTTATAAATGTTGCTTTGCTGATTATTGTGCAGTATATATAAAAAAAAGGAGTTGTGGACAATGTGTCCACAACTCCTTTAACTTTTTTGTTTTATTTCATTCTAAGTCTTACATTATCAGCAATCATAGCAAAAAATTCACTGTTTGTCGGCTTACCCTTGTCGCAAGAAATTGTATAACCGAAAATAGACTCCATAGTTTCGCTCCTACCCCTATTCCAAGCAACCTCAATCGAATGTCGGATAGCACGCTCAACGCGGCTTGGTGTCGTTTTATACATTTTTGCTAAATCAGGATATAGTTGTTTGGTTATGTGATTTATAACCTCCATATTGTCAATCGCCATAAGTATTGCACTTCTGATAAACTGATATCCTTTTATATGTGCAGGCACTCCCACCTCATGAATTATGCCCGTAACAATCATTTCAAGGTCCTCTTTGCTATAGCATTTATTTGCGTTCTCCTTTGTAAAGGTTTTTTCGCTCGGACGCACTATGTCGGTATTCTTTACAAGGACATCTTGTTGCTCCATACCAAACTCTTTTATTCTTTCAGCAAGTGAATCAAGCTCGAAAGGCTTTAACATAAAATATTGTGCTCCCAAATCAACCGCCTTTTGTGTTGCTTTTTCTTGGCCTACTGCTGTAAGCATCATACAAACAGGCTCTTTTTCAAGATTTGTGTTCTTGATTTTCTTAAGCACGCCAAGCCCGTCTATATATGGCATTATCATATCGAGCAAAACAACATCAGGTTTTGTCTCCTTTACAAGCTCAAAAGCCTCCCTTCCATCGTAGGCAACACCTGCAACAGTAATCCCCTCCTGTGTGTCAAGATAGTCCTTGATAGTTTTTACAAATTCCTCGCTATCATCCGCCAATAAAACCGAAATACTGTTATTCATTTTCACAATCTCCTAACTGTAAATTTTTTCCTTTTTGATATAATATCACATACGAACACAAAAATCAATAGGGTTTGGAATTTTTTGACATACATTTTTCGACTACATTGTGTCGTTTTTTGTCACATATAATATACTTTTATATTCTGAAAGCCGGAATATTTGTCCATATATTTGACTATACTTATATTATCAAATTTTATATCACAAAAGAGCATTATGAAAGGAAAATGTCATATGATTAGTTTTTCAGAATCACAAAATCTTCCCCCCAAGCGCAATGCGCAAAAAAAGCACGAAGCTAAGGAAAACAACGAGCTTTTGCAAGGTATTATCCGCGCAAAAGCCGAGCTTGATATTGCTGCTCAAAACTTTACATTTGCAACTGACCCACTTTTAGTCGATGTGTATAGCTATCAGATTAAAGCAGCCCAAGCAAAATATAGCTATTTGTTGCAAATAGCGCGCATAAAAGGGCTTACTCATTATGACTATATCAAAAGAGTAGCCCAAGGTTAGAAAATATTTTAAAGGTTGGTGAGCTTTATATGGAAACAAATCTTGCCACAATAGGCCTTATAATTTTAGGCTTTGCAGCGCTTTATATACTGGTATGGATTTTTATAAAACCGGTTAAATTTATTTTAAAGCTTGTCGCAAACAGCACTATAGGTGCATTGTCTCTCGTGCTGTTTAATTACATAGGCAGCCTTTTTGGAATAAGCCTTGGTGTAAATCTCTATTCATCAATAATATGCGGCATTCTTGGTGTGCCGGGGTTTTTGATGCTCATTTTCTCAAAAATGCTCATCGGTTAACTTCAAGGTGCGTTTTTTAATAAATTGTAAATTTTGCATACAAAACAACGATTTTTATTGTTTTTTCTCCAATATAGTATATACTATAATATGAAAGGAGAGATGCAAATGTTTTGCAAGGTGTGTGGCGCAGAAATACCCGATACATCAACAAAGTGCAGTCAATGTGGCAACAACCCGTATGACGAAACAATACAAGAAGTTAAAAATGTTGCACCGGAGTACGAATTTTTACATTCAAAATCCCGTATAGTTGCAGGACTTTTGCAAATCTTTTTAGGTATGTTTGCAGCCGGTCGATTCTATCTTGGTTATACATCTATGGCGCTGTTGCAACTTGTTCTCATATTTATGACAAGGGGGCTTGCACTAATATGGCCTATAATTGACGGCATTATGATTTTGTGCGGCTCTGTATCTACCGATGCAAAAGGTAAGCCACTTGTGTAATAAAAATTGTTTATAATGAACAATAAAAAAACTCCGCAGGATATCCCCCTGTGGAGTTTTAATATTTTTGAGCAAAAACCATTAGGCTCTTTCAACCTTGCCCGAACGAAGACATCTGCTACATACATGCAATGTCTTGCTACCACCGTTTACGATAGCTCTAACCTTTCTAACATTAGGCTTCCATGAACGGTTGCTTCTCCTATGTGAGTGGCTGACCTTTATACCGAATGTAACGCCCTTACCACACAAATCACACTTTGCCATTTTACATACACCTCCTACGCGTTATAGCATAATCCTATAACATCTCGTCAAAGACGAATTTATACTGTTATTTATAAAGCATTATTTATTTTAACACAAAACCTTAAATAAGGCAAGCATTTTTTTTATTTTTATAATATTTTCTTAATTTTTTACTTTTTACGCCACAAAACTGCCGTAACGGTAGGCTTTCTAAATGCAGTTTTAAAAAATCTCACACTATATGATATAAGCGCGCATGCATTTACTAATGCAATCGCTAAACTAAGAAGCAAAACCGTCCCCTTATCAAGTGGGTTTGACAACGGGAAAATAAGCACAAGTGTACATACAAGACTTACAAAGCACGATGTCTTACCAAACCAGTTCGCCTGGCCTATGATGCCGCGTTTGAACATATAAATTGCACCAATTCCCAAAATAGCATCCTTTATAAATACAAATGCAACAACCCATATCAAATCCTCATTATAAATTGCAAGACAAAGAAGAACCGTAATTTGCATAAGCTTGTCTGCTACAGGGTCTAATAGCTTTCCAAGGTCACTAATCTGATTAAAATGTCTTGCAATAAAGCCATCAAGCATGTCAGTTATAAAAGATAAAACAAGAACACCCATTGCAAGCATCCTTGCATTTTCTATGGGAGAAAAATACACAAACAAAAAAACAGGCATCAAACATAGCCGTATTGTTGTAAGAATATTTGGTATGTTCATAGTTTCACCTCTTTTACCATTTTTTTGTCATCTACCAGAGTATTATACTATATTATGATAAAAAAAACAATACTAAATCTTACACAAAATCTATATGTAACAATATTGTAAGTTTTTTGTTGTTTTTTGTCTTAAGATGTATGTCACTTGCCCCACTACAAAGGGCATTTCATTGTTGACACAAAAGGGTTTGTGTGGTAGTATAAATATGATCATACAAGCTTTTATTCGCCGTTTATTATGGCAGAAAGGAAATAATGTGAGAAAATATATTAAGCTTATATCACTTATACTCGTTTTTATGCTGTCATCATTCCAGCTAACATATGCGCACAATCTTGCTGCAATATCGGGTGCAAACATTGATTATAGCAGCTGGGACGCTATACAATCTGTGCCGGCTCCGCTTCCCACATCTCCGGTTGATGTTCCGGTATCGCCCGAGGTGGTGGAAAACTTTAAAGAGGTTGAAATTGCACGAGCTGTTACTTTTTATGAATTATATGCATCACAAGCTAACAGAAATCATAATATGACGCTTGCAGCAAAGGCGATTGACTATGCAGTTATAAACAACGGTAAAATATTTTCGTTTAATGATATTGTCGGTGCGCGCACAGATGAGCGCGGCTATAAAGAGGCAACAATTTTTGTCGGAGAGGAAAAGCGCCCCGGCCTTGGTGGAGGAATTTGTCAGATATCGTCTACTGTATATATGGCTGCAAAAAAGGCGCGCCTTAAAATTATAGAAAGACACGAACATTCAATGCCTGTTACATACTGTTCGCGCGATGATGAGGCGACAGTATCGTGGGGCTATCTTGATTTCAAATTTGAAAATAATACAGGCGACCCGATAAGACTTGAAGCATCATGTAAAGGTGGTATTGTTACAGTTATTATATATCAGCGTATACCAGTAAAAGAATAAAAATAAAAAGGAGCTGTGGCTCCTTTTTTTATTAGCTTTATAGTGTCATAAATCTTCTCTTGTGCGAATAAATATTTATAAAACAGAAAATAACGATTTATTGCTTTGAGAGGAGAAAATTTAATATGACAGAATACAAAGATAACAACGCAGTAACAATAGCAGGCGTTTTAGAGGATAACCCGCTCTTCAGCCACGAGGTTTACAAAGAAAAATTTTATATGTTTACAATACGCGTCAAAAGACTCAGCGATACATATGACTATATAAAGGTAATTTTGTCCGAAAGACTTTTTGGTAGCAACCTTGATATACGAAGTGGCGATTTTGTTTTAGTAAATGGCCAGTTTCGCTCATATAATAATTATAGCGGAACTGGGAGCAGACTTGTACTCACCGTATTTGCAAAAGATATACATACAATAAATGAAAATGAAATCGAAAACCCAAACCAAATATACCTCGACGGCTTTGTATGCAAAGAGCCCGTCTATCGCGTTACACCATTTGGGCGCGAAATTGCTGATATGCTTTTGGCAGTAAATCGCTCGTATAACAAATCAGACTATATACCCTCAATTGCGTGGGGGCGGAATGCAAAATTTTGTCGCGATATCGGTGTCGGCGCACGAGTAAGAATATGGGGACGCATCCAATCGCGCGAATATCAAAAAAAACTTGATGAAGAAACTGCAATAACAAAAACCGCCTACGAAATATCAATAGGTAAAATGGAGCTTGTACTTGATGATGAAGAATAGTTTTTAATACAAAAAAAGCCGAGAAAAAACTCGGCTTTTTATTTATCCTAATAATTCTTCTATAAGCGCAGCAAGCGCAGTTGCTTTTTTTAAAAGCGCATCTTTGTCGCTGCCCTCAAGCATAACGCGTACAACCGGCTCGGTCCCTGACGGACGAATCAGAACCCTGCCCTTACCATCAAGCGAAGCCTCAAGTGTTGCAATTTCATCCACAATCTGTTTATTTGTTAAAAGCTGTGCTTTGTTTTCATTTTTAACCTTTGCGTTTACAAGCACCTGTGGAAGAATTGTAACAATTTTTCTAAGCTCTGAAAGTGGCTTGCCCGTTTTCTTTACAACCTCTAAAAGACGAAGCGCCGACAAAAGTCCGTCCCCCGTCGAATTGTGCGAAAGACATATTATATGTCCGGACTCCTCTCCCCCAAGTGTATAATCATTTTCAAGCATACACTCTAAAACATAGCGGTCACCGACATCTGTTTGGACAGTATTTATCCCAAGCTCTTTTGCGGCAATAAAGAAACCAAGGTTGCTCATTACTGTTGCGACAATCGTATTGTTTTTAAGCTCGCCATTTTCTTTCATATATTTTCCTATTATGAGTATAATCTCATCGCCGGTAAGGCGTCTTCCATTTTCATCGACGGCAAGCATTCTGTCCGCATCACCATCAAATGCAATGCCGACATCATATCCGCCCTCTGACATCTTTTTTTCAAGCACATCAAGGTGTGTCGAGCCGCATTTGTCATTTATGTTTATACCATCAGGCTCATCACTTATGCACTCAACACTTGCCCCAAGCTTTTCAAAAGCGAGCGGAGCAATTTTAGAATTTGCACCGTTTGAGCAATCAATAAGCACCTTTAAACCCGACAATGAGCACCCAATTGCACCTATTGAATAATTTATATAATCATCAGCCGCCTCGCGTGCATATGTGCGATGGCCTACCTCTTTACCAATGGGCAAATCAAACGCCAAATTATTTTTATCAAGGATAAGCTCCTCAATTTTTTCTTCAACTTCGTCTCTTAACTTGTAACCCTGTGAATTAAAAAACTTTATACCATTATATTCAAACGAATTATGCGACGCAGATATTACAACGCCTGCGTCAGCGCCATATTTTCTTATAAGATATGCCACCGCAGGAGTAGCAATTACCCCAAGCTCAACAACCTGTGCCCCGGTCGAGCATATGCCCGCCATCAAAGCACATTCAAGCATATCGCCCGAAAGGCGTGTATCTTTACCAACAAGAATTTTCGGCTTATATGAAAGCTCATTTGTAAGAACTATTGCACCCGCGCGTCCGAGTTCAAACGCCAAATCTGCCGTAAGCTCTTTATTGGCGATTCCTCTTACACCATCTGTCCCAAATAATCTACCCAAGATATAGCCTCCTTGTTTGTTATATATGTTATTTTATATCCATCCTTGCTTTCATATTCAATTATATTATAGCAAAATTGCTTTTGCAATACTTTTTGATTAAAAAACGGTCTTTTTTGTTAGAAAATCGTCCAAACTGCCAAATTCGTCATGCGAATATTACATCAAAATGCTGGACATATGTGCTTTTTTTTGCTATAATATAACTAAATTTTTAGTAAGGAGAATTTGTATGGAAAAAATAGCAAGCTTTACAGTAAACCATGAAACGCTTGAAGAAGGACTTTATATATCGCGCATCGACGGCGATATCACGACATATGATTTGCGCACAAGAAAGCCAAACACGAACGATCTTATGGACCATTCTACGATGCACTCATGCGAGCACATGTTTGCAACATATATTCGCAATTCTCAGATCAAAGATGATGTTATATATTTTGGTCCGATGGGCTGCCAGACAGGCTTTTATCTTCTTGCAAGAAACGCCGACAATAAAACGATTTTAGAGGTTTTAAAAAAGGCGTGTACGGATGTGCTTGCTCACAGGGGAGATGTTTTTGGAAATTCGTCCATAGAATGTGGCAACTATAAAACATTAAGCCTTGAAAATGCACAAAAGGAATGTGCGCGCTACCTTGAGATACTAAAAAAGGTTGATGCAAATAACTTAAATTACTAATTGGGGGTCTATTTATGATCGGAATTATAGGAGCTATGGATGTAGAAGTTGATGCGCTAAAATCACTGCTCTGTGATACAAGCGTGCAAAATATCAGCGGCGTCGATTTTATGAGCGGCACGCTTTTTGACTATGAACTTGTTATCGCTCGGTGCGGCATTGGCAAAGTAAACGCTGCCATCTGTGCCCAGACAATGATTTTAAAGTATGCACCTGATACAATTATAAATGTCGGCGTAGGCGGTTCTTTATCAGATGAGCTTAATATCGGAGATATTGCCCTTGCTGATTTTGTTGTGCAGGGTGATGTTGATACAACTGCGCTCGGCGACCCAATAGGTTTTATATCTACTATAAATATTATAAAAATACCGACCGCCAAACGCGTTACAGACGCACTTATAAAGGCGGCAAACGCCCTTTCCCTTCATACCGTTTGTGGCGTGGTTGCAACGAATGACAGTTTTATCGCAAATAGCGAAAAAAAGGCCGAGCTTGCTAAAACTTTTGGTGCAATTGCGTGCGAAATGGAAGGTGGTAGCATCGGTCAGGTATGCTATGTAAACAATGTTGATTTTAGTGTGGTGCGCGCCATTTCGGACAAGGCTGATGGTAGCTCGCACATGGATTATGGCGAGTTTTGCTCCCTTGCAGCAAAAAATTCTGCGGCGCTTATTTGTGAATATATAAAATCCTTATAAATCAAATTAAAAAAATACAGGCTACGATATTTATAATCTTCGTAGCCTGTTTTGTTTTATCAATAGCAGCGACTTATCGCATCAAAATCCTTATGGGTGGCATATGCATTTGCATGCTCCTCTATATATGCGCAAAACGAGCGGGCGTGGTGCGTTGCCGACGCATACTCACTCATTATCATACAAATCCGTTCAAAGTCCGGATGTGCACGCTCGATTTGCAGGTAAAATTTGTCGTTTGATTTATAAAGCTTTGTAGCTTCAAGCTCTTTTATCCCAACAGACTTTAACATATGCGAAAAATCACAAAGCGCTGCAAATTCAAAATATGAATATGCACTCTCTTTATATGCCCTCGCCTTATAATCTCCTCTTAAAAACTTTTGTTTTTTAACGCTTTTAGCAATTTCTTTTTGTATATTTTCATAATCGTTTCCGACACATGTTATTACAAAGACAAAATCTTCTCCTTGCGGGCGTGCCTCAACAAGTACATTTGAACCGAATAATTCTTCTCCAATTTCATTACATGACTGTTTTAAAAGTGACGCAATAAAATTCTTTAGCTGTGGCATATCAGGCGAAATTTCTCGCGGATTTATATCCCAGATATTAAGCTCTCCTTCACTGACTGTTACTCGTATCTTATTAAGTGACAGTTTTTCAATTTTCACACAAATCTCTCCCTTCGATGCAAAAAACTAAAGCCCATGTTATAAAATGTTGATGTAAATACATTATATTCTTTGATTCTCATTTTTGCCATAACAAAAATATAACTGTTATATTACTATTGCGTAACTAATGCTTTGTTATGCATGTTATATATATCTTTTTATGCTTTTTAAGGTAAAATTTTTTACATTGTTTAATCTAAAAATAATAAAAATCAATTGAAAAATATCAATTTATGATGTATAATATACTATGTATAAAAATATTTAAATCATACTCTCTTTATTTAAGGAGGAATATATAATATGGAAAGTCAAGAATTTTCAATATTACTTTCACAAATCGCAAACGATTTTCATCTTGAAAAAATTTATGAATCGGAAGACTTTGAAACCGCAGTAGTTACAAGCAGTGATGTGAACCGTCCCGGTATGCAGATTGTAGGCTTTTTCGATTATTTTGACCCGCGCAGAATTCAAATTTTGGGCAAGGTTGAGATTTCGTACCTGCGTGAATTTTCAAGCGAGAAAAAAGGGGAATGCTTTGACAATCTTATGGCTACACATCCGCCGGCAATAGTTGTTACGCGCTCACTCGAGGTTTTCCCCGAGTTTTTGGATGCTGCAAAAAAATATAATGTATCAATTTTCAGAACAAGTCAAAGCACATCAAATTTTATGAGTGCACTTATCAGTTATCTTAATGTCCAGCTTGCACCACGCATTACGCGCCATGGCGTGCTTGTAGAGGTGCACGGCGAGGGTGTGCTCATTCTTGGTGAAAGTGGCGTCGGCAAAAGTGAAACCGCAGTTGAGCTTGTTAAAAGAGGTCATCGCTTTGTTGCCGATGACGCTGTTGAAATAAAACGCGTATCCGATAAAACGCTTGTTGGTACCGCGCCCGATATTATACGCCACTTTATCGAACTTAGAGGTATTGGAATTGTTGATATACGCCGCATATTTGGTATGGGCGCAGTAAAAGACACAGAAAAGATCGATATGGTAATCCACCTTGAACCATGGGAAGAGGCAAAGCAATATGACAGGCTCGGGCTTGTGGATGAATACACAAACATTCTCGGCATAAATATTCCTTCCCTTACAATTCCGGTCCGTCCGGGACGAAATCTTGCGATTATAGTTGAGGTTGCAGCTATGAATAATCGTCAAAAACGCATGGGATATAATGCCGCCGAGGAGCTTAACAAGCGTATTATGAACGAGCTTGAAGGTGCTTCGGAGCAATAAAGATAAATAACTTTTTCGAGGAGGTTTCCTTTTTACAATGAAAATTTTGGTTGACCCACATACGCATACAAATGCGTCGACGCACGCATATTCAACACTTGAAGAAAATGTGTGGCACGCAAAAAATATAGGGCTTGAAGCGATTGCAATAACAAATCACGCACCGGGCATGCCCGACGCGCCGCATTTGTGGCATTTTATAAATATGGCACGAAATGTGCCGCGTGACATTGATGGTGTAAAGGTTTTATACGGTGTAGAGGCAAACATTATAGATGTTGACGGAAGGCTTGATATTGATTCAGGAACATTGTCATTGCTTGATGTTGTAATTGCATCAATGCATCGCGACACTTTTGCGCCACAGAATCGCAAGGCACATACCCAGGCATATCTTAATGCACTTGAAAATCCTTATGTTGACATTATAGGTCACAGTGGCTCGCCCGATTATGAATATAACATTGATTCGGTGATTGCTATGGCAAAAAAAGAAGGCAAAATGATCGAAATAAATAACAATTCGCATCTTATAAGAAAAGGAAGCACCGAAAACTGTATAAATATTGCAAAAAAATGTATGGATTTGGGCGTATATGTTGTCGTAAGTTCAGATGCCCATATGTCACGCAATGTCGGTAATTTTTCAGAGGCGCTCTCGATGCTTGATGAAATCGGTTTCCCCGAGGAGCTTGTTGCAAACACAAGCCTTGAAAAGTTTTTGTCTATACTTCGCCAAAGAAAGCTCGTGGGCGGACTTTGATAAAAAAATATTACAATAATGAAAGGAATATAATTTAATGTATATTGGAATAGATTTTGGCGGAACAAGAATCAAAGCAGGACTCGTGGATAAAAATTATAATATTATCCATTCGTCAAGCGTTGATACAAATGCAGACCGCCATTACAGTGAAATCTTAAAAGATATGGCAAAGCTTGCAATTCGCGTTACAAGCGAGGCGGGCTTTGATATAACAAAAGATGTGGAGCATATCGGTGTCGGCGTCCCCGGAACATGTGATAATAAAGACGGCATGGTGCTTCGTGCAGAGAATATTCATTTCAAGAATGTTCCTATGCGCGCAGAACTGCAAAAATATATAAATTTGCCGATTTATATGAATAACGACGCAAATGCAGCCGCACTTGGTGAATTTTTTGCACTCGGTGACGATAAAATAGAGCATATGGTCGCAATAACTCTCGGCACGGGAGTAGGCGGCGGCATAATAATAAACAAAAAAATTTATGGCGGTTATAACGGTGCAGCGGCAGAGCTTGGACATATGCAGGTGCAGATGGCAGGCGGTGAAAAGTGCACATGCGGAAGAAACGGTTGTTGGGAGACTTGTGCTTCTGTAACGGCGCTTATCCGTGAGACAAAGCGCGCTATCTGTACATACCCAAACTGTGATATGGCAAAGGATGTTGCAAAGAACAATGGCGTCGTAAACGGTATGACCTCGTTTTTATGGTCAAAAGCCGGCGACAGTGTGGCAAAAATGGTAGTCGATAATTATATAAAAGCTATCGCAGAAGGTATTGTATCTGTTATAAACATATTCCAGCCGGAAATTATTGTAATCGGCGGAGCAATTTCTAAAGAAGGCGACTATCTTTTAAATCCTATAAGAGAGTATGTTAAAGGCAAATGCTACACAGAACAAATCAGCGAAATCAGAATTGCAAAGCTCGGCAACGATGCCGGAATTATTGGCGCATCACTTTTGAATGCACAATAAAACACTTAATCATCCGTTATAGAAGGGAGCTTTTTTATGGGCTTGTCGCATGGGATTGCAGAAGAATTTATAAATACATCACTGTCGGTCAGCACTAACGAACCAATGAGCCGTCATACCTCCTTTCAAATTGGGGGCACGGCAGATATTTTTATTTCTGCAACAAGTACAGATGATATAAAAAAAGCGCTCAGATTATCCAAAAAACTTGGCCTACCCTATCACATAATCGGCAACGGAACAAATATCCTCGTATCCGACAGCGGCATACGAGGAGTAGTCATACAAATAAAAAACGGCATAAGCGATATAAAAGTCGAAAATGACATGATATACGCCGGTGCAGGCGCACTTTTGAGTAGTGTTGCATCTGCTGCAACAAAACACTCACTTTCCGGTTTTGAACGGCTTGGGGGCATACCGGGCAGCATCGGTGGCGCAGTGTTTATGAATGCAGGTGCATATGAAGCACAAATCGGTGATATACTTGTCAGTTCATCATATATAGACTCCAATGGAGAATGTGGCATATATAATGCAGATGAACACTGTTTTGGCTATCGCAAAAGTATATATACCGATACAGATAAAATTATAACAGGTGCAGTTTTTAAGCTAAAAAGCGCACCCCTAGAGCAAATCAAAGCCGAAGCAAGTGAATATGCAAAGCGCAGGCGCGACAAACAACCGCTCACATTCCCAAGTGCCGGCTCTGTCTTTAAAAGGCCGGAGGGGCATTTTGCCGCCGCACTTATCGAACAAGCAGGGCTTAAAGGATTTTGTATTGGTGGAGCATGTGTATCAGAAAAGCATGCAGGCTTTATCATAAATACAGGCGGATCAACTGCGCGTGATGTTATAGACCTTATTTTGCATATAAAACAAACAGTTTATGAAAAAAGCTCTATAATGCTTGAATGTGAGATAAAAATGCTTGGCGATTTTTAGATATATTGCTTATGATATAACAAACACATGATAGAGGAGATTTTATTATGCGATTCATAATAATAACGGGGCTTTCCGGTGCAGGAAAAACCCAGGTAATACGATGCCTTGAGGACCTTGATTACTATTGTATTGATAATATGCCGCCTGCGCTTATACCAAAGCTTGCAGAGATATGCTATTCTTCAAACGGCAAAATCGACAAGGTTGCAATGGTAATTGATATCCGTGGCGGAGATATGTTTAACGAGCTTTTTAACGAGCTCAATTCCTTGAAGGCTTCGGGATATAATTATGAAATATTGTTTTTAGAAGCAAGCGACGAGGTTCTTGTAAAGCGTTATAAGGAATCGCGCCGTATGCATCCGCTTGCCCGTGACGGAAGACTTGTCGACGGAATTGCAAAAGAGCGTGCTGCGCTTGACTATGTTCGCAAAAAGGCAAATCATATAATTGATACCTCTACACTTGCAACTGCACAGCTCAAAGACGCTGTAACAGAGCTTTTTGAAGGAAATGAAGACGGTCGTGGCGGAATAGTGATAAATGTCCAATCATTTGGCTTTAAATATGGCATAGTGCTTGATGGGGACCTTGTTTTTGATGTGCGCTTTTTACCAAATCCTTTCTACAAGGAAAAGCTCAAAAATTGCACAGGTCTTGATGCAGAAGTGCAAGAATATGTTTTAAAATTCAAACAAACAAAAGAATTTATAAACAAGCTTGATGAAATGATAGATTATTTGATTCCATACTATATAGAAGAAGGCAAAAGCCAGCTTGTTATCGGCATAGGCTGTACAGGCGGCAAGCACCGCAGTGTAACAATCGCTATACAACTTTATAATTTTCTTAAACAAAAGGGATATAACGCGATTATAAGTCACCGCGATATACAAAAGGACCATTATTAAAATTTTACGGGGGATTGCTATGTCTTTCGCATCAGATATAAAGGAAAATCTTTGTCGCATTGATGACGATAAAAAGTGTTGCAAATTGTCACAGCTTGTGGCAATGGTATGTTTTTTAGGCAAATATGACGGCAACAGACTCAAAATCAAAACCGAAAACGAAGCCGTGGCGCTCTGTTTGTCAGAGCTGCTTTCAGGTTATATAAAAAGCGATGAGTTTTTATATTCGGCGCCAAATAATCAAAGCAGTATGCACAGCATAGTGATAAATGACAAAAATACAATTACATCGCTTGCAAACGCATTTATTCTTGATATAAGCAAAAAGACGCTTTTGCCAAACAAAAGCCTGTATGAAAAAGAATGTTGTAAAACGGCATTCTTGCGCGGGGCATTTCTTGGCAGTGGTTCAGTATCTGACCCATCAAAAAACTACCATGCCGAATTTGTAACAAGCAGCGCTCCGCTTGCAGATATGCTTTATGAGTTGTTACTATCGGAGCAAATAGGCGCAAAAATAACCGTACGCAAAAACAACTTCGTTGTATATATAAAAGATAGCGAAGCTATTGCAAGCCTGCTTGGATTTATGGGCGCAGGCATGTCTATGATGGAGTTTTATAATATAAAGATTGAACGCGAAGTGCGCAATAATGTAAACAGACAGGTAAACTGTGACAATGCAAACCTTGACAAAATTACGCTTGCAGCACAAAAACAGATTGCAGCAATACGAAAAATTGAAAATACTATCGGATTTGATACGCTTGCCCCGACACTTAAAGAAATTGCAGCTCTTCGAATAGAAAATCCGGAAATGTCACTTAAAGAGCTTGGATTTTTGCTCACTCCACCGATTAGTAAATCAGGCGTCAATCACAGACTTGACAAAATATGTGAGATTGCTGACAAAATATAAAAAGGAGGTAGCGCCGTATGGCAGAAATTATTGATTTTACACATTTACATGTTCATACTGAATATAGCCTTTTAGACGGCGCAGCAGCCGTAGACAAGCTTATAAAAAAAGCAAAAAGTATGAATATGAGCGCGATTGCAATGACCGACCACGGCGCAATGTATGGTGCAATCGACTTTTACAAAACAGCAATCAGTGAAGGGATAAAGCCTATTATAGGGTGTGAGGTTTACACCTCGCCACGCACACGCTTTGACAAGCAGCACGAGTATGATTCGGACATATCGCACCTTGTACTGCTTGCAAAAAACAACAACGGATATCAAAATCTTATAAAGCTTGTATCAGACGCTTTTATTGACGGTTTTTATTACAAGCCGCGCGTCGACGAAGAGCTTTTAAAAAAATACAGCGAAGACCTTATATGCCTCTCGGCATGCCTTGCAGGCGAAATTCCAAAGCTGCTTTTAGCAGGCAACTATGAAGGTGCAAAAAATAAAGCGCTTTGGTACCAAAGCATATATGGCAAGGAAAATTATTTTATAGAATTGCAAGACCATGGCATTGACGAGCAAAAACGCATTTTGCCAATGCTTATCAAGCTTGCCGACGAAATCGGGGCAGGGCTTGTTGCTACAAATGATATACATTACATCGAAAAATCGGACGCACCATATCAAGATGTTTTGATGTGCATACAAATGGCAAAAAAAGTCGAAGATACCGACAGAATGAAGTTTGCAACTGATGAATTTTATCTCAAAAGCGGCACACAGATGAATGAGCTTTTTTCATATGCGCCGTCGGCAATTATAAACACTAAAAAAATTGCCGATATGTGTAATGTAAGCTTTGATTTTGATAAGACATATTTGCCGCGCTATGATGTGCCGAACGGCATGAGTGCTTTTGAATATCTTACAAAACTATGCCACGATGGACTTCGTGCACGCTACAACCCTATAACCGAGCAAATACAAAATCGTCTCGACTATGAGCTTGGTGTTATAAATTCTATGGGTTATGTCGACTATTTTCTCATTGTATGGGATTTTATAAAATTTGCAAAGGATAATAACATACCGGTCGGTCCTGGGCGTGGCTCCGGAGCGGGAAGCATCGTAGCATATTGCCTTGATATTACGACAATTGACCCGCTTAAATATAGTCTTCTGTTCGAGCGTTTTTTAAACCCCGAACGCGTAAGCATGCCCGATATTGATACAGATTTTTGTATTGACCGTCGCGGCGAGGTTATTGATTATGTTATAAAAAAATATGGCGCAGACCATGTTGCACAGATTATCACATTTGGTAAGCTCAAGGCAAGAGCCGCCATCCGCGATGTCGGTCGCACTCTTGATGTGCCGCTTTCCGTGGTTGATATGGTTGCAAAGCTTGTACCGAACGAGCTTAAAATGACACTTGATAAAGCACTGGAAGTAAGCAGTGAACTATACGATTTGTATACAAAAGATGAAACGATTAAAAAGCTTATCGATACCGCAAAAGTAATCGAGGGACTTCCGCGTCACAGCGGTGTGCACGCCGCCGGTGTTGTTATTACGGACAAGCCGGTTTCGTCATATGTGCCGCTCCAGCTTTCAAAGGATGTTATTACAACCCAGTATCACATGGATAATCTTGGTGAACTTGGGCTTTTAAAGATGGACTTTTTAGGTCTTCGGAACCTTACAGTTATTAAAAACGCACTTGATAACATAAAATTAAGTCGCGGCGAGGATGTAGATATAAATAACATCGACCTTGACAGAGCGGAAGTATACGAGATGATAAGCTCGGGTGATACTCTTGGCGTTTTTCAGCTTGAAAGTGGCGGCATGCGCAGCTTTATCAAAGAGCTCAAACCCCGCTCACTCGAGGATATTATAGCCGGAATTTCACTTTTCAGACCGGGCCCTATGGAACAAATTCCGCGATATATAAAAAATAAAGACAACCCCGACAAAATAACATATAAGCATCCGATGCTTGAGCCTATATTAAATGTCACATATGGATGTATCGTTTATCAGGAGCAGGTGCTTCAAATCGTGCAACAGCTTGCAGGATATTCGCTTGGTAAAGCAGATTTGCTTCGTCGCGCGATGAGCAAAAAGAAGCACGATGTCATGCAACGCGAGCGTGAGTATTTTATATATGGTCAAAAAGATGATGACGGTAATATAATCGTCGACGGCGCTATAAGGCGTGGTGTAAGCGAGCAGACTGCAGCCGCTATATTTGATGAAATTATGGATTTTGCAAGCTACGCCTTCAACAAATCGCACGCTGCAGCATATGCTATTATAGCGTACCAAACGGCATATTTAAAACATTATTATGCGCCTGAATATATGGCAGCGCTTCTAAGTTCGATGATGAACTCGACAAGCAAAATCGTAGAATATATTACAGATTGCAATGCACACGGGATAGCGCTTTTGCCGCCTGATGTGAACAAAAGCTTTTACCGTTTCACTGTCGAAGGTGAAAGTGTGCGTTTTGGTCTTGAGGCTGTTAAAAATGTAGGTCACAAGCTATTGGTCGAAATTGCTCAAGAACGCAACAAAAACGGCGAATTTAAAAGCTTTACAAACTTTTTGGAAAGAATGAGCGGGGGCGAGCTTAACAGGCGCGCACTTGAAAATCTTATAAAGTGCGGTGCATTCGATTCTATGGGTATAAGTCGCAGAGCACTTATTGCATCGTATGAGAGTTTGTTGTCGGGTATTACAAGTCAAAACCGCCAAAATATCGCCGGCCAAATATCTCTTTTTGACGACGGTGGCGGCCTTGATACAAATGATAACAGCGAGGATATTGTTCCTTTGCCCGAATATGATAAAAAAGAGCTTCTTGCTATGGAAAAAGAGACAATAGGCCTCTATCTTTCCGGTCATCCGCTCGACGATTATAAAGAAAATATATCAGCACTTTCGAGTGCAAACATATTGCAAATAAATGAGCTTGCAGCAGAAGACGAAAACGGAGAGTTTATTATTCAAGAGGGCGGCAGCTTCAAAGATGGCGACTATGTAACGATTGGCGGCATTATTACAGAGCGCAGAAACAAGACCACAAAAAATAATACACAGATGGCCTTTCTTACATTTGAAGACTTGTATGGAAGCATCGAGGTTATTGTCTTTCCGAAAATGTATGAAAAGTTTTCATCAGTTATGAATGTTGATAGTATCGTGTTTATAAAAGCACGCGTAAGCGTCCGTGAAGATGAAGCACCAAAGCTTATGTGCGAGCAAATTGTTCCATATGAGGTTTTTTGTTCTCGTCCAAAGGTTTTATATCTAAAGCTTACGGCACAAAATGAGCACCTTTGGAATGATGTAAAAGCAAAACTTTTAAGCCATCACGGAGATACGCCGATAAAGGTTTACTTTGAAAAAGACAACTCTGTTCGAAATGTGTCAAAGGATTTATTTTGCACATTAGATGATGCTTTGATAGCTGATTTGGAGGTTGTTTTGGGCGAAAATTGTGTAAAAATCAAGTAATTATGAATTTTTTCTTGCATTTAGGCACAAAATAATATAAAATGTAATACGAATCTGTAAAATGGGTAAGTTTTGACAAGAAAAAAATACAATATAATTATTTGATTTATAGATTTAGTATCTGTCGATTGTTAGCTTTTTTGCAATCGATAAAAAGGAGTGATGCACAAATGTGGACAGTTGTGTACATTGCGAAAAACATGGAAATTGCAGAACAAATCAGAGCGCTGCTTGAAAAAGATGGCATGCTCGTAAAAATACGCCCTATCGTGAAAAAAGCCGATATCACTGATACAAGTTGTGAAATACTTGTGCCCGAATCAGAGGTGGAACAGGCTCACGGGCTTATTATCGATAAAGATTTCTAAAACACAGCCGTGTCTTAGACGGAAGGGAGAAAGCTAAAATGGCAGAGATAAAAAAAATCGGAGTGCTTACAAGTGGCGGCGATGCACCGGGTATGAACGCTGCACTTCGTGCAGTTGTGCGCACTGCTGCATATAATGGTCTTAAGGTTATGGGTATAAAAAAAGGATATAACGGCCTTATTAACGGTGACATTTTTGAAATGGATGCAAGAAGTGTTTCCGACACACTACAGCGTGGCGGTACTCTTCTTCAAACTGCACGATGTGCAGAGTTTCGCACGCCTGAAGGTGTAAAACGCGCAGCAGAGATTGCAAAAATATTTGGCATTGACGGTCTTGTTGTTATAGGTGGTGACGGTTCGTTCAAAGGCGCACGCGACCTTGCAGCGCAAGGAATTGCTACGATTGGCGTACCTGCTACGATAGATAATGATATTGGTTGCACGGAGTATTGTATCGGATATGACACAGCTCTCAATACTGCTATGAATGCTATCGATAAAATTCGCGATACTGCTACAAGTCACGAGCGCAGCTCTGTAATTGAAGTTATGGGCCGTGATGCAGGTTATATCGCGATGAATGTCGGCATTTCATGTGGCGCAGAAGCAATTATAATTCCTGAGAAGGATTTTGAATTTGAAGAGGATGTCCTTCGTCCCATTATTGAAGGAAAACACAGGGGCAAGCGTCATTATCTTGTAATCCTTGCCGAAGGTGTTGGTTCTGCTATACCAATGAAACAAAAAATCCAGGAACGCACAGGAATCGAAACAACCGCTACTGTTTTAGGACATATTCAGCGTGGTGGTTCCCCTACTGTTCAGGACAGAGTTTATGCAAGCACGATGGGCTTTACGGCTGTTGAGCTTTTGCTTGCCGGAAAGTCGAATCGCCTTGTAGTGTTAAAAAACAACAAAATTGTTGATGTAGATATTGAGGAAGGTCTTGCAGAGCATAAAAAAATAGACCCTGATACCATAAGAATGTGCAGGATTTTGGCATGGTAATATAAAAGAATGATTGTTTAGCAAATAAAATACCGCTAATTGTATAATTAGCGGTATTTTGATTTTATATTTCTATGCAAAAATTGTTCACATAAAAAAAATAAACCTTGACACATTATAAAAAAAGGTATAAAATAATAGTGTATAATTGAATTTATGTGTGCTTAATATCCGCTTATATAAAGCACATTGAAAATTTAATACGATATTTGCATTAAAAGTTATAAAACTCGAGCGGTACACATATACTGTTCCTCAATAGAATTAACTGATTTATATAGTATTTTAAATTTATTCATACCTCAATTTTATACCGAATTACTTATTTATCATAGTTTTTCTATGATTACAATCTCGGATTTTACATTTTTTGTATGGAAAATTTTGTATAGCAGTCTGTTAAGATGTGCAGAGGACAGCCTTCGCCGCTCTCATTAAAAACGAGGAGGTGTGTGGCTATAGATACACAGATTTTAATTACTATAGCAATAGCCGCAATTGTTGCGGTTGCAATAGCCGTTGTGGTGTATATAGTAGCGTCAAAAGCGGGCTACGAAAAGCGCAAAAAAGAAGCAGAGTCATTGCTTGGCAGCGCTGAAAATGAAGCAAGAACAATTATTGACGATTCGAAGAAATCTGCTGAAAGTAAAAAACGCGAGATTTTGCTTGAGGCAAAAGAAGAAACACACAAGCTAAGACTTGAGCTTGATAAGGAAATCAAAGAAAGAAGAGGCGAGATTTCCCGACAGGAGCGAAGAATTCAGCAAAAAGAAGAAAACCTTGACAAGAAAAGTGAAGCTCTTGAAGCAAGAGAAGAAACACTTGCTGCAAAGATGAAAAGCCTTGAAACAAAAGAAGAAGAGCTTGCAAAGTTAAAAGAAGAAGAAATTGCAACACTTGAAAAACTTTCAGGCCTTACTGCTGAGGAGGCAAAGCAGCTTTTGTTGAAAGATATCGAAAGCCAAATTCGTCACGAGGTGGCAATAATGGTAAAGGATATCGAGCAGCAGGCCAAAGAAGAAGCAGAAAAAAATGCAAAAAATATCGTTGCGTATGCAATACAAAAGGTTGCTGCAGACCACGCAGCAGAAACTACGGTATCGGTTGTGCCGTTGCCTAATGATGAAATGAAAGGCAGAATTATCGGTCGTGAGGGTCGTAACATCCGTACACTTGAGACACTTACCGGCATTGACCTTATTATTGACGATACACCGGAGGCGGTTATTGTATCCGGATTTGACCCGATAAGACGCGAAATTGCAAGACTTTCACTTGAAAAGCTTATAGTTGATGGACGAATTCATCCAGCACGCATTGAAGAAACAGTTGAAAAATCGCGTCGCGAGGTTGAAAACGAAATCAAACAAGAGGGTGAGCGCGCTACATTTGAAACAGGTGTACACGGACTTCATCCGGAGCTTGTTAAGTTGCTTGGTCGCTTAAAATACAGAACAAGTTATGGCCAGAATGTTTTAATGCACTCTATTGAGGTGGCACACCTTGCAGGTGCAATGGCCGGCGAACTTGGTGTAGATATTGCTCTTGCAAAGAGAGCAGGCTTGTTACACGATTTGGGCAAATCTCTTGACCATGAAATTGAAGGGTCGCATGTTACAATCGGTGCTGAAACAGCAAAGAAATATAAAGAAAGTAATGATGTAATTCACGCAATTATGGCACATCACGGCGATGTTGAAGTTGAAACAGTTGTTGCGGCAATTGTTCAGGCGTGCGACGCCATATCAGCTGCAAGACCGGGTGCAAGAAGCGAAAATCTTGAAACATATATCAAGCGTCTTGAAAAGCTTGAAGAAATTGCAAATTCGTTTGATGGCGTTGATAAGTCATTCGCTATACAGGCAGGTCGTGAAATCAGAATTATGGTTAAGCCTGATGTTGTAAACGACGAGGGTGTTGTTTTGTTGGCGCGTGACATCGTAAAACGCATTGAGGATGAAATGGAATATCCAGGACAGATTAAAATAAATGTTATCCGTGAAATGCGTGCGGTTGATTATGCAAAATAATAACTGATTATGAGGCTTTGCGGCCACAAGGCTGCAGAGCCTCATTGTATCATAAGCTAATTTTGTGGACACAATAAAACAAACTATACTAAAAGGGCAGATTTGTATGAAAATTTTATTTACAGGCGATATCGTCGGCGCATGTGGACGCGATATTTTTCTAAGCTCATTGCCGGAGATACGGCTACAAAATGATATAGATATGGTTATTGTAAACGGAGAAAACTCCGCCCATGGCAGAGGAATGTCGAGCACTGTTTGCGATAGTTTTTTTGATGCAGGTGTCGATGTAATTACTATGGGCAACCATGTGTGGGACAACAAGGATATTTTTAATATATTAAATGATACTTCGCGCGTTATAAGACCGACAAACCTTGCCACTACAACGCCGGGCCACGGAAGTGTTGCGGTATCGGTCGGTGATGTAAAGGTAGGCGTTATAAATGTTCTCGGGCGTGTATATCTTGATGCGGCAGATAATCCTTTCGAGGCCGCAGAGCGCGAGCTTGAAGCACTTAAAAAGCAAGACTGCAGAATAATAGTTGTCGATATGCATGCAGAAGCGACAAGCGAAAAGGTTGCGCTCGGTTATTTTTTAGACGGCAAAGTAAGCGCTGTTGTTGGTACGCATACACACATTCAGACGGCTGATGAAAAAATTCTTCCAAAGGGTACAGGATATATAACTGATGTCGGAATGACAGGGGCATATCATTCTGTTCTTGGTATGGACAAAAAAGTTATTATCGACCGTTTTTTGACCGGTCTTCCGCAGAAATTTGAGCTTGCTGACGGCGGGGCACAATTTAATGGTGTAATTTTAGATGTTGATGAGGCCAATGGACAATGCAAAGACATCAAAAGGCTTTCGTTTAAAAATTTTTAAGCTTGAGGTGTTATTATGTTTGAACAAGAATACACTGTAAGATATAGCGAGGTTGCATCAAATTCTGATGCATCCCTTCATGCAATCATATCATATTTTCAGGATACAACGATGTTTCATTCCGCATCGGTCGGCCAAGGATTAAAAACTTTGAGCGATGATGGTATGGCATGGCTTCTTGCAAGCTGGCACATAAAGATAAACTCATATCCGAAATACCTTCAAAAGATACGCGCTCGTACATGGGCAACAAAGTTTTCAGGAATATATGGATATCGCGATTTTGAAATTGTTGACGAAAATGATAATCTTTTAGCAATAGCAAATTCGATATGGTTTTTATACAATACAAGAGAACAAAAAATCCAGCGCGTAACGCCCGAAATTGCAAGCATATATAAACCGGAAGAGCGTTATGTTTTTAGTGAAGCCGAGACAAAGCTTCGAGCTCCAAAAGAATATAACGATTTGTACAAAACTGTTGTAAGTGCGCGCGAACTTGATACAAATAATCATGTAAACAATGTAAATTATATAAACTTTGCACTTGATGCGTTGCCACAAGATTTTGAAGTAAAAGAGCTTAAAATAAGCTATAAAAAAGCCGCCGTTCTCGGCAACGAAATATATACAGGACTTTTCAAGGATGAAAATGCATACATATGTGTTTTGCACGACAAAGACGGCGCTGTATATGCAGTTTTAGAATTCAGATAAAAAAAGAGCCACCGACCAAAAGCTACAATTAGTCGATGGCTTTATTTTTTTAATATCCAAAGCTTCCTTCTAATGACTCGTCATTTGTAATCCAATCCTCAACAATAATCTCACGATAACTATCTATTGTATCACGAACTACAATCTTTTCTATACCGGCATTTATAATGAGTCTTTTACACATTGCACATGAGTTTGTGCCTGAAACAAGCTCGTCTGTCTTCGGGTCTATACAAACCATGTACAGCGTCGCCCCAAGCATATCGCGTCTCGCCGCACTTATTATTGCATTGGCCTCTGCATGAACGCTTCGACAAATTTCATATCGCTCGCCACGCGGAATGTTCAGCTTGTCGCGTGTGCAAGTGCCTATATCGCTACAATTTTTTCTTCCTCGTGGTGCGCCTGCATATCCTGTCGATATTATTTCATCATTTTTTACAATTATGCTCCCAAATTTGCGTCTTAAACAAGTGCCACGCTTTGCAACAGTCTGTGCAATATCAAGATAATAGTTTGTCTTGTCGCGTCTTTCCACAAAAACCCCTCCAAAAAAATCATTTCTACTTTAATGGTAACATTATGCGGTTATATTTGCAAGCATAATCGAAAATTTTATAAAATTATTTTGTTATCATTGTTCCGATACCTTTATCGGTAAATATCTCAAGCAATATGCTGTGCGGAATACGCCCATCAATTATATGCACCCTCTCAACACCACCATTTATCGCCGATATACATCCAAGCACTTTTGGTATCATGCCTCCGCTTATTACGCCATCATTGATTAGCTTTCTGATTTGTGGTGCATTTATTTCAAAAATAATATTTCCGTCTGCATCCTTTACACCGTCTATATCTGTTAAAAGCATAAGCTTTTCCGCTTTGAGTGCACAGGCAATTACGCTTGCAACTGTGTCGGCGTTGATGTTGTAGCTGTCACCGTTTTTATCCGTACCAATCGGCGCAACAACAGGTATGTATTCGTCGTTTGTGAGAAGAGAAATAAGCTCATCATTGACTTTTACCACATCTCCTACATGACCGATATCTGCCCTTTCTCCGTCGACCTCTGTATAAAGCTTTTCACATTCTAAAAGTGAGCCATCGATACCCGAAATGCCGACCGCTTTTCCACCTTTACAATTTATGCCCGAAACAATCTCTTTGTTAGTTTTTCCGATAAGCACCATTTGCGCAACCTTTATTGTTTCATCATCAGTCACGCGCAAGCCGTTTATAAACTTGCTTTCTATTCCATATGTTTTCAATGCACTCGAAATATCCGGACCGCCGCCATGAACTACAACAGGATTTAGGCCGATAAATTTTAAAAGCGTAATATCCTCCATAACAGAGTCTTTCAACTCTTCATTTATCATAGCGTTGCCACCATATTTTATTACTACCGTTTTGCCTGAAAGACGCTGTATATATGGAAGCGCCTCAATCAAAATCTCTGCCTTTTTTATAAGCAAATTCATATCAAACATTATATTTCTCCCCTTTTATATTATAGGTAAAAACCTGCGCCCGATAATCCCGTCTTTTCATCAAGTCCAAAAAGTATATTCATATTTTGAACTGCCTGGCCTGCAGCTCCTTTGCCGATATTGTCGATTGCAGAGCTTACAACAACTCTCTTTAGTCTCTTGTCCACAACAAGTCCAATATCAACAAAGTTTGACCCTGCTACATGGTTTGTTTCCGGCAGACCGTTTTCATATACGCGCACAAAATATTCATCCTTATAATAATCCTTATAAAGCTTTATAAGCTCCTCGGTCGTTTTTTCTTCTTTAAGATTTGCATATAGCGTAGCAAGAATACCGCGCTTTTGTGGAATAAGATGTGGCGTAAAGGAAAGCATTATCTCCTCACCCGCAAGCTTTGAAAGCTCTTGTTCAATCTCTGATGTATGACGGTGCGTACCGATTTTGTACGCCTTTGAATTTTCTGTGCATTCACAAAAACTATAATCAAGAGCACTGCTTCTTCCTGCGCCTGTAACGCCGGATTTTGCATCTATTATAATATTGTCACTCTTTACAATCCCTTTTGCCAAAAGTGGCGCAAGTCCGAGTATCGAGCATGTCGTATAGCACCCCGGATTGCCCACAAGACGCGTATTTTTTATTTTATCGCGATGAAGCTCACAAAGTCCATACACAGATTTTTTCAAAAGCTCCGGTGACGAATGCTCCTCACCATACCATTTTGCATACACATCAGGGTCATCATAACGGAAATCGCCACTTAAATCAATTATGTGCGCACCCTTTTCATATAGCTGGGGAATGACTTGCTTTGACGCGCCATGAGGCAACGCCGTAAACACAACATCGCACGACGCCGCTTTGTCAACATCAAGCTCCTCACACTCTAAATCAAGTACACCTCTAAAGTTTTGGTATACATCACTTATTTTTTGTCCCACAAAGCTGTGCGACACAAGCATTTTAATCTCAACCTCGGGATGATTGCTCAAAAGACGAACAAGCTCAATCCCTGCATAACCTGTTGCGCCCAATACTGCAGCTGTAAACATAATAATTTCTCCTTTTATACATCAAATTGGTATTATTATACATTATATTGCATAAAAATGCAATAATTAGTTTTTAAATTTAAAAAAAATTTTTACTAATCAACAAAATCGCTTATATAAATCAGCATATTTGTTCAAATTATATATGACTTTTTAAATGTTCGTTGTAATATTATACAAATTTTAATTTTTCGAGTCATTTAGTGCATCAAGATTTCGTGCAAGGACCGCTCTGCCACGCCACGCAAAAGCACGCCCTTTTGAAAAATTCAAAAAACTTTCATCATCTGATATGCTTTTATCATCAATATTGCGCGACTTTATACAAAACTGTTCAATATCCGTCACAATCGGATGGGCATTATGCGGACAGGCCAAAGAGCACTCATCGCACCCCCACGCCTTATGCGCGAGCTTTATGATTTGTTTTTCCTTTGCCGAAAGCTCCCCCTTTTTTTGCATAATATACGACGCGCACAAATGTGCATCAAACCCGTTGTCAAATGCGTGCGCGGGGCACTTTTGTTGACACAAGCCACAATCCATACAGAGATTTTGAAGCGGCTTATCAAACGGTAGCTCAAGCTCGCTTACTATGCCGCCAATAAATACATACGAGCCGTATTTTGGATGTATAAGAAGATGGTTTTTTCCTACAAACCCAAGCCCCGCAAGATATGCCAAGTGTTTGTCACACAGTGGCGAGTCATCACAAAAAATATAGTGCTCAAAATCACCAAAATCGTCTTTTAAAAGAGTACAAAGCTTTTCAAGCTTGTCTTTAACAACCTCGTGATAATCGCACCCCCACACATAGCGCGACAGGTTGCAATCATCATCGCCCTCTGTATAATAATTAAAAACGCACATTATTACGCTTCGTGCATTTTTTACAAACTCAAATGGTGATATGCGCCTCTGTGTCAGCGCCGTAAATGGCGTATCGTATTTATCTAACACATCACAAAGCTCGTCATATATACGCGCCTCGCACACACCTATATCAGATATTTTAAGCTTTTTGGCATATTCGTCGAGTTTTTTTCGCACGCCATCACCACCTGTGTACATATTTAACACTGATATTATAACAAATAATATATATAAGGTCAATTATATATCTGCTTTTAAAATTTTTAAAAATTTTTAAAATTAGGTGTTGACACACTATCAAATTTGTGTTATATTATAGTAGTCGCATTTGAGAATCATTAAAGATAAACTTGTTTTATTTATGTTTTAATGTTGTTTTATAAGATGCGCACAATGGTATGTGCTGGTGTAGCTCAATTGGTAGAGCAGCTGATTTGTAATCAGCAGGTCGCGGGTTCGAGTCCCATCACCAGCTCCACATGGAGGGGTTCCCGAGTGGCCAAAGGGGGCAGACTGTAAATCTGTTGCTTTCAGCTTCGATGGTTCGAATCCATCTCCCTCCACCACAAGCCGTAGCGCCTACTTGCTACGGCTTTTATTGTGTTTTTACATAATTATGCATACTAGGAGATGTCCAAATGAAAGAAAAGGAAATAACGATAAATCAAAACGAACAACAACAGGAGTCGCTTGATTCTATTGATGCAGATATACTGCAAGGTGTTGGCGATTCAGATATAAAAAGACGCGTTGAAGCGGAAAGGTCAAGACGCTATCGCCAGATGGCGAAACGCGCCCAAAACAGAAAAAAGAAAAAAAGGCTTACAACACTTGCCGTAATTGCAAGCATTTTGTTGATGCTTTTTGTGATTGGCTGGGGGATTTCGCGTATAGGTTTCAATGCCGAAAAGGACCCAGACCTGTTAGTTGATGATATAGTTGAAGATAAGGTCAGCGTTCTGCTTGTCGGTACAGATGGCGACGGATATAACACCGACACAATCATGCTTGCGCTTATGGATTGCAAGAATCATACAGTCAATATAATGTCCATCCCACGCGATACAAGAGTGCCAAATCCATATGGTGGAAACAGTTTTGCAAAAATAAACTCTGTATATGCTGCAAAAGGTATGGCAGGTCTTATAAAACAAATCGGGGATATTACCGGCCTTCCGATAAATTTTTATGTAAAGATAAATTTTGAGGGCTTCCGCAAGGCTATTGATGCTCTTGGTGGGGTAGAGTTCAATGTCCCGATTCGCCTTTATTATCAAGACCCTGAGCAAGATTTGTATATTGATTTGCACCCCGGACTCCAGCGACTTAATGGTGATAAAGCAGAGCAGCTTGTCCGTGCAAGAAATCAGTATGCACAGGCAGATATAAAAAGAACAGAGATACAACGCGAATTTCTTAAAGAGCTTATAAAGCAGCACGCTACAACGGCAAATCTTTTCAAGGTTGGCGACCTTTATAATATAATGTCAAATTATGTTACGACAAATATTACGCTTGGTGATGCAATAAAATATGCCCCATCGCTTACAAAAATCAGCGACGAAAATATTCAGATGTATATTCTTCCCGGTACAACAAACGAAGGTGGTATTTCTTATTGGTTGTACGATGCAAAACAAATGGAAACTCTTGCAAACGATGTGTTCTGGTATGATGTAAAGCTTAAACCGACACCCCGTCCGGTATATACCCCGACACCTTCTGTGTCGCCGTCACCGGAACCAAGTCCGTCACTTGAGCCGAGTCCATCGCCGAAAGATGATACACCATCAACAACTACTCCAAGACCGAGTACAACATCAAAACCTACGACTACTCCAAAGCCGAATCCGACTGCTACGCCACGGCCGACAGCCACCCCAAAGCCAACGGTTACTCCAAAACCTAATAATCCAAACGAGTATCCTGAGGGAATATAAAATACAAAATCGCGGAAAATTCCGCGATTTTTTTGTTTGAAATTTCTCTAAAAAATAAGGTTTATTTGCTAAAAGTATTATGTAAACTTTTGACTGTTTTTCGATAAAATTCATAAGGTTATCCACATAAAAAATGCTTTTTTAGTGGTTATACACAGAGTTGTCCACATTCCCACATAAAAAAACGAATGTTTGAAGATGCCCCAAAAACCCTATTATCAAGCCAAGTTTACATAAAATACAGTGCAGTTAAAAAACACTTAAATATTTTAAAATTAAGGATAAATTTATTCGATAATTTTTCTCATAAACTGCTCTGTAGTTATGCCACTCGGTCTGTTAAAACGGCAAAGAAGATACAGCTCGTTTTCATCATGCCCGATTTCGTTTACCTTTTCGCAACAACCAAGTGACATCTTAAACCCAAGCTCTTTTATAATATCGACCGAGGCGTTGCTGACTGCTCCATACGGATATGTAAACACATTCGGCACTACCCCACAATGCTCCGACAAAAGATTTTGTGTCTTTAATATGTCATGGGAAAGTATTTTTTTATATTCCTCATCACTTTCGCCTCTTTTTTTCATAGCGCCGCGCCTTTCACCCTGTTTGTGCATATTGTATGTATGATTTCCGATTTCAATCCTGTCCGACTTGATACATTCGTTTATATCCTCCCACGAAAAATGCGAATAACTCGGGTTATGGTCTTCTTCGGCAGAAAATCGCTCGGTATACTCCCCCACCACAGATATTATTGCTTTCATATCATACTTTTCAAGTATCGGTACAACATAAGTCAAATTATTAAGATACCCATCATCAAATGTAATCATAACGCACCTTTCCGGAAGTGGTGCATCGTTTTTTACATAATTTATAAGCTCATCGCTCAAAATCGTTGTATAGCCGTTATCCTTTAAATATTTGATATCGTTTTCAAATGTCTGTGGAGATACAACATATTTGCCCGATGATGACGGATTTTTTAAAATACTGTGATACATAATTATCGGCAAACGAAGCTTTTGTTCTTTGTCCGCTTCCGCTGCAAAGCTTATTAGTGTATATACGCCGCCCAAAAATATAACACACACAAGCAAAAGACATAATAACGCAGTGCGTTTTTTTATTATTACAAATCTATACATATTACTCCCCATTCTACATTGTGGCAAATTTTTGTGTCTATACACTGATATCATATGATGGTTTTTGTAATAATATTTCTGCCCAGGAGATAATGTATATCGCAACATATTAAATGTTGTTTTTTTATTATATCCATACTTTGTACTTATAGTATCTAATGATAAATTATTATGTATTAAAAAACGCCGGCCTTAATATTTGACCAGCGTTTTATTTATATTTTATCTTATTTGTCCGTCACCATATACGATATATTTTATCGTCGTAAGCTCACAAAGACCCATTGGGCCACGCGTGTGCATTTTTTGTGTACTTATACCAATTTCTGCCCCAAGGCCAAACTCATACCCATCTGTAAACCGTGTCGAAGCATTTACATAAACTGCAGCAGCATCAACCTCATCTAAAAACTTTTGCGATGCACTGTAGTTTGTAGTAATAATTGCCTCTGAATGCTTTGTATTATGTGTGTTTATATGCTCAATAGCTTCGTCGATATCGCTCACAATTTTAACCGATATAACAAAGTCGTTATACTCTTTATAAAAGTCCTCATCACTTGCCTTTATCATATCGGGACAAATCTTTATGCACTCATCACAACCACGCACCTCGACGCCATTTTGTTTTAGCGCATCATATGCCAGAGGCAAAAACTGTTTTGCAATCTGTCTGTCTATTACAAGACTTTCCGCCGCATTGCATACTGCGGGACGACTCGTCTTTGCATTTATTAAAATATTTAATGCCATATCAAAATCACAATCACTATGTGCATATATATGACAGTTGCCCGTCCCCGTTTGTATAACAGGCACCGTCGCATTTTCAACAACTGTGCGGATAAGTCCTGCACCGCCACGCGGAATGAGCACATCAATGTAATCATTTAATGTCATCATGTTTTTTGCGCTCTCACGAGAAGTGTCTTCAAGTAAAGATATGCAATCCTCACAAAGCCCAACCTCTGAAAGTGCACTGCGCATAATGGTTGCAAGAATTTTGTTTGTATTTATGGCCTCACTTCCACCACGAAGAATCGTTGTGTTTGATGATTTCAAACACAAAACCGCCGCATCGACCGTAACATTCGGCCTTGCCTCATATATTATACCAATAACGCCAAGCGGCACGCGCTTTTTCCCTATCAAAAGTCCGTTTGGACGCTTTTGCATGCCAAGCACCTCACCTATTGGGTCAGAAAGTGAACGCACCTTCATAACTCCGTCAGCAATCGCCTCTATGCGCTCGCGCGAGAGCATAAGACGGTCAAGCATCGCCGGCGATGTCCCTTTTTCGCGCGCATTGTGCAAATCTATTTCATTTTGCTCTATAATTTTGTCGCTGTTTTCTATCAAAAGCTCAGAAATTTTTAAAAGTGCTTCATCTTTCTTTGTGCTGCTCGCTTTTAAAAGTGAATACGACGCTTTTTTTGCTTTTTGAGCTATTTGTATTAACTGTTGCATATGTTTACACCTCAACTTTTATTTTGTGCCAAAAACCTTGTACCCTTTGGCTCATCAGCAAGCATAGCGTATATGTCATACGGGTCTGCGCCATTTAATATAACCATGTCAACACCTGCATTTGTTGCAATTTCGCCTGCGCGGATTTTTGTAATCATCCCGCCTGTACCGCGTCTGCTGCCTGCACCACCTGCACAGCCTTTTATGTTATCATCAATTTTTTCTACTATGTGTATAAGCTTTGCATCATCATTTGTCTTAGGGTCTTTGTCATAAAGCCCGTCAATATCTGAAAGTATTACCAAAAGGTCGGCACTGATAAGCTCCGCCACAAGCGCAGAAAGCGTATCATTGTCACCAAACTCAATCTCCTCTGTCGAGATTGTGTCGTTTTCGTTTACAACAGGAATTATCCCAAGCTCAAGCAGCTTTTCAAATGTATTGTGTGCGTTTTTCTTCCTCAAATCATGCTCGAGCACATCTGCCGTAAGCAAAAGCTGTGCAACAATATTGTGATATTCTGAAAAGAGCTTGTCATAAAGATACATAAGTTCACTTTGGCCCACAGCAGCAAGTGCCTGCTTCTGCGGAAGCGACTTTGGCCTTTCGCTCATACCAACCTTTGAAACCCCAACCGAAATAGCTCCCGATGAAACAAGGACAATATCCTTGCCGGAATTTCGAAGGTCACAAAGCACGCGCGCAAGCTTTTCTACGCGTTGGATATTTATTTTTCCGTTTTCATAGGTAAGCGTCGATGTGCCAACCTTGAAAACAATTCTTTTCACATTTTTTAGAGATGAATAATCCACTTAGAAATCACAACCTTTATGTATTTTGCTCAATTTTGCTTATGTTTTTACTAAACTGTCAGCATAATACAAGTATAATACGAAATATTAAAAAAGTAAAGGAAAAACGATGTCAAAGTTCAAAATTTGTTCATAAATGTTAACAAAAATTTTCTTTACTATTTTTATGGCGTATGATATACTGACCACATAAATAGCTACATAAAATGAACAAAAAAGAAGGGGTTTTTATGCAACAGACAAAGGTGCTTATCGTAGACGATGATATAAATATTGCCGAGCTTATCAGACTATGTCTTGAAAAAGAGGGTTTTAATACAGTTGTGGTAAATGATGGTATGACGGCGATTGAGAAATTTAAATCCGAAGCGCCAAACCTTGTACTGCTTGATATTATGATGCCAAAGGTAGACGGATGGCAGGTGTGTCGCGAGATAAGACGCGTAAGCAATATACCGATTATTATGCTTACGGCAAAGGGCGATACCTTTGATAAGGTTTTAGGTCTTGAGCTTGGGGCAGACGATTATATGGTAAAGCCCTTTGAAAGCAAGGAGCTTATTGCGCGCATAAAAGCAGTAATGCGCAGATATGAAACGAAAAGTCAGGATATTGCGCGAGAAGTTGTATATCCAAATCTTATTATTAACCTTTCAAATTATGAACTGAAAATAGAAGGTGAAACAATTGATATCCCGCCAAAAGAGCTTGAGCTTTTATTTTTCCTTTGTTCAAATCCAAACCGTGTATATACGCGCGAGCAGCTTTTGGAAGAGGTTTGGGGCTTTGATTATTTTGGCGATTCTCGCACAGTAGATGTGCATGTAAAGCGTCTTCGTGAAAAGCTTGATGGACACGAGCATAATTGGCAGCTTAAAACTGTATGGGGTGTAGGTTATAAGTTTGAGGTGAAATAATGTTTAAGACAATATTCAGCAAGGTAATGTGGGCAAACATAGTTGTTCTGTTTTTAAGCTTTCTGTTGACAGGTATAATTATGTTTGGTATGCTTGGCAGATATTCTGTAGAACAAAAGTCCGTGACTCTTAAGGAAGTTGCACCCATGGTGTCGGAAATGACAGTAAATTTGCAAATTGATGCAAATGACAAGCTTTATCGAAAAGTTTATCTGAACAATCTTGAAACAATAAGCGTTATGAATGGTATGCACATTATTGTTACAAACTCTGATGGAGAAATGTTTGCAAAAACATCCGGCGTAACTGCACAAAATAAAAAAATAGAAAAAAAATATCTCGATGACACTATAGCGGGCGACTCTTCCCAATTTATAGGAAAGCTTGGCGGTATTTTTGATGAAACTGTCTTGACAGTTGGTTATCCCATAAAATACAGTGGCTATTCGGTCGGTGCGGTGTTTTTGAATGTTCCTATGCCAAAGCTTGACCACGACAGATATATAATAGCGCGTTTGTTCTTATTTATCAGCCTTGTAGTATTGCTTATTGCTTTTGTAATATTCTATATTATATCAAAAAGAATGACAAGCCAGCTCAAAAGTATAAATATAGCCGCAAAAAATATTGCCTCCGGCAACTTTAAGTCACGCGTCGATGTGACAAGCCGGGACGAAATCGGCCAGCTTGGAGCAACATTTAACTATATGGCAGACTCGCTCCAAAAGCTTGATGACACACAGACGAGCTTTGTTGCAAATGTTTCGCACGAGCTTCGGACGCCTATGACGACGATATCCGGCTTTATTGAAAATGTTCTTGATGGAACGATACCAAAGGAGCGTGCAAGCGAATATCTTTCAATTGCACTTAGCGAAGCAAAACGGCTTGCACGGCTTGTAAGCGACATGCTTGACATTTCAAAAATGAGCCTTGGACAATTTTCGCTTGATATAAAGCCGTTTGACCTTGCAGAGTTGATTCGGCTTACAATAATAAAATTTGAAAATGCAATTGATGAGAAAAAGCTTGATGTTTCGGTTGATTTTGCAGATGAGCATATAAATGTGCTCGCTGACAAGGATGCGATTTCGCGCGTTGTGACAAATCTTATGGACAATGCTATAAAATTTTCTGACCCGGCATCAACTCTTGAAATTAAGGTGTTTGTAAAGGGGCACAAGGCTTATAGCGCTTTTGCAAATGACGGGTTTGGAATTGAACAAAATGATTTGCCATATATTTTTGACAGATTTTATAAAACAGATAAGTCGCGAAATGATAAAAAAGGTACTGGCCTTGGGTTGCATCTCGTGAAAAATATTTTATCAATACATGACGAAAATATTGTGGTAAAAAGTGTTCCTATATCAGATGAAGAATATGACGGCAATACAAATCATCCAGCAAAAAGAACAACATTTATTTTTTCGCTTGAGCTTGCATAAATGTCTTGTTATAAAACAAACAATTTGTATGTAGCTTATAGTTTAAGTTTTACAAATTATTCATACTTTAGAAAAAAATCAGCAGTATAATAAGTATATACAAAGTCATAAATTTAATATGAGGTGACATATTATGAACGATTATAACTGGTATCCTGATGATTACCAATTGGGAATACAAAATGAAGAGAAAAAAAATGCAATAGTCGTATCCGAAGCAACGGAGCCAAAAACAAAAGAACAAAAAAAGCCTTGGGTTATAGCACTTGTTACTGCACTCATTACAAGTCTGTTGTGCACAGGTTTGCTTGGGACATTTGCTATTGTGCCACTCATTAAAAAGGCAAACTCGGGCAATGGTATAATTTTTAAAGACGGAAATGATTTGCGAAACAAGGTCGATATATCCGGCGCACTAAGCCTTCAGGAAAACTCCCCCACAGGCCAAGAGCCGCTAAGCATTGTTGAAATCGCACGCAGGGTTGGCCCCGCTGTTGTTGGTATTGTAGCACAAGGCCAAGCATCAAATTCTCTTTTCCTTATTCCAGCGCAAAGCAGCGGTTCGGGCATAATTATAAGTGCTGACGGCTATATTGTCACAAATAATCATGTCATAAGCGGTGCAACCTCGCTCAAGGTAATTTTAAACAATAAAGACGAATATGAGGCAAGACTTATCGGCACAGATGCAAAAACCGACCTTGCGCTCATAAAGATTGATGCATCAAATCTCACAGCGGCTACACTCGGCAACTCGAGTGATGTCGAAGTGGGCGAGCTTGCAGTTGCTATAGGCAATCCTCTTGGACAAGAGCTTGCCGGTACGGTTACGACAGGTATAATCAGCGCAACAAACAGAATAGTATCGGTCGACGATGCGCAGTACACACTTTTGCAAACGGACGCTGCAATAAATAATGGTAATTCGGGCGGTGCTTTAGTAAATGCATATGGCGAGGTAATAGGCATAAACAGTGCAAAAATGGCATCGGCAGGTGTTGAAGGTCTCGGGTTTGCTATTCCATCAGATATTGCAAAACCGATTATAAGCGACCTTATGAATAATGGTTATGTACAAGGCCGTCCCCAAATAGGAATAAATTGTAGAAATATAACCAAGGATATGTCACAATATTATAATCTTCCGGTCGGACTATATGTTACAAATGTAATCGAATTCTCGGCTGCTGAAAAAGCAGGGCTAAGACCCGGAGATGTAATTATAAAATGTGACGGTAAAAAGGTAGAAACCGCAGATGAGCTTAATAAATTCCGTGACGAAAAAAAGGTCGGAGACACACTCGTTCTTACGATAGTGCGTGACGGAAACAATAAAGAAATACCGGTTGTGCTCGGTGAGGAACGGCCGGAAATGGTTCAAAATTCTTTCAGATAGTACGGTTTTTAAACTGTTTCTGCTGTTTTGGAAAACTATAAAGAGAGTCGACATTGTCGGCTCTTTTATTTTCGCCGCTAAAAAATGCACTAAAAATAAAAAGATTTAAGAGAAAATATTGATAAATTAACCGTGTAGCGCCAATTTTTTGAAAAAAATGAAATATTTTTCAAAAAATTTTAAAAAAAGACTTCAAATTTGCTTTTTTTTAGGGTATAATATATTACGATAAGTTAAAATGGGCAAATTTTAGAATTTGTAATAAATACAACTTGCTTGCGATATAAAAAATACTTAATATGTGGATTATTAAGCGATATTTTTTTGCCGCATGCTATAAATCGAAAGGAAGGTATATATTATGACAAAAAACAAAAAAGTGCTTACATGGCTTGAAGAAATGAAAAATCTTACAAAGCCGAATGAGGTTGTTTGGATTGACGGTAGTGAGGCTCAACTTGAAGCTTTAAGAGCGGAATCTGTTGCAACGGGAGAAATGATTAAGCTCAACGAGGAAAAACTTCCGGGTTGTTATTATCATAGAACAGCAGAAAACGATGTTGCTCGTGTAGAGGAAAGAACATTCATCTGCACACCTACAAAGGAAGAGGCAGGCCCGATTAACAATTGGATGGCTCCGGATGAAATGTATGCAAAGCTTAATAAGCTTTATGACGGCTCTATGAAGGGCAGAACAATGTATATCATCCCATATTCTATGGGTCCTGTTGGTTCGCCATTTTCAAAAATAGGAATTGAGCTTACAGACAGCATTTATGTTGTTTTAAATATGAACATTATGACAAGAATCGGCACAAAAGTTATAGAAGCTCTTGGTGAGGATGGCGATTTTGTTAAATGTTTGCATGCTAAAAAAGATGTAAACCCCGACGAAAGATATATCGTACATTTTCCGCAGGACAATACTATTATGTCGGTTAACTCTGCTTATGGCGGTAATGTTTTGCTTGGTAAAAAATGCTTTGCATTAAGAATCGCATCATACCAAGGTATGCAAGAGGGCTGGATGGCCGAGCATATGCTTATTTTAGGTCTTGAAAACCCACAAGGCGAGGTAAAATATATCGCAGCAGCGTTCCCCTCTGCTTGTGGTAAAACAAACCTTGCAATGCTTATCCCGCCAAAGTATCTTAAGGAAAAGGGATACAAGGTATGGACTGTCGGTGACGATATTGCGTGGATTAGAAAAGGTGCCGACGGCAGATTGTATGCTATCAATCCTGAGGCAGGCTTCTTTGGTGTTGCTCCGGGAACAAGTGAAAAGACAAACTTTAATGCTCTTGCAGCTACAAAGAAAAATACAATCTTTACAAATGTTGCTATAAACAATGATGATATGACTGTTTGGTGGGAAGGCCTTGATAAAAACCCACCGGAAAACGCTACCGAGTGGAAGGGCGCAAATGTTAATGGTAAAGAGTTTACTGCTGATGGTAATAAACTTGCACATCCAAACTCAAGATTTACCGCTCCGGCTATAAACTGTCCTTGCATTTCGCCTGAGTTTGAAAATCCACAGGGTGTACCGCTTAGTGCTATTGTGTTTGGTGGCAGACGCGCAAAGACAGCTCCGCTTGTATATCAGGCATTTGACTGGAATCATGGTGTGTTCGTTGGTGCTACAATGGCATCAGAAACAACAGCAGCAGCAGCCGGTGCCGTAGGCGTTGTTCGTCGCGACCCAATGGCTATGAAACCATTTGTTGGTTATAATATGGCTGATTATTTTGCACATTGGATTGAAATGGGCAAAAAGCTTGACCCAGAAAAAGCACCAAAAATCTTCCATGTTAACTGGTTCAGACTTGATGATGAAGGACACTTTATGTGGCCCGGATTTGGTGACAATATGAGAGTTCTAAATTGGATTTTGGACCGTTGTGATGGCAAGGTTGACGCAAAGCAAACCGCTATCGGCTATCTTCCAAAACAAATCGATACAACTGACCTTGATGTATCTGACGCTGTTATGGAAGAGTTGTTGAGCATCGATAAAGAGGTATGGCTTGATGAGGTTAAAGACCAGAAGGAATTTTTTGCACAATTCGGCGACAGACTTCCGAAAGAAATTATCGAAGAGCATAACGCTCTTGAAGAAAGACTTAATAAAATGTAATTTTTCTATTATAAGTGGCTGTCCTTTTGGGCAGCTACTTTTTTGAAAACATGTTACAGTGACGGTGATTTGTATGAAAAAATGCTATCTTTGCCCAAGAAATTGTGGCATTAACAGACAAACCTCTGTCGGCTATTGCGGAGTCGGCGACAAAGTGCGCATAGCGCGCGCCTCTCTTCATGTGTGGGAAGAACCATGCATAAGCGGCACAAATGGTTCAGGCACGATTTTCTTTTCCGGTTGCTCATTAAAGTGCTGTTTTTGTCAAAACTATAAAATCAGTGCCGAAGGCTTTGGTGTCGACATTTCTATAGATAAACTCTGCGAAATTATGCTCGATTTGCAATCAAAGGGTGCGCATAATATAAACCTTGTTACGCCCACTCATTATGCTGATAAAATTGCATCTGCAATCGAAAAAGTAAAAGACAGGCTATGTATTCCGATAATATATAATTGTTCAGGTTATGAAAACATAAGCACTATTGATACGCTCGATGGACTTGTTGATATATATATGCCCGACCTTAAATATTTTTCGTCAGAGCTATCTTATAAATATTCAAAGACAAAAGATTATTTTACGGTGGCATCGCGTGCAATTTTGCATATGTATAAACAGGTTGGCGAGCTTTGCTTTGACAAAGGTGCACGGCTTTTGCGAGGAGTTTTGATAAGGCATATGATTTTGCCCGGCGCTTACAAAGACTCTATCGCACTTCTTGATTGGCTTGCAAAAACTTTTGATACTAAAAAATTTGGGTTGAGCCTTATGTGCCAATATACTCCACAATATAAAAGCAGTGATTTTCGCGAAATTAACAGACGCCTTACAACTTTTGAATATGAAAAGGTTATAGAGCACGCGTGCTCGCTTGGTTTTGACGCTTGTATCCAGGAGCGTTCATCTGCAAACGAGTGCTATATCCCGGATTTTGACCTTAGTGGTATAAACTTATAGTAAATGTAAAAATGCTAAAATAAATTTAAAAAACATACGAAACATACCTTGCGTTTTGACGAGTTATGGTGTATAATAGTTAATTAGAATAAATTTTGACAGATAAGATTTTTAAGGAGGAGTGTCTAAATGCAAAACAATGCTTATTTAGTTTTAGAAAACGGCAGCGTATTTTGTGGCAATGGCTTTGGCTATGACGGCGAAGCTATTGGTGAGCTTGTTTTTACAACTTCTATGACAGGCTATATGGAAACATTGACAGACCCCGGTTATTATGGTCAGATAGTTACACAAACTTTTCCTCTTATTGGAAATTATGGTTTTATTTCCGAAGATTGTGAGAGTGATAAGCCATATTTAAAAGCATATGTCGTGCGCGATTGGTGTCAGCACCCTTCAAATTTTCGTTGTGAGGGTTTGCTTGACACTTTTTTAAAGGATAACAAGGTCGTGGGCTTGTATGGCATTGATACACGCGAACTTACAAAGCTTTTGCGCGAGCACGGCTCTATGAAGGCAAAAATCACCGCCTCAATAGACAATATCGATAAAATCGTATCCGAGCTTAAAGCATACAAATTGACAGACTGTGTAAAAAGCGTAACATGTGAAAACGAACAAACATATAGCGCAGAGGACAAAAAGTATCGTGTTGTTTTGTGGGATTTTGGAACAGTAAAAAATACTATAAAAGAGCTTACAAAGCGCGGATGTGAAGTCATTCGCGTAGGCGCAAACACAACTGCTAAGCGCATTTTGGAGCTTGCACCCGATGGTGTGCTGCTTTCAAACGGCCCCGGAGACCCGACGGAGAACAAAGAGATTATAGCTGAGATTAAAAAGGTTTTGGACAAAAAAATCCCGACCTTTGGTATATGTCTTGGTCATCTTATGATGGCACTTTCACAAGGCGCAAAAAGCTACAAGCTGGGCTGTGGCCATCATGGTGCAAATCAGCCTGCGCTTAATACTAAAACGGGAAGCGTCTACATAACGAGTCAAAACCACAACTATGCCATCTTGGAAGACACGCTTCCGTCAAATGCGCGCGTAAGCTTTAAAAATGTAAATGACGGCAGTTGTGAGGGCATAGAATATACCGATATGCCGGCATTTTCGATACAATTTTATCCAAACGAGTGTGGTGGTCCGAACAATCCGGGCGCTTTATTTAATGATTTCATCGATTTACTTGAGCAAGGAGGTAGAAAATAATGCCGCTTAGAAAAGATATTAAAAAAGTAATGGTAATCGGCTCCGGTCCTATTGTAATCGGTCAGGCGGCAGAGTTTGACTATGCCGGAACACAGGCATGTCGCGCTCTTAAAGAGGACGGACTTGAGGTTGTGCTTGTAAATTCAAATCCTGCTACAATTATGACGGATAATGCAATGGCGGACAAGATATATATAGAGCCGCTTACGCTTACAACTATAAAAAGAATTATTAAAAAAGAAAAGCCCGACAGCCTTTTGTCGACACTCGGTGGCCAGACAGGTCTTACGCTTTCAATGCAGCTTGCAAAAGAGGGTTTTCTTGAAAAGCATGGTGTAAAGCTTCTTGGTGCAAACCCGGAAACAATCGACAAAGCCGAGGACAGACAAATGTTTAAGGACACTATGGTCCAAATCGGCCAGCCGATTATTCCGTCGCTCGTTGTAAATGATGTTGAAAGTGCGGTGGAATTTGCAAACCAAATCGGCTATCCGCTTATCATTCGTCCTGCGTTTACACTTGGCGGAACCGGCGGCGGCATCGTAAATGACGAGGCAGAGCTTCGTGAAATTACACATGGCGGACTTGAGCTTTCACCTATTCATCAAGTGCTTGTAGAGCGTTGTGTGTCCGGTTGGAAAGAGATTGAATTTGAGGCTATACGCGATAGCAAGGGAAATGTTATTACAGTTTGCAGCATGGAAAATTTTGACCCGGTTGGTGTTCATACAGGCGACTCAATCGTAATTGCACCTGCTGTTACGCTTTCTGACAAAGAGTATCAGATGCTTCGCAGTGCAGCATTGAGCATCGTATCAGAGCTTAAAATCGAGGGTGGCTGCAACTGTCAGTTTGCGCTTAATCCGAACAGCTTTGAATATGCAGTAATCGAAGTTAATCCAAGAGTAAGCCGTTCATCAGCACTTGCGTCAAAGGCTACCGGCTATCCTATCGCAAAGGTTGCAGCAAAAATCGCCGTTGGACATACTCTTGATGAAATCAAAAATGCAGTTACGGGCAAAACATATGCCTGCAACGAGCCTGCAATTGATTATGTCGTTGTAAAATTCCCAAAATGGCCATTTGATAAGTTTGTATATGCAAAGCGTTCGCTTGGTACACAAATGAAAGCAACAGGCGAAGTAATGTCAATTGCACCAAACTTTGAGGCAGCAATTATGAAGTCTGTCCGTGGTGCAGAGATATCGCTCGATTCGCTTAATTATCCAAAGGCTATGGAAAAAAGTGACGACGAACTTGAGGCAGCGTTACACGAATGTAACGACGAGCGTCTGTTTATGGTATATGAGGCAATACGCCGTGGCGTAAGCTGTGAGCATATATTTGACATAACAAAAATTGATACATGGTTTTTGTATAAGCTTAAAAATATTTCAGATATGGAAAAGCGTCTGTCGTGTGAAACACTTACACAATCGCTTTATGAACAAGCAAAAATCCTTGGCTTCCCGGATAGCGTTATAACAAGGTTTTCGAAGCAAAAGATAGAAAATCCGCTTGTCGCATCGTATAAAATGGTTGATACATGCGCGGCAGAGTTTGCAGCACAGACACCATATTTTTACTCCACATACGACAAAAACAACGAGGCACAACAGTTTATTAAAAATAAAAACTCTGATAAAAAGACAGTAATAGTTTTTGGTTCAGGTCCTATCCGCATAGGTCAAGGTATAGAATTCGACTATGCATCAGTCCATTGTGTATGGGCACTTAAAGAGGCAGGCTATGAGGTTGTTATAGTAAACAACAACCCCGAAACTGTATCGACAGACTTTGACACTGCTGACAGACTTTATTTTGAACCGCTTACAAAAGAAGATGTTATGAACATAATTCACACCGAAAATCCATATGGCGTTGTTGTAGCTTTTGGTGGACAAACTGCTATAAAGCTTACAAATTACCTAAATGATAACGGCGTGAAAATTCTTGGTACAAGCGCAGACAGCATTGATATGGCAGAGGATAGAGAGCGTTTTGACGCGCTTTTAGAAGAGCTTCAGATAAAGCGTCCTAACGGATATACAATTATGACCTGTGAAGAAGCTTTAGAGGTTGCAAACAAAGTCGGCTATCCTGTGCTTATGCGTCCTTCATATGTGCTTGGTGGTCAAAATATGATAATCGCATTTAACGACGAAGATATTATCGAATATATGGGCATAATTTTGCAACAAAATATTACAAACCCTGTTTTGATTGATAAATACTTGATGGGTACCGAAATTGAAGTCGATGCAATATGTGACGGAGAGGAAATACTAATCCCGGGCATTATGGAGCATATTGAACGCGCAGGCATTCACTCCGGCGACTCAATTGCCGTATATCCTGCCTTTAATATAAGCGACCGTATGCGTGACCGTATTATTGAATGTACAAAAAAGCTTGCTGTATCGCTTAAAACACTTGGTCTTGTAAATATACAATACCTTGTATATGAACATGAGCTCTATGTAATAGAAGTAAATCCGCGTTCGTCGCGTACAATCCCCTACATAAGCAAGGTTACCGGCGTACCTATGGTTGACCTTGCAACAAGAGCAATGCTTGGTGAAAAACTTGCAGATATGGGATATGGAACAGGTCTTTACAAGATGGCTCCATATGTTGCTGTAAAGGTGCCCGTATTTTCATTTGAAAAGCTTATAAATGTTGATAGTCATCTTGGACCGGAAATGAAATCAACAGGCGAAGTGCTCGGCCTTGCACAAACACTTGAGGAAGCGCTTTATAAAGGACTTATTGGCGCCGGCTATACGCTCAAAAAACATGGTGGTGTATTTGTTACTGTCCGCAACAGCGACAAAGCAGAAATCGCCGATGTTGCAAAGAAATTCTATGATTTGGGTTTTGTGATTTATGCAACACGAGGCACTGCGGCAGTGCTTGATAATGCGGGCATTGATGCACGCGTAGTAGACAAAATTCACGAATCGGAAAATAATACGCTTGCACTTTTGGAAAGCGGAAAAGTAAACTATGTCATCTCGACCTCTACAAAAGGCCGTATTCCGACGCGCGACAGTGTAAAAATTCGCAGAAAAGCAGTCGAGAGAAATATTCCGTGTCTTACATCTATTGATACGGCAAATGCAATCGCCGACAGTTTGAAGAGCCGTTTTTCAGATATGTCGACCGAGCTTGTTAATATTAACAATATGCGCACAGAAAAGATGAAGCTTAAATTTTCAAAAATGCAAGGTAGTGGTAACGATTATATCTACTTCAGCTGCTTTGATCAGACTATTGACAATCCCGAAGGGTTAAGCATCCGTTTTTCTGACAGACACTTTGGCATAGGCGGCGACGGTGTTGTGCTTATTTGTCCGTCAGATGTTGCAGATGCAAAAATGCGCACCTTTAACCTTGATGGTAGCGAGGGAACGATGGGTGGCAACGCAATACGCTGCGTGGGCAAATATTTATATGATAATAAAATCACTGATAAAACAACACTTACGATTGAGACACCAAGCGGCATAAAAACGCTTATGCTCTATTTAAGAAATGGAGAGGTAAGCGATGTGAGCGTCGATATGGGCAAGGCAATCCTTGCACCAAATCTTATCCCCGTAAAGCTTGGTGGAGAGCTTGTTGTTGACAGGCCTGCCGTTATCGGAGATGAAAAATATAACATAACCTGCGTTTCTATGGGCAATCCGCATTGTGTTGTGTTTATGGATAATATTGAAAAGCTTGATATTGAAAAAATTGGACCGCAATTTGAAAACAGCGAGCTATTCCCCGAGCGTGTCAACACCGAGTTTGTTCGCGTGCTTGACAATAAAACGCTTAAAATGCGCGTGTGGGAGCGTGGCAGCGGTGAGACCTGGGCTTGTGGTACGGGCGCGTGTGCGGCAGCTGTTGCCGCAGTTGAGAACGGCTTTTGCCAGAAAGGCGAAGACATAACCGTAAAGCTTCGTGGGGGCAATCTTGTTATACGCTACACAGATGATGGAGTATTTATGACAGGTGAAGCCGTAAAGGTTTATGACGGCGTTGTAGAAGTATAAAATAATACAAAAAGAGCTGTAGCATTTGCTACAGCTCTTTTATTAGCTTGTATAATCCTCTATAAGTTGGAGCATTTCCTCCTCTGTCGCTACGCTTATCCCTTGTTGTAAAAGCTTTTTATCGCTTTCGGGCAGAGCGTCTGTCGCGGCATCGATTATACTCATAAGCGTCATTTCGCCCGTTTGATATACTTTATAAACAGCGATGCGACCGATATATTCTTTTAACATATAGTATTGTTTGCCTTCTTTGTCGCTCTCATTCATAAAATATGCTTCTCCGGGGGCGCTTGCCTCTTTATCTTCTTGCGGAGGAGCAGGTGTTTTTGTCGGCGTCGGCTTTGGCAAAGGAGTAGCCTCGGCTTTTGTGTTTATGTTTTTCGTCTGAACTTTTGCCTCATTTCCTTCGACGAGTCGCGATGTATAATAACCTGCACCAAAACCAAGTGCAATTACTAAAAAAGCAGCTATACAAATACTTTGAAATTTCATATTAAAGATTACTCTCCCTTCTTTGATATGCTTTATACAGATATATTATTGGCAGAGTTTTCTTTTTTTATACATTTTTGCATATTTTATCTAGCGCAAAAAGAGCACTGTCGACTTCTTTTTTTGTTGTATAATATCCAAAAGAAAACCGCACAGTACCGCCAAGTCTGAGCGTATCAAGGCTTTCATGTGCAAGAGGAGCACAGTGCAGCCCCGCACGCGTACATATTTTATACTCGCTATCAAGAATTTGTGCAATCTCAACGCAGTTTTTGTTTTCTACATTCACACTTACTGCGCCAATACAATCATCGTCACCATAAACACATAACTTATCAATATTTTTTGCACCACATATAAATCGACTTGTAAGCATACGCTCGTGGGCAAAAATATTATCTACTCCGACGCGTCGCACAAAGCGCACCCCTTCACCAAGGGCAGCAATTGCAGGCATATTCATTGTGCCGCTCACAAGTCTGTCGGGCATATGGCGCGGTTGGTGCTTATCCTCGGATGCACTGCCACTTCCGCCTTCTACAATTGTGTCAAGAATAATCCCATCTTTTACATAAAGTCCACCCGTACCAAGCGGCCCCATAAGCGATTTGTGCCCTGCAAATGCAAGCATATCAATATTCTGGCGTTCTACATTTATATCTATTACACCGGCGCTTTGTGCCGCATCTACTAAAAATAATACGCCGTGTTTTTTGCATATTTTGCCAACAGCTTCGATGTCTTGTATCTGGCCGCAAATATTTGAAATATGGTTTACAACTACAAGAGCGGTCTGTGGCTTTATTGCGCTTTCAATATCCTTTGGATTTATTTTTCCGTTTTTATCTGCGCGCACAATCGTATATGAAGAGGCACACGCGTATACAGGTCGTGCAACAGAATTGTGTTCCATAGATGTCATAACAATATGGTCCCCTTCTTTTACACATCCTTTTATAGCCATATTAAGCGCAAAAGTAGTATTGTTTGTAAATGCAATATTCTCACTTGATGCTATATTGAAAAGAGATGCAACCTGCTCGGCGGCGTCGTATATATATCCCGCAGCGCCAAGGGCAAGCCTGCTTGTGCCGTGTCCTGCATTTGCACTATAATAACGCGTCAAATAATCAAGTGTTTTATATACCGCGGGCGGCTTTTTGTGCGAGGTTGCCGCCGTATCAAGATATATCATATTGTTCATATATTTTCCCTGAATCTGTGTTTTTTTCTAAAAATTCGGACTTTATTTCAAGGCCGTATTCGCCCATAAGACTTTTGATTGTATCATAATCGCTGCGCTTTATACGCAAAGCATAACTACACCCTCTTATTCCCAAATCGGATGGAAGCTGTACCACGGCAGCATATGAAACGGCCTTTTTTGCTATTCTTTTCGCTCTGTTTGATGCACTAACAGAGTTAAACACTATCAAAGCATAGTCCACGCAGTCACCTTCTTTTACATTATATTTGCCCTCGCCATGTTACATAATATGCAAAAGGTCCTGTTTTGGCAACATAGTATAATGTATAATAAAATATAAAAAAGCTATGGATCTAAATGCCCACAGCTTTTTTATTTTTAGTTTTTATTGCGTTCCATATATGCCTGCAATATAAATGCCGCCGCAACAGTATCAACGACATCTTTGCGTTTTTTGCCGCGTGTGTTTGTTTCATTAAGTGTGCGTATAGCGCTTACCGTTGTAAGTCGCTCGTCAAAAAGCACTGTCTTTCCGTCATAAATTTGTTTTAGTTGCTCCTCAAATGCAATACTTTTTTGGGCACGCTCACCAAGCGTTCCATTCATATTTTTAGGTAGTCCAATTACAATCACTGCCGGTTTATATTGCTCTATAAGCTCGCCAAGACGCGAAAACAACGCTTTCTTTCCTGTGTTTTTTATCGTTTCAACGCCTTGGGCAGTAATGCCGAGCATATCCGATACGGCAACGCCTACACGCGCATCGCCATAATCTATTGCCATCATTCTTTCCATAAATTACTCCCCTATCTTACAAATCAAATATGTCCTTTTTTCATAAGCTCTACCGCCAAAAGTGCATTTTTCTTTGCAAGCTCCTGCATGGTCGCATTTCTTTGCGCAAGATTTTTAATAACCTCTTCATTATCCTTTGTACAGTGACTAATCTTTTGCTTTAAATTATCAAAGCTTACATCGCAAATATCAAGATAATTTGTCTGGCCCACATATTCCATAAATGACCTGATTTTCGGGTCATATATAATCCCCACAAACGGTATGCCGGCAACCGCCGCATATATAAGTGTGTGAAGCCTTTCTCCAAGTACGATATCCATCTTGCTTATTATTCCAAGCATTTGCGTATCGTTTATGTTTTTACCTATGACATATGCCTTTGTTTTCATCTTTTCAATAATTGCCAAAGAAACCTTTACATCAATAGGGTATTGCATGTTAATAAATACAGGCGTATACCCAAACTCCGTCTGTAAATAGTCTGCAAGCTTTGCAATAGACTCTTCAAAGTCCTGGCCATGTTGTTTCCACTGGCGAACAGATATGCCGAAAAACTTCTTTGACGGCTCTATTCCAAACCCTCTGAATAGTTGCTCTACCTCATCATCCGATGCAGGTGTTATATTAAATGCAGGGTCAGCCGTAAGCACCGTTCTAACATCCTTTACGCCAATCTTTTCAAGCTCGCAAAGTGAATCGGGGTCTCGCAGCGTGACAAGGTCAAGCTTTGAAAGCGTTTTCGCTGCTCTTTTTCTGTTCTTTTCATGCACAATCGGACCGATACCATTTGCGTAAAGCATCAGGCGCATACCATATCGCTTTGCCATATTTATTATAAATAAGTAGTACAACAGCGATTGGGTACTTGTGCCATCCTGGATAAGCGAGCCACCACCGCTGATAAGCAGTTTTGCACCACGCATCTTTTTTGCGATTTTTATGAAGTTGAAACGGTTTACAGTATTTACACCATATGCCTCTGCAGTTTCTGACGGTCTGTACGAGAGCACACATATGCGCACATCCGGCATTTGTTCTTTCAAATCGTTAACAATTGCCGACAAAAGTGCATCATCGCCATTGTTTTTAAAGCCGTAATAACCCGATATAATGACATCGTCATTCTTCTTTTCTTTTAAAAGTGCAGTATATGCATCAATTGCATCCTGGGCCATACGATTTACGGAATAATGGTCCAAAATAATCTGGTGCGAATATTCTCCAAGACGAGCGCGCTCATTTTCATCGCTATTCTTTAGCAAAGCAATAATATCATTATACAAAAGCTTTTTTGATGGCTCGCGGCAATCGCGACAAGTAAAGTTTGTCTTGATGCTTTCATCAAGCTTTGATGGCTCAAAAATCCCGATATATCCCTCATTTCCCGCTACTATAACGGGTTTTGACGCCGCCATCGCCTCAAGGGCAGCACGCGAAACACCCACAAATATATCGCCTGTTTTTATAAATTTATTGATATCTGTGCGCGCTCCTGCAAGCTTTATAACATCGCGCCCAAGTTTTTTGTTTGTTTTTTGTGTTTTTGCCATAAGCGCATCAAAATCGTCGCCGCCACCAACAATGACAATTTCAAGGTTTTCAATTTCTTTTATAAGCTTTGGCGCAAGCTCTACAAGATGGTGCGCCACAAGACTGCGGTCTGTATCCATACGGCTTACATATACAATGCGTTTTTTGTCTTTTTTAAGACAGAATTCTTTTTCTACATCCGACGAATCAATACTGTCAGAAAATTTGTTTGTATCAATTCCGTTTATAGTAACTGTAATATTGTTTTCATCTGTGCCGTAATTATCAATAAGGTACTTTTTTATATCGTTGCTTACAGATATTGTCTTCTGGCCCCAATTTGTAAGATGACGCAAAATAAAATCTGTTTTAAAAACCCAATGTGCCGTAGTTATAAACGGAAAAAGCATTTTTTTATGCAAAAGCCCGCATAAAAAGGACGATATTCTCGCATGAGAATGTACTATATCAATATTTTCTTCCTTAATAATATCTCTTATTCCTTTGTACGATTTATACATATTAAATGGGTTTTTGTTATGGAGTGGCAATTTGCAGTGTTTTATCCCCGCATCTTCAAGCTCTTTTTCATAAACGCCACCATTCGACGCCACAATAACATTAAATCCGCGGCGCTTCAGCTCACATGAAAGCTCAAGCACATGCGTTTCCGCACCGCCGATTTCCATTCCCATTGTGCACATAAGTATGTTAAGATTATTTTCCATAACAATCTCCATTCCGCCGCTTTGCGACATGATTAGTCCGCCACAATCTCTAATCTGCAAAGCAAGGAATGATAAGAGATTGTTTGCACATCGTCGTTTCACGCATATGCGTGAAAATTTCGACGGTGCTTTTAATTTGCCAAAGGCATAGCGTGAAAAGCTTTTCACGCTATTCTCCATTCCGCCGCTTTGCGACATGATTACGCAGTTTTTTAACATTAAAATTATACCATACGCACCAATGCTTGTCAAACATAGCGTTTTGTTGTTTTTTTAAAGATATAGGCTTATTTTCAGTTTTATATGGGTATAATTTATTGTGGCACAATTAAGCAAAATATACAAATAAATCAAATTTTGAGAAAATAAGAGAATTGTAAAGAAAACTCAAGGAAACATTTGAAAAACAGGCATATTTTAGGCATAGCGCCCTTTGATTATAATAAGCAAAACATTTAATATATTGTTAGCACTCGTGCTCACAGAGTGCTAACAATATGTTGTAAATAATTTTTAGGAGGCTATAGAGATGAACATTAAACCTTTAGGTGACAGAGTAGTTATTAAAATGGTTGAGTGCGAGGACACAACAAAAAGTGGTATCATCCTTGCAGGAAGCGCAAAAGAAAAGCCACAAATGGCTGAGGTTGTTGCTGTTGGTCCGGGCGGCATCGTTGACGGCAAAGAAGTAAAGATGGAAGTTTGTGTTGGCGACAAGGTTATAACGAGCAAATATTCCGGCACAGAGGTAAAGTTTGATGGCGTTGAATATACAATTTTGCGCCAGAGCGACATTTTAGCAAAGGTAGACTAATTTTAATTTAAAAAAATTTTGGAGGTAATAAAAATGGCTAAGGATATATTATTTGGTCAAGAGGCAAGAAATGCCCTTGAAAGAGGACTTAATCAGCTCGCTGATACAGTAAAAGTAACACTTGGTCCAAAAGGACGAAATGTTGTACTTGATAAAAAGTTCGGCGCACCACTTATTACAAACGACGGTGTTACAATCGCAAAGGAAATTGAACTTGATGATGCATTTGAGAATATGGGTGCTCAGCTTGTAAAAGAAGTTGCAACAAAGACAAACGATGTTGCAGGTGACGGTACAACTACTGCTACACTTCTTGCACAGGCACTTGTTCGCGAAGGTCTTAAAAATGTTGCTGCCGGTGCAAACCCAATGGTTGTAAGAAAAGGTATTGCAAAAGCTGTTGAGGCTGCTGTTGAGTACATTAAATCAAGTGCAAAGGCAGTAAGCGGCAAAGAAGATATCGCAAGAGTTGCAGCCGTTTCGGCCGCTGATGAAACAATTGGCGCTCTTATAGCAGAGGCTATGGAAAAGGTTACAAGCGACGGTGTTATCACGGTTGAGGAGTCAAAAACTGCTGAAACATATTCAGAAATCGTTGAAGGTATGCAGTTTGATCGTGGCTACATTTCGCCATATATGGTTACTGACACAGACAAAATGGAGGCCGTTCTTGACGACCCGTACATTCTTATCACAGATAAGAAAATCACAAATATACAGGATATTTTGCCAATACTTGAGCAGATTGTTCAGCAGGGCAAAAAGCTTCTTATCATTGCAGAGGATATCGAGGGCGAGGCTATGGCAACATTAGTCGTTAATAAGCTTCGTGGAACATTTACTTGTGTTGCTGTAAAGGCTCCGGGCTTTGGTGACAGAAGAAAAGAAATGCTCAGAGATATTGCAATCCTTACAGGTGGCGAGGTTATTTGTGAAGAGCTTGGCCTTGACCTTAAAGAAACAACAATTGCTCAGCTTGGTCGCGCAAGACAAGTAAAGGTACAAAAAGAAAACACAATCATTGTTGATGGTTTTGGCGATAAAGAACAAATCAAAGGAAGAGTTTCGCAGATTAAATCTCAAATCGAAGAAACAACATCAGAGTTTGATAAAGAAAAGCTTCAGGAAAGACTTGCAAAGCTTTCCGGTGGTGTTGCTGTAATCAAAGTTGGTGCTGCTACTGAAACAGAGATGAAAGAGCTCAAGCTTCGTATCGAGGACGCTTTGGCGGCTACAAAGGCAGCTGTTGAAGAAGGCATCGTTGCAGGTGGCGGAAGCTCATATATCGCTTCACTTGATAGTGTTGCAAAGCTTCTCGAAACTACATCCGGTGACGAAAAAACAGGCGTAAACATCGTTTTGAAGGCACTTGAGGAGCCTGTTCGTCAAATCGCTGCAAATGCAGGTGTTGAGGGCAGTGTTATTGTTGAAAAAATTAAAAATTCTTCAAAGGGCATCGGTTACAATGCGCTTACAGAGGAATATGTTGATATGGTAAAATCAGGTGTCGTTGATCCGACAAAGGTTACAAGAAGCGCGCTTCAAAACGCTGCAAGCGTTGCGTCGATGGTATTGACAACAGAGAGTGTTGTTGCTGATAAGCCTGCTGCTGAACCGGCTATGCCTGCTGGCGCACCGGCAATGGGCGGCGGAATGGGAATGTACTAATTCGCACAGTATAATATTTTAGCGGCTCGTTTTCGAGCCGCTTTTTATTTATAAATTTTTTATGAGATATTTTTTGTAGCGTCCGCATATACATTTCATAAGAGGTGAGAATATATGAAATGTGCGGTAATTTCTCTTAAGCAAAACGAAAATAAAAATTTTTCATTTTTAGATATATTCAAAATAAAACGGAGCATAATATCGAGTGTAAATATAATCAATGCAACCGACGATGTTTTTATCTACACAATACCTTATAATATCGCAGATGCGTGTGAACTAAAAGAAAAAAAGGCACAGCGCATTGTTGACAAATGCGTAAACGAGCTTATGCGACATGGTGTTGGGAGTGTATACCTTACAGATGATATGCTCAATTTTATGCCCTGTGGGAATTTTTTTAAACAATTTAAAGTCCCTACAGGCAGGCGTATATTTGACCTTTTGTTATGCGATATATTAAAGTGGTGCGCCAAAAAAGAGCAAATCAATATGCTTGATGCACGCGTTGGCGTATGGCAAGAACACTTCGATGAGCATGGTTATAAAATTTTGGAAAACATTTGTGAAAAATTTAAGGATATCACACTTTACACCGAGTCTGATGATGTAGCGCGCATTTACGCCGACAAGCTCTGTGAGCAAAGCGGCCTTGCGGTTGGTATATCAAAAAATATTTCAGAGCTTAACGAGTGCAACCTTGTAATCGCAGCTGACAAACTCGCCCGTGCACCGACAAACGAAAAAACTATACTCATAGACGAAAGCGGACTTTGCCCATTCCGATGTAGAAACGCAATCGAATTTTCGCTTGCATTTGGGTTTAATGCGCTTATGGATTATTTTGTTGTTTGTGACCAGCGTTGTATGGAGTTTTTGTTTGATTGTTGTGGAATAAATATTTCACACACAACAGATATCACGCGCGATTTGGAGCTCATTGGCTGCAGATTTAAAAAAGTTCTATACAATACGCACAAAAACATTGACAAATTACAAGTATAATAGTATAATAAATAACAATATGTGTGACAGTATAAGTTCGTTTGACAAATTCTTTTTAAAATATATTGCTTTATGTTTGGCAAAGGTATGGAGGATTTTGTAATATGGAAAAGGTAAAGGAACTTCTTATGACTGCGGACGGGCTTGCAAAACTTGAAAACGAGCTTGAAGAGTTACGCGTCGTTCGTCGTAAAGAGGTCGCAGAAAAAATAAAGCAGGCTTTGGCTTTTGGTGATTTGTCGGAGAACTCCGAATATGACGAAGCCAAAAATGAGCAGGCACAAGTTGAAGCAAGAATTGCCCAAATCGAAGGAATGCTCAAAATATCACGAGTTGTTGAAGAAAAAGATATCAGCACAGACGCTGTTAGCATAGGCACAAAGGTAAAACTTTTAGATGTCGAGTTTGAAGATGAAGAGGAATATTCAATTGTTGGAAGCTCCGAGGCAGACCCATCGCAAAACAGGCTTTCATACGAGTCGCCTGTCGGCAAAGCTATTATGGGCAAAAAGGTTGGAGATATTGTTGATGTAGAAGTGCCTGCAGGAACTGTTCAGTTTAAAATTCTTGATATTTCAAGATAGATAACGATTTGTCTGTATAAATTAGCCTGTAAACATCGGTTTTTTGATGTGCAGGCTTATTTTTTAATTAAATTTTTGAAAATCGAAACTGAGCATATGCGAGAAAAACAAAGAAAAACAGAGAAATCGAGAGATTGGTTTTTATAGATTAAAAAAATAGAAAAAATCTATTGACAAAAATAACACATTGTATTAAAATATCATATGGTAATTATGTTATAGCTTATTTTTGAATATAAGCAAGTTATTTAAGGAGGTAGAAAAATGAGCAGCTATATGGCAAAAAGCAGCGAACAGAGCAGAAAATGGTATATTATAGATGCAACTGATAAGCCGCTTGGTAGAGTTGCAGCAGCAGCGGCAAGTATTTTGAGAGGAAAACATCTTCCTACATTTACTCCAAATGTTGACTGTGGTGACCATGTTATCGTTTTAAACACAGACAAGGCAGTACTTACAGGAAATAAAATTGACAACAAGGTGCGTTATTATCACACAGGTTGGATTGGCGGCCTTAAGGAGATTAAGTACAATAAGCTTATGGCAGAGAATAGCGATAAAGCAATGTATATGGCTATTGAGGGAATGCTTCCTCACAACACAATCGGTGCACATGCGCTTAAGAGACTTCGTGTATACAAGGGCGGCGAGCATGAAAACGCAGCACAAAAGCCTGAAGTATGGACCGGCGAGATTAAATAAGGAGGAGGATTACGAAAATGGCAGATAAAATAGCATTTTGCGGTACTGGTAGAAGAAAGAAATCTGTTGCAAGAGTTCGTCTTGTTCCGGGTACAGGAAATATTACAATAAACAAAAGAGATATCGACGATTATTTTGGCCTTGAGACACTTAAGGTTATCGTTCGTCAGCCATTGGCTGCTACAAAGACAGAAGGCAAATTTGATGTATTGACTACTGTTACAGGTGGTGGTTTCACAGGTCAGGCAGGCGCAATCCGCCACGGTATTGCTCGTGCATTGCTTGAGGCTGATGGTGAGTTTAGAGCAGTGCTTAAGAAGGCAGGCTATTTGACTCGTGACCCAAGAATGAAGGAAAGAAAGAAGTACGGACTCAAGGCGGCAAGAAGAGCTCCGCAGTTTTCAAAGAGATAATTATTTTATCAAATTCAAAATCCCACAACGATTGTTGTGGGATTTGTTTTTTGCACAAAAAATATAAAAACATAATATAATAGAAAAATACCGTCGACAGTTTGTGCCGACGGTATTTTTATTGCTCATATGAGCTCTGCAAAGCTACCTTTTATATTGCTATACTCTATAGTCGTGGCAGCTTTTGCTATGGAGGTATTTTCCCAAAGTCCGCTTTGACGGTTTTTGTGTCACGCGTTTAATTAGTCGTTGCAGCAGCAGCAAATAACGATAAGAATAAGGATTATCCAAAGAATCCAGCTACAACCGTTATCATCGCCACATCCGTTAAAAAAGCAGCCCATAGCCAAGCCTCCTTCCCACACATTTTATACAGATTTTTAATCTGCTCGATAATCGACACAAACTTAAAAAGCATCGCGCTTTTTTGAAATTGATTATCGTAATAACATAATATGAAAATGGTGTGGTTGTGGTTACAATATAGGCTCATAAATTTTTATGATTGTTTTTTGTTAAAATGCAGGCTGTTAACATAGCCATTTTCCGTTAATTAGCAAAAATACATTGATTTATTGTGCTTTCTTGGTGTATAATATATAATAGGGTAAAAATAATGCCAAGGAGGAGATTTTTATGGATAAGAAGCTTGAAATGGAACAGATTTTAGAGATATTGGAGCGCGATTGCAAAATTTCACCGGAACAAATTGCTGTTATGCTGGACGAAGCTCCTCAAGAGGTTGCAGCCGCCATCAAGTCCTTTGAAAAGGACAACATAATTCTTGGTTATAAAACGCTTATAAATTGGGAAAAAACTATGAAAGAATATGTCAGCGCTTTTATCGAGCTAAAGGTTACACCCCAGCTTGGTGAAGGGTTTGACAAAATTGCAAAAAAAATATACCAGCACGACTGTGTGCAAAGCGTTTATTTGATGAGTGGCGGCTTTGATTTGGCTGTTTTTATTGAAGGCAAAACACTTAAAGAGGTTTCTCTTTTTGTGTCGGAAAAGCTTGCTCCCATGGATAGCGTGTTGAGCACTGCAACTCACTTTGTGCTCAAAAAGTATAAAGATGCAGGCGTCATTTTTGCGCACGAGTCCGAGGACGAAAGAGAGATGATTACTCTATGAGTGAATTTGACATAAAAAGTATTTTATCGCCGGTGGTCAGAAATATGGCGCCATCCGGTATAAGAAAGTTTTTTGACATTGTAAATGAAATGGATGGTGCAATATCGCTCGGCGTTGGTGAGCCGGACTTTATCACTCCTGCACATATACGCGAAGCAGGCATATCTTCGCTTGAGAACGGACATACCTATTATACATCAAATTCCGGTCTTGCTACTCTTCGATGTGAAATTGCAAATTATTTAAAAAGACGATTTAGTTTAGAATATGACGGCGCAAGCGAGGTGCTTGTATCCGTTGGCGGAAGTGAGGCGATTGACCTCGTTTTGCGTGCAATTGTTGCCCCAGGCGATGAGGTTCTTGTTCCGGAGCCAAGCTTTGTCTGCTACAAGCCCGATACCGAGCTTGCAGGTGGCGTTGCAGTGCCTCTTGAAACATACGAGGAGGATAATTTTGCTCTTCGTGCAGATGTTCTTCGCAACGCAATCACGCCCAAGACCAAGGCGCTCGTACTGCCCTATCCGAACAACCCCACAGGTGGCATTATGACGCGCGAGCAGCTTGAAGAAATTGCAAAAGTTCTTGAGGGTACAAATATAATTGTAATTTCAGACGAAATATATGCCGAACTTACTTATGGAAAGAATAAACATTTTTCTATTGCACAGATACCGTCGATGCGTGAGAGAACCGTCATTGTAAGCGGATTTTCAAAGGCATATGCTATGACGGGTTGGCGTCTTGGATATGCGTGCGGCAATAAAGAGCTTATCTCCGCAATGACAAAAATTCATCAGTATGCAATTATGAGTGCGCCAACCACAAGCCAGTATGCTGCTATTGAAGCGTTAAAAAACGGCGATGGTGATATAGAGCGCATGAAAAAGGAATATGACCGCAGAAGAAGATATATTGTTGACGGCTTTCGCAAAATGGGCCTGAGCTGTTTTGAGCCTCTTGGTGCATTCTATGTTTTTCCGTGTATTAAAAGCACAGGTTTTAGTTCAAATGAATTTTGTGAAAAGCTTCTGCAAGAAGAAAAAATCGCCGTTATTCCGGGCAACGCTTTCGGCAAAAGCGGCGAAGGGTTTATACGATGCTCTTATGCCTATTCAATAGATAATATCAGAGAGGCACTTGAGCGAATAGAACGCTTTGTTAAAAGGCATAAAAAATAAGAAGTTGTTATATAAACAGAAGCAAAAGGGAGCAGATTTGTATGATGGATGCGAGCAAATACGGCGTCGGATATTATCCCGCCCCAAGCCAATATCATAAATGGGTAACAAAAGACCATATCGAAGTGCCGCCCATATGGTGCAGTGTCGATATGCGCGACGGTAACCAAAGCCTCGTTATCCCTATGAGCCTCGACGAAAAACTTGAGTATTATAAAATGCTTTTAGATGTCGGCTTTAAAGAGATTGAGGTAGGATTTCCTGCCGCAAGCGATACCGAGTATGAGTTTTTGCGCACTTTGATTGATAAAAATCTTATACCCGACGGTGTAACAATCCAGGTACTCACACAGTGTCGCGAACACATTATTCGAAAGACATTTGATGCTTGTAAAGGTGCACCAAATGCGATTATTCATTTTTATAACTCGTTAAGCGTTGCACAACGCGAGCAAGTATTTCGCAAATCGAAAGAAGAGATTAAAAAAATTGCCATTGATGGTGCAATGCTTATAAAAAAGCTTGCAAAAGAATATGACTGCAATTTTCGTTTCGAATATTCGCCCGAAAGCTTTACGGGGACCGAGCCGGAATATGCACTTGAAGTGTGTAATGCTGTTCTTGATGTGCTTGAGCCATCAGAAAATAACAATGTTATTATAAATCTGCCGGTTACTGTAGAAGTGAGTATGCCTCACATATACGCAAGTCAGGTTGAATATATGAGTGAAAATCTTAAATATCGCGAATTTGTTACGCTGTCACTTCATCCGCATAATGACCGTGGGACAAGTGTTGCCGATACAGAGCTTGCGCTTCTTGCGGGCGCCCAGCGTGTTGAGGGCACGCTTTTCGGCAATGGCGAGCGTACGGGAAATGTTGACATCGTTACACTTGCAATGAATATGTATTCGCATGGTATAGACCCCGGCCTTGACTTTTCAAATATACCACATCTTGTTGAAAAATATGAAAACTGTACAGGTATGAATGTCAGCGAACGCGCACCCTATGCCGGTGCTCTTGTGTTTGCTGCCTTTTCCGGCAGTCATCAGGACGCTATTGCAAAGGGTATGAAATATCGCGAGCAAAAGGATATGCATCGCTGGAATGTGCCATATGTCCCTATTGACCCGAACGATATAAATCGTACATATGATGCAGATGTAATCCGTGTAAACTCTCAAAGTGGCAAGGGCGGCATAGGTTATCTGCTTGAGCACACTTATGGATATTCGTTGCCAAAGCGCATGCGCGAGCATTTGAGCTATCTGTGCAAGAGCGTTTCTGACAGAGAGCATAAAGAGCTCCGTGCCGAAGAGGTTCTTGAAATTTTCAAATCAAATTATTTCTTGCATTCAACCGCAATTTCTATTTCTGATATGAACTTTTATAGAAAAGGAAACGGCGTAGAAACCGAAATCACTTTTGTAAAGGATGGTATAAGCACTACCCTTGTGGCAAATGGAAACGGTTCTCTTGATGCAGTAAGTAACGCACTTAAAAAGTACACCGGTGCAGAATACCTGCTTGATGTTTATTCTGAGCACAGTATGCAGGAGAGAGGTTCGGGCAGTATTGCGGCGGCATATATCGGCCTTAAGGACAAGGATGGCAATATGTCCTGGGGTGCAGGCACCGACACAGATATTATCCACGCCAGTGCAAACGCACTTCTGAGTGCGTACAATAATATGAAATAAGGTGGATTGTTATGGCAATGACAATGACTCAAAAAATTCTTGCCGCTCACGCAGGTCTTGACAGCGTTGAACCGGGCCAGCTTATAAGTACAAGCCTCGATATCGTTATGGGCAACGACATCACAACGCCCGTAGCCATAAACGAGTTTGAAAAAGCAGGATTTAAAGACATTTTTAACAAAAGCAGAGTTGCAATTGTGCTCGACCATTTTGTGCCGAATAAGGATATAAAATCTGCCGAACAATCAAAGGCGTGTCGCGAATTTGCACGCTGTCACAATATAAGTCATTTTTATGATGTAGGAAAAATGGGAATTGAACATGCGCTTTTGCCGGAGCAGGGCGTCGTAACTGCTGGCGACTGTATCATTGGTGCAGATAGCCATACCTGTACATATGGTGCACTTGGGGCATTTGCTACAGGCGTGGGCAGTACCGATATGGCGGCCGGTATGGCAACGGGCAAAGCATGGTTTAGGGTGCCCTCTGCCATAAAGGTAAAGCTTTGTGGCAAACTTAATAAAAATTGTAGCGGAAAAGATGTTATACTTACACTGATAGGAATGCTCGGCGTTGACGGAGCATTATACAAAAGCATTGAGTTTTGTGGTGAAGGGGCAAAAACGCTTTCAATGGATGATCGCTTTTGTATATGCAATATGGTCATCGAAGCAGGCGCAAAAAACGGTATTTTCCCCGTCGATGAAATCACAAAAGAGTATATAACAAACCGTCAGGAGCGCAAAGGCACAATTTATAGCGCCGATGATGACGCAGTTTATGATCAAGAAATAACCATTGACCTGACAGATATTGTGCCTACTGTAAGCTGTCCCCATTTGCCGGATAATACAAAAAGGGCAAAAGAGCTTTCATACATAAAGCTTGACCAGGTAGTAATCGGTAGCTGCACAAATGGCAGAATGGAGGATATGAAAGCTGCATATGAGGTTTTAAACGGCAAAAAAATTGCAGATGGTGTAAGGTGTATTATAATCCCTGCAACAATGCAAATTATGCGCGAATGTATAGAACGCGGATATATAAGTGCCTTTATGGACGCCGGCGCGGTTGTATCTACTCCGACATGTGGTCCATGCCTTGGTGGTTATATGGGCATTTTAGCATCAGGCGAGAGGTGTATTGCCACAACAAATCGCAATTTTGTCGGCAGAATGGGACATACGGACAGCGAGGTATATCTTGCGTCGCCTTATACTGCAGCAGCAAGTGCAATAAAAGGATATATAGCCGAATATGAGGAGGCATAAACGATGAACACAAAGGGAAAAGCCTTTAAATATAGCGACAATATAGATACAGATGTTATTATCCCCGCACGCTATCTTAACACTCCGGATATAGATGAGCTTGCAAAGCATTGTATGGAGGATATTGACAAGGAATTTGTTAAAAAAGTTTCATCAGGCGATGTAATTGTTGCAGGCAAAAACTTTGGATGCGGCTCATCAAGGGAGCACGCCCCACTCGTTATAAAAGCAAGTGGTATAGGATGCGTAATTGCAAAGAGCTTTGCAAGAATTTTTTATCGCAACGCAATAAATGTAGGCCTTGCTATATTGGAATGTGACGAGGCGGCAGACGATATTATAGCCGATGACGAAATTATGGTCGATTTTGATACGGGAAAAATTTTAAATATCACAAAAAATAAAACATATATCGCAAGACCGTTCCCGCCATTTATCCAAAGCATTATAAAAAGCGGCGGCCTACTTTCCTCTTTGAAGGAGGATGAATAAATGACGAAAAATATTGCTGTTATACGCGGTGACGGAATCGGACCCGAAATAATAGAGCAGGCACTTTTGGTGCTTGACAGGGTGGCCGATGTTTATGGTCACAAATTTAATTACATAGATGTGGACATGGGTGGGTGCGCCATCGATAAGTGGCAAAATCCGCTCCCCGACGAAATGCTTGAGAGGTGTCTTGGCTCGGACAGTGTGCTGCTTGGGGCTGTCGGCGGCGACAAATGGAACGATTGTCGCGGCGATATGCGTCCCGAAAAAGGCCTTCTTCGTTTGCGCAAGGGTATGGGCGTATACAGTAACAACCGCCCGACCAAAATATGGCCCCAACTTGCAGATGCGTCACCGCTGAAAAAATCTATTGTAGATAAAGGAATCGATTTTATTATTGTGCGTGAGCTTATTGGCGGTATATATTTTGGCGAACACAAAACACAAATCATTGATGGCAAAAATGTCGCAACTGATGTGTTATCATATGACGAGGCGCAAATTGAGCGCATTGGAAGAATCGGTTTTGAAACTGCTATGAAGCGCAAAAAACGCTTGTGCTCTGTCGAAAAGAGCAATGTTCTCGACTCGAGTCGTTTGTGGAAAAGTGTTATGCGCCGCCTTGGCAAAGAATATCCCGATGTAGAGCTTTGTGATATGTTTGTCGACAACTGTGCGATGCAACTTATTAAAAATCCATCACAATTTGATGTAATTGTGACGGAGAATATGTTTGGAGATATTTTATCTGATGAAGCATCAATGCTTACGGGCTCGATTGGTATGATACCTTCATCAAGTCTTGGTGCCACAACGCGTGGCATATACGAACCGATACATGGCTCGGCGCCCGATATTGCAGGAACAGACAGTGCAAATCCTATTGGGACAATTCTTTGTGCTGCGATGATGCTTAGATATAGCTTTGATATGGAAAAAGAAGCACATTCTATCGAAAATGCAGTTTCACAATTTCTTGATGAAGGATATCGCACTGCAGACATCATGCCATCTGATTTATGTGGTTCAAACAAATACGAAAAAATCGGTTGCAAAAAATGTGGCGAGCTTATTAAAGATAAAATAAAGTAGGAGTGGGGCTTAATGATATTATCAGGAGCAGATATAATTGTAAAAACATTGATTGAGCAGGGCTGCGATGTGGTGTTTGGATATCCGGGCGGCCAGATACTTGATGTGTATGACTCGCTTTATAAACACGAAAACGAAATAACACATGTTTTGAGCGCGCACGAACAAGGCGCGGCGCATGCTGCAGACGGGTATGCACGAGCATCCGGCAAGACAGGTGTCGTAATTTCAACCTCCGGCCCCGGTGCAACAAATCTTGTTACAGGTATCGCTACGGCACATCTTGACTCTGTTCCGATGGTTGTCATATGTGGCAATGTGGCCACATCGCAAATCGGCACAGATAGTTTTCAGGAGATTGATATCACGGGTATTACCCTTCCAATTACAAAGCATAATTATTTTGTCAGCGATGTAAGCGAGCTTGCAGATACTATACGAGAGGCATTTGTTATTGCACAATCGGGCAGGCCCGGTCCTGTGCTTATCGATGTGCCAAAAGATGTCCAAACTGCGATGTGGGAATATATTAAAGCTGACCCCATAAAAAAAGCAGAGCCTATGGCCGCAAAACAAATGCGTATTGTTGAAGCAGCAAACTATATCAATACATCAAAAAGACCATACATATATTTTGGCGGCGGTATTATCAGCGCAAATGCTCAAAAGCAAATGCTTGAGCTTGCAGAAAAAATCGACGCACCAATGGGCTGCTCGATGATGGGTTTGGCATCTATTGATACAAACGAAGAGCGCTTTTTGGGAATGCAGGGTATGCACGGACATTTTGCATCATCTATGGCGATGCACAATGCCGATTGTATCATCGCGCTCGGCGTGCGCTTTAATGACCGCGTTACCGGTAATCGCGAGCGTTTTGCTTCGGGCGCAAGCATTGTTCATATCGATGTCGACGGCTCGGAGCTTTCAAAAAATGTCGACGCACTCGGCCTGCGTGGCGATTTAAAGCCCACACTTTCTGAGCTTTTAAAGCTTGTTAATGAGTCTAAAAAGCCCCAATGGCAAGAGCAAATCAAATCGCTTAAAGAAGAAGAATTGCTTTATACAGATGTGCGCAGCAGCCTTACACCAAGAAACGCAATCCTTACACTTAACCGTTATCTAAATGATGATATGTGTGTTGCAACAGATGTTGGGCAACACCAGATGTGGACGGTACAAAATTTGTCATTTAGTAAAAATCGCAGCTTTGCCACAAGTGGCGGTCTTGGTACAATGGGTTATGGCTTGGGTGCTGCTATCGGGCAATTTTTTGCAACAAAAAAGCACAGTGTTTTAATTACCGGTGACGGCAGCTTTGGAATGAGTTTAAACGAACTTGCAACTGCAGTAACATACAATGTCCCTGTGCTGATACTTATTATGAACAATAGCGTACTTGGAATGGTGCGTCAATGGCAGACGATGTTTTTTAACAAGCGGTATTCAAACACCACACTTGATAGAAAAACCGACTTTACTGCACTTGCAAAGGCATTTGGGGCAAATGGCGAAAAAGTCGATACGCTTGGTGCGCTTGAAAATGCGATTAAAAAGGGCATCAGTTATAATGGACCATATATAATCGACTGTACTATTGATAAAGACGAGGTTGTACTCCCGATGTTGCCGCCGGGCGGCTCGACAGACGATATCATATTAGAGGAGGGCAAATAATATGACCAAATATACCGTAGCCGTACTTGTAAACAATAAGTCAGGTGTATTAAATCGTGTAACAAGTATGTTCCGCCGCAGACAATTTAATATTAGTGCCCTCACCGTTAGCGAAACAGAATCAAACAAGTTTTCGCGCATTACGGTTGTCTTTGACGGCGACGAGTCGAGCAAGCAACAGCTTATAAACCAACTCTACAAGCTTGTCGATGTTTATTCGATAAGCGAGCTTGATGGGACAAATTCTGTAAGCCGGGAGCTTTTACTTATAAAGCTTGCAAATGATATAAGCACGCGCGATGAACTGCGTGCAGCTGCAGAAGCTTTTGAGGCAAAAACTGTTGACTATTCAAAGGATTCTGTTATGCTCGAGCTTACGGGCGAAAGTCAAAAAATTGATGATTTTATAAATCTTATGCGCAATTATAAAATACTTGAGATATGCCGTACCGGCAGTGTTTCTCTTGAAAAAGGCAGCACAACAATCAGAAAAATAACAAACTTTTAAAAATGATTAAATCGACCATATAAAAGTTTGTTTTTTAGCACCAACGAAAGGCAGCAGCGATTATGAATGTTTATGATTTTGATAAAACTATATATGATGGCGACAGCACGGCTCACTTTTATTTTTACTGTTTAAAAAAGCAACCGCGCATACTTTTGTGGCTTCCATATCAGGCGTGGGCGTTCTTTTGTTATATTATAGGCTTTTACGATAAGACACAATTTAAAGAGCGATTTTATAAATTTTTTAAAAGCATAGAAAAAATTGATGAGCTTGTCGACTCTTTCTGGAACACGCATTATGGCGGCATAAAAAAATGGTACACTGATTTGCAATGCGAGGATGATATTGTTATTTCGGCATCACCAGAGTTTTTACTTTTGCCTATATGCGAGCGTATTGATATAAAAAACCTTATTGCATCGCGCGTTGATAAATATACAGGAAAATATGATGGGCTAAACTGTTATGGGGCGGAAAAGGTTACTCGTCTTTATAATACATACGGCAAGGTCGAATTTGATAACTTTTATTCCGACTCATTATCTGATGCGCCGCTTGCTATGCTTGCAAAAAAAGAAAGCTTTGTCGTAGACGGTGACAAGCTTATTAAATGGGATACCTATAAAATGGGTCCTGTTAAAAAACTTTTAAAAATGATTTTTGACAGAGAGTTTTTATCTTTTTTGTTTATCGGTTGTGTAAATACTGTAAACAGTGTAGTGTTTTCATATCTTTACTCGATGCTTCTCGACCCAAACAGTGCCTTTGTTATGGGATATATCACAAGCCTTGTGATATCATATCTTTTAAATACGCTTTTAACATTTAAAGCTTCGCTTGGTTTTATAAAGTTTATAAAGTTTGCACTCTCCTATGTGCCGAATTTTATAATCCAATACATCATAGTGTTTATAGTTTATAACCTGCTCTCACTTGACAAGCTTATTGCATATATATTAGCAGGCATAATCGGCATTCCGGTTACTTTTTTGATGATGAAGTTGTTTGTATTTAATAAAAAGACACTCAAATGAGTGTCTTTTTTGTTATTTGAAATTTTTTGTTAGTCAAACAAGCCCTGTAAAAACTCTGCAAGCGGTCCTTCATAGCACGCTTCAGCAAGAAATTCTGTTCCCATTTGGTCTCCCCAACTATAATAGATAATCGTTCTGCCCAAAAACTCACAAAACTCCATGTCACTATTATTTATATCTAATGCCTTTTCAATTCTTTCTCGCTCTTTTTCAGTTAAAAATGGCGAAGCAATCTTCTTATCTTCCACATCATCATACATCAAAACAGGATTGTACGGACTATACTCCCAATTTATCAAATCAACACTGCGCGCAATGCAATTTGAATAACGAGCGTTTGGAAGAGCCTCACAATAGCCTACATAATAGTGCTTGTCGCCCGGTATTGTATAAAGTGCAGGACTTCCCGTATATTTGTCCTTTTGAAATGCACACTCAGTTGGTGTAAGCTCCCAATTTATCAAATCCTTTGATTTTGCAAATCTGTGAGTGAAAGGATACGGACCACACTCCTCAGATGGAAGATTTGTTTCAATAAGAAGTGTATATTCATCATCCATCTTTGCAATATTCATATTATAAATACGAAAGCCTGGCAAATGGTACTCAGAAAATAACTCCCAATTTCTAAGATCTTTTGAGCGATAAAAATGTAATGTATCACTGCCCCAGTTTGGATTTGCTCCCGCTACGGCATACATAATATCGCCCTCAGCAAATGCAAAGCCAAAGGTATGATTTATTGCAAAAGTGGGCAATATTTCTTGTGACTTTACATCTACAAATCTAAGACATGGCTCTTCCCAGCCTTTGCGCTCCTCTTTGTTCCATTCTCTTGCTTCACGAATTACCTCAAGTCTGTATAGTCGATCTTTAAATACCACCGGAGTTGTTTCAACTATATCATTTGTTGCAATTGTGCCAAGTTTTCTGATAATTGGTTTCTTTCCTGGTTGTTGTTTTGACATTATATTTTCCTCCTTGTAAAATTCAAGATAATAAATTTCTCTTCCTTTGGCGCCTAAAAACATCGTGTCGTGCGCCAAATCCCCTCTGTATTGTGGATTATATCACAAAGAATAAATGGTGTCAATGTTCATATATCAAATTTTTAAATCAATAGGTTTATTGTTTCGTGTATCGTTACACTAAATAAAATGGGAACGGCAGACGGTGCTTTGTCTGCGGTATTTTCGGCAATTAAGTGTAAAAACAAAAACGGATACCTTTTGGTGTCCGTCTTAATTTGGAAAAACCGAATGGTTTAGATGCCACTTGTTTTGATGAAATATCAACTTCGTTGATATTAAATAAAATTTGCCTTTTCATGTGCCGTAACGAAGTGTATTTCATAGCGAAGCTATTTCACTTGCCGTAGGCAAATTTCATAAAAAAAGTAGTCCGTTCTGCCCGCTCGATAAATTGGAATTTATTGAGATTCTCTTGACCAAATTAAAGGTTTACTTTGGTCTTTTATTAGTTAGCTAAAGAAGTTTATATATCCGTTTTTACAACATCATTTGTCTCCCACGACTTCATTGCAGCCTCCATTACCTTTATAACCCTGAGCGCCTCCTCAGGCTTGATTTTAAGTTCTGCTCTTCCTTCAATAGCATCAACCATTTGATGGTAAACTGGATCGAGATTATCCTCAACATCCGTCGGCTCAGAAAGATTGATTGTTTCAACACTTCCGGGATTTCTTGGTGCCATTGTTTTGGTTGGTCCCGCCTTAGTGTAGATAATTTCCTCTGACCATACATTGTCCTTGTCTATGCAACGTATCACCTTGCCGTCACAATCCCAACTGTCTATCTGCATTGTACCTGTCTCACCCAACACATACCACCTCGGATGAGTTATATAGTTGTTGGTAGCAACCTCAATACGCACCTCAATATCATTTTCAAGAATCATTATCATACGGAAATTATCATCAACCTCCGGGTACTGAATGCTGTTTTTGACACAGTAGATGCTCTTTACTTTTACATCGCTATACATATACATAATCTGGTCAATCAGGTGTACGCCCCAGTCAAGCATCATTCCACCACCAAGCGCCTTGCTTGTACGCCAACCCGTTGGCATACCTCTTGAGCCTTCAACCCTTGACTCAATCACATAAGGCTTTCCGATTATCCCAGATTCAACTGTGCGGCGCATAAGAACAAAATCCCGATTTGTACGCCTGTTCTGGTCTATTGTAAACACCTTACCGTACTTCTTTGCCGCTTCCATAATTCTTTCAAGCTCGGTGGCAGTAGTTGTTACAGGCTTTTCGCATATAACATGCTTACCACACTTCATCGCCTCAATGGAAAGTTCTGCGTGCACCTCGTTGGTTGTGGCAACCAAAACTATATCGATTTCAGGGTCGTTTAGCAATTCCTCCTTTGAAGCATATGCAATAAGGCCCTTGTCCTCTGCCACCTTTTGTCTTTCAGGATTTACATCATATACACCCTTAACCTCAACTTTGGTGTTGCCCTTGGAAAGTTGCTGAACATGATGCCCTGCCATTCCACCAAAGCCTATTATGCCAAGCAAGTATCTATTCTTTATCATATCCACCATGCCTCTCCGTGCTGTTCATAAATAATTACACTTTGCAAAAACTTGATAGCTTTTTCAAGACCTTCTTTGGGACTCATAATCGAATCCTCGTGTTCAATGCTGATTACACCGTCATAGCCAACCATTTTAAGAATGCTTATAATATCATTCCATGTTTTTTTATCATGTCCATATCCGACTGTTCTAAATACCCATGAACGCTCTAATGTATTTGCATATGAGCCAACATCAAGCACACCATTCACCGCTGTATTTACCTTGTCTATATTTGTATCCTTTGCGTGAAAGTGGTGGATTGCATTTTCCTTGCCTAAAACCTTGATTACCTCAACAGGATCCATTCCCTGCCAAAAAAGATGGCTTGGGTCAACATTTGCACCAATAATGTCGCCGACTGCCTCACGAAGCCTAAGCAATGATAAGGTGTTGTACACACAAAATCCGGGATGCATCTCAAAGGCAATTTTCTCAATTCCATGTGATTTGCAGAATTCTGCTTCCTTTTTCCAGTAAGGAATAAGAACCTCGTTCCATTGATATTCAAGAACCTCGAGATAATCATTTGGCCATGAGCATGTCACCCAGTTTGGATGCGTACTTGCGCTGCTATCACCGGGGCATCCCGAAAAGCCTACGACAGTAGTAACACCCAATTTTTCTGCAAGCAACACAGCGTTTTCAAAGTCTTTATGAAACTTCTGTGCGATTTCTCTGTTTGGATGCACAGGATTTCCGTGACAACTGATCGCTGCAATAGTCATATTGTTGTTTGTAAGAATGTTTTTGATTTCTTCAATTTTTGTATCATCCGCCAAAAGAACTTCCGGGTCAAAATGAGCCTTACCGGGATAACCGCCCGCACCCATTTCAAGCTGTTGTACTCCAAGAGAAGATAAATATTCTACCATATTTTCAAATGACATTTCCGCCAATACAGGACTAAATACTCCTAATTTCATTTTAAATTCCCCATTTTTATAAAACTCAAGCCAGATGAAAGTTGCTCTCACTTGAATTTAGTTCAATATAGCTTAAAGACCGAAAGTCTTAAGGTAATCTCTGCTTATTTTTGCAGCTTCCATCGGGTCTCTGTCAACAGATGCATCCTGTTCAACTATAACATATTCAATGCCTGCATTCTCCGCTGTTTCAAGTATTGCATCCCAATTCTGAATACCTAAGCCTAAAGGAACATACTTAAAGCCATTCTCTTCTCTGCTGTTTGACTTCATTTCATTGCCCTTCTCGTCAATAAGGGCATAAACAGGACCGCCACCAAGCTTTTCACAAACAAAGTCCTTAAGGTGCAGAACCTCAATTTTGCCATTGTACTTTTTCAGATATTCTGCAGGATTTACCCCTGCATAATGTATCCAGCAAGTGTCAAACTGAGGCTGAAGCATTTCATTTGGAATAGTATTATAAAGCTTATCTAATATAAACTCGCCATCTATCTTCTGGAATTCAAAATCGTGGTTGTGGTACATAAGCTGAATACCACCCTCATTCAAAAGCCTTGAGGTTTTTATAAACTTTTCTATTGTCACATCCCAGTTGTTGTGGAACTCATCAACACTGTACCACGGAATTGCGCAGTATTTTACACCTAAAGTATTGAGGTAATCCACTGCAGCCTTACCTTCTTTTTCAAAAAGATCTATATCCTGATGTACTGACACAGCCTTCAGGTTGTATTTGTCAAGAATTGCCTTTACCTCTTGGGCTGATTTGCCAAAATATCCTGCAAATTCAACATAGTCATAGCCCATTTCTTTGACAGACCTAAGAGTTGCATCCATATCCTTTTCCATTGCATTTCTAAGACTGTAAAGTTGAATACCAACCTTAAATTTTTTCATAATTCTCATCCTTTCAAAACCTATATTTCCGGAATTTCTACTTCAATTTCTTTTCCGAGCTTAGCTGACTTTACGATTGAGTCAATAATCGCCTGATTAATGATAATTTCTTCTGACGGAACCGGCGACTTGCCGCCATTTTTAACAGCATCAATGAAGCTCCTCATCTTGTAGTAGAAGTTACTATGATTACGAGGTGGCATCATTGGGAATACTGTGCAAACATCCTTGCCCGCAACTCTTTGATAAAGTTTAAGATCTCCACCGATTGTACCGTTCCAACACTCTGTTGATGGGATTCTGAGGCTTCCCTTTTTACCCATAATAATTGTGTCACCGGGTGTATCAAGATGCATTGCCCAAGCAATTCTGAAGTCAAGGATAATTCCACCTTCCAGACGTACAAAACCTGCTGCAAAATCCTCTACATCAAAGATGTCTGCATAACTTTCAGGCTTACCCTCTGATTTGAAGTAGTCGGGATCCTTACCGAAGAAGTTTGAAGTGTATCCTGTAACTGTAAGGGGTTTTGGATAGCCGATTGCGTTAAGCACCATATCAAGTGAATAACATCCGATATCTCCCATTGCACCAATTACACCTTTGTCAGCTTCAATAAAGCTCGTGCCAAATGGTGTAGGGATACCATGACGTCTTCCTCCGCCTGTCTGAATGTAGTAAACATCGCCAAGCGCTCCTGACTGTACAATCTGCTTAACCATCTTCATATTGTCGTCAAATCTTGGCTGGAAACCAATTGACAATACTTTACCGCTTGCTTTTTCTGCCTTGCGGATAGCAACGGCTTCATCAAGTGTAACACACATAGGTTTCTCCAAAAGAACATTCACACCATGTTCAAGCGCATAGATTGCGCATTCTGCATGAGTTGAATTATATGTACAAATACAAACTGCATCAACTTCATTTGCATCAATCAATTCTTTATGGTTTAAATAGCATTTTATGCCTTCAATGCCATTGTCCGCAAAGAACTTTTCTGCCTTACCCGGGATAAGATCAGCACCTGAAACTATTTCTACATCAGTCATCTCCAACAATGCTTTAATGTGCGATTTTGCAATCCAACCTGTGCCTATTATGCCGACTTTAACTTTTTTGGAAGCATCTATTACTTCCTCAGTCTGATTAAATTTAAAAGCATCCAATCCTTTTTCCGCCATTTCAAACGCCCCTTTGTGTTTTTATATTGATTTTTTTGATTTACTGTGATACTATAATAATATAATTTTTAAAAAAATAATACAAGTTTAATTTCAACTTATATTTGTACGATTTTTGCTTTTACAGGTGGTTTGATTATGTATGAAGAAATTGTTAAATTTAAAGATGATATCTCTATTCGTATATTAGGGGCAAAAGTTCCACCTATTGACCCTGCGATACCTTTCAAACAGAGAACAAAATTAATAAGCAACCTGCACCTGCACAACGAGTATGAATTTTTGCGGATTAATCGCGGAATATTTCGTTGTGTTACCCTTGACGGTGAATTTTACCTTGAAGAAGGGGACATTATGTTTATAAACAAATATGTCCCGCACTGCACATTCACAGAAAACAATCACACCCATAACACTCTGATACAATTCCGGCTTCCTTCAGATACCGATGCAATAGTACACTACATTTCACGATTTACAAACATCTGTGACACCTCAGCATTTTTATTTAAAAAAAATGCTACAGAATCTTTAGATGTACAAAATTGTGTTAATACAATAATCAACGAATATATAGAACAAAAACCCTTTTGGCGCGACTATATATACAGCCATATGTTTATACTGTTAACCGCACTACGCCGGCAAGGGATTATCTCTGAGACAGTACAAAATAAAATTGATGACATAAACAAAATACGACCTGTTCTGGAATATATAAATGAAAATTATTCTGACGAGCTTTCGACATATGATTTAAGCCGGATGATGAATTTTAACGAAACCTACTTTTGCCGCATGTTTAAAAACATTGTTGGCACAAGTGCAATAAATTACATAAACTTCGTAAGGGTATGTAGGGCGGAGAAACTTTTAAAAAAGAATATCAGTCTTTTGGAGGTTGCTAATAAAACAGGATTTTCTTCGCTTTCATACTTCAACAGGGTTTTTAAAAAATACAACCATTACTCCCCCAGTGAGTACAGGAAAATGATTAATGAAAGATCGTTTGATTTATTACCATAAAACAAACAACTGACCGATACAGAAACATCCGCTTGTTTTTCACTTTGCACCATTATACAAACACATTAACATCGCTACAAGATTTTTGAACATTATTTCACCTGCGGTTTTTTCTGCAATATAGTACACAGTTTTAAAAGCAAAGGAGAACAATAATTATGCACTCTAATTATTGTTCTCCTTTGCAGTATTTATTGAAGAAACAAGTATACGTTTTATTTCTTCCGCAAGTATAATTAGATTATCATAATCATACTCAAACAGTTTAGTATTTCTTAAAAGTGTAAGCCAATATATATTTACAAAGAAAGTGTAACAAAGATGAAACTAGCAAAATCAAAAAAGTAAGTACTAACCAATTCAACGGAAATGAAAAGCGAGGTCTAATCAAATCAATCAATACATATTGAACAACATAAATCTCTAAAGTAATCGAAGCTAAATAAGAAATTGTTGTCTTTATCCAATTTGGTAAATTATGATATCTTCTTTCCAAAGATGCAAATAATATAAAAACATAATATAATAATGCAAATATGGCAAACCAGTTTAAAATTTGAAACGAACTTATAGAATCAACATTTGAAAATAAAAGTTTACTTAAAAAGTAAATTATGAAACAAGCAATTGTACCAATTAGGTAACGAATCTTAAATCCAGATAACACCTCTTCTCCCTGTTGTCTAAAATATGCACCAAGTAACATACTCTCCATAAACAAGAAGCGAATCATAGGTTCTCTAACTTTGTCTATGTGATAATAAGACTTGTCATAAATTGGCAACACATAAATAATTAGGCTAACTATAGCCAATACTATCATTATATAAGGTATATGTTTTTTTAACAGCTTAACCTTCATTATAATGTAAAACGGAATATATAAAACCACTATTGATGCTATAAAATGATAATAGGTAGGATAAATATACCACCATACAAATGAATGTTCAGAAATGGAATAATATCCAAACAACATATAAACTACAGTCATTAAAAGAACCGGCAAATAACAACGAACTATTCTATTTGAATACCAACTAATGAAATTACCCTTTACATTATATAGACAGTATCCTGATACAGCAAAAAAAATTATATCCCCTATCAACCCACCATTAGCAATAAGATCGGTAGGATATATGCCCGTATAATGTGCATTTGTAATTAAACATGTAGCTATTGTTCTTAAAAAAGTTATAAAAAAGACCATACAAAAAACCTCTTAATTAAATTAAAATTGTTATTGCTTCCACAATAGTTATATATTCTTTATTGTTTCTAACCCAATTTTTTAAGTATAATTAATACTCAATCAAAAATAAAAAGTACTAACATTGTTTATTTTATTATATCAAACCATAATATATATGTCAATGTAAGTCAAGTTCTAAGGCCACCACATAACGCTTTCAAAATTTAACAAAAACAAAATAAAAGGCACGCAATCTGCGTGCCTTTTATCTTGGAAGAGCAGAACGGTTTAGATGCTATCGCTTAATATAAAATTATGTTTCATTGGACCAGGGCCTTTTCCTAAATCAAGACCTTCAGCAAGAGCATCCGATATGTAATTTTTTGCTTTCCTTACAGAATCCACAAGGCTAAGTCCTTTTGCAAGATTTGATGCTATGGCGCTTGATAAAGTGCATCCTGTTCCGTGGGTGTTGGGATTATCAATTCTTTTACCATCAATCCATACAAACTTGCCATTTTCACACAGAAGGTCATTTGCATCATTTATACTATGACCACCTTTTAACAAAACACTACATCCATAGCTTTTCTTTATAAACTCAGCAGCTTTGATCATATCGTCTTTACTCTTGATTTCCATATCTGATAAGATCTCTGCTTCGGGGATATTTGGAGTTACAAGAGTTGCAAGGGGCAATAGTTTTGTGACCAGTGTTTTTATTGCATCTGTCTTTATGAGAGCGCAGCCGCTTGTTGCTACCATTACAGGATCTACAACAATATTTTTTGCATTATAAAATTTTAATCGTTGTGCAATTACTTCTATCAGCTCACTTGATGACACCATTCCTATTTTTACGCTATCAGGGAATATATCTTCAAATACCGCGTCAAGTTGTTCTTTTAAGAATTCAGGTGTCGAATCTAAAATCGCTCTTACTCCAAGAGTATTTTGAGCAGTAAGTGCCGTAATTGCACTCATTGCATAAACACCATTCATTGTCATAGTTTTAATATCTGCCTGAATACCTGCACCACCGATTGAATCACTGCCTGCAATGGTAAGTGCGGTTTTCATTTTTGTCTTAAAACAAAAACTTCCAAAATCAGTTATATAATAATCTGAAATTTCTTTTATTTCCTTTTGCATCGGCTCATGTGTATCATAGACCGCAGCAACCGTAAAGCCATCATTTTTAGCAGTTTTTACTGCATGCAACACGTCTTCAAAGACTACAGTTTCTCTTTTTTCAGTTCCAAGATATTTTAGAGCTTGCCTGTATATTTCAGGTGTTTCTTTGCCAAAGCCAACTTCTGCACAAGTAAATATTGCTGAAAAATATTCATAGATTTTCAACCGCTTTAAAACGTCTTCCACAATATGTCTGTCTGTCACAGTTGCAATACACATTTTTACACCTAAACAATGTAATCTTTTTAAGAAATCGCTGATGCCCGGTTTAAGAGCTACTTTTGTGCGATATATTTCAGCAACCATATTATTTATGCCCTCTACAATTTCTTTGACAGAAAGCTTGATATTATAATGATTACGATAATACTCTGCAGCTTGTTCAAGTGTAAAGGTCTTAAAAACTTCGGCAAGATTTTCTTTTGGTTGTATACCGAATGATTTTAGATAGTCCTCACCAAAAGTATCCCAAATGAACATGGAATCAACCAAGGTTCCATCAAAATCAAAAATAGCACCTTTAATCATTCCGATACCACCCTTGCTGACAGTTGTTTTAAATTCTTTGTTGCAGATACAATGTCTTCTGCTGCAAAGATAGCGCTTATTACTGCTATCCCCGAGATACCGCTTCCTTTAAGCTTTAAAACATTACCGACACTAATTCCGCCTATGGCCACAACCGGAATATTTACTGCTTCGCATATTGCTTTTAATGTTTCATAACTTACATCTTCAGCATCTGCCTTAGAACCTGTTGGAAAAACAGCACCTACTCCAAGATAGTCAGCTCCTTGTTTTTGGGCAAGCACTGCCTGCTCTACTGTTTGTACCGATACGCCAAGAATTTTATCATCTCCTATGACAGCTCTTACATTTACTGCTTCCATATCACTTTGGCCAACATGTACACCATCGGCATTTATCTTTTTTGCAATTTCAACGTTGTCATTTATAACAAACGGTATATCGTACTTTCTACACAATTTCTGTATTTCTGATGCTTCATTAAGAAAACTTTCTTCGTCAAGCTTTTTTTCGCGAAGCTGAACAAAAGTAACTCCCCCCTTTATGGCTTTCTCAACCTGTTCATATAAGGTATCATTATTTAACCATGCGCGGTCTGTTACTGCATATAAGAGTAATGATTTTTTATCGCACTTCATATTTTGCTCCTTTCATCAGCTTTTCTGCATCCATATTGTATATAGCATCTATAATGTGATTACGAAGACTTGAATTTCCTTCGCTTTCTTTCATATCTGACACTCCGATCTCACCCGCAAGTCCCATCAGACACACAGAAGTTGCAACAGCTTCTGTTATATCATCGGAATTTGCAACCGCATAGGCAGTAGCCAGTGCAGAAAGCATACATCCTGTTCCTGTAATACGGCTCATAATTGGCGAACCATTTCGGATTACATAACATTGCTCGCTGTCAGCCACTAAATCGATAGCGCCTGTTATAGCGATAACTGCTCCTGTCTTTTTTGAAAATGCTTTTGCAAACTCTATCATTGAATCAAGAGTATCCTCAGTTACTGTATCTGCAACATCTGCATCTACCCCCTTGGTTGTTCCACTACCCAATGCAAGTGTTTTAATTTCAGATATATTTCCTCTGATTATATCAGGCTTGATTTCATTCATAATTTTAAGTGCAGTTTCTGTTCTGAGTTTGCTTGCACCTGCTCCTACAGGGTCAAGAAGTACAATATGACCGAGCTCTTTTGCCTTCTTGCCAGAAATCAACATAGCTTCAATACTTCTTTTGTTCAGTGTTCCAATGTTGATATTAAGTCCTCCACAGATAGACGTAATATCCGCCACATCATCCGGCTCGTCCGACATAATAGGACTTGCTCCTGATGCAAGCAGAGCATTGGCAACATCATTAACTGTAACATAATTCGTGATGTTGTGAATAAGTGGTGTTTTCTCCTTAACACTTTCAAGACATTTTCCTAACATAAATTACCTCTTTCTGCCGTAAATTATCGGCTGTTTATTAACTTAATAACAAACCTTGCCAAACAAAAAAGGAAGTTACCGATTTGGTAACTTCCTAAAAGTTCTTTGTTCCTCCTAACACTATATATCAGGCATCCCTACGTTGGCATTATCCAAATCAGGTTCTCGGTGGAAGGTCGCACCTTCCTCTCAGCCTGTAATACAAGCTCCCGTTTATTAAGTTTATAGGTATTATATCACTTTTCAAAAAACATTTCAATAGTTTAGATGAAATATTTTTCACATCAAACAAAAAACAGAACAACTTAGATTGTCATCTAAATCGTTCTGTTTTTTTGGCTCCTCAAGTTGGACTCGAACCAACGACCCTGCGGTTAACAGCCGCATGCTCTACCGACTGAGCTATTGAGGAATATATTTACTTTTGTTGCTTTCTTCTGTCGTTGGTTACACCAACGGTCCGTTTGCGGTGCCCG
>JAZUQZ010000028.1:0-18901 GCA_045626925.1 Candidatus Aphodoplasma sp. | reverse complement strand
CACATGGTATGCAAAAGCATATGTAGTTTATAAGGATTTGAGTGGTAATATCTATGAGTTATATTCAGATAAACTAACAGCTACATATTCTGCAGAGTAAGTCTAAATAAGATTTAAAATTAAAGGGCTGTGCCAATTTGGTACAGTCCTTTTTGTTTGTATTGATTTTATGTATCAAATGTGATAAGATTATAAAGTAGCTTGTATATTAAGGATGTGATATGGTTTTGATTAGCAATCAAGGAATAAAAAAGACGCGCACGGCTGAAATTATGAAAAAAATCAGTGGGTTTGATGAACTGACGGCTTATTCGGGCGGGATGATATTTGCTCGTTATTATGAAAACAGTTGTTTTGAGCCGTATGATTATAAAATAATTGACTTTTTGCTTGAAAAAATCAATACAAGACAAGAGGATGCTTGTTTTGGGCTTTTGAGTCTTTTGCGCATATATAAACAGCTCCCAATATCGGATGAATATAAGCAAAAAATTAAGCTTGCGGCGATAAAATATGAGTATAAAATTGACGACAAAAACCCATTTGAACAGTGTTTGTGTGAAATGTTTGCGGGTAGCTTTTGGCCGGAGGAATATTTTGAGCAGCATGACAGCAGGGGAATAGACCGTTATAAAGAGTGTTATAGTATAATTGATGAGTATCTTGATACACTTGAGAAATACGATTGTGGCGATTTTGGATATGAGGGAGAGCCGCTTGATACAATATGTGGCTTGCTTATGTTATATGATTTTAGCAATAATGAGGATTCGACGCGTCGCGTTAAGAAGTTAGCGGATAAGTTTATATCCGGTGCGCAAAATCTTGAGTCACTACATTATATGACGGGGAAAAGTGATGTAGAGGTGTATGATGTTCGTCTTGCAACATTTGCTTTTTCGTCTTATGGTGTGCCGTCAAATGTTTAAAAGTTGTTGCTTATATTAAGAAAAAGTGCAATAAAGTAAAAAAAATTAAAAAAACTCTTGATTTTTGTATATAAATATGTTATTCTATTGTGGTATAAAAATACACACGCCTTGTAAGTTTGAGGGTGGTGCCGGATTTTGAATGCTTATTCGGTTCCCGAAAATGATGCCCAGGGCGGAGGTATTATCGCACAGTGCAGAAGCTTTGGCGAAAAAAATAAAACCCGGAGGTGCTATGTAAAATGGCAAATGTAATTTCAATGAAACAGCTTCTTGAAGCAGGTGTTCACTTTGGACATCAGACAAGACGCTGGAACCCAAAAATGGCAGAGTACATCTTTACGGAGAGAAATGGTATTTATATCATCGACCTTCAGAAAACCGTAAAGAAGGTAGAAGAGGCTTACGATTTCATTCGTGAAGTTGCAGCAAATGGCGGCGATGTTTTGTTCGTAGGAACAAAGAAACAGGCGCAGGATTCTATCAAAGAAGAAGCTTTGCGTGTTGGTATGTACTATGTAAACGCAAGATGGCTTGGTGGTATGCTTACAAACTTTAAGACAATTAAAAAGCGTATCGACAGACTTAGCCAGCTTAACAAAATGGAAGAGGATGGAACATTTGATGTTCTTCCAAAGAAAGAAGTAAGCAATCTTTTGGCAGAGCGTGAAAAGCTTGAGAAGTATCTTGGCGGTATTAAAGATATGAAGAAGCTTCCGGGTGCACTTTTTGTTGTTGACCCACGCAAAGAAAAAATAGCTATTGCTGAGGCTAAAAAGCTTGGTATTCCTGTTGTTGCAATTGTTGATACAAACTGTGATCCGGAAGAAGTTGATTATGTAATTCCGGGCAACGATGATGCTATCCGTGCGGTAAAGCTTGTTGCTGAGGCTATTGCAAATGCTGTTATCGAAGGCAGACAGGGCGAGCAGATTGATGCTGGCGTTGATGCTGATGAGAGCGCAGACGAGGAAAACTAATTTTGTATTAAATCGGTATTACGGCGGTCTTTTAAGTCTTTTGCGTAAAGACGCAAAGGCCGCTTTGCTTTAGAATAAAAGATAATTTTTATATAATGAGAGGATGATTACCAATGTTTAGTGCAATGGATGTTAAAAATTTAAGAGAAAAAACAGGCTGTGGTATGATGGACTGTAAGAAAGCTCTTACAGAGTCAAATGGCGATATGGAAAAGGCTATTGAGTTTTTGAGAGAGAAGGGGCTTGCTACTGCTGCTAAAAAGTCGGGCAGAATTGCTGCAGAGGGTATTGTTGAGGCTTATGTTGATGGCAATGTAGGCGTTTTGGTTGAGGTTAATGCGGAGACTGACTTTGTTGCAAAAAATGATGAGTTCCGCACTTTTGTTTCTGATGTTGCAAAGAAAATTGCGCAGGGCAATCCTGCTGATGTTGAGGCTCTTATGGAGCAGAAGCTTTATGGCGAGCAAAGCGTTCGTGATGCTCTTACAGAGAAGATTGCAAAAATCGGCGAGAATATGAACATCAGAAGATTTGCAAGAATTGAAGGAAATGTTTGTTCATATATTCACGGCGGTGGAAGAATTGGCGTTTTGGTTGAAGCTGAGGGAAGTCTTGCTGATGAGGCTTGTTATGAGGCAGCAAGAGATGTAGCAATGCAGATTGCAGCTATAAATCCGTTATATCTTTCATCTGATGCTGTTCCTGCAGAGGATCTTGCAAAAGAGAAAAATATTATTATGGCACAAATCAAGGAAGACCCCAAAAATGCAAACAAACCTGATGCAATCATTGAGAAGATGGTTGGTGGCAAGATTAACAAATTCTATGAGCAGAATTGTTTGTTACAACAAGAGTTTGTTAAAGATAGCGAACTTAAGGTTGAAAAGTATCTTGCATCAAAAGGCGTTAAGCTTATAAACTTTGTTCGTTTTGAAAAAGGCGAGGGTATTGAAAAAAGAGAAGATAATTTTGCAGATGAAGTTGCAAATATGATAAAATAATGGTAAAATAAAAGGGACAGGTATTTTGTTCCCGTTTACCCAGCTTTTTTAAGGGAACACATTCTTGTGTGTTCCCTTTTTTTAACACTTTTTGACAGAGATTTTTGATATATGCACAGTTGGGTACATATTTTAAAATTTTTGGGAGGTTGATTATTTTGCAGGCAAAATATAAAAGAGTTCTTTTGAAGGTGAGCGGCGAGGCACTTGCCGGAGCGAATAAAACAGGATTAAATCCTGAAACGCTTTCATCTATATCGTCATCTATTAAAAAATGTATAGATTTAGGCGTTCAAATTGCAATTGTTGTTGGTGGCGGAAACTTTTGGCGTGGCAGAACGGGCGAGAATATGGTCCGCACAAGAGCTGACCATATGGGGATGCTTGCAACAGTAATCAATGCGCTTGCTCTTGGAGATGCGCTTGAGTCAAAGGGAGTGCCGACACGCGTTCAGACGGCTATTGAAATGCGTCAGATTGCAGAGCCGTACATTCGTGGACGCGCTATGCATCATCTTGAAGCCGGCAGAGTTGTGATTTTTGGTTGTGGTACAGGCAATCCGTTTTTTTCGACAGATACTGCGGCGGCTCTTCGTGCAGCAGAAATCGATGCAGAGGTTATCTTGCTTGCGAAGAAGGTCGATGGTGTTTATGATTCGGACCCAAATATAAATCCGGATGCAGTACGCTTCGACGAGCTTTCGTATATAGATGTGTTAAATCGCGGTTTGGGCGTTATGGATTCGACTGCAACTTCACTTTGTATGGATAATAACATCCCGATTTTAGTGTTTGGGCTTGATGATCCGGACAATATTGTTCGTGTAGCCTGCGGTGAAAAGATAGGCACAATTGTATCTAAATAATATATTATAAACATCGGCATATTGAACGGAAAAAAACATAGAATTTAATAAATAATATAGGAGGAAATTATTATGGCATCAAATTATCCTGAAATTTCGAACAAAATGGACAAGACTATTAGCGTTTATAGCGCAGATTTGCAGTCGATACGCGCAGGACGCGCTAATCCTGCGATACTTGATAAGATTATGGTTGATTATTATGGAACACAAACACCTATTCCGCAGCTTGGTAGCGTTTCTGTTCCGGAAGCGCGCACACTTCTTATTGCTCCGTGGGATGTAAATGCGGTAAAAGAAGTTGAGAAAGCTATATTAAAGTCGGAGCTTGGTATAAATCCAAATAACGATGGCAAGACGATTCGTTTGACATTTCCGCCACTTACTGAGGAGCGCAGAAAAGAAATTGTAAAAGATATTCATAAGCGCGCTGAGGAGGCAAAGGTTGCAATCCGTTCGATTCGACGCGATGCTATTGAAAAATATAAGGCGCAGAAAAAAGCAGGCGAGATTACAGAGGATGACCTTAAGGAAATTGAAAAAGGTGTACAAAATCTTACAGATGAGTATATTAAGGAAATCGATGCAATACTTGCAAAGAAAGAAAAGGAAATTATGGAAGTTTAATAATGTGAGTTTGTTGGCGATGGGGGGTTTTTATGGCATTTTTTAAGCTTTTTAACAGCAAAAAGAAACAATATGATAAAAACACATTGCCAAAGCATGTGGCGATTATTATGGATGGCAACGGCAGATGGGCAAAAAAACGCTCGTTGCCACGCATGATGGGGCATCGTGCTGGTGCGGATGCACTAAGAAAAGTGAGTCGTTTTGCCGGGAATATGGGGATAGAGTATATAACAGCATACGCATTTTCGACGGAAAACTGGAAGCGCTCTGACGAGGAGGTTTCTGGTCTTATGTCACTGCTTTTAGAATATCTTAAAAATGCGGAGAAGGAGCTTGGTGGAGACGATGTGCGCATTCGTGTAATAGGAGATACGACGCGTTTTTCGGACGAAATCAGAGAACAGATTGAGCGTGTGGAGAGGGTTACTAAAGACAATAAATCTGTTACTGTGACGCTTGCACTAAATTATGGTGCACGCGATGAGATTTTGCGTGCGGCTCGCTCGCTTGCGACTGATGTGAAAAACGACAAGATAGAGGAAAAGGAAATTGATGAAAAGCTTTTTTCGTCAAGACTTTATACGGAGTATATGCCCGACCCGGACCTTGTGATACGAACAAGTGGCGAGATGCGTATTAGTAACTATCTTTTGTGGCAAATTTCGTATAGTGAGTTTTATTTTACAGATGTTTTATGGCCGGATTTTGATGAAAAAGAGTTTATGAAAGCAATTGATGCATATCTTATGAGAAATAGACGCTTTGGCGGTCGATAAAAACAAAAGCCGTTAAATTAGCGGCGGATTGGAGGATTGTATGAGTAAAGATACAATGGTAAGAGCGTTAACAGCATTTGCAGGACTTGTTTTATTTTTTCTGCTTGTTTTTTCTACAAAGCAGGTGCTTAATACTGCAATAATAATTTTAATATTGATTATGATATATGAGTTTTTGCGTGCGTGCAAATGCAAGACCATTCTTATTGTGACGGCGATGATTGCTTCGCTTGTAATGGCACAGATGGTGCTTACATCAAATTATAGAGTGCTTGCAGTTTCTATTATTGCATACATATCAATCCTTGGCATAGAAGCGATTTTGTTTCACAAAGATATCAGCTTTGCAGACATTGCCGCAGTGTTTTTTGCAACGGTGTATATAAGCGTATTTACAACATATATTAGTCGTGCAAGAAGGATTAGTAATTTTGGAATATACTATATGTTTTTAATATTTGCTTGTGCATGGATGAGTGATACGGGTGGATATTTTGTTGGTAGATTTTTTGGACGCCGCAAGCTTGCACCGGAGATAAGCCCTAAGAAAACACTTGCAGGAAGTGTTGGCGCTGTGTTATCCTCATCGATTACTTGTATTATATTCGGCGTTTTGGCACAATTTATATCATATGCCAATCCGGATTATGTATTATTGTTTTTGATAGGCGTATGGGGTTCGTGCATTGCACAATGTGGGGATTTGTTGGCATCGATTATTAAAAGAGAATGTGGCATAAAGGATTTTGGAAATGTTATGCCCGGTCATGGAGGACTTCTTGATAGATTTGATTCGGTTATTATTACAGCGCCATTTATATACTATACAGCTATGTTGTTAAATATGTTAGGTATGAAAATACTTTAACTTTTAAAAAGAAGGTGTTTTTATGGCACGCAATATATCAATTTTAGGCTCTACGGGTTCGATTGGAACGCAGAGCCTTGATATAGTTTCACAAAGCCCTGATATAAATGTATTGGGGCTTTGTGCTAATAATAATATAAAATTGCTTGAAGAGCAAGCGAGAAGATTTTTGCCGCAAATTGTTTGTGTATACGATGAAAACAAGGCAAGCGAGCTTAGGGTAAAACTTGCAGATACTTCGGTTCGTGTGACGAGTGGAATAGACGGCATGTGCGAGGTTGCAACGCTTGAGCAAATTGATACAGTTTTGACGGCTGTTATGGGTTTTGCCGGCCTTAGACCGACGATGGAAGCGATTAAAAGCGGGAAGAATATTGCACTTGCAAACAAGGAGACTATGGTTGCAGCAGGGCAGCTTGTAACTGCGCTTGCAAAGGAATATGGCGTATCGATTTTGCCTGTCGATAGTGAGCATAGTGCTATTTTTCAGTCGCTTTTGGGAATGCAACATAAAAGTCAGGTTAGAAGAATTATTTTGACGGCATCGGGCGGACCTTTTTATGGAAAAAAACGAGGCGAGCTTTTGGATATAACGCCACAAATGGCGCTTAAACATCCAAATTGGAGCATGGGTGCAAAAATCACAATTGATTCATCTACACTTGTAAACAAGGGTCTTGAGGTAATTGAAGCAAAATGGCTTTTTGATATGGATTATAACAACATTGATGTAGTTGTTCATCCGCAAAGCATTATCCATTCTATAGTCGAGTATATTGATGGTGCACAGATTGCCCAGCTTGGACAGCCTGATATGCATTTGCCGATTGCATATGCACTGACTTATCCTGACAGAACAAATATTGGTGGCGAGGTGCTTGACCTTGCAAAGATTGGTACGCTTACATTTGATGCGCCTGATACAGATACATTTACTGCGTTGGCGCTTGCGTATGATGCACTTCGTGCAGGAGGGACAATGAGTGCGGTGTATAATGGTGCTGATGAAGTTGCGGTCGAGTTATTTTTGAAAGAGAAAATACGATATCTTGATATTGCGGATGTTATAGCAGACGCAATGAATGCATATACTAACATTGATGCAGATAGCTATGAAAATATTTGTGCTGCTGATAAGTGGGCAAGAGAATATGTTTATAAAAAATTCTTATAAAATATAGCATAATGGGATGTGATTTTTTGCTTGGTGGTATATGGACAATTGTTTGTTCTATTCTTGTTTTTGCACTTATGATTGCCATTCATGAATTTGGACATTTTGGTGCGGCAAAGCTATTTAATATACGAGTGAACCAATTTGCCATTGGTATGGGACCAACTATTTGGAAAAAACAACGCGGTGATACGCTGTATTCTCTTCGAGCTATACCGATGGGGGGATTTTGCCAGATGGAAGGTGAAGATGAGGAAAGTGATGACGAGCGCTCATTTTCGAAGGCGGCATGGTACAAGCGGTTTATTGTTGTGATTGCTGGTGCGACGCTTAACATATTGCTGGGCTTTATTTTGTTTTTATCTATTCAATCATCTTTGCCAAGCGTTAATACTACTGTGATTTCGGATTTTACTGCTAATACAAATCTTGTTGATTCTGATTTTCGTGTTGGGGATAGAGTTGTTGGCGTAAACGGAACGAAGATAAATATATTTGAGGATTTATCTTTTTCACTTAATCGTGTTACCGACGAGCCGGTAGATGTTACAGTAATGCGTGCAGGTGAAAAGATTACAAGAACTGTTGTGCCTGTAAAGCAGGAGATAACATATATTTATGGCGAAAAAGAGTTTAGTATGATATCGACCATAAATGGTGTGGAGGATGAAAAACAGACGATTCCCGCACCTGATAATAGTGAATATAAATCACTTGTAGGTCAAAGCCAAACACAGTCTAGGTACATTCTTGGATTTGTGCCTGCACAGGAGAAGCAAACCTTTATAGCAGCTATAAAAAACGCATTTTATCTTACTATATATAATATTAAAATTGTGTATGTTTCGCTTTATGAGCTCATACGAGGAGCGGTGCCTGCATCGCAAATAAGTGGCCCGATAGGAATAATAAATGTTATAGGGCAGGTGTCAAAGACCAATTGGCAGACACTGTTTAATCTTATAGCATTGCTTACGGTAAATCTTGGAATTATGAATCTTTTGCCTATTCCAGCGCTTGATGGGTGCAAGCTTCTTATTATAATTATTGAAGCAATTACAAGGAAAAGACTTCCGCCTGAAAAAGAGGGCATAATTCAAATTATAGGATTTGTGCTTTTGATTTTACTTATGCTTTTTGCAACTTATAACGATGTTGTAAGACTGTTTACAGGATGGAAATAAACGATTTATTTTTGGATAAGGGCTGATAATATGAATAAAAAAACGAAAAAGACAATATCTGTCGGTTCGGTAAAAATCGGCGGTGGAAATAAAATAAGCGTACAGTCTATGACAAATACTGATACGCGTGATGTGCAAAAGACAGTTTTGCAGATAAATGAGCTTGCAGCGGCCGGGTGCGATATTGTACGCGTTGCAGTGCCTGATGAAGAGGCGGCAATTGCGGTGGGTAAAATTAAAGGCCGGATAGACATACCGCTCGTATGCGATATCCATTTTGACTATCGTTTGGCACTTTTGTGCATGGAAGGCGGAGTCGATAAAGTAAGGATAAATCCGGGCAATATTGGCGATAAAAATAAAATCCGCGCCGTATGTGATATGGCGAAAAGCAAAAACATTCCTATACGCATCGGAGTAAATGGCGGCTCGCTTGAAAAGAGGATTCTAGAAAAATATGGCGCACCAACGGCACAAGCACTTGTAGAGAGTGCGCTTGGACATGTGAAATTGCTTGAAGAATGTGGCTTTTATGACATAGCACTTTCACTTAAGGCGTCTGATGTGCCGACGATGATTGAGGCATATAGACTGGCACATGAGGCGTGCGACTATCCGCTTCATCTTGGCGTTACAGAGGCGGGCACATATGAGAGTGGAATTGTAAAATCATCTGTCGGTATCGGTGCGCTTTTGGCTGATGGCATAGGAGATACTATACGCGTATCACTTACAGAAAATCCGGTGCGCGAGGTATATGCGGGCATCGAGATATTGAAGGCGCTTGGCCTTCGAAAAAGTGGTGTTACATTTGTGTCGTGTCCCACATGCGGAAGGTGCCGCATAAATCTTATTGAAATTGCAGGCAAGGTGTACGAACTTGTGAAAAATATTGATAAGGATATAAAAATTGCCGTTATGGGATGTGCTGTAAACGGTCCGGGCGAGGCGCGTGATGCAGATATTGGTATTGCAGGCGGTAATGGCGAGGGGCTCATTTTTAAAAAGGGCGAAATTGTAAAAAAAGTTAAGCAAGAAGATATTGTGAGTGCTCTTATGCATGAGATTGAGTTGATGTAGTTTGGTGTTTGGGCACAAAGGAGAAGAAAATGACAAAGGTTAGGGATTTAATCTCGGACTGTGATGATTTTTTGAGCGGTGTTGAGCTTTCAAAAATAAGTGTAAATAAAAAAGAGCGTACCATGTCTATTGTAATGCCTGATACACAGGTGCTCACAGAAAATCAGCTTTCAGTTTTGAGAAATACATTTATACATAAATTTAATCTTGATGATGTTTATATAGATATTCCGTCTGTTAATGTAATCAGTGAAGCAAGCCAAAAACAGCGTACCAGCGATGAGGAGATTATCAAAAAGTTTGAGGCGCAGCGTGGCGCAAACAAACCGAGCGAGGTTATTGCAGGCAAAAAGATTAAGGGCAAGATGTTGCCGCTTGATGAGGTTGTACCCGAAGCGGGGCGTGTGCGTACAAGCGGTGAGATTTTTGCGGTTGAGTGGCTTGAAAGAAAAGACCATTCATGGATTGTGACATTTGATATTACGGACAAAAAGGATTCGAGAACGGTAAAGCTTTTTTGCAATCTTGCACCGCGCAAAAATGCGGATGGGTCGTTTGGACAACCGCGCGACAGCGCACAAAAAGAAAAGGTTGAAAAAAGGCTTAAGGTTGGAGTTTGGGTATCGGTTTATGGCGATGTGGCGTATGACAAATATTCGCGCGATACAGTTATTACAGCTTATGATATAAACGAGCTTGATGCACCGGAGGCAAAGGTTGATAATGCCGATAAAAAGCGTGTCGAGCTTCATATGCATACGCAAATGTCGGCGATGGACGGTGTGTCGAGCGCAAAAGACCTTATAAAGCGCGCGGCATCGTGGGGGCACAAGGCCGTTGCAATAACTGACCACGGTGTTGTGCAGGCATATCCCGAAGCGGCAAAAGCAGCAAAAGAGAATGGAATTAAGGTAATATATGGTGTTGAGGGTTATGTTGTAGATGACAAGGCGTCGATTGTTTTTAATTCAAAGTCCCACAAGCTTAGTGATAGTTTTGTTGTGTTTGACCTTGAAACGACGGGCCTTTCGGCAGATAATTGTTTTATTATAGAGATTGGTGCGGTTAAAATTGTTGGTGGGGAGATTGTTGATTCATTTTCGACCTTTGTTGAGCCGCCGATAGCGATACCACACAAAATTACGGAACTTACGAGCATAACTGATTCGATGGTGCGCGGCGCCCCGCGTGAAGAGCAAGCGGTTAGTGAATTTATGAAATTTTGTGAGGGCAGCGTGCTTGTAGCGCACAACGCATTATTTGATACAAGCTTTATACGCGCAAGTCTTCAAAGACAGGATAAGAGATTTTTACATTGTTTTATTGATACGCTTATGCTTGGGCGAAAGCTTTATCCGGAGCTTAAAAATTTTAAGCTAAATACACTTGCAAAGCATTTGAAGGTATCGCTTGAAAATCATCACAGAGCGGTGGATGACGCTCTTGCTACGGCAAATATATTTAAGAAAATGCTTGATAAGCTGTCAAAAATGGGCGTTTGTGATGTGGAGCAGATAAACAGTTGTTTTGGAGATTCGATTGATTATCGTTCTATGAAATCGCACCATATAATTATAATTGCAAAAAATGCAGAAGGCCTTAAAAATTTATATAGGCTTATTTCTGCATCGCATCTTGATTATTTTTATCGCACGCCGCGTATGCCAAAAAGTGTTATCAACAAGTATCGTGAGGGACTTATAATTGGTTCGGCGTGTGAATCGGGAGAGGTTTATGAGGCGGTTTTTTCGGGCAGAAGTGAGCAGGAAATTGATGATATAATATCATTTTATGATTATCTTGAGATACAACCACTTGGTAATAACGAATTTATGATTCGCGATGGGAAGGTTGATTCGAAAGAGGATTTGCAGCGGATAAACAAAAAGATTATTGAGCTTGGAAGAAAGCATAATAAGCTTACTGTTGCTACGGGGGATGTCCACTTTTTAGACCCGGCCGATGAAGTATACAGACGCGTTCTTATGGCGGGCAAGGGCTTTAGTGATGCGGATTTTCAGGCACCGCTCTATCTTAGAACGACAGAGGAGATGCTTTGCGAGTTTAGTTATCTTGATGAAAAGACTGCGTATGAGGTTGTAGTAACAAACTCAAATATCATAAGCGATATGGTCGATGTACTTGAGCCGGTGCGCTCGGGAACATATCCGCCAAGCATTGAAGGTGCACAGGAAGATATTATAAATATGTCGCATGAAAAGGCACGCGAAATATATGGTGATGATTTGCCTGATATTGTAAAAGAGCGTATGGAAAAAGAGCTTAAATCTATTACTACATACGGTTTTTCTGTTATGTATAAAATTGCACAGCAGCTCGTAAGCAAGTCGCTTTCTGATGGATATTTAGTAGGCTCGCGTGGTTCTGTCGGTTCATCTTTTATAGCATTTTTGTCGGGCATTACAGAGGTTAATGCGCTGCCGGCACATTATATTTGTAAAAAATGTAAGCATAGCGAGTTTGTTATGGATGGGTCGGGCTTGTCGGGGTGCGACCTGCCGGACAAGGTGTGCCCTGTTTGTGGAGAAAAATATGCAAAAGATGGTCATGACATACCGTTTGAAACATTTTTAGGATTTGAAGGCGATAAGGAGCCTGATATTGATTTGAATTTTTCGGGCGAATATCAGAGTGTGGCTCATAAATATACCGAGGAGCTTTTTGGAGAGGGACATGTTTTTAGAGCAGGTACTATCGGCACTATTGCTGAAAAGACGGCGTTTGGATATGCTAAAAAGTATTTTGAGGAGCGCTCGATAGTTGCTCATAATGCGGAGATAAAGAGGATATCGCTTGGTTGTACGGGCGTAAAGCGTACTACCGGGCAGCATCCGGGTGGCGTTATAATTTTGCCAAAGGCAAATGATATACATGAGTTTTGTCCTGTTCAGCATCCTGCAGATGATGAACAGAGCAGCATTATCACGACGCATTTTGACTATCATTCGATACATGATAATCTTTTAAAGCTTGATATACTTGGTCACGATGACCCGACGGTTATAAAGATGCTTGAGGATTTGACGGGGATTGATGCAAAGAAAATTCCGCTTGATGATGAAAAAACCTTGTCGTTGTTTTTAAATACTGATGCGCTCGGCGTTAAGAGCGAGGATATAGACAGTGAGGTCGGTACATTTGGTGTGCCGGAATTTGGGACAAATTTTGTAAGGCAGATGCTTGTTGAAACAAAGCCTACAAAGTTTTCGGAGCTTCTTCGAATTTCGGGTCTTTCACATGGCACGGATGTGTGGACAAATAATGCACAGGAGTATATTCAAAGTGGGGAAATTAAACTTTCTGAAGCTATTTGTACGCGTGATGATATAATGATTTATCTTATACATATGGGACTTGAGCCAAAGCTTGCATTTTCGATAATGGAAAAAGTGCGTAAGGGCAAGGGCCTTGGGGCAAATGATGAAAAAGAGATGAAGGTGCACGATGTACCGCAGTGGTATATTGATTCGTGCAATAAAATCAAGTATATGTTCCCAAAGGCACATGCTGTTGCATATGTAATGATGGCGTTTCGTATTGCATATTGCAAGGTGCACTATCCGGTTGCATATTATTGTGCATATTTTTCGATTCGTGCACTTGGGGCTTTTGATGCAAGTATTATGTGTCACGGGCTTGATAATGTTATAAGTGCGATGAAAAACATAAAGAACATACCGCATCCTACACAGAAGGATAAGGATTTGTATACTACGCTTGAGCTTTGCAGAGAAATGTATGCGCGTGGATTTGACTTTTTGCCGGTTGACCTTTATGAGTCGGATGCGAAAAACTTTGTTCCAAAAGGAGATAAAATTCTTCCTCCGCTTTCGAGCTTGCCAAATGTGTCTATTGCACAGGCAAATGCAATATGTGAACAACGCGAAAAGGGAGATTTTCACTCTGTGGACGATTTGCATATGCGCACAAAAATCAGCAAGACTGCGCTTGATTCACTTGAACAAAGCGGATGTTTTGCGGATATGCGTGAAAGTTCGCAAATGTCATTGGAGGATTTGTTTCGATAATATAAATTTAAGGTAGGGGTACTATTATGATGGATTTGTCAAAAAATCCGCTTGCGATTTCGAGTTTTTCTTTGCCGTCGATTAGTGAGAAGGTTATGGACGAATGCAGTAACAGTGGCATAAAAATGCTTGAGCTTGCTTTTGGGAAAATTTGTGAAGGTGCAGATGATGTATGTGAGATACAGAAGCGCTGGCTTGGCATAATTGATGCTGCGACAAAAAAAGGAATAGATATTTGGTCGGCGCATCTGCCGTTTGGGGATGGGTACGATTTTTCGTTGTGCGATAAAGATGCACGAGAGCGTGCGCTTGAAAAACAAATGGAAATGATGCGATTTTTGCGCGAAAATACAAGCGTAAAAACTGTTGTAGTACACCCTTCGTCAGAGCCTGTTTTTGTAGAAAACAGATTTATGCAGACGGAGCATGCAAAGGCGGCACTTGGCATTTTGGCAGATGAGGCACAAGGCTTTGGGGCACAGATTGCGGTGGAGTGCTTGCCACGCACATGCCTTGGGAATAATATTGACAGTATGGCAAAGCTTGTATCGTCAGATTTGAGGCTTCGTATTTGTTTTGACACAAACCATCTCTTGTGTGAAAAAAATGAAGATTTTATAAAAGCCTTTGGCGAGAAAATTATAACACTTCATATAAGTGATTATAATGGAGAGGATGAGCTTCATTTGATGCCATATGAGGGCAAGAATGATTGGAAGAAGATTTTTGGGTTGCTTTTAAAGATGGGCTATACCGGTCCGGTGCTTTTTGAAATAAGTGACAAGTGTGGTTATACTATTTCACAAGTTGGAGAGTGCTATAAAAAATTTTGCTGCGATATAGGCTAAAAGACTCCCCTGTGTAATGGGAGTCTTTTAGAAAAACAAAAATTTTTGGCCCTGACTTGACACGAACTATATGGATATGTCGAATGTTGTCGAAAGGAGTTGCTAATTTGAAGAAAAAGATTTTAATAGGTTGCGGTATCTTTTTTCTGATTATTGTTATTGCTTTTACTTGTTTAATAGTGTGGTTTGCAAATATGATTGATGACAGTTTGTCAAGAAAAGAAATTTTCGAGTTGGTAAATGAAAATTATACTTTGATTATAGATGATATTGATGAGAACGATTTTACGGATACGGAAAAACTAAAAGGTGTAAAAGAAGTTTATTCTGATACGGAAGTCATAGATGTTTACTGCGGTGGAACTGGAATTGGTTCGGCTACGAGCTATTATGGCTTTTATTATTCGCCAGATGGATTACCAAGAGATAATTGGTGTGGTAGTGATTTTGGACGAACTTCAGATGAATTGATTCCTGAAGGAAAAGGTTTTGCAATTAAAAATTCTAATGATGATAATTACTATTACACAGAAAAAATAAGAGATAACTTTTACTATTATGAAGCTCATTTTTAAGTTGCATCTAAACCTTATGCATCGCAATTACAAGAAATAAGATTTAGATGCAAGCGAGATTCTCCAGTGTTTATGCGGGTTTGAACCGATTTTCAAAAAATGAGGAAAAGATATACATGGTGGATGAAAAGGGTATTCTGACCAAGAGGAACAAAAATTCGGCGGTTTTAATGGAATTAAAATAGGTGAAACAACAAAGGAGAATGAGCTATGGAAAAACTACTTGCTGAACTTTGTGATGCTGATGGGGACTTTTGCGACCGCAATCAGACTAGTGAGTTGATACACTACATGAGAAACTAACAAAAAGTTTTTTCTTTACTTGACTTTGACAGTCAAAAGGAGTACAATTAGTATGTGATGATATACGAAGAGGTATGTTATGAAAAAAGTATTAAAAACTTTAGCTATTATTTTACTTATTTTTGCTATCGTTTTGGCTTCGCTTGTTGTGTGGCAATGGGGAAATATTAAGGTGTTATTAACATCTGTCAGATATGCTACTGAAACAATAGATACAATGGTTGCTGAGAACAAAGAGCATATAAATCAAGTGTTAAACGAGTTGACAGATGTAAATATGCGTGAATTGAACGATGAAGAAAGAGAAAAGCTTTTAAGCGGTGAACTCAGTGAGGAAGAGGCAGTTAAGGTTATAATGAATATGCCAGAAGGACAGCAGCAAAGTGATGATAAAGTAGATGATATTATTTCAAGGATCTATTTATTGCGTGCTGAATATATTAGCAGGTTGTCAACACTTGAGAAGGATGCCAGGGCAAAGGGAAAGGCGGCTTTAAAGCAAAAGATAAGTATATCGGAAAGACTTTCGCTTATAGAAACTTATACTGGCAAGGCGGCAGCACTTGAAAAAGAATGCGATGCAAGAATGAAAAGCCTTATTAAAGAACTTGAAAATGAGCTTAAAAGATTAGGAAAAGATACTGGGATAGTGTCTGATGTGCGTGAGTATTACGAAGTTGAAAAGAAACTTAAAAAATCACAGTTGCTTAGTAAATATAGTAAGTATTTAAAATAAGGAGATGTAATAATGAAAAAAGTAATTTGCTTGCTCATAACAGTAGTTATGCTTGTACAGTGCACAGGGATTGTGTGTGCGCAGGATTGGACAGACAGTGTTTCACCGAATGTTGATATGGTGGTAAGAAAAAATGGTGATTCGACATTTGAAAATGGTCCACTTAATTTGAGCGGAGATTCTGCTATTGTAGATTATCAAGTTACACTTGAGATGGAACCTGTTTTAAATAAATTTGTAGAATGGTATACCAAGGGAGTAAATATCATAAACAATTTGGTTGCTCTTGGTGAAGATGAAACCACACTTATGAACAACTTAAACAGTCTTGTAATTGACGGACAGTTTGAAGTAAAAATCGAGTATCCAAATACACTTCAGATTCCAGAGAAATTTACCAACAGTCATCACCCTGAATACGAAGACATGCTTGGTTTTAATCCTGAGGCAAAAACTATTTTTACAGAAGTAGCAGATAGGACAGTTACCCCGGGCACACCAAACAATACACTTATAATTACAGTAGGCGTAAAGGGCTCGAACACCTCTAGCCTTACGGCTGCAGAACTTTATACAAATAGAGTTACATACCTTGATGATATTACATTGACAATAGATGAGGTTACTATACCGTCAACAGGAACATATACTGTACGAGGAACACTGACAGGTTATACACGCACACAAGGGACTGTTCACAATAACTTAAATACCCTTCGTGTTAATTATACGGGTGTTCAGCCTGATGCAGGAAAAAATCCTTCAGATGATGCAGATAAAATAAGTGCTACTGTTAACTTATCAAAAGCTGCTCTTCCCGGAGGCGGCGGTGGCTCTATGATAGCACTTATATTTAATATTGATGGTAATACATCTGTAGTAGATGCTATTTATGGAAAAACTTTAGTAAGATTTGATGAGTTGACATATCCTACTAAGCCGGGGTACAAATTTGACGGCTGGTATTATGACAGCACACTCAAGCGTAAGGTTGAGGGAGATGTTAAAATTGGTAACAAAGTTACCCTTTACGGTCACTTTATAAGTGATATACTTGATACAGAAGACCATTTTGCTTATGTAATTGGCTATCCTGACGGAACGGTAAGACCTTCTAACCATATTACAAGAGAAGAGGTAACAACTATTTTCTACAGACTCCTTCGTGAAGATAAAGTTGTAAGTATTGTATCTACGGATAACGATTTTACAGATGTAACGATTGACAGATGGTCAAACAAGGCAATCTCTTCTTTGGCAAAAGAAGGATATGTAAAAGGTTATGAAGACGGCAGCTTTAGACCTGAACAATATATTACAAGAGCTGAATTTGCAACAATGGCAACAAGATATGCTATGCTTGAACAAAATAAAGATTTGAGTTTTGTAGATGTTAATGGACATTGGGCAGAAGAATATATCAACAAAGCTGCAAATGCAGGTTGGGTAAAAGGTTATGAAGATGGCTCGTTTGGCCCTGAACAATATATTACAAGGGCAGAGGTTATGACGATTATAAACCGTATGCTTGTAAGATATGTTGATGCGGAAGGTCTCCATGCTGATACAAAGCTCTGGACAGATATGGACGGCTCAGAGTGGTATTATTACAATGTATTGGAAGCAACGAACGCCCATAACTATGACAGAAGAGAAGATGGAATGCTTGAAACATGGACTGAAATTACACCAAATAAGATTTGGATTGAACTTGACGAAATGGAAAACCCCGATTTATAAAATATAAATATGAAGTTCTTATTGTATAACGAAAACCACGCGATAGTCGCGTGGTTCAATAGAGGTTAACCGATGAGCAAAATCCTCCTATGTGTTATAATAAAAACGACCTGCCAGTCGAGAAAAAAACACATAGGAGGATTTAATCTATGAAAAAAGAAACCATAGACACAAATAGTCTAGCACACACAAAATGGAATTGCATGGCTGGCAGGCCAATAAAAGACGCACTTGTGCGTAGCCAGTAGAGTGTAGGGCTATGCCCGAAAATGAAATACCACCCGCTATGCGGGTGGATATTTATTTTTGATTTTTTATATTAACTTAATTTGAACCATGCTAAAAAAGTTTGGCATCTAAACTATCTGTCCCGCATATAAAGGATATCAAATTTAGTTGGAAAACAAAAGGGTTGACAATATCCTAAAATTTGTATACAATATAAATTATAGGATGTATTTAATGCATAAATAATAGGAGGTAGTTATGAATATAAATACTGAAACAATTACAACTATGACAGAAGCAAATCAGAATTTCTCAAAGGTTGCTAAAGTGGCAGTGAATAATGGTCAGGCAGATATATTTAAAAATAATAAGCCAAAATTTTTGCTTATTGATGTTGACTCTATTTCATATTTTGATATTACAGATGATGAAAAGATTGACGTTGCAGCAAAAAGAATTATGCAAAGATTCAAACCTGCTTTTGAGGAGTTGGCAAAATGATTAGGTTGAGCAAAGAAAAGGTTTTACTTTTACATCAGTTAATAGCAAAAGAAACGGGCGGTGGTGTTGGTGTAAGAGATATTGGATTATTGGAAAGTGCCATTAATAATGCCTATAGCACATTTGGCGGTGAAGAGCTTTATAAGACAAAAGAGGAAAAAGCGGCAAGTCTTGGGTTCTCATTGATATCCAATCATGCATTTGTAGATGGTAATAAGAGAATAGGTGTATATGTTATGCTGACGTTTTTGGAAGCAGAGGGCATAAAAATGAATTGCACTAATGCAGATGTTGTTGATTTTGGTTTGTCTGTTGCATCAGGCGATATGAAGTATGATGAAATTTTAGATTGGGTAAATAAGTTTAAAAAATAAGTTTTTGTACTAACTTAACACGAACTACCATTTAAAGGCGTGGCATCTAGATTATACAG
>JAZUQZ010000027.1:0-103196 GCA_045626925.1 Candidatus Aphodoplasma sp. | reverse complement strand
CCGCATATGCGGCGTTAACCAAAGGAAATCGAGCCTGAGCGCTGCCTGTGGCAGAAGAAGCGAAGGCGCAGAGTTGTGCCGCGGTCGACAGGCAGTGAGGTGATTTATCACCGAAGATGAATGTCGGGCACCGCAAACGGACGTGGTTCGAGCCCAACTTGAGGAGCCAAAAATCGACATTCTTCGTCAGAGGAATGTCGATTTTACTTATTACCTATTCCTTCTTCACTATTCCCTAAAAATATATCGTGTACGGATTTTTGAAGGAATAAGGAAGAAGTTATGGTAGCTTTGCTTACGCAAAGCTTATTTTTTTCTTGCAATTTATTTCTTTATGTGTTATACTTTACTTGCGACATAAACTTAATATTTTTCTGTAATTGGAGTGTAGTTTTATATCTTTTGGCAAAAATACATCCTTATTTTTTACCTTTATGGCGTAAAAGTTGTGTTGCCGCAACCGGAGTTGTTTATCTTTCGTGTGTAGCTTCGGATGCGCATTTTTTAATTTTTTAGGAGGGATTTTGTGAAAAAATTTTTAATTATATTTTTGACTCTTTTTTTTGTTGTAAATGTTAGAATAGAAGTTATGGCAGATGAAAAAACATTTTCCGATATTGATAGTTCACACTGGGCTTATGAAAATGTAATGAAGATGGTGCAAAAGGGGATTATTACTGGATATCCTGATGGGACGTTTAGACCAGATGAAACTATAAACAGAGGTGAATTTTGTGTATTGTTATCTAAGGCTGCTAAATTAGATATAGTATTTGAGAATAACCCTCAACATTGGGCGATGCCATACATAAATGCGGTAAAAGACAATACATGGACTTATAATAGTTGGTATTTAAACGATAATAATTTTGATTTGCCTGTTAATAGAGGTGAAGCGGCAATTGGGCTCTGTGATGTGTATTTGAAATATCCAATAAGTTTAATACATAAAATGGATGAAGTTGATGCCTTTTTGACAACAACGTATAATGATACAGATAATATTGGTATATTTTCTGAAGTTGTATATGTGATGACAACTAATAACCTTATGAGAGGTGACACGGATGGATGTTTTCATGCTGAAAGACAGATTACTCGTGCAGAGATGTGTGCAATATTGTGTAGAGCATATGCAAATGAGTTAGAAGAAAATACATCATCCAATATCAGGTTGACTGCTGAACAAATTTCTGAAAAATGTTCATCTGCTGTGTTTTATATAGAGGTATATGGTTTTAACGGGGAAATTAGTGGTAGCGGCAGTGGTTTTTTTGTTACATCAAATGGTGTAGCGATAACTAATTATCATGTTGTAGCAAACAGTATATACAGAGAAATAACAACAACTGACGGAAGGGTTTATGATAACATATCAATTATCGATTATGACGAAGCAAACGATTTAGCATTATTAAAAGTTGAAGGTTTAAATTTTCCATATGTTAGCATTGGAGATTCAAAAGATATTAATCAAGGTCAGCGTGTTTATGCTATTGGTAGTCCATTAGGTTTGTCAAACACAATGTCTGAGGGAATTATATCAAACATATCAAGAACATTAGGAGAAACTGATTATATACAAATTTCTGTGCCTATAAATCATGGCAGTAGTGGTGGTGCATTGATCGATGAATTTGGTAATGTAATTGGTGTTACATCTGCTGGTATTGGTACAAATGGTGATTTGAATTTGGCAATACCCATAAATAAAGCTAAGTTGTTGGATGTTAATTCAAAAGAAGATTATATAATATGGTCAAATGAGTATTATCCAGGTTTTTCGCAGGTTTTAGATTTTGGTGTATTTTCCGGAGTAAAATTGCTTTCTTCAAAAAGTACTCCTATTTCTTGTGAAGAGGAGTATGATATATTTGATTTTTATTCTGTTGGTTCATATGATGCAAGTGAATGTTATGCATATACAGTATACTATTATTACGTTTCAGCTCTTGAAGAAAATGGAATGGTAAAGACTGCTGCAAATGATAGGGAAGTTAAATATGAGTCGGATACAGAAAATGTATATATAAAAAGTAATTTTGATTTAGGAAAAATAACTGTGTCAGCATCAAAAAAGCCGGTTTTTTATAACAGTGTACCTGCACTTTTGGATTTTGGTTGGTATGGATATATACCAATGGAAGGGCAACCAAGCTATATAAATGATTCGCTTATGTATGTGTACAAGTGGAGTGACTATTATAGTCAAACAAACTTTGAATCAGTGTTATATTCATATTTTGACAAATTACAAGAAATGGGATATAAACATATACTAACGGAAAAAACGGATACTGGTTCAACATGTTATTTGTTTGAGGGTAACAAACTCTCTGTAGTTTTCGTTTGCTCAGACACAAAAATATGTATAGATGTTTGCAAAATTTAAAAATTCATACATAATATAGAAAACGTAAGATTATTTTGTTTGGTGGCAGACGAAATATAAGGTTGTGTTGAAGCATGCATTTATATGTTGCTAACGATATTTCTTTTTTGTGCAGGTGGCATCTAAATCGTTCGACTCTTCCAGAAAAAAGACATCATAGATGTCTTTTTTTACTATTTAATATGATAACAAAACACCCCCAAAGCAAAATCAATCTTGCTTTAAACTACAAAATTTGATATAATAAATGGCGGAGGGGATAACGATGATAAGACCTATTATTTTACTTGTTATATCAAATATATTTATGACATTTGCATGGTATGGTCATCTGAAGTTTAAAAACACAGCTCTTATTACAGTAGTTTTTGCAAGCTGGGGACTGGCATTTTTTGAATACATATTTCAGGTGCCAGCTAATAGGCTCGGGAGTCAATATTATACAACGGCACAGCTTAAAATAATTCAGGAAGTAATTACACTTACGGTGTTTTCGATTTTTTCGGTCACATTTTTAAAAGAAAAGTTTACTATGAATTATTTATACGCCTTTATATGTATTCTTGGAGCGGTTTTCTTTATTTTCAGAAAATAGACGAGTTATATTAGATACAAATTAAACGGGCTATAGCAATTTTGTTATAGCCCGTTTATAATATTTATTTTAGCTCTGCAATAGTGACACCAGTTTCGCCCTCACCATATTTGCCAAGGCGATACGATTTTATAAGCTTGTGGCGCTTTAACATATCTGCTATGCCGGAACGCAATATTCCTGTGCCTTTGCCATGAATTATGCTTATTTGTGTAAGCCCTGCCATATATGCATCATCGATAAATCGGTCAGCTTCCATCATAGCTTCTTCAAGGTTCATTCCGCGCAAATCAATTTCCGTCTTTATGTCCGCTTTTTTTGTGCTATAACCGATATAACTTTTTTGCTCGTGTTTATTTTTTTTCTCGACCGTGTTTTGTGCCATACGCAAATCAGAAAGGTTTACATTGATTTTTAAAATCCCTGCTTGTACTTGCACATTTTTGTCATCATCGGGAGGCTTTATAACTTCGCCTGTTTGTCCAAGTGAAACAATTTCTACAAAATCTCCTGCCTTGACTGTTTTGGGTGCTGTTTTCTGTGTTTTGTGCTTTCCATTATCTGAAAAGCTTTCATCAAGGGTGGTCTCTTTCTTTTTGAGGCGTGTGCGCACATCATCAACAGACTTATCGATATTTGCGCTTAAAACATTTCTACGAAGAGTATTAAGCTCTTTAATAATTGCATTGCTTTCTTCTTTTGCATCAAGAATTATGCGTTTGGCTTCGCGTCTTGCGTCGTCAAGCATCTTCTGACGCTTGTCCTCAAGCATTTGCTTTTGCGTGTCTATTTTGTTACGCAATTCGTCTGCCTCTCGACGCAAAAGCATTGCCTTGTGGGCATCTTCATCGGCTTTTTTCTTGCTTTCCTGCAGTCCGCCAATCAAATCCTCAAAGCGCACATTATCCTCGCTCATAAGCGATTTTGCACGCTCTATAATATTTTCATTTAGACCGATGCGCGACGATATAGCAAACGCATTCGATTTGCCTGGTATTCCTATTAGTAATTTATATGTTGGTTTTAGCGTTTTTACATCAAACTCGCACGATGCATTACATACGCCGGGCGTTGAAAGTGCAAAAAGCTTTAGCTCGCTATAGTGTGTAGTTGCAGCAGTAACTGCACCAACAAGTCGCAAATATTCCAAAATCGCAACTGCAAGTGCCGCCCCTTCAATCGGGTCTGTACCTGCGCCAAGCTCATCAAAAAGTGCAAGCGAGTTTTTATCAATATTATTTACAATATTTACGATGTTTGTCATATGTGATGAAAATGTTGAAAGGCTTTGCTCGATGCTTTGTTCGTCACCTATATCTGCCCATATATTATTAAAAATTGCTACTTTTGAGTTATCATTTGCCGGAATATGAAGCCCGGCCGCAGCCATAAGACAGAAAAGGCCAATCGTTTTAAGGGTTACGGTTTTACCGCCTGTATTTGGGCCGGTAATTACAAGCGTATCAAAATCCCCGCCAAGATATATGTCGTTTGCAACGACATTTTTCTGCGCGATAAGCGGATGGCGTGCTTTTTTTATATAGATAATACCATCCGAGTTTAGTATAGGCTCGCTCGCCCCATATTTAAGCGAAAGCTTTCCTTTACAGAATATAAAATCAAGCTCACAAATTGACTCATAATTTGTTTCAAGCTCGCCAGTATGCTCCGATACTTCGACAGAAAGCGCAGCAAGTATTCGCTCAATTTCTGCCTGTTCCTTTGCGTGCAAATCATGAATTTCATTATTTGCGTTTACAACGCTCATCGGCTCAATAAAAAGCGTAGCACCCGACGAAGATGTATCGTGGACTATGCCGTTTATTTCACTTCTGTATTCAGCACGCACAGGAATAACATATCTGTCGCCACGCATTGTAACAATTTGGTCCTGAAGATATTTTTTGTATTTTTCCGAGCGTATCATATTATCGAGCATATCTTTGATTTTACCTTGCAAAGAACGCATTTTGCGCCTTATTGCACCAAGCTCACTACTCGCTCCGTCGGCAATTTCTTCTTCAGAAAGTATACACATATATATCTGTTCTTCAAGTGTTTTTATGCTGGTTATTGATTTTTCAATTTCAGAAAGAATTTCAAATTCGCCCTCAGCTTTTTCAAGATAACGCTTTACACCACGCGCAATATTCAAAAGACGGGCTATGTCTAAAAGCTCTTTTGGAGAAAGTATTGCCCCCATAGCAACGCGACGCAGTGATGCTACAATATTTGGCGCACTAAGATTTTGAATTTCGCCAAATCGAAGCGTCATAGTAACTGCTTCGCTCGTTTGCTTTTGTAAAAAGCATGCTTCGTCTAAAGATGAGGTGGGCATAAGGTTTAAAATGCGGTTTTTTACAGCCTCATTTGATGTAAATTCGGACGCTATATTTAAAATTTTATCAAATTCAAGAATGTGCAGGGCTTTATTCTCCATTGTTTTTCTCCTTAAAAAATTACCATTTTTTATAGTATAGCATAAATATTAAAAAAATACAATTGATATAAATATTATAATATAGGAAAAGTGGTTGATAAAAAATATTTTTTTTGATATAATTAATATATAAGCGTTTTTGGGATAATTTGTTATGCATATATAATATTGGAAACATTAAAGGAGAACCGGTCAATGAAAAAATATTTGCTACCGATTATAATGACTTTTGTTGTGATTTTGAATATGTTTTCTGCAACCAATGCCCTTGCACTTGGTACGCCGCCACAGGTTGTAAGTGAGGGTGCAATACTTATTGATATGGCTACCGGCAGGGTGCTTTTTGAGCAGAACGCAGACAAAAGGCTTTATCCTGCAAGCACAACAAAAATAATGACGGCCGTTTTAGCGCTTGAAAATTTGCAGCTTGATAGTGTAGCTGTTGCAAGTTATGATGCAGTTATGTCGATACCCGTTGGTGGTAGCAATATGGGTATACTTGAAGGGGAACAGATTACTATAAAGGAGCTCCTTTATGGTGCACTTGTAGCATCTGCAAACGAAGCGTGTAATGTAATTGCGGAATATATGAGTGGCGATGTTGATAGCTTTGTTGCACAAATGAATGAAAAGGCTGTACAAATTGGTATGACGGGCACAAAGTTTTTAAACCCGCACGGGCTTCATTCGCCGGAGCATTATACTACTACGCGGGATATGGCAATTTTGGCGCGTTATGCTATGCAAAATGAGACATTTCGTGAGATTGTTTCGACGCCACAGTACATTATGGAGCCTACAAACAAATATAATGAGCAACGCATACTTACAACGACGAATCACCTTATAAGCTTGATTCAGACATATTCATACTATTATCCAAAGGCAACCGGAATAAAGACGGGTTATACACGCCAAGCGGGCAATTGCCTTGTATCTTCGGCATCGAAGGGCGGGACGAACTTTATAGCAGTAACGCTTAATGCAGAGCCACAAGCGGATGCAATATATTCATTTATTGATTCAAAAGCACTTTTTGAATACGGCTTTTCAAACTATGAAACGCACATACTTGCAAAGCCGGGTGAAATAATTGCCGAGGCAAGAGTGAAAGAAGGTCGTGGCACAAAATTTGCAAAGCTTGAGGTAAAAAGTGATGTAGAAGGTCTTTTGCCAAAGGGTGCTGACATATCAAAGGTAGAAAAGAAAGTAACCCTTAATGAAAACATTACTGCACCGATAAAGGCGGGCGATGTTTTGGGGCGCATAACTTACACATATGATGGTTATGAGCTTGGCAGCGGAGAGCTTGTTTCGAATGCTGATATAAAACGCGATTTCTTTATGTTTATTTTAAACAGAATATTTGACTTTTTTAATATTCCTTGGATAAAAATACCGCTAATATTGATTATAGGGTGGATGATTTTCATAAGAATAAGACGCGCTATAAGACGAAAAAAAAGAAGGAAATTCCTTCGCTCAAAAAGATATTGATTTATAAAAATAAGCCGACATAATAGATGTCGGCTTTAATTATTATTTTTTTGTTGTAGAACCGAAACCACCATTTCGAATTTCGCACACATCATCGTCATATGTAATTCCATATTCAACGAAAATGCCTTGGATAAAAGCTTCGCCTGCTTTTATATTGACAATTTTATCTTCGTTTGAGTCGTTTGTAATTTTTACAAAAATGTGTCCTTCATTATCCGAGTTATAATAGTCACTATCAATTATTCCCACAGTGTTATTCATCTGAAGTCTGAATTTGAACCCAAGGCCGCTTCGTGGATAAAGCTTTAAAACCCAGCCATCATCAATTTTTACGCGTATACCTGTTGGAATTTTAATCGTTTCGCCACTTTTTAAAACAAAGTCAATAGGTGAAAAGAAATCATATCCTGCAGACCCTATCGTAGCACGCTTTGGAAGGTTTATATGCTCGTATACTTCTGCACCATTTACTCCCTCAAAGTCATTTATGTATTGTTCTTTACTAACTTTATAAAAATTCGCAACCTTTTTCATATAAATGTTCCTTTCATAGTGGATGTTTAGCCACAGTATAGTACGATTTTTCCTGTATCAAGTGTTTTTTTGACATCGATTACACGCTGATTTGCGCTACCACGCCAATGAAGCTTTGTATCACGAAGCTCCTCATCATATCGACCATCTATAAGCACATCAATTTTATTTAAAAAATCAAGCGCACATATATTGTCATAATTATATCCGGTGTAGAGCCATATTGTTTTGTCGGGAAATCGCTGTCTTATTTCGTCTATAAGCTCGCCGACCTCGCCTCGATTTTGTGTATGAAGCGGGTCGCCGCCGCTAAAGGTAATGCCGGATATATACGGTTTCTCAAGCTCACAAAATATTTCGTTTTTTGCAGCATCATCAAATATCAAACCGTCATTTATATCCCATGTGATTGGATTGTGACAACCGGGGCATTTGTGTTCACAACCGGATAACCACAAAACAACCCTGAGGCCACTACCATTTTTCATATCATCCTTTGTTATATCGTGATATCGCATTACATACTCTTCCTTTCTGCAATTTCTGCCATTTTTGCTGCATTAAGTCGCGTGTCACCTTTCACGCGCGAGTATGATAAATATCCGTTCATACGGTCAATTTTGGTAAGGTTTCTGCTGCCACATTTTGGACACACATCCATTTCAAGCTCCTTATAACCACAGTCGTCACAGTATGCAAGGGACAAATTTACGCCCTCATAAAAGCCCATATCCATCGCACGACGAATAAGTGTGCGTACGGCATCTGTATTGTAATCAATCGGATATTTTACATATTGAATTTTGCCACCATTTAACAAATCCCAGAAGCGCTTTTCAAGGTTTTGCTTTGATATAGGCGTAATGTCTTCCGAAACATGACAATGAAAACTATTAGATACATATTCTCTGTCCGACACATTTTCGATTATACCATATTTCTTTCGGAATTGTGTAACCTGAAGTCCACAAAGATTTTCTGCAGGTGTGCCATAAATTGCATAAAGCTTTCCGTCCTGCTTTTTAAATTCTGCAATCTTATTGTTGATATGCTCCATAACCTCAATTGCAAACTGGCCATCTTCAACAAGTGATTTTTTATTATGAAGCTGTTGCAATTCATTTAATGCTGTGATACCAAACGAAGCCGTCGCAGAATCAAGCAGCGGTCTGATTTTGTCGTGGATACCCAAATGGCCACCATAAAAGCCACCCTCACAATATGCAAGTGGATTTGTTGATGCGCGCATTTCGCCAAGGTAATCATATGTGCGAAGATGCAAAGAACGGATAAGCTCAAGATAATAATCGAGCACCTCGTAAAAGTCCTTGCTCTCTTGCTTGGCCTTTGCATAAATCATGGGAAGATGAAGACTTATTGCGCCGATATTGAAACGACCGACAAAAATTGGTTTATCATTTTCATCAGCCGGCTCTATTCCGCCACGCTCAAAATATGGCGACAAAAACGCACGGCATCCCATAGGGCTTATAACTTCACCATATTTTTTGTATATAGATGCTACATAACCTTCACCTGTAAGGCTTAACCAATCGGGGTACATTGTTTTTGTGCTGCATACAACACCTGCCTCAAAAACATCTTCAAGCTCACAGCCTTCGCCATGAAGGTTTTCGTCGTATAAAAATACAATCTTGGGGAAGAGGACAGGCTTTTTACATTCTTTTTTGCCTTGACCACCGGCACGCACTTTTAAAATAGATTTTGACGCAAGCTTTGAAAAACGCTCTTTGCCAAGGCCCATCGTTACAGTGATAAACGGATAGTCGCCACGGCTTGATGCTACTGTATTAAATTTGTACTCCCAACCCTGAAATCCCTGCTCAAAATCTGTTGTAACATCTGCCATAGCTTCACGCTCAGCACTCTTATCATCAAGTCCCATGTTTTTATAGCGTTCAAACTGCATAGCATATGTTTTTTCGGCATAAGGTGCTAATATTTTATCCACCTGTGGCACAGTAAAACCACCGTATTGTTGGCTTGCAGCTGATAGAACGATATCGCCTATTACATCAAATGCAACAGCAAGTGTCTTTGGCTCGTTATACCATAGGTTGCCCATCTCAAAACCGCCCTTTAGCACATTTTGCACATCAAAAAGGCAACAATTCATCGTATCGCGTCGTGCAGACATGTCGTGCACATAAATATATCCGTCGCGACAAGCCTGCAGCTCGTCTGTTGTAAGGAAGAATTTTTGATATAGTTCTTTATTAAGCTGATTAAAAATAAGCGAACGCTTTGTTGATACAAGCGCACTGTCAGAGTTTGAGTTTTCCTTATCGCCTATATACATAATTGATTGACTCTTTTTATATACCTCATCAAGCATATGAACAAAGTCTTGTTTATAGTTTCGATAGTCCTTATAGCTTTTTGCGACGATTGGATTTATAGCGTCAAGAGCACTTTCGACTATGTTATGCATCTCAGCAATATAAACCTCGCTTTTATTCATCTCACGCACACGATTTTCAACAAATTCGCATATAAATTTTATATCCTCATCGCTAAATTTTACAAGTGCGCGATATGCAGATTTGTTTACTGCAACAACGACCTTTTGCACATTGAATTTTTCGCGTGTATTATCTTTTTTTATAACATATACCATAAAAACTCCCCCAAATCATCGATAATTGTATTTTTCAGTAGTTATGCACCTACTGCATATTGCTATATTGTCTTTGTCTATACACTATATATTGTATTATATCATTAAAAATTTTTAATTACAATACTTTTTTGTTATTTTATGAAAAATTACAAAAAAAGTTCCGCACAAATTATATTTGTGCGGAAATCACATATAAGAAATAAAATTTTGTCTAAATTTCTCCACCAAATTCGATACCGCCTTCGATTTTGGTTGTCTTATATAAAACTTTGCTGCGAGGTGTACAAATTCCACTCCATACAAAAGCCTTCACTGTTGTTCCGCTATTAGTATCTCCATATGGCCCGGCAATGACCTGGCTTTCGCCCTGACTCATATCAAGAGGAACGCACACAAGCCCTATAATAAAGTCATATTCATTATACATTGCAACAAACAATGTCGCAGCGTCACTTGAATCTGAAAGCTTTTCAACACGCAGACTTATAGAAGAAGATGCGACATTAAGGTCGCTCAATTTATAATCAAAATCCTCTGCATAGCTACTTCCCATAATTGTAAATGAAAGCAGAAACACTAATAACAAGGCTAGAAAAGATTTCTTCATAGCATATACCTCCACAATCTTTATCCTAATTATATTGTACCTTAACTATAAACTAAAAGCAATAAAAAAATTGTACAAATATTATGTTTTTTTATGTTAAAAATGGAGAAATTTATTAAACATTTATCGCATTACACAAAGAGAATTTAATACTGCAAGTACAACCACACCCAGTAATAAAAAAAACACGACCTTCGCAAAGTGCGTGCGTTGGTCGCGTTTTTCTATATTATTATATTAGGAGAGATATTAAATGGAGTTATTAAAGCTTTACAACGATGATTTCTTGTACAACATCTTTGTAAATTTTTACAAATACATGATATGGGTCTGCGCTGTCATACTTTTGAATGTCGCCTGTTGTACCTTCAACAACAATGTTGTTTGTCCTTGTGTTGTCTACAACATATATCTTTGCATCACCAAATACGATGTTCTGTTCTGCGCCATCATTTACCTTAATGTTCATAGACGATGCAAACTTTGCATTTACGCGTCCGTAAATGATGTTCATATCTTTTGCCGGCTCGGCACTAAACTGTGTGCTCTTTGTCGAAATGTCAAGCAATACTCTTATTGTGCTTATTTCGCCCTTGGCATTTGTCTTATATTGGATGATGTCACCTTTTTCAAGAGCTTTTTTAGCCTCACCCTTTACAAGCAAGCCTTTTTCAGATGTCTGGAGCTCAATTTTCTTGCCGTCCTGCATAGCGTATAGCTTGTCTACAATAATGTTTTGTTCGTTCTTAATAGTTGTAGTTTCTGTTACAATAGCAACTGATGACTCTGCGTTTGCTTTGTAATTTGTGTTTGTAACAATCATAGCCTTTGCTGTGTAGTCTTCTGTCATATCGAAAACAATTACATTGTATGGCGTATCATTTTCAAACATCTTATAATCTCTTATTGCATAATCATCTGTATCCTTTGATAGAGCAGGAATGTCAAATATAATTGTATCCTTGTTTACATTTACAGTTCCAACCTTGCCTGTTGCTGTTTTGTATACAGCATTCTCAAGCACAAGGTTCTTTGTGAATGCATTTGTGTCTATCGCACCGGACTCTGTGTTATCTTTTGCAGTGTTTATTGATACAACTTTTCCATCAGAATTTTTCTCAAATGTGATAAGCTGATTTACAACGCTGCCCTCGTTTGAAAGAGCAGAAAGAACCTCTGACGGAGTTTTGCCATTTGTTCCGTTTAGACGGATTTTGTCGGCTGCTGTAAGAATCACTACCTTGCCATCATTTGTGAAAAGCTTTAGCTCAAGGTCATCACTGATGCCGCTTGTCATACCTGCGTTAACAAGGTATGCATAGTTTGAGCTTATTGTGCTTGTAGCGTCTACTGCTGCAATTTTACCCTCTACATCAAGGTAGAATGTTCCTTCGTCTTCAAGCGCAATTTCTTTTTTATAGTTTGTGGCAATATCATAAAGCTCTTTGCCGATTTTTACTCTTTTACCTTGGATTTCTGTTACTTTGCCTGTGATGGCGTTTCTTACTGCCACAATTCTGTATACGCTCTTGTCCTTGCTTTCTGCAACGGAAAGAACATCCCACTCCTCAAGGTCTTTCACCTCAATAACTTCGCCTGCTTTTTCAATTCTGAAGTCGATATCATCATCTTTGGGGTCAAGCGCAATTGTAGGAGCGCCATATTTGTCGATGATTTTACCGGATGAAGGCATAACCTCTTCGACTACAACATTTTTGTACTCTGTAACGAATACAAAGTCGTACTTACCGTCACGGTCTGTATCAAGAAGGTTTATTTTGCCTGATTTGCCCTTTAGGTTGATAAGAGAATTGTCAAGTGTTTCGTATTTACCATTGTAAATAAGTGTTGCATCTGTGTTTATATAAGCTTCGCTTTCGTGTCTGTCTGTTTCTTTATTTTTCCAATATGACAAAACCTTGCGTGATTCTTCGTCCTGAAGATTTTCAATATTGTCTGCATTTATTGTAAGTGTAGAGTTTTTTGCGTCTTCAGGTCTTATAAGAATGATGTGTTCTTCGCCACGCTCGTTTTCTTGTAGATAAAATACTACATTGTAACCGAGAAGATTTGCCGCATCAATATCGCCGAGCTTGTAAACTGTGTCGCCGATTTTTACCTGGCCTTTACTTAGTGCATTTGCACCGCCAAGTGCTGTCTGGCTTGTTGCAACTACCTGACCTGTAAGCTTTTTTGTATGAAGCTTGTTTTCGAGGATTGTTTTGTCAACAACTTTATATTCAAGGTCATTGCCAAAGCCTGTTTGTTCCATCATCTTAACAGTAAGAGCGTTAAACATCATCTGTGCTACGAGTGAACGCGTAGCAGGCTCGTTTGTAGATGCAACTGCATTTCTGTTAAGGCCATTTTCTGTACCTACTACTAAAAATCCTGCCGGGAAGCCACCCTTTGAAATTGCGCTTGGTTCGTGACCGATTACGCGAACAAGGATTGTCATTGCCTCGACATAAGTGATTGTATCATCAGGTCTGAATGTGCCTGTGTCATCACCGATTACGATTTTTTGATTTGTAGCTACATTGATGTAACCATTTGCCCAGTGGTTTGCGGCTACATCGGGATACTTTGTCGGATAGTTCGAGCTTGTTGCTACATCTTCAAGTCCAAGTGCATGGACTGCAATTTTTGCAACCTCGCTTCTTTTGATTGCATCATCTGGTCTGAAAAGTCCTGTCTGTGCATCACCGACCATTATGTTGAGTGCACCAAGTGTTTCGATGGCTTCTGTGCGTGAGTTGCCTTCTACATCGGGTGGAAGAGCTGCACTTACGCTTGCAGTTGCTACTACACTAAAAATCATCGCAAGCGATAAAACGCTGCTAAGAATTTTTCTCATTTTTTTCATAAAAATGTTTCCTCCTTTAAGAATTTGATATTTATTAGTTTACATAATATCGAAAGTCGAGTATAAAAAATACGCATTATTTACACATATATACGAGCAAATTATATGTTGTAACGCGCCATATACTCGTTGACGAATTATGTCAACCACAATTCACATTATAAATTATGTCAACCACAATATCAACCCTCAAATTATGGTAATAAAGGAAAGTGCATATAAAAAGGAGCTGTAGCCATTGCTACAACTCCGTTATAAATAAAATGAGGTTATTCTTTTTATTAGTTATACATTCTCAAGCGCTTGTGCAATATCAGCTATAATATCGTCTGTATTTTCAAGACCGACAGACAATCTTATAAGACCGGGTGCAACGCCCGCACTTTCGAGCTGTTCATCAGACATTTGTCGATGCGTCGAGCTTGCAGGGTGGAGCACACATGTACGAATGTCTGCAACATGGACAACGAGCGAAATAAGCTTCAAGCTATCTATAAAACGCACGCCTGCTTCTCTTCCGCCTTTTAAAGTGAATGCAATTACACCGCTACAACCATTTGGAAGATATTTTTGAGCAAGCGCATTATAACTGTCGCCTTCAAGAGTCGGATAACTTACGTACTCAACCTTGTCCTGCTTTGCAAGAAAATGTGCAACTGTATCAGCGTTTTTACAATGACGCTCCATCCTTATTGGAAGTGTTTCGATGCCTTGATTTATTAAAAATGCACCCATAGCACTCTGACAAACGCCCATATCGCGCATAAGCTGAACCCTTGCTTTTGTTATGTATGCGGCATTGCCGAAATCCTTTGTATAAATTACACCGTGATACGAATCATCGGGCTCTGTAAGCTCTGCAAATTTACCGTTTGCCCAATCAAACTTTCCCGAATCAACGATAGCACCACCCACCTGCAACGCGTGACCGTCAAGATATTTTGTAGTCGAATGTGTTACAATATCTGCTCCAAACTCGAATGGACGACAGAGTATCGGCGTCGCAAAGGTGTTGTCCACGATAAGCGGCACACCGTTTTCGTGTGCAATCTTTGCAAATCGTTCGATATCAAACACTTCAATAGTCGGGTTTGAAATTGTTTCGCCAAATATTGCCTTTGTGTTTGGTCTAAACGCTGCACGGATTTGTTCGTCGGTTGCGTTGTTATCTATAAATGTAACATCTATACCAAGCTTTTTAAATGTTACAGCGAAAAGGTTAAATGTACCGCCATATATTGATGACGAGCTTATAAAATGGTCGCCACTGCCGATTATATTTAATATAGCAAGCATATTTGCCGCCTGGCCGGATGATGTAAATATTGCACCGATACCCCCCTCAAGTGATGCAAGCTTTTTTTCAACAGCATCTACCGTAGGGTTTGCAAGACGCGAATAGAAAAAGCCACTTTCCGTAAGGTCAAAAAGTTTTGCAACCTGTTCGGTCGAATTGTATTTAAATGTTGTGCTTTGATATATTGGAAGAGCGCGGCTTTCACCATTTTGCGGCTCATATCCTTCATGCAGACACTTTGTTTCTATTTTCATAATATATCTCCTTTGTGCTCGTATAATTTACCAATACATTATAACACAGACCATTTACACAGTCAAGCAAATCTGTGGTCAAATAACGGTCTGCAACATTTAGCTGCAGACCGCCTGTGTTTATTTAAAATCCCAGCGCAATGGTTCTCTTTTTGGAGCGGGATTTGTTTGCGTTGGATTTTGTTGAGTGGGTGGGATGCTTTGGTTTTTATTTGGCACGATATTATTTGACATATCTGTATTATTATTTTCGCGTTCGCGCGCAATATCGTTGGTTTGGTTTTGCATTTGAGAATTATTTATACTTTGCATAGGCAGTACAGGTTGTGTCGTGGGCGGTGTATATGGCACAGCTGGTGCTTGGGGTGTAGAAGCATTTGCATCACCGGATTGGTCATTGTTTTCACTTCTTATGTCGTACGCATCAAGACGCGGCGTAAACACGCCGGTGCGTCCCGGCGGCGTTATTTTTGTAAAGTCTTGCTCCCTTTTCATGTCTTCTGTAATTTCATCTATATCTACATATCTTTCGGGAGGGCTTTGGCGCACTATAACACCTTGCATATTATTTTGATTATCAGTACCCAAAGATGCAAGCCCAAAAAGGTCTTTTGATATCATATTTTCATAAAGACGCGAAAGATCGCGCCAACATACAATATCAATTTCGCCGTTACAGTTGCGTTCCATAAGCATTTGAAGTTGTTTCGTTGTTTCGACTACATCGCCCTCATGCTTGTTTGATATTTGAAAGCTGTCGATATTTTCAAACTGCTCTGCAAGTGCATATATTACTGATTGGATAGGATAGTGAAAGTTTGCCTTGTCACCGACCCTTATAATATGCGTACCTGATGGAAAGAGTACTGTTTTAGGTGGCTCATTTTTATAAATTATTGCTTTTGAATATTCTTCTACGATTTTGTCCCATGTGTCGTTGTCGACTTCACCCGTTGGAGCAAGGCCATATTCTCTTTGAAAGCTTTCTACTACTTCTTGTGTCTGTTTGCCGTATATTCCGTCCGGAATAAGTGGTGCAAATGTTTGATTTACTTGTGCAATTACGCGCAAAAACTCTTGCAAGCTATATATTGGTCTTCCGTTGTCAAGCTGAAACTGTTGCATATTTTTACCTCCTTTAAGCACTTTGGTTTGCACTGTCACTTTGACCGAGTTTTAGCGTTCTTCCGGGAAATTGTGTCGGCCTTGTAAGTGTGGCGGATACTACATTTTTATATGTATTTGCTATCGAGTTCCATGTTTGTTCATTTACATTTCCGGTTACGGGAAGGTCAAACGCTTGTTGATATTTTGTTACAGCATCGCGTGTTGCACTGTCAAATTCGCCCGTAACCTCAACAGCCGGCAAGCCGGGATTTGTAACGGATATTGCGTTGAGATATTGTTGAAGCACGCGAACGCTGTCGCCACTTGAACCGGTTTGCAGAACACTTCCCGGATATGGTGTGGTTTGAATATTGAGCACAGTATCGCCAAGATAAACCCTGTCGACAATACCTTTAAAATCTTCATACATAGCACCCCATGTTTTTGCACCGACTATGCCGTCTGTATCAAGACCGTTATTTTTTTGAAAAGCGATTACCGCATTTTTTGTTTCGGGGCCAAAAGTACCTGTTATTGCAACTGCAGGTATGTATGGGTTTACACTTGAAATTACATTTATGAAAAATTGCAGTATTGTTACCTTTTCGCCTTGATTTCCTTCGGATATTGCGTCCGGATATTCGAGGCTTCGTCCAAAAATTGTCTGACCCTCAGAATTAAGCTCGGAAAGGCGTGTAATTCCTGTATACAAGCTTATCATTTTGTACCATGTTGCTTTGCCGACTATGCCGTCCGGCGTAAGATTGAAGGTGCGTTGGAATTGTTTTACTGCCCGTTCTGTTGCCGGACCAAAAATTCCGTCTACGGGGTACATTTTGGGTATCGACGGATAATTTGTTGATATTCTGTTTATGGCAGTTTGTATAGTTGCTACATTTTCGCCTCTGTCACCAATACTTATAGCATATCCGGGATACGAACGCGCAATATTTCGCACAGGTGCATCTACAACGAGCTCGATATTGTAGCCATAGTAGTTATACAATATATCAAGCGATGAGTAGCCTTGGCGCGCAAGGTATTCGCTGCCCCATTGTGAAAGTCCTTCACATGTGACGGTTGTACCGTTGCAATACTTTGCCGCCAAAGGCTCCGCAAAGCCTTGTCTGCGTATATAGTCATTAAAAATTTCGCTTACAATACGGTCGATATTTGCAAAAATATTTCTTCCATATATAAATTTTTGGTCTATTGCGGTCGAGTTGGTAATATCAAAATCATATCCTTTGCTTGGATAAAACTCTGTATATACTCTGTTTAAAGCATACGATATCTGGGCGTATACATTTGCATAAATAGCGGCTTCGTTCCATGTGGGATAGATTTCGCTTGATGCAACATTTTTGATATAGTCCTCAAAACTTACAACGACATTCTGTGCGTTTGATGATGGGGAACCCAAATGTACCGTTATAGTTTGAGGAACATATGGTATAATTGGTGTTGCCAATTTATAACCCTCCTTTTATATAGGCCACAACATATTATAAATTTTGTGGTGTAACATATATTCTTTCGGCCTTTTCGTTTGCACTGTTTATATTGTCGGGCAGGGGAATAAGCTCTACGCGTTGTTCGGTCGTTATACCACCAAAAACCTGCGCATCGACTATTGTGACTGGGTAATAGCCCGGATGCTCAACATGTATGTCAAATACTGCAAAGGGGATATTGTTACCCGGTTCTTGTGACAGTGAGTCATCGGGCGTATCAACCGCTATTGATGTGGTTCTTCCTGCACTATCGGTAATTCTGTATCCTATAAGTGTATTTTGTGTGTTTTTCCTTTGTGTAACGGTCACTGATGCATCCGGCACAGGTATGACCTGCCTTGCTGTAAAAATCTGCGCTGTAATATAGCCCTTTGACGCCATATATACTCCTCCTTTATATGATTTAATCGTCGTATTATCTGTTGCATAGCTATTTATATTTTTTTCTTTTTTTTGTTATGACAAATTATCCAATTTTGGGACAAACAGGTTATAAATCAGGAAAAAATTATAATAATGTATTGCAAGCGTGATGTCATTTGTGATAAAATGGAACATATGATTTAAAGGTGCGTTTTTATATAAAGGAGGATGCAATCTATGAAAATATTGATTGTTGACGATGAAAAGCTATTGGTAAAGGGAATAAAGTTTAATTTTGAACAGGACGGCTATATATGTGAGGCAGCATATGACGGCGAAGAGGCTGTTAAAATGGCAAAGGATAAGTCTATTGATTTAATAATCCTTGACCTTATGCTTCCAAAAATTGATGGTCTTTCTGCGTGCCAGAAAATACGCGAGTTTTCGACGGTACCGATTGTAATGCTTACAGCTAAAAATGAAGATATGGACAAAATTATGGGGCTTGAATATGGTGCCGACGATTATCTTACAAAGCCGTTTAATATTCTTGAGCTCAAGGCGAGGGTAAAGGCGATACTTCGTCGTGCTTCACACGCAAACAAACAAGACGGAGCAAAAAATGTTACGGTCGGTGCTGTATCGCTTGATTATAATTTCCGTCGAGTTACAATAGACGGCAAAACGATTGAGCTTACATCGAAGGAATTTGACCTTATTGATTTGTTTATTTCAAATCCGGGCAAGGTATATAGCAGAGAAAATCTTCTTGATATTGTATGGGGTTACGATTATCCGGGCGATATACGAACAGTAGATGTGCATGTTCGTCGCTTGCGTGAGAAAATTGAACCAAATCCTGCCCAGCCATCCTTTATACACACAAAGTGGGGAGTTGGTTATTATTACAAAGAAGCTTAATTTCAAATTTTCTCGTTCATCACTCAAATGGAAGATGGCATGGGCGTATCTTTCTGTGAGTCTTGTGGCACTTGTTTTGATGAGCGTATATATCATTTCCGCACTTCAGGATTATTTTTATAGCAAGGAAAAGGTGGAAATGTTTGCAAAGGCAAATGTTGTTTCAAACATTATTCTTCAGTCAGATGAGTCGGATTTGTTTTCGTTATCGGAGGCGACAAAAGAGCTTTTTTTGGACAAACCTATGCGCCTTATAATTCTTGACAGCCAGGCGATTGTTACATATGATAATGACTCGGAAAACAGCCTTAGAGGCAAAATGTTTTTGACCGATACAGTAAAAACTGCTCTGCTTGGAGAAGATGCAAGCAGTGTATATGAAAACGAAACCTCGACAAGCAGTATGGATGTTGCCGTTGCCGTAAAGCAAGACGCAAAGGTGAGTGATATTGTATATTTAAGTCAGTCACTTGCCGAGTCGAACCATTTTTTAGGTGATATTACATCATCGCTTTTGACATTGTCAATTATTCTAAGTATTCTTATAGCGCTTATGAGTGCTATTCTGGCAAATGTATTTACATCGCCGCTTATAAAGCTCACACATGCAGCGGATGAAATCTCGCAAGGTAATTTTAATCAGACGGTCCCCGTGCATGGTCATGACGAGATTGCTTCGCTTGGTGATACTTTTAATAAAATGATAAAGCAACTTGAGCTTATTGAGGAAAAGCGTCGCATGTTTGTATCAGATGCGTCGCACGAGCTCAAAACGCCTTTGGCAACGCTAAAGCTTTTATCGGAGTCGATTTTGCAGACGCCTTGCCCTGACCCTGAGATGGTAAGGGAATTTTTAGAGGATATGTCAAACGAAGTGGACAGGCTTACGCGAATTGTGGAGCGCCTGTTAGACCTTACGAAAAACGATTCGCAAAAAGCGACGCCACAGCACGAAACGGTTGACCTTACAAATCTTATTGCAAGAATTGTTAAAAAACTTTTACCGCTTGCAAGAGGAAAAAATATAAAGCTTAATTTTTCATACGATTTGGAAAAACCTCATACAGAAATGTTGCTTGATAGAGATAAAATGTATGAGGCGATATACAATATAGTAGACAACAGTATAAAATACACCGATAAAGGCGGCAATGTAAAGATAACGCTTTCGGCAGATGTAAGCAAAACGATTATTGAAATTGAAGATGACGGCATAGGCATTCCAAAGGCGGATGCCGCGTTGATATTTGACAGATTTTACCGCGTTGATAAAGCTCGTGCACGCGAAACAGGCGGTACGGGACTTGGGCTTGCGATTGCACAAGAGGCGGTTGCTATGCATGGCGGACATATCGAAGTAATAAGCGAGGAGGGTGTCGGAAGTAAGTTTATAATTATACTTCCATACTCGGGAAAATAATTTTTTGTAAAAAAATTTGTTTTTTTAATAGTTTTGTAATGATTGTATTGTATAATTTTATATATAGGTATGTTTTGCGTTACATAATACACTTCTATTTTGGTGGTGATATTTTTGAAAAAGAGTAAAGCAATAGCAACGATTTTAGTATGCATAGTAGGTTTTGCACTTTTGTGTACGCTGGGGTATTTTTTATATTCAAATGGAAGTTTTGGGGATTTTTCTGAAAAAGAAAGTGAGACATTTTCGCTCTATTTTTTGGACAGTACAAAGACAAAGCTTGTATCAGAGACGGTTGGTATTGAGCCGACAGATGATAATAACAAGCTTATAAATCTTGTAAATCTTCTTATAAAGGGTCCCAAAGACAGTGTCGAGAAAAAGCGTGCAATCCCTGAAAATACTACGCTTTTGTCGCTTACGCGTGATGAGAATGTTGCAATAGTAAACTTTTCGAATGCTTTTTACGGTGCGACAGATATTGATAACAGTCTTGCAGCGGCGACGATTGTAATGACTCTTTGTGATACAAAGATTGTTGAAAAGGTTAAGATTCTTGTTGAAGGACAAGAGCTTATAAATTCTGACAAGATTGCTTATGGTGCGCTTGGTAGCGATGATATAATTTCTGATGCTTCTCAGGCAAAGAACACTCGTGTAATTTCGCTATACTTTTCCACAAAGTTTGGGAATGCATTGCAAGCAGAAAAACGAACCGTGACACAAAACGATAAAGAACCGATTGAAAAAATTGCAATAAGCGAGCTTATGAAAGGGTCATACTCACTCAATGACGGCCAAAAACTTATTCCAGCAGAGGCAAAGCTTATTTCGACAGAGATTAAAGACGGCGTTTGTTTTGTAAATTTTTCAAAAGAATTTGTTGACAAGCGCACAGCAGGCAGCAGTGCGGAGCTTTTGACGATATATTCTATCGTAAACACGCTTACAGAGCTTGATAATATTGATAAGGTACAATTTTTAATTGAAGGAAAAAAGGTCGAAACATACGGAGAAATGGTTTTTGATGAGCCTTTTGTAAAAAATGAATTCTTAATAGTTACAAATTCTCAATAAAATAAAAAGGCTGTAACATTTGTTACAGCCTTTTTTATGCTCTATCGCATATATTTTCTATAATATATTTTATTGCGTGCTCATCGTTTGAGCATATTATTTTATCAGCAATGCTTTTTAGCTCCGGCACGGCATTTTCTACAACGCAGCCTATATCGGCAGCGTCTATCATAGTAATGTCATTTTCATAGTCGCCTACACATATAAGGGTCCGTTTTTTATCTATCATTTCTTTTAAAATCTTTAACGCATCGCCCTTTGTAGTGTTTTTGTTAAGTATCTCGAGTCCTGTTGCCCAGCTTCGTGAAAAGTTAAAATATTCACCAAAATTTTTAACAAGCAGATTTTTAAGGTCTACTGTTTTTTCACTATCATCCATCACAAGTACTATTTTGTAAATTGTTTTTTTAAACATATCTCGAATAAGGGCCATATTTTTACCAAAATCGGTTATGGTTTGCTTTTCGAGAGCGCGAAATATTACATTTGCGCTTATATGCAAATCATTTTTGCTTAAAAAATCACAAATCTCAAGCACCTTTTCTTCAAGAGGGCATTCATATAAAATCTTTTGCAATTTAAAATCATATATGCACGCACCGTTACAACAGATTATCGGAGATTTAAAAAATTCTTTTGGCGCAACATCTGAAAGGTAAGAGGGCCAACGCCCTGTTGCAAGGGTAAAAGCTCCTCCGTTTTTACAAAAGTTTTCGATTGCTTCATAATTTTCTCGTGAAAATTCACCCTTATTGTTTAAAAGCGTGCCATCAAGGTCGCTGCAAATTATAAAATTATCATATCTGCCCATAAAAGCACCTCATAAAAATACAACTTGATGCATAACATTATACATCATAGTTACTAATATTTCAAGCAAAACAAAATATCGCTGTGCCAAAGACGGACGCAAATATGAAGATATATCTTGACAAAATGAGGCGGCTTTTATATAATAAAAACGATAAAGTACATATAAAGGAAGGTATATAAAATATGAAAGCGTTGATACTGGCAGCTGGTAAAGGCAAGCGTTTGCAGAGCGAAAAGTTCAATCTTCCAAAGGTGCTCCGTGAGGCAAATGGCAAGCCGTTAATAAGTCATGTTTTAGAGCACACAAACTTTATTGATAAAAAGGATACGGTGCTCGTTGTAGGATATATGAAAGAAAAAGTAATCGAGCATGTTGGCAATGAGTATAATTACAGTGTTCAGGACGAACAAAAGGGTACAGGCCACGCGGTAATGTGTGCGCGTGATCAGTTTGAAGGTTATGATGGTGATGTACTTATACTATACGGTGATATGCCACTTGTAAAAAAGGAAACATATATGGCAATTATCGACAAACACAGAAGTAGCGGTGCCGATTGCACAATTCTTACTGCAATAGTTGATGAGCCTCCTGCATATGGGAGAATTGTACGCGATAAGGACGGCAAAGTGGAAAAAATTGTTGAGGACAAGGATTGTGACGAAGAAGAAAAGGAGATTAAAGAGCTTAATATTGGCATATATGTGTTTAAATCAAAGCTTCTTTTTGATGGCTTAAAAGAGGTTAAAAACAACAACGCACAAGGTGAATATTACCTTACAGATATGCCAATGATATTTATAGAAAAGGGCTTTAAGGTAGAAACATATTCTATTCATAACACAACAGAAATTTATGGTGTAAATACTGTGGAGGATTTAGAGTTTTGTGAGCGCGAGCTTTTAAAATAAATTTATAAAATATACAAGCTGCAAGGGCAATCCCTTGCAGCTTTATTTATTTAGTTAAAGGAAACTATTTATTCTTTGAACCAAAAAAGCAGTTTAAAAATTCTATATCATATTCTGTTTCGCCATGCACTTTTTTATATTTGTCACGGCGGACAAAATCCTTTGACCGTATTTTTGCGGCACTGTATGATACATCACAACGCTTTGCTATGTCTGTGGCACTTCTTGCGCCATAACTGTCAAGCACCGAAAGTGGCATCAAAAGCTCGTCTGCAAAATATGCCGCTTCGACATCGGTCACCCTGTTTGCTTCGGCGTTTGCCATATGGCCTAAAAATATGTGCGCCAATTGGCAAGTGAGCGTATAGCGCAAGCGCGCTTTTGAATGCGCAGGATTATATGCTATTATATAGGTTTCACCACTTTTTATAATATATCCGTCCTCGTTTATTACATTTGCACCTTTGGAGTTTCGTACACCGATTTTGTCCATTTTCACACAACGAATTTTGTACTTTTTTGTTATGTCATTAAGCTTTACGGGAAGGGACGAAATTTCACAATGTTTTATTATATCAAGAACTATTTCTTTTATTTCGTTTTTGCGCTCTCTGCTGATAAAAATCTTTTGTTTTATCATACATATTTTCCTCTCAAAATCTTTTTATAACTTAGATTATAGAATATCATACTACAAAAATAAAGTCCAGCATTTTTTTAAAATAAAAGACGATTTTTAAGCGATGTTTTTCTGTCGTTAAATTGTAATATTTAAATCTAGAAATTGGGTTGACATATCAAAAATAAGATGCTAAACTACATGCGAATAGAGCAAATCACACACTGTTTTTTATATAAAAGCGGAGGGATGTGTTATGCAACAAATTAGTTGGATTTTAAAAAACATGAAGGGCTACAAGTGGATGTTTGCATTGGGGTGCTTTTTGTGTGCGTTTGTAGCGCTTCCAATGGGCATTTTTCCTACGCTTATAATAAGCGAATTTGTAGACAGTGCTTTTACATATGGAGATATGCAACGGGCGTATTATCTTATGGGTGCATACATTATAGTAAATGCAATAAAAATTGTCATAGATTATGCCCAGGGTATGATGCTTGATATTCCTGCGGCAAAGGTTTTGGCAGATTTTAGGACAGTATTATATGAAAAGCTTCAAAAACTTGGGCCGTCATATTATGGACAGACGCGTACGGGCGATATTATGATGCGTCTTACGGGCGACCTTGAGATGATGCGCCAGTTTGTTTGCGGAACGATGCCGACGGCGTTGTATACTATTGTGCTTTTGGTGCTTGCGCTTATAATTTTTTATTCGACGAATGCTTTGCTTGCGACTTTTTTGCTTGTGGTATCGCCTATAATGGCAATTCTTGTTATGAAAATGCGTAAAAAAGCATCGAGAAATTTTACGCGTATGCGTGAAATGAACAGCAAGCTTAATACAATGGTACAGGAAAGTATAGCAGGTAACAGAGTTATAAAGGCGTTTGTGCGTGAAAAGTATGAGTTTGAAAAATTCAAAAAATGTAACGAGGACTATTGTGATGCTGCTATAGATGCTGCAGATATATGGGCAAAATATGCACCTATTTTTACGGCTCTGAGCAATGGTATGCTTATAACTATGCTTGTTGTTGGCGGCATAATGGTTGTGTACGAATACATAACTATAGGCGACTTTCTTTTGTTTTACAGTTTAAATTGGATGATTAACTCATCGGTACAAATGGCAGGGGTTACGATAAATGATATGCAACGGTTTTTCTCTTCGACGCAAAAGGTTATGGACCTTTATAATACGCGCTGCGATATAGCCAACAAGGATAATCCGTATATACCACAAGAAAAAGCATCCGCCCAAGTTGGCAAGGTTGAGTTTGAAAATGTGAGCTTTAAATATGATAACAGAGAGACTCTAAAGAAGATATCACTTGTAGCAGAGGCGGGAGAGACAATCGGCATTATGGGACCGACAGGTGCGGGCAAGTCGACGCTTGCTATGCTTATGGCGAGGTTTGATGATGTAAGTGCCGGCAGGATAAAAATTGATGGTGTAGATGTGCGCGATTATGATATATATACACTGCGCAAAAAAATTGGTATGTCAATGCAGGATGTTTTCTTATTCTCGAATACGATTGATGCAAATGTTTCATATGGTGTACCCGATTTGGATGAAGACAAAACGAGAGAATATGCCAAAATGGCAGATGCAGACGGTTTTATACGACGCATGCCTGATGGTTATGCCACGATTGTTGGCGAGCGTGGCGTAGGACTTTCGGGCGGTCAAAAGCAGAGAATAGCACTAGCCCGCGCGCTTGCATATGAGTCGCCGATACTGATTTTGGACGATACAACCTCTGCAGTAGACATGGAAACGGAAAAATATATCCAAGACCAGCTTGCAAAAAGAAAAGGTAAGCATACGACATTTATAATTGCTCAAAGAATATCCTCGGTAAAAAATGCCGACAAAATATTTATAATAGAAAATGGCGAAATCACCGAAAGCGGCACTCATAAGGAGCTGCTTGCAAAAAAGGGATACTACTATGATATATATTGTATCCAGCAAGGCTTGAATGGTCGCAAAAAGGAGGTGAGCGCAAATGTCTGAAACAACAAAGCAAAAACGAAACACATATGATGTTGATGAAAAGCTTGAATCCTCTTTTAATATCAACCACTTTAAAAGAAGCGCAAAATACATAAAAAAATATTCTAAACAGATGGTTTTTGCGTTCGTTCTCAGTGTTATAGCTATTGTGGCTGATTTGTTTTTCCCGACAATACTTAGAATGATTACAGACGAGTTTATACCACAAAAAAATATTTACGCAACTATCGGGGCCGGTCTTGTGGGCGCTCTTCTTGCGATAATTATAATGATAACCCAGCGCAAGCGTGGCATTATAAGCAATCATATGGGACAAAAAATCGTATCCGAAATGCGAAGCGATTTGTTTGAGCATATACAAGAGCTTCCGTTTGATTATTATGATTCGCGTCCTCATGGCAAAATTTTGGTTCGTGTTGTAAATTATGTAAATACTGTGGCGGATTTTTTTGCAAATGGACTTGTAAATATTGTGCTTGAGCTATTAAGCATCGTGTTTATTCTAATATTTATGTTTACGACAAATGTACGACTTACATTCATTGCACTTGCCGGAGTTATTCCGTTTTTGGTATATGTTTTGCTTATAAAGATACCACAGAGAAAGGCGAGTCAGGCATTTTCAAACAAAAACTCGAATCTTAACGCATATTATCAGGAAAGCATTGATGGTATGAAAGTTACACAGTCGTTTAATCGCGAGCAAATGAACTATAATATTGCAAGCACTATGGCTGATGAGTGTTCGAAATGGTATATAAGGCGCTCGTACATAACGCACACAATGGGTCCTGCGTCGATGATTGTTTCATCTTTGGTAACCGCATTTGTATATATAGTAGGCCTGGAGCTCGGCGAGGAGATAAGCGTCGGCGTTATATTCGCGATGGCGTCGTATTGTGTACGCTTCTGGGCGCCGATACAAAATCTTGGAAAATTATACAGCAGTATAATTGATACGGCGGCGTACCTTGAGAGAATTTTTGAGGCTATGGACGAAAAGGTCGAAATTGTTGATGCTCCAAACGCATATGACTTGCCACAGGTGAGCGGCGAGATAAAATTTGAGCATGTATTCTTTGAATACGAAAAAGATGTGCCGATTTTAAAGGATGTCACCTTCCGCGCAAAAGCGGGCGAATCGATTGCGCTTGTCGGGCCGACGGGTGCAGGCAAGACAACAATTGTAAACTTGCTTGCGCGTTTTTATGATATAAAATCGGGCAGAATCACTATTGATGGTCACAATATACATGATGTTACGATGAAATCTCTTCGAAGCCAAATGGGTATGATGCTACAAGATACATTCATATTCTCCGGCACTATCATGGAAAATATAAAATATGGCAGACTTGATGCGACGGACGAGGAAGCAATTGAAGCGGCAAAGATTGTATCAGCACATGAGTTTATATCAGATTTGCCGGATGGTTATAATACAATGGTTGCCGAACGCGGAAGCTCGCTTTCAGCAGGGCAGCGACAGCTTATAAGCTTTGCGCGCACACTGCTTGCTGACCCGAAGGTGCTTGTACTTGATGAGGCAACCTCGGCAATTGATACAAAGACAGAGAGTTTGGTACAAAAGGGTTTGCAAAGTTTGTTAAAAGGAAGAACATCATTTATTATTGCGCACAGACTTTCCACAATAAAGAATTGTGATAGAATTTTGTATATAGACCAAAAAAATATTGCCGAAGCGGGCAATCATCAACAGCTTCTTGATGCACAGGGTCTTTATTATCAGCTTTATACATCACAACTTATAGAGTAGAATTATACATACGGCGTTTACTAAGAAAAATAAAAAGGCAGAAACATTTGTTTCTGCCTTTTTTATATCACGGCACAAGATTTTCAAGACGCGCTTTGATTGTGTTTATATATTCAGTTGGTGATTTGTTTTCAAATTTTTTAAATGTTTTACTGAAATAATGAATCGATTCAAAACCGACCATTGACGCAATTTGTGTCATATTTACATTTCCCTCACGCAATAGCTTTTTTGCTGTAGTAATTCGACGGCGGTTTATATAGCTTATTACAGATTCGCCGTATGCGAGTTTGAATTTGTTACATATTGTGGTTTTATTACTGTTAAAAAGAAAACACAATTCATTTAGTGTAATTTTTTCACGATAATTTTCGTCGAGATATCGTGCGATATCTGCCATATGTATATCCGAATGACTTTCGTTGTCTGCGGTTGGTTGTGCTTCATAACCGCGCACAAGCTCTATAAGAAGCCGCTCAAGATTCAGCTTTATAAGCTGGTCTGCACCAAAGGGGAAGCTTTTTCTTTTTTTCATATCCTTTAAATATGGTATATCATATGGCGGAAGAAACACACTTCTTCCGTCTTTTATTATTTGTGTAAGGATTGATTTTTGGACAGAATTTAGTGTAAACGGTGTGTATGAAAATTCATCAAGCACATCGTCTTTACATTCAAAACCAATTATAATTACACTTGATGCTTCATTATGCTCGCAATACGAATGAAGACAGTTCGGTCTATGAATTATGAGTTGATTTTTTTCGAGCACTCCATTGTAATCATCAGAGCTTAGCGTTATTGCTCCGCTATCGACAAATACAAGTTCTCTGAATGCGTGCTGGTCGGTGTGCGTATGAAAGTCATTTGTAAACTCAAAATAATGTATATTTGCTATACGATTCACAGAAATTGCATTTTTAAATTTTTTTAGCTTAAATTCCATCACTACACCGCCCTTTTCTACTGTTTGCTATAAGTATATCATAAAAAAAACAGTATATCAATATTAAAAAAATTTAATATTGTGCAAAACAGATTTAATATTTGACAAATACAGTCATATAAATATGTGTTACAATTATGGTATAAATGAATTATTCTTTTTAAAACCATATTTTTGGGCTTAAAAAGGACAAACAATCACAAAAAATTAAATTTAGGAGGAAGAAAAATGAGTAGAGTATGTATTCCGGATTATGAGTACAAAGAAAGAGTTGCAAGAGCAGCAAAGTTAGTCAGAGAAAAGGGCCTTGATGTAATGGTTGTATCAAGCACAGAGTCTGACTATGCAAATGCGAGATATTTCTCGGGCTTTTGGCCACTATTTGAGCGCGCAGGCGTTGCTATTTCTGCAACAGGTGAAGCAGCATTGATGGTAGGACCGGAGTGTATCATTTTTGCACAGGATGTTGCAAAGATTGACAAAATTTTCTGTTTAAGAGAGTTTAGAGAGTCGGCTGACCCATCGTACCCAGAGCTTCATGCTGATACATTTAAGGATGTATTCAAAGCAATCGGCGTTACAGGCGAAAACATTAAAATTGGTCTTGGTAGCTATGTTGAGTGCACATTGCCAATTTTTGAAGGTCTAAAGGATAGCTTCCCGAAGGCTGAAATCGTTAAATGTAACGAGATTATGGTTGAGCTTCGTCAGATTAAGAGTGAGAACGAGCTTGCATGTATCCAGGAAGGCTTTAGAATTGTTGACCTTGCTACAGATGAGGTTATTCGTCATCTTAAGCCAGGCGTAACAGAGCTTCAAATGGTTGGTATTGCACAGAAGGTTATATATGAAGAAGGCGCAGAGTATGAAGGTCTTCCAATGTATGTATTCAGTGAAAAATCAACACAACACGCAATCAGCCGTTCAGGTTATAGAACAATCAACAAGGGTGATATCGTTCAGCTAAATCTTTCTGCAAAGATTGATGGTTATTCACCTGCAATCGGTCTTCCTGTTGTTATGGGCAAGCTTGAGGGCGAGAGAAGAAGAGTTGTTGAGTTCTGTAAAGAGGCCCATGATTGGACAGTTGAGCAGATTAAAGCAGGCAAGCTTGCATCAAGCATTGCAAAAGAGTTCTACAATATGTATGTTGAGAACGGCTTTAAGGATAGCTATGTATATGGACCATGTCATGGTACAGGTATGATTGAGGTTGAGGCTCCATGGATGGAAACAATTAGCGATTACAATCTACAAGAGAACATGACATTCCAGGTTGATACATTTATCATGGGCAACGGCTTTGGTTGCAGATGGGAAAAAGGTATCGCAGTAACAAAGGATGGCTGCCATTCAATGACAGATTATCTTAAGAAAGGAATTATAGAAATCGATGGCTAAGAATATTGGTAAAAAAGTATGGATAATTCCTGATTGTGAGCTTCCGCCGGCTGGTGAAGGTGTTGCAAAGGGACATGAGTCCGTAATCATTGTAAACGATACAAAAAAAGATGCACAAATCGATGTAAAGCTTTACTTTGCAGACAAAGACGCATATGAGCAAATCAAATGGACTGTAAAAGCAGGACGCGTTCGTTGTTTCCGCACAAACAATATTGATGATATGTGCGGGTTTGAGGTTCCGCTTGAAACACAGTATGCTATGAAGCTTACATCAAGTTGCGAGATTGTTGTACAGTATGGCAGACTTGACAATACACAGCCAAATCTTGCATTCTATACAACACTTGCTTACACAGAATAAGGGAGATGTAAATTATGGAATATAATATGAGTTTTCCACGAGAGCTTAATAAAGTTAAAGAAAATCGTATTCCTTTTGTAATTTGCGGCGGTACTGTTGAGTATCATGGCCCTCATTGTTCTTATGGTTGCGACACATTGGTTGCAGAAGGACTTATTAAAAAACTTGCAGAGAGAAAAGAGATTATGATTGCGCCTACGATTTATTATAGCCCTTCAAGCTATGCCGTTGCCGATGAAACAAGCGGAACAGTGCATATCGAAGAGGATGTATTCGAGGCATATCTTTTCCAGATTTTTATGAATATGCTTGATGCAGGACTTCGCAACATTTATGTTGTAATCCATCATCAGTTTGAGCAGGAAAGCTGTATGCCAATGACACTTTCGTACATGAAAGCTGCAAAGCGCGCTACAATGCGTTACCTTGAAAAGACACAAGGTCGCGGTTGGTGGGGTAGTGAAAACTATGCCAATTATTACGAAAATCTTGGTGGTGGCGATGACCCGTTTAGCTGGATTAAGGTTATTCCGACAATGAGCACAGAGGTTCAGAATGCTACAGGCTATGACCATGCAGGTGAGTTTGAGTGTTCGATACTTATGGCTCTATATCCGGATGCAGTAAAGCTTGAAAGACTTGGTGATATAAATCACTGGTTTACAAAGAGTGCTGCAAATGCAAATACCCAAATGGGTAACAAGATGGTTGAGCTTTCGCTTGAATATCTTGAAAAGAAAATCGTATAAGCGTAAAGCTGAAAATTAAAGAAAAATGCCCCGACCTTATTTATAAAATGCCTGGGCATTTTTTATTATAATAATTTCTCAAACAAACAAACGCTAAGTTGACACAAAGGACTAATTATTATATAATTATAGCGGATATGTAATAGGGAAATATATAGAAAATTGTAATTATATTAAGGAGCGTGTTATATTATGGGAATAATCAATAAGGACTTTATGCTCAACAGCAAAACGGCAAAAAAACTCTACTATGATTTTGCAGAGGGTTTGCCGATAATTGATTATCATTGTCATCTCGTGCCACAAATGATAGCAGATGATTATAAATTTAAAGATACATACGATTTGTTTTTGGGCGGGGACCATTATAAATGGCGCCAGATGAGAAGCTTTGGCATTGATGAGGAGTATATAACGGGCGATGCTGACGGATATGAAAAGTGGCTCGGTTTTGCGACTTTAATGCCATATCTTATTGGCAATCCTCTATATCATTGGACTGCACTTGAGTTAAAGAGATATTTTGATATCGATATACCATTAACTGAAAAAAGTGCAAAAAGTATATGGGATATTTGCAATGAAAAGCTAAAGCGTGACGATTTTTCTGCAAAAGAGCTAATAAACAAATCAAATGTCGAGATTATTTGTACAACTGATGACCCGGCAGACGATTTAAGATACCATCAACAGATTTGCAAGGACGGTTTTGGCACGAAGGTTTTGCCGACATTTCGTCCCGACAAGGCAGTCGGCATAGATAAGGTGTGGTTTGACAGTTATATAAAGGATAATGAAATCACAAGTTTTGATGGGCTTATTTCGTGGTTAAAATCAAAAATACAATACTTCCACGATAACGGATGTAGACTTTCGGACCACGGGCTTGATTATGTACCGTATGAAAAAGGTGATGCAGGTGCAGTATTTGAAAAGAAAATGAACGGTGCAACTTTGACCGGACAAGAGATTGATATTTTTAAAACTGCAGTTATTCGTGAGTGTGCTATTGAATATTCACGACTTGGGTGGACGATGCAAGTGCACATAGGAGCATTGCGCAATAACAACACAAAAATGTTTGAAAAACTTGGTGCTGATACGGGCTTTGACAGTATAAACGATTTGTGTGTTGCCCAAAAGCTTTCTGCTCTTATGAATGACCTTGAGTATGAGGATGCTTTGCCGAAAACGATTTTGTATACACTAAATCCAAAGGATAATTGTGTTTTGGCTACAATGCTTGGCAATTTCCAAAAAGGGCCTACAAAAAGCAAGATTCAGTTTGGCTCGGGATGGTGGTTTAATGATAATCGCGATGGTATGGTGGAGCAGATGTCTGCGCTTGCAAACCTTGGCATATTGGGCAAATTTGTTGGTATGCTTACTGATTCAAGAAGCTTTGTATCATATCCGCGTCACGAATATTTTAGAAGAATATTATGTAATTTGATAGGTGGCTGGGTAGAAAACGGCGAATATCCTAACGACAAGGAAAGCCTTGAAAAAATTATAAAGGGCATTTGTTATCAGAATGCAAAGGATTATTTTGAGTTTTAAATATCGAAAACAACTTTGCACAAGAGGGATAAAAAGAGCAATATAAAAAGTATTTTTTTAACAATTTTGGGCACAATACTTACTGCAGTTGGCATAAGCTTTTTAGAGAAAAACAAATAGCTGGTGGCGGTGTGTCCGGTTTATCAATCATATTTTATAATGCGTTCAACATTCCTATGTGCCTTTCAATTATACTTATAAACATATTGTTTTTTTGATTTGTTTATAATATAGAACATAAAAAGTGGAGAAATAAAATGATTCGTGCGTGTCTTTTTGATTTGGACGGTACACTTCTTGATACCGTAACGACCATAGCATATTATGGCAATCTTGCGCTTGCAGAGTTTTCTTTGCCGACAATTGAAACAGAAAAATATAAATATCTTGCAGGAAACGGGGCAAAAGTACTTGTTGAAAGAATGCTATGCGAGGTCGGTGCATATAATGACGAAATGTTTGACGAGGTGTATAACTACTACACTAAAAAATATAATGAGAATGTGAGCTATCTCACAAAGCCTTATGACGGGATAATTACTATGCTCAGCGCCTTGAAAAAGCATAATATCTTAATTGGTATAGTGTCAAACAAGCCTGATTTTGCAACATGTAATGTGTCAAAGCAATTTTTTGAAGAAGGTCTTGTTGATGTTGTGCGGGGACAACGCGACGGCGTGGCAATAAAGCCTGCACCCGATAGCGCACTTGATGTTATGCGTGAGCTTGGAGTTGATAAGGATGAGACGGCTTTTATAGGCGACACATGGGTAGATATTGAAACCGGTAAAAACCTTGGAGTGTTTACGATTGGTGTTTTATGGGGTTTTCGCGATTATGACGAGCTAAAAAGCAGTGGAGCGGATTTGATAGTAAAAACACCTTGCGAGATAACTGAATATATTGATATGGTACATAATGTAAAGGAGTAAAATCAATATATGAAGTCAAGCATAAAATCGTATTTGTTAATCACGATAGGAACTGTTTTAATAGGAATCGGACTATATTTTTTTGAATTTCCAAACAAGTTTTCAACAGGGGGCATAGGTGGCGTTTCGATAGTGCTTGGTGAGGTGTTTGGATTTTTATCACAAGCAAGCTGGTTTTTTATTTTAAACATATTTCTTACACTTGTTGGCCTTTTGGTGCTTGGAAAAGGGTTTGCCTTTAAAACTATTTATTCAAGCGTGCTTCTTTCGACAATTACATGGCTTTTTGAGTGGTTTTTTCCTATGAATAAGCCACTTACAGACCAAAAAGTTCTTGAAATGTTTTTTGATGTAATTTTGATTTCAATTGGAAGTGCGCTCATTTTTAATGAAGAGGGCAGCTCGGGTGGAAGTGATATAATTGCGATGATTTTAAAGAGATATACCACATTAAAAATGGGGTTTGCACTTTTTATTGTTGATTTTTTTGTTATAAGTGCGCTTGTGCTTGTTTTTGGAATAGAAACGGGTATATACTCTTTGTTTATAGTAGTGTTGCGCACACTTGTTGTAGACAGCGCCATAGAAAATCTTAATACATCAAAGTATTTTGTTATAATAACGGACAGGGCGGAAAAGATACTATCTTTTATAAATGATAACCTTGAGCGCGGTGCAACGATAGTCTCCGGCACAAGGGGCGCATTTACTGGTGATGAAAAGGTTATGATAATGACAGTCGTAAGCCGTAGTGAGGCAGTGCGCCTAAAGCATGAAATAAAGAAAATTGATAAAAAAGCTTTCAGTGTTATATGCAATTCGAGTGACATTATCGGTGACGGGTTTCGTGCAGCAATGTGATTATTTTTTATAATTTAAAATAATCACTTGATATGGGATGAAAAATGGGGTATAATAAATAAGTCGTACTAACCGGGGCGGTAGCGGTGCCCTGTACTTGCAATCCGCTATAGCAAGGGTGATTACTCTGCCGAGGGGTAAGGTTTTGTATGGCAGGTGTTTATATGATGGTGATGATGCTTTGGTCCTATGCGACCATAGCCCGTGAACCTTGTCAGGCGGGGAACCGAGCAGCAATAAGCGGTGTCTGCGGTGTGATATAGGGTTGCCGAGGCTGAACCGGATTTTAATTTACCGCATGGAGGGCCTGCCTCGAAGCAGAGGTGTACGATTTTTTTATTTCAGTATAAAAAGCATGTGAGGTTTTAATTATGGCATATCAGGCGCTTTACAGAAAGTGGCGACCGCTGAGCTTTGACGATGTCGTTGGTCAGGGGCATATTGTAACCACACTTAAAAATGAAATATTGGCGGGCAAGGCTGCGCATGCGTATCTGTTTTGCGGCACACGCGGAACAGGAAAAACATCATGCGCGAAAATTTTTGCGCGCGCTGTAAATTGTCTAAAACCGCAAAATGGTAACCCGTGTAATGAGTGTGAGATATGTCGCGGTGCTCTTGAGGGGAGCGTTATTGACATTACGGAAATTGATGCTGCGTCGAACAATGGTGTTGACAATATACGCGCCATTCGTGAGGAGGTTTCCTATTCGGCAGCACAGACAAAATATAAAATTTATATTATAGACGAGGTACATATGCTCTCGAGTGGCGCATTTAATGCACTTTTAAAAACACTTGAAGAGCCACCTGCGCATGTAATTTTTATCCTTGCAACAACGGAGGTGCACAAGCTTCCGGCGACGATTACATCAAGGTGCCAGCGTTTTGATTTTAAAAGAATAGCTGCGCGCGATATGCTTGTGCGCTTGCGCGAGATTGTAAATGCGGAAAATATTGATGCAGATATAGAGGCACTTGAGCTTATAGCACGCCTTTCGGACGGGGCTATGCGTGATGCACTAAGCATTTTAGACCAATGCGTTGGTGCTTGTGATGGGAAAATCACACTATCCAAAGCGCGCGATATACTTTCTGTTGCATCTGATGAGGCACTTGGCGATATGGTAGATGCAATTGCAAACAAGGATGCCGTAAAAATATTATCCTCTATAGCAGAGGTATCACAAAGCGGCAAGGATATAAATAATTTTATAGATATGCTTATAGGGCGTTTTCGCGATATACTTGTGTGCAAGGTATCAAATACTGCGTGCGGGTTGTTTGAATATTGCCAAGATACTATTGATGAGATAAAAAGAGCAGCATCAGCCTTTGGTGCGGCGGAGCTTTCGTATATTATTGAAACACTTTGTGCGGCAAGTGCCGATGCAAAATGGGAGAAAAATGTACGCACACTTTATGAGCTTGCACTTATGCGCTTGTGTGATGACAGGCTTTCACAGTCAAGTGCGGCAATATTGTCAAGGCTTGAAGCACTTGAGCTAAAGCTTGATGGCAAGGTAATAAAAACAGTACAAAAATCATCAAAAGAAGAACAAAAACCACACACAGAAGAGCAACATCAAAATGAAAATGATGATACGCCGCCGTGGGATATGCCCAAAAGTGATGAAGATATAATAAATAAACTCAAAAAGGAAGAAAAAGCATTACAAACAGATACAGAGCAAAAAAATAATATAAAAGACCAGACTCTACGCAAAGTGAGTGTGAAAAAGTCTTCAAATGTATGGGGAGAGATTTTGGGTGTTTTGCAAAAGAAATACCCACCACTTTATGGTGCATTGTCTGTAAAAAAAGCAAAATTTGATGGGCAAAAGCTTTATATTATAAACGAATCATATGTAAAACAAATAATCACTATGTTAAGTGATGACTTTAATACGGCGCTCGCCTCCGTTGTTGGTGAAGGTGTGCGTGTGTGCTTTGTAACAGAGTCGGAATTTGATATGATTGATGATATGCCCGAAAGCGCAAAGGCAGAGGATGTGGCCACTACTGTACAAACAGAAGATGAAACAGACCCGCTTGATGCACTTTTGAGTATGGACAATGACGATATTATAGTGGAAGAATAAATATGCGGAGGTAAATATATAATGGCAAAATTTAGAGGCGGAATACCCGGCGGTATGCCCGGCGGAATGGGCAATATGAATAATCTTATAAAACAGGCACAAAAGATGCAGGAGCAAATGACAAAAATGCAAGAAGAAGCCGAGGAAAAAACTGTTGAAGCATCAGCAGGTGGCGGCGCAGTAACTGTTGTTGCATCCGGCAAAAAGCAAATATTATCAATAAAAATCAGTCCCGAAGCTGTTGACCCTGATGATGTGGAAACATTAGAGGATTTGATATTAGCAGCAACAAACGAGGCTCTTCGCATGGCAGAGGAAATGCTTGCACGCGATATGAGCAAGATTACCGGCGGGATGAATATACCCGGCTTGTTTTAATTATATTTTTGGAGGCGACTTATGCACGCACCACCTATTGAAAAACTAATAGAACAGTTTGAAAAGCTTCCCGGAATAGGACGCAAAAGCGCCGAGAGGATTGCTTTTCATCTGCTTAATATGCCCAAAGAGTATGCGCACGATATGGCAGAGGCGATTTTTGAAGCAAAGGAAAAGATATGCTTTTGTGAGCAGTGTCAAAACCTTACAGATGTATCGCCTTGCGCAATTTGCAGCGATACACGGCGTGAAAACAACATCATTTGTGTTGTTGAATCGCCAAAGGATGTTACTGCGATAGAAAAAATGCGCGAATACCGTGGCTTGTATCATGTTTTGCATGGCGCGCTTTCGCCTATGGACGGCATAGGACCGGATGACCTGAAAATAGGCTCGCTTCTTGAAAGAATTGCAAAGGGCGATATTGAAGAGGTTATTATGGCGACAAATCCAAATGTATCGGGCGAGGCTACGGCCATGTATCTTTGCAAGCTTTTAAAGCCACTTGGGGTAAAAGTGACGCGTATTGCACATGGACTTCCTGTTGGCGGCGACCTTGAATATGCTGATGAAGTAACGCTTTTGCGTGCTATGGAGGGTAGACGCGAAATGTAGCGTTTTTAAAAAGTGATAAACGGCGGAAATACCGCCGTTTTTTTATTCAGCAAGGGCTATAAGGTTGACTAAAAGAAGATATTGTTGTAAAATATAAGCATGTGTGGGGTGGTAGAATGACAAAACGCTTTAAAATAAAGAAACGAAATAAAAAAATAATATCTATGGTTTTGGCGGTGCTTGCCGTTGCATTTATTGTGTTTGCAATATCAGTAGTCGATGATGTCTTTACAGGCAGCCTTGACCAACCGAGCATACAAGTTACTATAAAAGAAGATGACAATTCACATTCTGTTGCACAAATTCTTAAAGAAAATCGCGTTATAAAGCATAAATTCATATTTGAACTTGTTTCAAATATGAAAGGCGCAAATGACAGATATTATGCAGGAGAGTTTGAAATAAAAAAGGGGAGCGGTTATAGCAAAATTATAAACGGACTTGTTTATCGTTCAACATATAAAACGACTAATATAACAATTCCCGAGGGGTCAAATCTTAAAGAAATTGGAAAAATTGTTGCTAATACAGGTTATATAACAGAAGATGAATTTAATCGGGCGACAACATTGGATTATGACTATGACTTTTTAAATGAAATAAAACGCAAGGATAATAAGCTTGAGGGATATCTTTTTCCTGACACATATAATATTTCAAACTCTATGAGTGCACAAGATGTTATAGAGCTTATGCTTGAGCGTTTTGATGAAATTTTTACCGACGAATATGAATCGCGCGCTAAAAAACTTGGTTACAGTGTCGACGAAATTGTGACGCTTGCATCGATTGTTGAAGGAGAAGCAGGTGCCGATAATGACAGAGCACTTGTGGCGGGCGTTTTTCATAACAGACTGAAAAGCAAGAGCTATCCATATCTTGAGTCGTGTGCGACGGTGCAATATATACTTGGTGAAAGAAAGGCTATTTTATCGGCAAAAGATACAAAAATCAAGTCGCCATATAACACATATATCAACAAAGGCTTGCCGATAGGGCCGATATGCTCGCCGGGGAGGGCATCGATTGAGGCGGCGCTTTATCCGTCTGATACAGAGTATCAATTTTTCCAATCGGATGAAAAAGGAAAGATTTATTATGCAAAAACCTTGGATGAACATGAACATATCAGACAAAAGATTCAAAAATAGCATGGCGAAAGGAGCCCAAAATGCCAAACGAACAAGACATAACACATTCATATATAATTGATTTTGTGCGCTCATCACTTGCGCCGAACAGTGATTTTTTATTAGAGCTTGAGGATTATGCACACAAAAACGGCGTGCCAATTGTGCAAAAAGAAGTTGCAAGCTTTTTGAAGGTTTTATGTATGACACACAAGCCGAAAAATGTGCTCGAAATTGGTACGGCAATTGGGTATTCGTCTATTTTGATGCTTGAGGCTCTTGCGCCTGATGCACATATTACGACGATTGAGCGTGATGAAAATATGACACAAATTGCACGAAAAAACATTGAAAAAGCAGGCTATAGTGACCGTATAGATGTGCTTAGTGCTGATGCAGAGGTGCTTTTGCCCGCACTTGATGGAGCTTATGATATGGTGTTTATGGATGGTGCAAAGGCACACTATATACACTTTTTGCCACACTGCGTGCGTTTGTTAAAAAAAGATGGTTTACTTATAAGCGATAACATACTCTATGGTGGTATGGTCACAAATCGCGCTCTTCTCATAAGACGCAAAATTACGATAGTGAAGCGTCTTAAAAAATATATTGATGCTTTATGCAGTGATGAAAGGCTTGAAACATCGCTTTTATCAATCGGCGATGGTGTAAGCGTTTCATATAAAAAACATGACTAAAATTTTCTTTAATATATAAGGAATTGGTGAATATAATGAACGATTTGAAAAACAAACTTGAGCTTTTGGCACCTGCGGGCGACCTTTTAAAACTTAAAATAGCAATTTTGTACGGTGCAGATGCGGTATATATCGGTGGCGAGGCTTTTGGTTTGCGTACTGCGTCGAAAAACTTTGACCTAAAGGATATGCAAGAGGGTATACGCTTTGCCCACGAGCGTGGCAAAAAGGTATATCTTACGACAAATATTATCCCGCACAATGAAGAACTTGAAAGCTTTGAGGATTATCTTGACAGTGTGGTTGCGCTTGGAATTGATGCGCTTATTGTGGCGGATATAGGACTTTTTTCGTTCATAAGAAAGCGCTATCCAAATATTGACATTCATATATCAACACAGGCGAACAATGTTAATTATCTAAGTGCAAATGTATGGCATGATATGGGTGCAAAGCGCGTTGTGCTTGCGCGCGAGCTCAGCATTGAAGAGGTTTCACAAATACGCCAAAAAACGCCGAATGAGCTTGAGATTGAGGCATTTGTTCATGGCGCTATGTGCATATCGTACTCGGGACGATGCCTTTTGAGCAATTATCTTACAGGACGCGATGCAAACAAGGGCGAATGTGCCCAGCCGTGTCGTTGGAATTATGCACTCGTAGAGGAAAAGCGTCCGGGCGAATATTTTCATGTTGGCGAGGACGAAAAAGGTAGCTTTTTCTTTAATTCAAAGGATTTATGTATGATTGAGCATATACCCGAGCTTGTTAAAAGTGGTATTACAAGCTTTAAAATAGAAGGACGCGTTAAGAGTGAGTACTATGTTGCTACGATTATAAAGGCATATCGTGCCGAGCTCGACAAATATATTCAAAATCCGGACACATATAAGTTTGATAAAGAGAACCTTAATGAAGTGTTGAAGGTCAGCCACAGGCCATATACGCATGGCTTTTATTTTGGCAAAACCGATGCAAATTCGCAGGTATATGATACAAGCTCATATATCCGCGATTATGATATAGTAGGATTTGTGCTTGATTATAATGAAAAGACGGGTATCGCTACTGTTGAACAAAGGAACAAATTCTGTGTTGGCGATACAGTCGAGATAATACAACCGAATGAACCGTACTTTTCACAAAAGGTTGAGTGGTTAAAAAATGCCACGGGTGAATATGTTACATCGGTGCCACATGCACAAATGATTTTTACAATGAAAACCGAAAAACCCGTCGTTCCAAACGCGATGATTAGAAAAGGCGAGCTTGTGAGTGGAAAATAAAACAAAAGACCGTTTATAACTGATTTTGTCAGTGAAACGGTCTTTTTTATATTATAAGGGTTTTGTCTGCGCTTTTTTTATTTTAATACTATATTCAACAAAGTCGTCGGTGTCAATTTCGCGCATGGATGCATCCATACCTGCGTCGCGTATCATTTTTATCGCTTGGCGCACAGTATTTACAATAATTTTTATGTTAGCTTGTCCGACCAAAAGGCTCTTTTTCTTTTTTTGCTTTGGTGCGTTTTCGCACACAAGCTTTGCCTCTACAAGCCGCTCGGTTTGCAACACATTAAGCCCTTCGTCGCACACTTGCTTTAGTATGCCAAGCTGTGCTTGTTCATCATCAAGTCGAAGTAGTGCGCGTGCATGACGCTCGGTAAGATTGTTGTCGACTAAAATTTTTTTTACAAGTGGCCCAAGCCTTAAAATGCGAAGCTTGTTTGCAATAGTTGATTGTGTTTTGCCGACCTTTAATGCGACCTCTTCTTGTGTAAGACGGTGTTGGTGTATAAGGTGATAATAGCCTTGCGCCTCCTCCATATATGACAAATCTGCACGCTGAAGATTTTCTAAAAGCGCAGCAAGTGCCGAATCAGTTTCATCAAGCTCGTGGATTATTACCGGCACGCTATCAAGCCCAACAAGCTTTGCCGCACGCAAACGCCGTTCACCTGCGATGAGCTCATATGTATTTGAGCTTTGGCGTCTGACGCTTATGGGTTGCAATATGCCAAAGCTTTTGATTGATACTGCAAGCTCTTCAAGTGCTTTTTGTTCAAAATGGCGCCGCGGCTGATAGGGATTTGGTCGTATTGAGTCAATCGGTATATATATCACCGATTTTGTCTTTTGTGTATTCGTTGTAAGTTGAATCGGTAAAATCATAAAAAAGTCCTCCTTGGTATTATCTTCCGGTCTTAAAAACAAAAAACGACCTTCAAACACATTATACCAAAAAAAGGTAAAATGTGAAGAAAAATCGTTTTACTTGTTTCGTATTAAAATCTCGTTTTTCGACTTTTTATATCGGTTTATTTAGAGGTTTATTGCCACTTCTGGGGTATTTTGTAGCTGTGTCATTGATTTTGTCAACCAAAATTATCGAATGTGACATATCACTTTGGTCTATATGTGCCATTTTTATACAAGTATTCCCTCCGCCAAGTGTTGCAATCGCATTTTTTGCATTGCAAAGCTCTTCTTCTGCCGCGGGACCTTTATAAGCACAAAAGACACCGCCAATCTTTACAAATGGCAAACAATACTCGCTAAGTGTTGCCATATTTGCAACGGCGCGTGAAAATGCAAAATCATATGCTTGTCTATACTCTTCTTTGTGCCCAAGCTCCTCTGCGCGAGCGTGTATACATTCCACATTTGTAAGTGACAACTCCTTGCAGCATAGCTTTAGAAACTCTACACGCTTGTTTAACGAGTCTACAAGTGTGAGTTTTATATCATCTCGCACAATTTTTAAGGGCAAGCCGGGGAATCCGGCTCCCGTACCAACATCAATTGCACTTGCACCTATAGGGATATCGCATATTCCCAAAAGCGATATGCTGTCTAAAAAGTGCTTTGTTGCTACTTCATGTGGCTCGGTAATTGCTGTAAGATTTACTTTTTTATTATAATCGACAAGAAGCTCATAATAATTTACAAATCGATCAAGCATCACATCTGTGACACAAAGTTGAAGTGACTCGATACCTTTTGTTAAAATATCCTTCATATCAAAGCTATCCCTTTAGTTTATTTTGACGAATTAAGCTCGGCGGCTTTTACGGCATTTTTCATAAGTACTGCGCGCGTCATAACGCCGACACCACCCGGTACAGGCGTGATATATGACGCCTTTTCCTTTGCGCTTTCAAAATGAACATCGCCCACGAGTTTTCCCTCACTGTTTCTGTTCATGCCGACATCGATTACAATGGCACCCTCTTTAATCATATCGCCTGTAATAAATTCACCTTTGCCGATTGCAACAACAAGTATGTCAGCTCTGCGTGTAACCTCTGCCAAATCCTTTGTGCGTGAATGACATATTGTAACAGTGCCGTTCTTGTGCAAAAGAAGCATTGCCTGTGGTTTTCCGACAATATTACTGCGCCCAACGACTACACATTCCTTGCCTGACACATCGATATTGTACTCGTCTAAAAGCTCCATCACACCCGCAGGTGTGCAAGGAAGAAAATCATAATCTCCAATCATAATTTTGCCTACATTTATAGGATGAAATGCATCAACATCTTTTTTTGGGTCGATTGCATCGATTACCGCTTTTTCGTCGAGATGCTTTGGGAGCGGAAGCTGAACAATAAAGCCCGACACGCTATCATCGTTATTAAGTTCATTAACAAGATTGATAAGCTCTTGCTGGGTTGTTGTTTCCGGCAACGCATACTCGCGTGATTCGATGCCGACCTCTTCACAGTCGCGGATTTTTCCTGCAACATATACCTTGCTTGCAGGATTTTCACCAACTATAATCACAGCAAGACATGGTTTAACGCCCTTTGCTTTTAGTTGTTCTGATATTTGTTTTTGTTGCTGTTTTACCTTTTTTGACAAAGCCTTTCCGTCCATTATTATTGCCATTTCTATGACCTCCGTTGTTTTTAATATTTTTATTATTTATATTCTTATCATAATGTTTTGCAGCGCCTGTTCGAATTTCGTACGGCGTTATAAGACAATCACTTCCAAAACCAATCAAGTCCTCGCGTCCGGCTTTTTTTAGTGCTTCTATAACAAGCGCACGATTTGCTTTATTATTAAACTGCAAAAGCGCTCTTTGCATCGCTTTGTCGTGTGCGTTTCTTGCTACATATACGCTTTTTCCTGTGCGCGGGTCGATGCCAGTGTAAAACATAGCCGTCGAAATTGTACCCGGTGTAGGATAAAAGTCTTGTACCTGGCGTGGATTAAGATTATTTTTCTTTAAAAATAATGCAAGCTCTATTGCATCATCAAGCGTCGAACCGGGGTGCGAACTCATCAAATACGGGACAAGGTATTGCTCTTTGCCGAGCGAGCGGTTTATATCTGCATATTTTTTTGCGAACCGATTATATGTGTTGCCTGATGGTTTGCCCATATATTTTAAAACATTTGCTGAAACATGCTCGGGAGCGACCTTTAACTGACCGCTGATATGGTGCTCACATAACTCATAAAAAAACTCGTCGTTTTTATCAGCCATTATATAATCATATCGAAGACCCGAGCGCACAAACACTTTTTTTACTCTGTCAAGTGAGCGCAATTTGCGCAAAAGCTTTAAATAATCACTATGGTCTGCAACAAGATTCTTGCATGGTGTTGGGAATAAACACTGTCTTTTTTTGCACGCACCAACCTTTAATTGTTCTTTACATGCAGGTGTGCGAAAATCTGCCGTAGGTCCGCCTACATCGTGAATATATCCTTTAAAATCGGGCTCCCATGTTATTTTTTTAGCTTCGTTTATAAGAGATTCGTGACTGCGTGACTGCACTATGCGCCCTTGATGAAAGGTGAGCGCACAAAAATTACACGCACCGTAACAACCACGGCAACTTGTGAGCGAGAATTTCACCTCTGATATTGCAGGTATTCCACCAAGCGGCTCATACATCGGATGATATGTGCGCATATATGGCAACGCATATACAGAATCAAGCTCCTTTGTATTAAGCGGCATCATCGGTGGATTTTGTACCAAAAGTTTGTCATTGTGCGCCTGGATAAGCCGTTTGCCTCGTATGGGGTCTTGTTCTTCATATTGCACGCGACACGCATTTGCGTATGCTTTTTTATCGGACAAGACCTGCTCATAGCTTTCAAGCATAAGCCCTTCGGGCATTTCATCTTTTTTTGCCAAATAGCATGTCCCATTTACAAAACGGATTTTTTTAACGGGTATCCCCTTATCAAGTGCATCTGCAATCTGCACAATCTGTTTTTCGCCCATGCCATATATTAACAAATCGGCACGGCTATCGACAAGAATCGAACGGCGCACCTTGTCCGACCAATAGTCATAGTGCGCAAAGCGACGAAGACTTGCCTCTATACCACCAATTATTATTGGTATATCGCCAAAAGCCTCGCGTATGCGATTGCAATAAACTATAACTGCTCTGTCGGGACGATAGCCACTTTTTCCACCTGGCGAATACATATCGTCCGAGCGCGGCTTTTTTGCAGCGGTGTAATGTGCAACCATTGAGTCAATGTTGCCCGATGTTACGAGTACGCCAAGACGCGGCTTGCCAAATTTTTTAAAGTATTCACAATTGTCCCATCTCGGTTGTGGCAGCATTGCGACGCTATAACCGCTATTTTCTAAAACGCGGGATATAATAGCATGTCCAAAGCTTGGATGGTCTACATATGCGTCACCAGTCACATACAAAAAATCCGGCACATCAAAGCCTCTTGTATGAAGTTGTTCCTTGTTTATCGGTAAAAAATCATTCATATTTTTCCTCTTTTAAAGCCTTGATTTTACTAAAAGTTATCTTGCTTCGTAGAAATACTCATTTTTATCGCTACAGCGTATGCGCCACACAGGCACCGCAGTGGCATATTTGTGATATGTGTTTTTATCGCCTGTAGTATACCCCAAAACAATCTCAACGATATTATTCGAGCCCCTGTTTATACGCACATTGTCACGCGCGAAATCAAGCAACACGCTTATAATTGACTTTACACGAGCAGCGTCATTTGAAAAAAAGTTTTGTCCACTTGATGGAACAAACCAGCTGCCCGAAAGCTTTGTAACGCCTTTGCTTGTAACAAATACTTCAAAATATGAATCAAGAAGTGCATATTTATCAAATTTTTGTTCTATACGCACAAGATAGCCGCCATCACTTTCATACGCATATGAGCCGAGCACTTCTGTTTCAAAACCACGCGCCGAAAGCCAGCTTGATACATATTTTTGAGCTGTTGAAGCTTTTAGTTGTTCAATATTATCGTGTGGAGCAGAGTCGGTATATGATATCATATCGCCAGAAAGAACAAGGCTTTTTGTGCCAAGGTAATAATGAGTATTGCTCTCTTTTATATAGCCTTCTCCAAGGATTTTTTCTGCAAAAACATCAAAATCACTTATACTGTTTTCAACATCAATAGCCCCAAGTTTTGGCATTTTCGTCGGGATAGTTTTTGCATCGATAAAAATATCACTCTGTCGCAGAATATTTACTGTGCTTTGAATAGTTTTATCCTCAATAACAGATGATTGCATATCTGATTTTACTATAGTAATAACTAAAAATATATTTATCGCTACAAATAAAACTATAAGCCAATTTTTTGCTCCTGACCAATTCATATACACTCATCACCTGCCTATATATATTGTGACGCATATCGCACAAAAAATCAAGAGGTTTCCCAAATTTTATCCGGAAAACCTCGTTTTTGATTATGAAAAACTTTCTATTTAATAACGGTGTATAAAATACCTATAATTCCCACGATGGCACAGTATATAGAGAAAATGTAGAACTTGTTTTTATTTAAAAGGTTAATAAGAAATTTTATCGCAAGCACACCGGAGATTGCCGCTGCCAAAAAGCCGACAACGAGTGGCATAAGCTCTACCGAAAAGCCACCACTCATAATAAGGTCAGCACCCTCCAATACCGCAGCACCAATTATTGCCGGAAGCGACATCAGAAATGAAAACTTTATTGCAAACTCTTTTTTATAACCGAGTGCACGAGCAGCAGTAATTGTAGAGCCACTCCTTGAAAGACCAGGCATAAGTGCGCACGCCTGTGCAATACCAACATAAAAAGCGCTCTTAAATTTTGCATTTGATGCATCAAAATTATTATCATTAAATTTATCAACCGCATACATAAGTGCTGATGTAAAAAGTAGCATTATACTAACGGTCATAAGACTTGATAATACACTGTCAAGGTCCAGAAGCTTGAATAAAAAGCCAACAACAACGGCGGGTATAGTAGCGATTATAAGCATAACAAGCATACGCCTATACGGCCTATCAAGGTTAAACTTGCCACGAAAGATGTCTGCTATCATAAGGAAAAATTCTTTTACAAGCTCGACTACATCTTTATAATATACGATGCATACCGATATAAAGGTTGCAAGGTGTAAAAGCACCGAGAACGCATTACCGTCGCTTATATTTATGTTTAAAATCTGGCCAAAGATTACAAGATGACCGGAGCTTGATATGGGTAAAAACTCTGTCAAACCCTGCACAAGACCCATTATAAGTGCCTCAAATGTATTCATATAAGTCATATCCTCTCTTTTTAATATAAATATGTGCCTTATATAGTTTTATAAGGCACACCGTATGTTTATTTTACCAAATCGCAACATCGCCCGATGTATTATCATCAGACTCATCGTCGCTTCCTGCTTTTATATCTATGCTATTAAGACGCGATATATACTCTTCAAGAGTTGCTTTTGCATCTTCTCTTATTTCATTTACGCGTACCTTTTCAGCGCGTATTTTGTCTTTAAGTTCTTCAAGCTCTCTATCAAGGTTGCCACGCACTTTGTCTGTTTCTTTTTTTGCCTCGACAATCATATTGTCCGCTTCAAGCTTTGCTTTTAATAGTGCATCAGCTATACAAGCGCGCTCTTTTTCATACACTGTATTTTTTTCTGAAAGCTCAGCTACCTTTGCTTCAAGAGCTTTGTTTTTTTCTTCAAGCTCTTTTTTTATGTTTTCAGCCTTTTGTGCACAATCCATTATGTATGCGTTTACATCTTTTTTCTTAAAACCAAACATTGATAATTTAAATTTTTTTGGAGCTTCCATTACGAAAACGCCTCCCTTTTCATACTATTTTTATAACAATTTACTATGTTTAGAGCAAAATACATGCCTATTTGATTAAATTCTACATGTTTATGCGTTTTTCCTTTTTTTATTGCTTAAAATTTTGTTATTTTTTATATATTTTCTCTTGACAAGGCATGTTTTTAATGTTATCATTCTTTATATGGCACACAAATGTATTTCGTGCGCGGACAAAGGAGGGGACACGAATGACAAACAAACCTTCTTATCTGCTTGTTGATACAGCGGTTTTGCCGGACATATTTCCAAAGGTTGTTGAGGCAAAGCGCCTGCTAAAAACAGGCAAATGTAAAACGGCGAGTGAGGCAGCGCAAATGCTCAAAATAAGTCGTTCGGCATTTTACAAATATAAGGATTGTGTTTTTTCTATAGAGGATATGGGTAAAGATAAAATAATAACTCTGTTTATGGAGCTTTTAGATGTGTCGGGCATACTTTCACAAGTGCTTAAGGTTTTGGCCCAGGCGTGTGTGAGCGTGCTTACGATAAATCAAAACATACCCGTTAATAATTCAGCAAACATCACAATATCCTTTCGTACAGAGGGCATGAACAAAACCGTTGGTGCACTATTAAAAAAGCTTAAGGCGATTGAAGGGGTAAAAAGACTTGAAATAATTGCAGGGGAGTAGGCCTTGTGTTGTATATATTTAATATTAACAGTTGGAGGAGATTATTATGGTTAATATAGCGATTTTGGGCTACGGTACGGTTGGCTCGGGTGTGTATGAGGTTTTAAAAACAAACGCAGACAGTATAAAGCGCAAAACAGGAAAGCAAATAAGCGTAAAAAGAGTCTTAGATTTGCGCGAGTTTGATGACCATCCGCAAAAGGAGATTTTTACAAAGGATTTTGATGATATTTTAAATGATAGCTCAATTGATATAGTTGTTGAAACAATGGGTGGACTTGAGCCGGGATATCGTTTTACAAAGTCGGCACTTCTATGTGGCAAAAGTGTTGTTACAAGCAATAAGGAGCTTGTTGCAATGCATGGTACAGAGCTTTTGAAAATTGCACGCGAAAAAAATGCAAACTATCTTTTTGAGGCAAGCGTTGGTGGTGGAATACCGGTTATAAGACCGCTTAATACATGCCTTGCTGCAAATGAAATTACAGAAATTTTTGGTATACTTAATGGCACAACAAACTATATTTTAACAAAGATGATAAAAGACGGCATAAGCTTTGAAACGGCGCTTGTGCAGGCACAGGAGAAAGGCTATGCAGAACGCAATCCGGCAGCCGATGTAGAGGGACACGATGCATGCAGAAAGATATGTATACTTGCATCACTTGCGTTTGGCAAGGCTGTTGATTCGTCAAAGGTATATGCCGAAGGCATCACAAACATTACATTAGATGATGTAAAAATTGCAGAGGCATTTGGTTATGTGATTAAGCTTATCGGTTATACAAAAAGCTTTAACGATAAGGTAATATGTCTCGTATCACCTATGCTTGTACCGATGAGTAATCCTCTTTCAAGTGTTGAAGATGTGTTTAATGCAATAATGGTGCGTGGCAATCAGGTGGGCGATGTGATGTTTTATGGTCGTGGCGCGGGCAAACTTCCTACAGCAAGTGCGGTCGTAGCTGATGTAATAGATATTGTAAAAAGCTCTGATAATAAAAATTATATCTGGGAGCCATGTGCTGATGGATATATTGACGATTATAAAAAAGCAGAGATTTCGATGTTTATTCGTATAAATGGGGTGGACAAATCACAGATAGAGTCTGTATTTGGAAAACAACATATCCTTACAGACGGGGAGCAGATATGCTTTATTGCGCCTGTTGATACAGAGGAAAATATTGACAAAAAGCTTTTGTCACTCGGTGGCGAAATTGTGAGCAAGATTAGAGTTATGCAGGATTGATACAGAGTTGTTAGTATAATATGTAAACAATAATATAAGGAGGATACAACAGTGAGTTTAATCGTACAAAAATTTGGCGGAAGCTCTGTAGCTAATGCTGAAAAGGTTTTTAATGTTGCACGCACGATTACAGATACTTACAAAGCGGGCAACGATGTTGTCGTTGTTGTTTCAGCGCAGGGCGATACAACGGACGAACTTATTGAAAAGGCACGAGAAATTAACAAAAAGCCTTCAAAAAGAGAGATGGATATGCTTTTGGCAACGGGTGAGCAGATTTCGATTTCACTTCTTGCTATGGCGATTGAGTCGCTTGGTTTTCCTGTAATATCACTTACAGGATGGCAGGCAGGCATGAAAACAAATCCTAATTATTCGACTGCGCGTTTGTTAAAAATTGATACAGACAGATTGAATGCAGAGCTTGATAAAAATAATATCGTTATTGTGGCAGGCTTTCAAGGAATTAACAAATATGATGACATAACGACGCTTGGTCGTGGTGGTTCTGACACATCGGCGGTTGCACTTGCTGCGGCGTTAAAGGCTGATGCGTGTGAGATATATACGGATGTTGACGGTGTATATACAGCAGACCCTCGAATAGTCAAAGATGCAAAGAAGCTTGATGAAATTTCGTATGATGAAATGCTTGAGCTTGCATCTCTTGGTGCAAATGTTTTAAATAACCGTTCGGTTGAAATGGCAAAAAAATATAATGTGAAGCTTATGGTTTTATCAAGCCTTCACAAAGTAACAGGAACTATTGTTAAGGAGGTAAATGATGTGGAAAAAATGTTGGTGCGCGGTGTAACGCGTGATAATGATACTGCAAGAATTTCTCTTATAGAGGTGGAGGATACTCCGGGCAAGGCCTTTAGTATATTCTCATTATTGGCAAAGCATAATATAAATGTTGACCTTATTATTCAATCGATAGGCAGAAATAATACAAAGGATATAAGCTTTACTGTTGCATCGTCAAATCTTGAAGAGGTTATTGAGTGTATAAAAGAGAACAATGGCTCAATCGGTGCAAAGGATATCCAATGGAACGATGATGTATCAAAGGTATCAATCGTTGGTGCAGGCATGGTTACAAATCCGGGTGTAGCCGCAAAGATGTTTGAGGCGCTTTATAAGTCGCACATAAATATTCATATGATTGCTACAAGCGAAATTAAGGTATCGGTGCTTATTGACCGTAAGGATGCAGAGCGTGCCGTTGTTGCAATTCATGACGAATTTAATATGGCCAACTAACAGGCATTTGGGAGAAAGATTATGAATAATAACGCAAAAGAAGAGCGTGATGATATATTAGAAGGACGAAATCCTGTATTTGAGGCGCTCAAAAGCGGAAGACAAATCGACAAAATATTGATTGCAAAATCTGATAATAAAGGTTCGATAACACGCATAATTGCACTTGCAAAGGAAAAACGCATACTTATAAGTGAGGTCGAACGCTCAAAGCTTGATGCAATAAGCCAAACAGGCGCACATCAAGGCATCATAGCATATGTTGCGGCAGCAGAATATGCAAGTGTAGATGATATTTTGGCCTATGCAAAGGAATGTGGCGAGCCACCATTTATCGTAATATGTGATTCGTTAAATGATGCACACAACCTTGGGTCGATAATCCGTACGGCGCATTGTTGCGGGGCACACGGCGTAATCATTCCAAAACATAGAAGTGTTGGTCTTTCGGCTACCTGTGCAAAAGCAGCCGCAGGTGCAACCGAATACATGAAGATTGCAAAGGTTACAAACCTTTCACGCTGTATTGATGATTTAAAAAAAGCGGGTATATGGGTATATGGTACAGATGCAGATGGAGAAAATGACATCTATGGAGCGGATTTGAGTGGTCCGATTGCTGTTGTAATCGGTTCTGAGGGTGAAGGGATGAGCAGACTTGTTAAGGAAAGCTGTGATTTTCTTATAAGCATACCGATGAAGGGTAAAATAAACAGCCTTAATGCATCTGTTGCAGCAGGTGTGCTCATGTACGAAGTAATGCGAAAAAGAGGCTAATAAATTTTATAAAAAAAACAGAGCAATATTGCTCTGTTTTTTTATTTTAATTATATTTTACTGCTCTTCACTAAGACATGCCGCAATTGCGAGTGCACATTCAACGCGTTTTCGTTCCATATCACAAGCGAGCTTGTACGGCTTGTCAATGTCTTTGTTAAAGTTGTATGCGTTTGCAGGACAACCGCCTGAACAATAAAACTTTGCAAAACATTCGCTGCATGCTTCTTTTGTATAAACATTTGAGCGCATAAATGTATTTTTGATATCTTCATCAAAGCTTCCGTCCATTACACTGCCCATTTTAAAATCCTCGTTGCCGACAAATTGGTGGCATGGGTATATATCACCTTCAGGTGTTACCGCTATGTATTCGTGTCCACTGCCACAGCCTGACATACGCTTTATGACACAAGGCCCTTGTGTAAGGTCAATCATAAAGTGGAAAAAGTTGAACGCTTTGCCGTTTTTGCGTCTGTCGACATATTCACGAGCAAGCTTTTCATATTCGGCATATATAGTCGGCAGGTGTTCTTCACGAAGGGCATAGCTCTCTTCATACGGCGCCACAACCGGCTCTACACTTGTTTGTTTAAAACCAAGGTCAGCAAGATGCAATACATCTTTTGCAAAATCAAGATTATATGCCGTAAATGTGCCACGCACATAATAATTATCCTGATTTCTTGACTCGGCAATATCTTTAAACTTTGGCACTATTGAGTCATAGCTCCCGCTTCCGTCAACGCGTACGCGCACTTTGTCGTTTACCTCTTTTGTTCCATCTATGCTTAAAACAATGTTTGACATATTTTCGTTTATGTACTTCTTTTTATTCTCATCAAGCAAAAGTCCGTTTGTCGTTATAGTAAAGCGAAAGTTTTTAGAGTGCTTTTTGCCTTGTTCTTTTGCATATTCTGTAATCTGGCGCACAACATCAAAATTCATCAATGGCTCGCCACCAAAATAATCAATTTCTATATTTTTACGATTGCCGGAGTTTTTTATAACAAAATCAATCGCCTTTTTGCCGACATCAGCGCTCATCATTGAACGAGAACGATGAAAACTACCAGTATCGGCAAAGCAATACTTACAACGAAGGTTGCAATCGTGTGCTATATGAAGGCACATCGCCTTTACAACCGAGCGCTTGTCAAGCTTTTTTGCATATTCGGCATATATGTCGTTTGTGTATAAAAGGTCGTTCTCATATAGCTCGCATATTTCATCATATGCATCCTTGATTTGCTCTTTGGTATATTTTTTGCCGAGCGCCTCCACAAGTGAGCATAATGCTTTATCACTTTTTTCAAAGTTTTGACCAAAATGTGCCACGACATCATACGCAACATTATCAAGCATATGTACCGCACCGCTATATACATCGAGTACAATATTTTTATCAAGCAATTTATAAAAATGTATCACGATAAATTCTCCTATCAAGAAATTTTATAAAATAAAAATAAAGGGACACAATATGTGCCCCTTTAAGCAAACACTATTTTGAAAGTCTTTCGCACTTTTGGTTTGCAACTGTGCACGAGGTCTTGCAAGCAGACTGACATGAAGTCTGACACTCGCCACAACCACCCTTTGCTGCAGAATTCTTTAATGTTGCGCTGTTTAATGTTGTAATGTGTTTCATTTTTATATCCTCCTAAAATCATAATGATACTGCAAAATATTAACTGTTAATATTATACACAAAGTACATATTCTTGTCAAGTATTTATACATTTTTGTGCTCTAATACTGATTTTGTGTATGCAACAATGTGTGGTGCACTAAGCTTGTATTCATCAAGAAGCACATTTGGCTTGCCGGATGCACCAAACTTGTCACGAATGCCGACTATTTCCATCGGAGTCGGACAATTTTGTGCCAAAACACTTGCGACAGCATCACCGAGACCACCGATTATATTGTGTTCTTCTACACATACGATGGCGCCTGTTTTCTTTGCGGATTCTATTACAATATCTTTATCAATTGGTTTTATTGTCGGCATATTTACAAGACGCACGCTTATGCCTTCTGCTTCGAGCATATCAACTGCCTTTATCGCTTCATGCATCAAAAGTCCGGTTGCAATAATTGTCACATCGTTTCCTTCACGCATTAAACGGCCTTTGCCGATTTCGAACTTGCCATACTCGTTTTCATCAAAAAGTATCGGCATAGCAAGTCTGCTCACACGAAGATATGCGGGCTTGTCATAATCAATGAGCGCGCGCACCGCTGCTGCTGCTTCTGTACCATCAGCAGGGGATATAACCGTCATATTAGGAATTGCGCGCATAAGAGCAACATCCTCGATGCATTGATGTGAAGCACCATCCTCTCCGACTGTAACGCCTGCGTGTGAGCCAACAACCACGACCGGAAGTGACGGATATGCAATAGAGTTTCTAATCTGTTCATATGCTCTGCCGGCGGCAAACATAGCAAAGCTTGCTGCAAACACTTTTTTGCCACAACTTGCAAGTCCTGCCGCAGTAGCCATCATATTGCCTTCTGCAATGCCACAGTTTATATGACGCTCTGGATATGATTCTTTAAAAACGGCGGTCATTGTCGATTTGCTCAAATCGGCGTCTAAAACGATAATATCTTCTCTTGCACCAACTTTTGCAAGCTCCTGTCCAAATGCAAGTCTTGTTGCAATACTTTTATTCTCTGCCATATCAAATACCAGCCTCCAATCCGCCAATAAACTCATCAAGCTCTTTAATTGCAGCATTATACTGCTCTTCATTTGGAGCCGAACCATGCCAGCTTGCTTGTCCTTCCATAAACGATACGCCTTTACCCTTTATCGTTTTGCAAATAATTGCGGTAGGCTTGCCCTTTATTGTTTTTGCTTCGTTTATAGCGCTTTCAATCTGGTTATAGTCATGACCATCGATTTCGATTGTGTGCCAACCGAACGCATCATATTTTTCTTTGATAGGCATCGGATTCATTACTTTTGTAATATCACCATCAATCTGTAGGCCATTATTATCAACAAATAGTGTAAGATTATCAAGCTTGTAATGAGCGGCAAACATTGCTGCCTCCCAAACCTGTCCTTCTTCAAGCTCGCCGTCACCGGTAGCAGTATATACTCTGTAATCCATGCCACTAAGCTTTGCACTAAGCGCCATACCATTTGCCGCACTAACGCCTTGTCCGAGTGAGCCAGTAGACATATCTACGCCGGGTATGCCCTTCATATCAGGGTGTCCTTGGAGATAACTTCCAAATTTTCTGAGTTCAGCAATATCGTCGGGATTAAAAAACCCGCGTTGTGCGAGCACTCCATAAAGTGCAGGAGCACAGTGCCCCTTTGATAATACAAACCTGTCACGCTCGGGCATTTTTGGGTTTTTTGGATCAATATTCATTTGTTCAAAATACAGATATGTCAATACATCTGCAATGGAAAGTGAACCGCCGGGATGGCCTGATGCTGCAGTATATACACCTAATAGTGCACTTTTTCTGACTTTTGCGGCAATCACGCTAAGCTCTTTTACTTTGCTGTTATCCATTTGATGATTGTCCTCCTTAAATAGTTATATATTATTATATTATTTACTCTTTTTCTACTGCATCATACGCAAGGCTCATTATTTCATAAAGACGGCTTTCTGCTCCGCAAAGATACAAATAACCAACGAGCGCTTCAAACCCTGTCGCCATGCGATAGTCTGTCATATCTGCGTTCTTTGGAACAGTAGCAGATTTTGCGTTTCTGCCTCGCTTGTATATAGAGAGCTCTTCTTCATTTAAAAGCTCTAGAATTGATTTTACGCTCTTTGCTTGTGCAGCAGCTTTTACATAGTTTATCGCCAATTTATGAAGTTTATTCACATTAAGGCTACCAAATTTCATAAGGCGTGTGCGTACATAAAGCTCATATACGCCGTCACCGACAAATGCAAGTGTAAGCGGTGAGTACAAATTTGGATTTTCTATTTTTTCGTCGGGTATATATGGCATTATTCGCCCTTCCTTTGCATAAATAGCTTATTTTCTTTTCCATTTTACACCGCCGGGTGTATCCTCTAAAATAATTCCCATAGCAGTGAGCTTGTCACGGATTTCATCAGCTGTTTTAAAATCTTTTGCCGCGCGGGCATCTGTACGCTTTTTGATAAGCTCCTCAATATCACTGTCAAGACTGTCGTTTTCTTTTTTGTGCAAAATACCAAGCACCCCGCCAAGCTCTGCAAATATGTCAAAAGCATTCTCCAATGCGTTCTTTGATGGTGCAGGCATAACATCAAGAGCAGTGTTTATCGCACGCGACATTTCAAACATTGCTGCGGTAGCGCCTGCAGTGTTTATATCATCATCTAATGCAGCACAAAAATCCTTTTTACATTGCTCGATTTGTGCTACAAATTCAGCATCTGCAGAACTTGTATCTTCACAAGCATTATTTATTGCAAATTCGAGCTTGCTCTTGCAGTTGTAAAGCCTTTCAAGAGCAGTTGCTGATTGCAAAAGCAAGTCGCGCGAAAAGTTTATTGGACTTCTGTAATGGGCACTTAGCATAAAGAAACGGACTACTTCATAATCAAAATCCTTTACAATATCGCGCACAGTAAAGAAGTTTCCCTTTGATTTACTCATTTTTATATTATCAATATTTATATATCCATTGTGAAGCCAGAAATGCGCAAACGGTTTGCCGTTTGCTGCTTCGCTCTGAGCGATTTCGTTTTCATGGTGGGGGAAAATAAGGTCTTTTCCGCCTGCGTGAATATCAATCGTTTCGCCGAGATATTTTGTAGCCATGGCACTGCATTCTATGTGCCAACCGGGACGCCCCATACCCCACGGGCTCTCCCATGCAGGCTCGCCCGGCTTTTGTGCTTTCCATAGCGCAAAGTCCATCGCATCTTTTTTTCGCTCGTCGACGCTTATTCTTGCACCTGCTTCAAGCTCATCAAGCGGCTGATGTGAAAGCTTGCCATATTCTGCAAACTTTTTCGTGCTGTAGTACACATCGCCATCAACCTCGTATGCATATCCGCCATCAATAAGCTTTTTCACAAGTTCTATTATTTCATTTATATGCTCTGTTGCGCGTGGGTGTACGCTTGCTTCTTCAATCCCAAGGCCCTCTGCATCGACTTTATATTCTGCAATAAATCTGTCTGCAAGCTCTTTTACGCTGATTCCTTCTTCATTTGCGCGCTTAATCATTTTATCATCTATGTCGGTAAAATTTTGCACAAATGTAACCTTGTAACCGATATATTCAAAATATCTTCTCAATGTGTCGAACACAATGAATGGGCGTGCGTTTCCAATGTGAAAAAAGTCGTACACTGTCGGACCGCATGCATAAATTTTAACCTCTCCGGGTGTAATTGATACAAAATCTTCTTTCTGTCGTGTAAGTGAATTATAAAGTTTCATATTTTTCTCCATTTCATAGAGTTTTATATTAGTTATTAGATTGTTCGTTTTGTGCAATTCTTTTTTCAAGAGTTTCAAGCCTTACAAGCAACTTGCACATTTCCATGCTTACCGGGTCCGGAATGTGTATCTGGTCAAGGTCGCTCGAAACACTTGCGACGCGTACACTGCCAAGCTTTACCACACGCGCAGGAACACCGACACAGGTTGCGTTTGGTTCTACCTCGGACAAAACAACGGCATTTGCAGCAATTTTTGCATTGTCACCGACAGTAAATGGTCCAAGCACCTTTGCGCCGGCGCCTACCATAACATTGTTACCAAGTGTAGGATGACGCTTGCCATGGTCTTTGCCCGTACCACCAAGTGTTACGCCCTGGTATATCGTACAATTATCACCTATTTCAGCAGTTTCGCCTATAACGACACCTGTACCATGGTCAATAAAAAGTCCCTTGCCAATTGTCGCTCCGGGATGAATTTCAATCCCGGTCCAAAACTTTGCGCATTGTGATATCCAACGCGCTAAAAATTTCATATTATGGCGATAAAACCAATTTGCAATACGATGATATATAATTGCATGAAGGCCGGTGTAAAGAAAAAACACCTCAAACCCGTTTCGTGCTGCGGGGTCACGCTCTAATATCGCGCGTATATCATATCGAAGCCTTGAAAACATCCTATACTCCTATTCTGTCTGAACAATACAAACATCAAAACATAATACTAACAATTATATTATATATGTATAATTGCAAACCGTCAATATAATTACGAGTGTTTGAAAAATATTTTTTTAAAACAGAAGTTTTGATTAGTAAACTTTAACATTAAAAATGCTATAAGTTTTATAAATGTATTGCTATTTTTTCCAAAAACATATATACTATAAGTATAAAGAAGTTTATATAATTGTTATGCAAGGAGAAATGTAATAGTTATGGATATTATCGGATTGTTTGGCGGAGTTATTTTAATTTATATGCTTATTTCTACAATTTTTATTGCTTTTGCGACAATAGCATTTTATATTTTTTCTTCTATTGTGCGCTATAAGCTTGCAAAAAAACGCAACACAAATCATGCATGGCTCGCGTGGATACCGTATGCAAACCTATATCTGCTCGGCAGTATTTGTGGTCCCATGATGCTATTTGGCAAGTGGCGCATTGATAATCCGGGGCTCGTTTTACTATTTGCGCCTATTGTTGCGTGGCTTATTAGCGTTGCGCTTGGGTTCTTTTCTTTGATTCCTGTTTTGGGTATTATTATAGGTATAGCTTTGACTATATTTTCATTTGCATGGCCGATTGTATATACGGCGTTTTATCTGTGCGTGCTTTATCGCATATTCTCCTCATATGTATCAAAAAATATGACGCTTGTATACACACTTGTTTCGTTGATTTCTGTTACTATGCCGTTTTTTATGTTTAGTATATTAAAGAAAGGGCCGATTTGTGACGGATATGATTTTACAATTTAAATCAAAAAAAGCGCCTATTATATAGTGTATCGATAGGTACTTTTTTTATTTGTTGAAATAAAAAATAAAAAATTTTAAATTTATATTGACAATCGCTTATTATGAGTGTATAATATACAAGTCGGTTGAAATCATACAGCGTAAAATGAATATGCACCATTAGCTCAGTTGGTAGAGCACCTGACTCTTAATCAGGGTGTCCGGGGTTCGAGCCCCCGATGGTGTACCAAAAAAGCACTTCGTAAGAAGTGCTTTTTTCAGTTATGTTTGCTTTGTGGCAAGTTATGAGTTATGATTGATTCACAACATGAATAAATGGTGACTATCTTGACAAAAGTGATATTATTTTGTTATACTGTAAGCGAAAAGTATAAAGAATAATATTTCTTTTTTGTATTATAATCTTAATATACATTAAGATATGGAGGTAAAAATTATGGGAGCTTTTACAATAGTTTTTTTGGTTATAATTGCAGTTATAATAATACCAAATGTTAAAATTGTTCCTCAGGCTCATGAATTTGTTATTGAGTTTCTAGGGAAATATAAGACAACATGGTCCGCAGGCATTCATATCAAGGTGCCGTTCATAGAAAGAATATCAAAAAGAGTTACACTACAAGAACAAGTGCTTGACTCGCCACCGCAACCGGTAATTACAAAAGATAATGTTACTATGCAGATTGATACTGTAATTTATTACGCAATTTATGATGCAAAGTTGTATGCTTACGGTGCGGTTAATCCTATCTCTGCTTTATCAAATTTAGCAGCAACGACCTTGAGAAATATTGTTGGTGAGTTGGAACTTGATGGCACACTCACATCAAGGGATACAATTAACGGAAAGATGACATCTATACTAGATGAGGCAACAGATAAATGGGGAATTAAAGTAAGCAGGGTTGAATTGAAAAATATTATCCCGCCGGCAGAAATTCAAAATGCAATGGAAAAGCAGATGAAAGCAGAACGCGACAGAAGAGAAACAATGCTTCAAGCTGAGGGGCATAAAGCGGCTGCTATAACTCGTGCAGAAGGAGACAAGCAGGCGATGATACTTGCAGCTGAAGGTGAAAGAGATGCAAGAATTGCTAGGGCTGAAGGTGAAGCAAAAGCAATCTATTTATCTAAAAAAGCAGAGGCAGATGGTCTTGCGGCTTTAAAAGAAGCGGGTGTGGATGCTGCAGTTCTTGAACTAAAAAAATATGAAGCTTTAGTTGCTATGTCTGATGGAAAGGCTGCAAAGATAATAGTTCCGACCGATGCAGTTGAAATGGTAAAATCTAATGTAGTTTTCTCGGAAACAACAGGTTTGGGAGACAAAACTGACCCTGATAATTCTCAAAAAAAAGTTGAAAATAAAGCAGATGCTTGTTGTGAATAACTAATATGGCATTAAAAACCGCAACGAATTTTCGTTGCGGTTTTTATATATTTAATTGTTAGCTTTTTATATAAATGTTTAGTCTATTGAAATTACTTTATAATCTTGTGCTTTTATAATTTGTGTAAGCTTTTCATTAGAAATGTCTTCTGTTAATGTAATAACTGCTTTCCCGTCTGTGTGACTTACAATAGCTTCAGCTACCTCACTTAAACTTTCCAGCACCTTTTTTACCCTTGCTTCACAGTGTCCACACATCATACCTTCAATTTTCATCGTCTTTTTCATCTTTTGGCTCTCCTTTTCTATTGCTTTTATTTTATTAAATTTAATAAAATTTAATCTTAAAGCATTTGACACTACAAGAAAGCTTGAAATACTCATGGCAGCAGCGCCGAACATCGGATTCATCGTTAGACCAAAAGGAATAAACAACCCTGCAGCAAGAGGAATTCCAATCAAATTATAGCCGAATGCCCAAAACAGATTTTGATGGATATTTTTCAAAACACTACGGCTTAGTTTAATTGCGTGTTCAACATCAGAAAGTTTGCTTTTTATCACGACCACATCTGCGGCATCTACTGCAATATCCGTTCCTGTTCCTATTGCAATACCAACATCTGCGCTTGTAAGTGCAGGAGCATCATTGATGCCGTCTCCAACCATAATAACTGTGCCTTGATTTTGAAGATTTTTTATAATTTGTTCTTTTTTGGCAGGAGCGACATTTGCATATACTTCTGTTATGCCTGCCAGACTGCTGATTGCTCTGGCAGTTTTCTCGTTATCGCCCGTAATCATAATGGTTTTAATTCCGAGCTTGTTTATCTCATATATTGCACTTTTGCTGTCATCCTTAATTGTGTCTGCAACTGCAATGATACCGAGCAAACTGTCGTTTTTACAAAAATATAGAGGCGTTTTTCCATCACTCGACAGTTCTTCAGCTTTTGCAATAATGTCTGTATTAACAGAAACCTTGTCACTTATAAAATGTAAATTTCCACCACAAACACGGTTACTCTCTACAATACCACAAAGACCATTTCCGGGCATTACCTTAAATTCAGTAACACTTTTTGGAGATATTTTATTTTCATTTGCATATTCTATAATTGCTTTTGCCAATGGATGTTCGCTGTTTTTTTCGAGTGCAATCGCAACATTTAATAGTTCATCTTGATTTACATTGTCACAGGCAATAATATCCGTTACTTTTGGTTTTCCTTCGGTTATGGTACCTGTTTTATCAAACGCTACAATTTTGGCTTTGCCTGTAATTTCAAGAGAAGTCGCCGTTTTAAATAAAATCCCATTTTTTGCACCAACACCACTACCAACCATAATAGCAACGGGAGTTGCAAGCCCGAGTGCACAAGGACAACTGATAACTAAAACAGAGATAGCTCTTGCGAGTGAAAACCCAAAGTCTTTGCCAAGTATGAGCCATACTATCAGCGTAAGAAGTGCAATCCCTATTACGATAGGAACGAATATCCCCGCCACCTTGTCTGCAACTTTAGCAATAGGTGCCTTGCTGCTTGAAGCATCATTTACAATCTTTATAATTTGTGCAAGGGTAGTATCTTCGCCGACTCGCTTTGCTTCACATTTCAAATACCCCGACAAATTTATTGTTGCAGTAGAAACACTCGTGCCAACTCTCTTATCCACGGGGATACTCTCGCCTGTAAGTGCCGATTCATCAACACTGCTTTCACCATCGATTACAATTCCATCAACAGGGATGCTCTCGCCCGGTTTTACAATAAAGATATCACCTATAGCAACATCCTTAGCGTTTATGATATGCTCCTTGTCATCTTTAATAATAGTTGCCATTTTAGGTGCAAGATTCATTAACCCTTTTAAAGCAGTTGTTGTTTTTCCTTTAGCTTTTGCCTCAAGTAGTTTTCCAAGGGTAATTAGCGTTACGACCATAGCTGCAACCTCAAAATATAGTCCGTGAAGATGATTTGAACTGTTTATAATCATATCAAAAAGCATAACTGTGCTGTAACCAAAAGCGGATATTGAGCCAAGTGCCACCAATGTATCCATATTTGGGGAACGATTGATTAGTCCTTTAAATCCGTTTATATAAAATTTTTGATTTGCAATCATTATAACTCCTGAAAGAAGCAACTGCAATAAACCTATTGATAAATTACTGTTTTCAAATATTGCCGGCAGACGAAAGCCAAACATTACATATCCCATAGAAATATACATAAGTACAAAAAGAACAATAAGAGAAAACATAAGACGACTTATAAGTGATTTTATTTCATTTAAATTATCAGGTTTGTCCTCTGTACTTTTAATGGAGTCGTTATCTTTTGCCGATGCGCCATAGCCCGCCTTTTCAACTGCATTTATAATTTCTTCGTCTGACAGATCGCCATCAACGCTCATCGAATTTGTAAGCAGGTTAACAGAGCAGGAGGTAACACCATCTAATGATGACACGGCTTTTTCCACACGGGCAGAACACGCCGCACAACTCATTCCTGTTATACTATATTGTTTCATCACCAAAAACCTCCTTTTTTACTATTATAACACAACTTTTAACTTTTTGCATTATAAAATTATTATAAGCTTAATAAGGAACGCAAAAAGCCTTTGTGATAAAAATGCAGCTATTACTTTCGTTTATCGACAAATAAAGCGGAGATGATATTGAATTTTACTCCGATTTCATTTCCGCCTTTTTTGGTCGCATTACAGCATATCAAATTTTGATAGATTGTTTTTAATAATTCTCACAGTGGATTTCAAAGTAGCTTTGAGGATGTGCACAAGTTGGGCAAATCTGGGGTGCATTTGTGCCAACCACAATATGACCACAGTTTCTGCATTCCCAAACCTTAACTTCGCTCTTTTCAAATACTGCTTTTGTTTCAACATTTTTAAGAAGCGCTCTGTATCTTTCTTCGTGATGCTTTTCGATTTCTGCAACTAATCTAAATTTAGCGGCAAGCTCTGTAAAGCCTTCCTCTTCAGCAGTTTTTGCAAAGCCGTCATACATATCTGTCCATTCGTAGTTTTCGCCTTCAGCTGCGTGAAGAAGATTTTCAGCAGTATCGCCGATACCATTTAGTTCTTTAAACCACATTTTCGCGTGTTCCTTTTCGTTATCGGCAGTCTTTTGGAAAAGAGCGGCTATCTGTTCATAGCCTTCCTTTTTTGCTTTAGATGCAAAATATGTATATTTGTTTCTTGCCTGTGATTCGCCAGCAAAAGCCGCCTCCAAATTTTTCTCTGTTTGTGTTCCTGCATACTTACTCATTTTTGTTTCCTCCTTAATTTCTTGTAGTTTATCTCCTTTTGCCTTACATAACGGGCAAATTGGTTCAACTCCGTCAGATGTTTCAAATTCCTGACCACATACTAAACACTTGAATTTTCTCATTTTTTCACCTTATTTTCCTTTCCGTTATTTTTTATTAAGAACGCTTTTATAAACACATTTGTTTATACATATAAATAGCCTTAATGACAGCTATGCTTTCCACAGCCATGCTCGCCGCAGGTATGAGAACCTTCGTCGTGCTCGTGGTCGTGATGGTCACAATGAACACAAGGATTAAAGTCTAACCTTCCATCAAGAAGTGCTTTTACTGCTTCATCAGCATTGCCTGTTGCGCCACCATATAATATGATGTTGTTTTCAGCAAGTGCCATTTGTGCACCTCCGCCAATGCCACCGCAAATTAAAACATCAACCTTATTAGCAAAAAGCATACCGGCGAGTGCACCATGTCCACTGCCGTTTGTATTTATGAGCGTTTCATTTTTAACCTCATTATTTTCAATGTCATAAATCTTAAACTGCTCTGTGTGTCCAAAATGTTGGAATATTTCTCCGTTTTCATAAGTTACTGCAATTCTCATAATATCATTTCCTTTCAATTATAAAAATTTTTCTAACCGTCCTTAACAGGCAATTTCATATCAGAATCTTCTCCGTTTAATATCATTTTATCATATAAAAATTGTTAATTCAAGTAAATAACTATCACTAAAATTAAATAAGTCAATTTTATACAAAAGAATGAGCAAATTTTCTAAATGCATAAAAACAGATTTTATTTATAATTAGAGTAGTATGATAATTCCAAAAGGAGTGTTTTTAATGATTAAAATAGGTGACGCTGAGCTTTTAATGATATCATCAAAGGAATTTGTTGATACATGTATGGAAATTTATAAAAAGGGAAATTGGCCCGAGGGGTTTTTCTGTGATAATGTAGGACCATTTTTGGAGTGGTTCCCAAAAACAGGAATTGATTTATCAAAAATGTAATTAAATACAAATAAAAAAGGTCCGTAATACACTGGTATTACGGACCTTTTTGTAAAGTGTCAACCTTTAAAAATACGACTTCAAAGACTATGCTTCCTTATGTAATCAGATACTTTTTGTCATCTTATCACATGTTCTTATAATCGAAGTACTGTTTTTGATTTCTTCAATTGTTTCAACAACTTTGATAGCTTCTTCGGATTTTATTGGATATTCCTTGCCGTGCATATATGCGTCATACAAGTAATCCCAAAGCCTATCAAGCGGAATATAGTCATCCCACTTTACATCTTCTGTTATAAACGGAAGTGGGGGTTGTGGATGGAATTTTGCTCCTTCAGGGGTGTCGGGGCTTGCAACGATATCCGGCATTACAAAATCCTTTGGAAGATATTTCATAGTGAATGTAGCGCCTTTATCAATCAATGTACCTCTCGAACCATATACAACATACATTGGTGTTGGAAGCGCTGTCGCACCACTGATTTCTATTTCAACAATTCTATCATTTGCGCCTGTAAATACAACCTTTACAAAGTCTTCACAATCGCCTGCAGCAGCAACCTGACAAAGCTTTGCATCCATTGATTTATATGAGCCACCACAAAATTGTAGTGCCTGATCAACAAGATGTGGACCCCAGTTTAGAAGTTGGCCGCCACCATATTGACTAAGTGTCTGCCAGTCACAACGCCTTTCGTATGAACCTGTCGCGCGTCTTACATAATATACATTACCTAATATGCCCGAGTCAATAATTCTTCTTATTTGCATAAATCTTTCCTCAAAGCGACGGTTGTGATTTATAAACAATCTTTTTTTGCCATCTCTTTCAGCAATTTCAAAAAGAATCCTTGCCTGCTCGCCGGTTAATGTTATCGGCTTTTCAAGATGAACTGTAAAGCCAGCCTCAAGAGCTGTCTTTGCATGCTTAAAGTGGTCACACGAACGAGTTGCGATGTCGATTATATCGATATCTTTATCTTTTACAAGGTCCTCAATTTTTGAATATACTCTGCAACCATATTTTTCTTTCATTTCTTCGCAACGATCTGGTTCAATATCACAAACCGCTACAATTTCATATTTTTCTTCAAGTCTGTTTTTGTCTATAAGATTTGGCAAATGCATACCAACGCCGGCTCTTCCAAGGCCTACCATTGCAAGTTTTATTTTTTTCATTTTCTAATCCCCCATTCTACAAGCTTATCATAGCTGTTTTTCAAATCAATTTTTGGGTCTTGTTTGTGCTCATCGTGCTCAATAAACACCCATTTATCGTATCCCTTTTTAATAAGAACATCAAGCACTTCTTTGTTTGGAACTATTATATCACCCTGTGCAAGTCCACAAAAATATCCGCGTTCCCACGAATGTTCTGCGTTCGGAGTATCGCTTGTCTGACGATTTTTCATATGTACAGCACAAAGACGATCAAAATATTTTTCAGCGATGTAAACCGGGTCGCCGCCTGCTGCAAAAAGATGACCTGTATCAAGTATTATGCCTGCTTTTGGACATCTTTGCAAAAATGTTTCAAGCTGCTCTTGGGTCTCGACTGTTTGCTCAAGATGATTGTGAACACCAACACGAATTTGATACTTTTCACATGTTTCAATCAAAGTATTTACTCTTCTGCAGTAAGTATCAAACTCCGGTGTTTTCATAATATCTGCCCAAATATATTCGCCACCAAGTGCCGCCGTCCATTTTATAGATTCTTCTACAAGCGTGCTCTTGCATGTGCCAAAGCCCAAACCCTTTTTCTTAAGCATTGCTGCACGAGAAATTGCATCACCCGGATTTGATGCCGGAAGTCTTTCAATACCATCATAGCCTAATGCGTGCACCATATCGACGCGGTCTTCATAATCATAAAACTCACCGTCCCATACAAAAAGGCCATAATCTGCTACGCCTACTTTAATCATTTCTTTCACTCCTTTTAATATTGACTTTTTTTATTTTTTTTGATAAAATTACTTATACACAAATTGTACTGCTTTTTCGCTTGAAAATAAATGAATTAAATTAACAAAAAAACAAAAAAATTTACATTATTTTAAGGATGTGATATATTGTTTTCGTCTTTAAATCCAAAGCTTTTATCATTTTCAATAAATGATTATGTACAGTCAAAAGATATAATTAGAAATAGAATACCGTATATGGATTTAACATGTCTGATATCCGGCAAAATGCTTTATCGTTATAATGATAAAGAGGTAATTCTTTCATCCGGTGATGCAATTTTGTTCCCGCCCGGTTCGGTTCGTGAGCGAATAGGAATTGATGAGCGTGCCCGTTATGCAAGCTTTAATATAAAGCTTGATGATGGATTTGTACCCGAATTTGATGGTCATTTACCAAATTGCATAACTTCTGATACAGTTTATATGTTAACGCTTTTTAATAAAGAGTGGCAAAACACAACTGTGTATAAAAATGAGATGTGTATTTCTCTTTTTTCGTACATATATCATAGTCTTATTGAGTCACAAATTGAACAGGCAAACCCATATATAAAGCAGATAAAAGAGTATATTCATGAGCATTTGAGTGAAAAAATCACATTAGAAGAGGTTGCAAATCTGGTCCATCTTGCGCCACAATATTGCAGCGCGCTTTTTCATAAAGAAACCGGCAAAACGATATCGGATTATATTATTTCATCGCGCATAGATGCAGCAAAACAGCAGATGATATTAAGGGAAATGAATTTTTATGAGCTTGCCGAAAGCGTCGGCTTTAATAACTACAACTATTTTTCGCGCGTGTTTAAGAAAAAAACGGGCATGTTTCCAATGCAGTATAAAAAGGATTTTTTGGGAATAAAGAGCGGTAAATAGAATTTGATTTCTACTAATGATTTATTCTTTAAAGAGAAAAATTTTCTGTATAAGGAAAAATTTTTAACCAATATTAAAAAAAGACTTGTGTTTTTATGAATTTTCATATACAATATATAAAGGAAAAGTTATATGCATTATAAGATGTAATTTTTTTGAAATTAAGTTATTTGGAGGTATAAACCAATGATATCAGCAGGGGAATTTAGAAATGGTGTTACTTTTGAACTTGAGGGAAATGTATTTCAGGTTGTAGAGTTCCAACATGTTAAGCCGGGCAAGGGTGCAGCTTTTGTCAGAACAAAGCTTAAGAATGTTATTACAGGCGGTGTTGTAGAAAGAACATTCCGCCCAACAGAAAAGATGCCAAAGGCTCATATTGATCGTAAAGATATGGAGTATTCGTATTCTGATGGCGATTTGTATTACTTTATGGACCAGGAAAGCTTTGAGCTTATGCCGCTTAATGCTGACCAACTTGGTGATGCGTTAAAGTTCGTAAAAGAAAATATGATGGTAAAGGTTCTTTCATACAAGGGCAGTGTTTTTGGTGTTGAGCCACCTACATTTGTAGAGCTTGAGATTGTTGAAACAGAGCCGGGTGTCAAAGGCGACACAGCTACAAATGTTACAAAGCCGGCAACTGTTGAAACAGGTGCAACAATATTTGTGCCGCTTTTTGTAAATCAGGGTGATATGATAAGAGTGGATACGCGTACAGGGGAGTATATGGAACGCGTTTAATGGTTACAATAGCCTTGCGGGAGCTTATTTAATCCCGACATAAAAAATAAAAAGATACAGCCACTTGGTTTTGTATCGGAACGGAGTGTTATTATGGAGGAATTGATAAAGAAGGTTTCGTACTTAAAGGGTTATGCTGATGGTCTTGATATTAATGAGAAGACTGATGAAGGCAAGCTTTTAAAGAAAATTGTTGAGGTTTTAGATGAAATGGCAGATTCGATTTGCGATTTGGCAGAGGACCATAACGACCTTTGTGAGCAGGTTGATGCTATTGATGAGGATTTGGGTGAAGTAGAAGAAATTATTTATGACGATGAAGATTGCGACTGTGATTGTGACGATATGGACTGTTTTGAAATTGAGTGTCCAAACTGTGGCGATATAATTTGCATAGATGAGGATTTCTTTGATGACGAAGATGCACCTATTATATGTCCAAACTGCAACAAGGAAATCGAGCTTGATTTTTCGTGTGATTGCGATTGTGATGAAGATTGCGATTGTGATTGCGATTGTGAGGAGTAATAATCAAACAAATGGTTTTGGCCATAACAAAATCCGTGCCGGTTGGCACGGATTTTTTAATTTTAAACATTAAATCCAAAATCATTTATAAAATCAATATTTTTTATACTGAATACCTTTTTATCAAGATAGGAAAGTATACCCCCATCTGTTGAAAAATCAAATTTCAGTTTATAAGCACAAAGCGCCTGATGAGTCCTGCCGACACGCTTATTATCAATGTTTTTGCCATATTTTCCATCTCCGACAAGCGGATGCGTAAGATATGCAAGATGCGCGCGTATCTGGTGTGTGCGCCCTGTTATAAGCTCCACCTCGACAAGACTTATTCCATCGTGATAGTCAAGGACTTTATATTTTGTGACAATTGCTTTTGCGCCTTGTTTTGGGGATGAGAAGATGCTGACTTGTTTTTTGTTTTCATCTTTTAAAAGATATGCGCTCTGTTCGTCGTTTTTCTTTTCAAATTTTCCAAAAGCAAGACACAAGTAATATTTGTGCAATTCGCGGTCTTTAATTTTTTGATTTAATATGCGAAGTGACTCAGCATTTTTTGCCGCAATAACAATTCCTTGTGTATTTCTGTCAAGGCGGTTGCACAAAGCAGGCGCAAAAGTATTTTCATCTTCGGGCTTGTATTCTCCCTTTTTATAAAGATATGCACTTATATGGGCAATGAGTGTATTCGGCGTATTTGTTTCATCGTCGTGTACCACAAGTCCTTCGGGCTTGTTTACAAGAAGTATGTTTTCGTCTTCATATACTATATCAAGATTTGGCGTAATGTTTTTATACGAATCTGCTGCATTTGGTATATTAAAAAACTCGTCTTTTATGTAAAAGGATAAAACATCACCACAAGAAAGCTTATAACTGCCATCTGTGTGCTTTCCGTTTACACGCACACACTTTTTGCGCAGATATTTATATAAAAGGCTTTGGGGCATAGATACGAAAAATTTTGTCATAAATTTATCGAGTCTTTGATTTGCATCGTTTTCACCTATTGTAACTGTTCTCACCGTATCACCTCTTTTGCGCTTATTATATCACATATTATGGCGTATTTTCAATAGGTCATTATATAAATGTTAAAGAGCCTGTGTGGACAGACTCTTTAACGGGGAAGATTTTTTAGGGGAAATAAAATATAGTTTGCTATTTTTAATGTTCTATGCCGAACACTTATATTGACGAAAAAGCACACAAAAAAGTTCCTATAAAAATTATTGCAAGGCTATAGATTTATAATAATCTTCTATGCCTTTAAAAATTGCATACGCAATTTTTGATTGATATTCGTCTGTCTTAAGATTTTCAAGCTCGTCTGGATTTGATAAAAACCCGCATTCGACAATAACAGATGTAATAGGTGCATTTTTTAAAAGGTATATGCTTCCGTCAGACTTCATCGCTTGACGGTTGTTTGTGGGGTCTACATATTCTTTGAGAGCGGCTTGGATAGAATCTGCAAGTGGTTTCGAATTTTCGTTCTTACTATCATAAACGACCTGGGCACCATAATATTTTGATTGTGAAAATTGGTTCATATGTATACTGCAAAAAATATCTGCCCCCATACTTTGTTGTATTTCGCGCCGCTTTTTCATATCACTGCGTTTCATTTGAGCAATAGTTTTTGCTTCTGCATCGTGAATGCCTTGCTCGGTTGTGCGTGTCATAACTGTTTTTATATCGGCCTGCAAAAGCAAATTATTAAGCTTTTGTGCAACCTTTAAATTTAGCCCCGACTCGTTTGTGCCATCACCTCCAACAGCACCGCCATCTGGCTCGCCGTGACCGGCATCAATGATAACAACTTTGCCAAATGATGCATTTTCAGAGGTCGGAGCGGATATAGTGCCGAGCGCAAGACCAACAATAGTCATGGCACATAAAAAAATTATACAAAGCAAGAAAACACTGCTTTTTTTTAAAAACACAATCAAGTGTTTTCACCTCCCGTTCTATATTTATGCAAACAAATAAGGTTATTTTCCTTTGAAATATAAAAAAGAGCTATCAAAGGATAGCCCGTAAAATTATATTTTAGCATTTATTAGTTTTGCTTTCTTACTATTGTATAATCATCGCCCATGCGGTAATATGGACACTCAAAAAATGAACCGTTTATAAAGTGTAGCATTTCATCTTCATCAAGGTCCATAAGGCAAGTATAGCATTCATAATCATCGTCATATGTATAATTTATACAATCGTCACAGTTTGCTTTTCCCATATTCATTCTCCAATCTCTCGTTTTACAAATATAGTGTAGCATAATATAATTATTAAAACAAGTTAATTTTATTTAAATTGGGCATAATTTCAATTTCATATTGCAAAAAGTGCGCTAAAGGTATAAAATAATAATATATAGTTTAATTAAAAATCAAAGAAACAGGAGGGTGTGTGCGTGGACGATATAAGCATCGAGTTTGATAAGGCTAAAAATAAAACGCTTAACATATTGTCGCGTCGCATGCATACCGAAAAGGAGCTTTGTGATAAGCTTTTGCGGGCAGGCTTTGATGAACAAGTGTCAAATGCGGTCTGTGAGTGGGCAAAGGAATATGGTTTTTTAAATGATAAAGAATATGCGCGTACTTATATTTTAAGCAACATATCCTCAAAAAAATATGGCATAAGGCGTATAAAACAGGCGCTTTTGTATAAAGGCATTGACCAGTTTGTCATAGAGGATATTATTTGCGAATTTGATTTTAGTGAGTCGGATTGGTTAGAGGAGCTTGTGTGTAAAAAGCTTGGTGGCGATTTTGACAGAAAAAATATTGAAAAAACTATCAGGCATTTTATTATAAAAGGCTATGAGTTTTCTGATATAAAAAATGCAATATCCGCTATAAAAGAGGATTTTGAATTTGGGAAGGACGATGATGGTGAAGTATAAAATAGCTGTTGCATCGCTTGGTTGTGCGAAGAACCTGGTCGATACTGAAAATATGCTCGGCTTTCTTGCACAAAAAGGGTACGAGTTTGTTTCCTTGCCTGAGATGGCCGATATTATAATTATAAATACTTGTGCGTTTATTGGTGACGCAAAAGAAGAATCTATAAACACAATACTTGATATGGCGCGTTATAAAGACGAGGGCAATTGCAAACTGCTCGTTGTGACGGGGTGCCTTGCAGAGCGCTATCATGAGGATATAAAACTTGAGCTACCCGAGGTTGACGCTATATGCGGTACGGGAGATTTTGTAAAAATATGTGATATTATAGAGCGTTCGCTTTGTGGCGAAAAGGTGTGCCTTTATGGTCACAGTGAGGCGTTTGACCTTGCAGCTATGCCGCGTATACTTACAAATAAAAAGCATAGTGCATATTTAAAAATTGCCGAAGGCTGTGACAATAAGTGCACATATTGTGTAATTCCTTCACTGCGCGGGAAATATCGCTCGCGGACGATTGAGGACATAGTAGATGAGGCTTGTGAGCTTGCAAAATCAGGTACAAAGGAGCTTATACTTATAGCGCAGGATACGACTTGCTATGGCAAGGATATTTATGGCAGTTATATGCTTGGCAAATTGCTTTTGCGTCTTTGCGAAATTGACGAGATAAAGTGGATCAGGATTCATTATTCATATCCGGAGGGTATAACTGACGAGCTTATAGATATTATATCATCAAATGAAAAAATTCTTCATTATTTTGACATACCGATTCAGCATATAAACGACAATGTGTTAAAGCGTATGGGAAGAAAAACAAGTAGGGCGCAAATTGAACAGCTTATAAAAAAAATACGCTCAAAAATGAGTGATGCAATCATACGCACATCTCTTATTGTCGGTTTTCCCGGAGAGACGAGGAGCGATTTTTGTGAGCTTTGTGATTTTATAAGTCGGACTCGTCTTGACCGTGTGGGTGTGTTTACATATTCCAAAGAGGAAAACACACCTGCTTCAAAGCTTGATAAACAGGTTGATGAGCGCACAAAAAACAGGCGCAAAGACAAGCTTATGGCGATAGCACAGGAGATTTCACTTGAAAAAAATGAAGAGCGCGTTGGAAATGTGCTTACAGTAATATGCGACGGTTTTGATGAAGAAAACTGTTTATATATAGGCCGCAGTTGTGGCGATAGCATTGATGTTGACTCTATGGTATATTTTGGGGCAGCACGCGAGGTTGCGTGTGGCGAGTTTGTAAAAGTAAGGGTGCTATGTGCCCAGGAGTATGATTTGATAGGAGAAGAGATATGAATACAGCTAACAGAATTACACTAATACGAATTGCAATGATTCCGATTTTCTTATTGTTTTTTTTAACAGACATAGTATCATATTCGAATTTGATTGCGGTGTTGATTTTTGTTGTTGCAGCAGTAACCGATGGCGTAGATGGTCATATAGCAAGAAAATATAACCAAATCACTGATTTTGGAAAGTTTATTGACCCACTTGCAGACAAAATACTTGTTGTATCGGCGCTTATAGGCATGGTCCAATTTGGACAGATTTCATCGATAGCAGTCATAATAATAATCGCACGCGAATTTATGGTAACGGGGCTTAGAATTGTTGCGATAAGCTCCGGCCAAGTAATCGCCGCAGCGTTTTCGGGCAAGGTAAAAACGGTGGTGCAAATTGTTGTTATTGCATGTACGATGGCAGTATGGGATTTTGTAGGTGCGTATCCGTGGCTTAAAACAGTAACAAGCATTGGCACCTGGGTAATGGTAATAATTACTGTTTATTCGGGAATAGAATATATGATTAAAAATAAAGGTGTAATTGATTACAAAAAATAAAGCAAATTTACACACAAAAAATCCGTTCCGGTTTTGGAACGGATTTTTTATATCGTCTTAATAATTGTAGCCTGCGTCAATAATTTTCATATTAAAGTCAACAAGCTCTGCCTTTGTAGGCGGAACACATTTTGTAAGACCTGTCTTAAGCTCTTCATAGCTCATAATATCTGTTTCTTTTATAAGCTTGCCGAGTATAATCATGTTTGCCATTTTAGCAGCATCCATATCAAGTGCCATCTGTGTTGCAGGAATGTAGAACACATTTACATCGGTGCGCTCTACCTTTCTGTCAATAAGTGAACTGTCGATTATTATTGTACCACCACTTACAACATCATTTTCAAATTTATCAAGAGATGGCTTGTTCATAGCGATAAGAATATTAGGCTCTGTAATAATAGGCGAACCGATTGGTGTATCAGAGATAATTACATGACAGTTTGCTGTACCGCCACGCATTTCCGGACCATATGACGGAAGCCATGACACTTCTTTGTCACACATAAGACCACCGTAAGCAAGAACCTTTCCGGCAAATAATATGCCCTGGCCACCAAAGCCTGCTATAATAAGTTCATTTGTTTTGCTCATTATTTGTCCGCCCCCTTATCCTTGTATACACCAAGAGGATATACATCCATCATATTATCACGAAGCCACTGTATTGCTTCTTTTGGACTAAGGCCCCAGTTTGTAGGACAAGTCGATAGTACCTCAACTATTGAAAACCCTTTTTTGTCTATTTGATATTCAAAAGCTTTTTTAATTGCTGCCTTTGCCTTTTTGATGTTTTTGATATCGTCGACGCTTACACGCTCGGCATATGCTGTGCCTTCAAGCGTTGAAAGCATCTCGCACACCTTTATCGGATAGCCTTGTGTTTCTGTTTTTCTTCCATATGGTGTAGTCTGAGTAACCTGCCCCACAAGAGAGGTAGGCGCCATCTGGCCACCTGTCATACCATAAATAGCATTGTTTACAAATATAACCGTAATGTTTTCACCACGAGTTGCTGCGTGAACTGTTTCTGCAGTACCAATTGCTGCAAGGTCACCGTCACCCTGGTATGTAAACACAACATTATCAGTGTTTGCACGCTTTATACCTGTTGCAACTGCAGGCGCACGACCGTGTGCTGCTTGTTGCATATCACATTCAAAATAGTTATATGCAAAAACCGAGCAACCAACCGGTGCAACACCAATCGTCTTACCTTCTATACCGAGCTCGTCGATTGCTTCTGCAACGAGACGGTGAATAATACCATGAGTGCATCCGGGGCAATAGTGTAGCGCAACATCGCTTAGTGCGTGAGGTCTTTCAAATACTTTAGCCATTATTTTGCACCTCCGTCTATTTCCTTGATTTTATTTACAATTTCAGCAGGTGTGGGCACCATGCCGCCTGTTCTGCCGAAGAAGAACACATCTTTTTTGCCATTTACAGCAAGCTTTACATCTTCTACCATTTGACCTGTGCTCATTTCAACTGACAAGAATGCTTTTGCCTTATCAGCAGCCTTGCTAAAGGCTTCTGTCGGGAATGGCCAAAGTGTAATAGGACGGATAAGTCCCACTTTGATGCCTTCTGCACGAAGTGTTTTTATTGCGTTTTTCGCAATTCTTGCTGTTGTGCCGTATGCAGCAATAATATAATCGGCATCCTGTGTCTCATATTCCTCAAAACGCGCCTCTGTTTTGCGGATAGCGTCATAACGCTTTTCACGCTCTATTACAAGGTCCTCAAGCTCCTCGGGTGTTATATAAAGAGAGTTTATAATATTGCGACCTCTCTTCATTTTTGTACCTGTTGTAGCCCATGTTTTTTCAGGAATTTCATATTTTTTTACATTATCAAACGAGATAGGCTCCATCATCTGACCAAGAGCGCCGTCACCCATAATCATTACTGGCATACGATATATATCACCAAGGTCAAACGCAAGAGAAGTAAGCTCAACCATTTCCTGAACAGAGCTTGGTGCCAAAACGATTAGATGATAATCACCGTGACCGCCGCCTTTTGTAGCCTGGAAATAATCCGACTGTGCCGGCTGAATTCCACCAAGCCCGGGGCCGCCACGCACGATGTTTATAATAACGCAGGGAAGGTCTGCGCCTGCAATATAGGAAATACCCTCCTGTTTAAGACTTACTCCGGGGCTTGATGAGCTTGTCATTACTCTTGCACCTGCTCCTGCAGCGCCGTATACCATATTTATTGCAGCAACCTCACTTTCAGCTTGTAAAAACAAGCCGTCAACCTTTGGCATTTTCTTTGCCATATATGCTGCAAGCTCTGTCTGTGGCGTGATTGGGTAGCCAAAAAACAAGCGACAACCTGCCTGTATAGCTGCCTCAGCCAAAGCCTCGTTACCTTTCATCAATACTTTATCTGACATTTTTCTCCCTCCAAATCACAATATAATTATTTTTCGACCTCGATTACACAATCGGGGCATATCGTCGCACAAAATGCACATCCTATGCATTTATCCTGCTCGATTACTTGTGCCGGATGAAAACCTTTTGCATTCATCTCGTCTTTGCTCATAACTACAATTTTCTTTGGACAAACAGTGGTACAAAGCTCGCACCCTTTGCACCTATCCTTGTCAAAAGTAACCTTTGCCATAATAAATTTACACCTCTTTTCGATTATTAAAAAGATAATTTTAAATATAATGAAAGCTCAAAAGCTTTATCTACAAGTTCTTTTGGTAATTGCCCGGCCAGGTCTTTGTTTATAGCAATATACGCATAATTAAGCTTTGTAAGTTCTGCAAGCTCGCGTGTGAGCCCATCTCCAAAAAGAACATCATCGATTGTTGTTTCCATAGCAAGATTTGTATTATTTATCAAATCTGTAATCGCAAGGCGCGATGCCTTTTCAATATCCGACATATATTCTAGCGTATCATTTGTATTCATTGTAAGTGGTCTGCGCGCATTTAGCACAAAGAACATACGATAGCCCTCACGCTCAAACAATTGCTTGTATGCGCCGAGTGCATATGCACCGTCTTCATCGCCACCAACATCGAACACAATTACGCGGTCGCGCTGTTCAAATACTGACAAAATCTCAGCAGGAATCATCTGCATTTCAAGGTTTGTATTTGCAAAAGTGGGCGCAATGACTTTTATATCAAGCGCCTCAAGCGCATCTTTTGCGTCGAGTGTGCGGAAATATGTGTTTACAATGTCACAATCGACAACAGTAACTTTTTTACCTTCTTTTGCTTTCTTGATTGCAAAATTTATTGCTGTTTCTGTTTTGCCGCTCCCAAAATGACCGACAAAAATATTTATCCTTGCTTCCACGATGCACCTCCATTTCGTCAAGCCATAAGTACATATGAAAAAAGGGCAACCTTTTAAAGCTGACCTTTTTATTTTATCACAAAATGTATTTTAGTGCAACACTTTAGTGATGCGTATTTCGTATTTTTTGCTATTTTTTAGCCGGTTATCGAATAATTTGACAGAAAACAGCACTAAAAATGTAGCTGATAAAGCAGAAACTATGCTTATCTGTTCACTTTTTGAAATATACATCCCTATAAAATATGCCACAAACATCGCCATGATAGGCAAAAGATAGAGCATCGCCGCCATAGAAAGTACGCGTCTATCATCCAATTCAAGAACAGCCATATCCCCAATGCTTGCGCCTTCACACCCGTCATCAAAGCGCGCAAGTACCTTTTGAGCGCTTGGTTTACAACCGCCCTTGCAAGCACCACAATTTTCGCCGCACATGCTCGTTTTTGCAACAAGCAAGGTGGCATAGTTGTTATCTATTGATATAATTTTTCCAACCTGTTTCATATAATGCTCCGTTTCCTTATTGCGTCTGATTTTTCATTATAGAAGCTTCTTTTCGAAGCTCAAGTGCGTGCGCACGCGTCGTATCAGTTACTTTAAGACCGCCGAGTATGCGACAAAGCTCATCTATGCGCTCACTTTCGTTAAGAAGAGCAATATGCGTCGACGAACGCTCGTCGGTTATGTCCTTTTTTATAAGGTAGTGATTATCTGCCGCGCAAGCAATCTGTGCAAGGTGCGTTATACAAATAACCTGTCTGCGCTTTGCAATTTTACAAAGCTTTGACGCAATTTTGCCCGCTGCACGCCCTGATACACCGGTATCAATTTCGTCAAATATAAGCGTGCCTACCTCGTCACTGTCTGCAAGGACGGTTTTGAGTGCGAGCATAATTCGTGAAAGCTCGCCACCTGATGCAATTTTTGAAAGAGGCTTTAGTGGCTCGCCGGGGTTTGTTGATATTAAAAACTCTACTTTATCAAGGCCTTTTTTGCCATATTCGCTCATTGTTTCAAGGTTTATGCTAAAGTGCACCTTTTCCATATCCAAGTCACAAAGCTCCGCCATAGTAAGTGCTTCAAACTTTTCCTTTGCAACTGTGCGCTCGTGACTAAGCTCTTTCGCTGCAAGAGAGAGCTGCTTTTCACATTCATCAAGCTTTGCACGCACATCCTCGGCGCTTTCACCTTTGCCACAAAGTTCATCAAGTTCATTATGCATCTGTTCGTTTAGCTTTATCAGTTCATCTGCAACGACGCCATATTTGCGCTTTAGCGACGATATGAGTGCAAGACGCTCCTGTATATAATTGAGTCGGGCAGGGTCAAAATCAAGCGAGTCGCGACGATTGCGAAGTGTAGACGCGATATCGTTTGTGCGATATACAATGTCCGAAAGCTGTTCATGCACAGCTTTGATTTCATCATCAAAATCCGACGCAATATCAAGTGATGCAAGTGCAGCGCTCAAGGCATCATACGCTGTAAATTCTCCGTCATAGAGAATGTTGTATGAGTCTGAAAGTGACTTTATTATATCTTCTGCATTTGACAAAAGCTTTTCTTCTGCCAAAAGTTCTTCCTCTTCACCAATACGAAGCTCTGCCTTGTCAAGTTCGTCGCATCTGAAGGTTAAAGAATCAATGCGTTCAAGACGCGCCCCTTTGTTTTTTTCAAGTGTATCAAACTTTTTTAAAAGCTCTGTATACTGTTCATAAAGAGCATCATATTTTTGTTTCGATAAATATATTGTATCTTTCCCAAAACTATCAAGAAAATCTATGTGATAAGTAGGGCAGAGAAGCCTTTGGTTGTCGTGTTGGCCATGAATGTCGACCAAAAGAGTGCCTATGTCGCGCAGTGTAGATGAATTTACGACTGCAGAATTCATACGGCAGGTGCTTTTTCCATTTTCGTTAATGCGGCGCGTCAAAATGAGCGAATCCTCGTCATCGCAAAATGCGTCATATTCATCCGCAAGCTCTTTTGCCTTTTCACAAACAGGCTCAAATGACGCTTGTATAAGCGCACTATTTTGACCGTGGCGAACCAAATCGCGTCCGCCGCGCTCACCTAAAATCATATTTATCGAATCGATTACGATTGATTTACCTGCACCTGTTTCACCTGTGAGAACATTAAGCCCGGGCCCAAGGGTTATATCAGTTTCATCGATTACGGCAATGTTTTTTATATGCAACTGTGTAAGCATATGTTCACCTCCGCTTATTTGCCCTCCTGCATTTTGCGAAGAACCTGTGTAAGCTCATCTGCACATTTTTCAGATTCTGTTACAATAATTATAGTATCATCTCCTGCAATCGAGCCCAAAATCCGATTGCCGATTGAGCTATCAATTGCGGCACCTGCTGCTTGGGCCATACCTGCAAGTGTTTTAATTATTATTGTGTGAAGAGCATACTCTATACTTATAACAGACTGTGAAAAAATCGACATATGTTTCGATGTGTGAGAAACGACATTGTTCGGGAGTGCATATTTATAGCTTCCGTTACCGGTAGAGATTTTTACAAGGCCGAGCTGCTTTATATCGCGAGACACTGTTGCTTGTGTTACATTAAAACCAAAGTTGCAAAGCTTTTTTGTAAGGTCTGCTTGTGTGACCGTATCAGATTGTGAAATTATATCGAGTATTTTTGCGTGTCTTTTGTTTTTCATTTTGAAATCTCCGTTTCTCATCATTTTGCAACGCCGCGTTCGTTAATTTTTTGGCGTATTGTATCATAAAAAGTTGTATCTGTAATTTTTATAAGTTTTGTTATAAATGGTGATTTTGACGCTACTACTTTATCATTGGGCTTAAGATTTATTCCTCGCTTGCCATCTGCACTTACAAATGCACCCTCATCATCATGTCCCGGTTCAAGTTCAATAATGAGTTCTTTTGAAAAAGGCACGACCATTGGTCTTGAGTGCATTGTATGTGGACAAACAGGGGTTATAAGCATAGCCTCAAGCGAAGGGTCAAGTATGGGACCGCCTGCTGAAAGTGAATATGCTGTAGAGCCTGTCGATGTGGCAAGTATGACACCATCTGCAACAAATGAATCAAGAAGATGAGAGTCAATCGAGCTGCGAAGACCAAGCAAACGAGAAAAAGCAGCACGCGCCACAACTATATCATTAAGAGCATGAAATGTTTTTATGACTTTGCCTTCTCGATGTATGTCAGCCTTTATCATAATTCTTTCTTCGATTTTATATTGTCCGGTCAAAAGTTGTTCGATTGCATGACTCATACAATCCGGTTCAATCTCTGCTAAAAAACCGAGACGACCAAGATTTATTCCAAGAATTGGCAAATTGTGACGAGATACTTCGGAAACGGCGGTAAGTATTGTTCCGTCGCCACCAAGTGCGATAACTACATCGCCATTACAAAAAAGCTTGTCATTATCTATAAACGAAGCACCGCTCCCAATATCGCTATGTTCTTTTGATAAAAATACATTGGCATGAGAGCCTATTATATTTATAATCTTTTTTGTATATTTATAATCTTTGTCACGCGCTACATTTGGAATGAGAATAATATTTTTCATACTATCACCTCTTACTACATTATATATAAAACTTTTAATAAGCGCAAGAGAAAATTGTGAATAAAAAATATAAATATCGAAAATAAATAAAAATGACTTTGCAATAGATACTTTTTGCATAAAAATAAAGTGTATACATATAAAAAACAATCAAAAGTTTTCATAAAAGTTTTATTTTCACTTTATGTAAAAATACTGCATAAATGAGCTCATTTTGGCTGTATGAACATATTGATAAATGGTTAAGTTATATGCGAAGGCAAAATGCCTTCAAAAAAACAGCTTGGGAAGTGAAGTCTTTGTCACACAAAAAAAGCTTGTTTTTTGTTTTGACAGTGCTTTTGCTCCTTGCGCCTTTTGTTTGCTGCGGCATAAGGCTTAATCAAACACTTCCGGACAAGCTTGCTGTTGTAAAGGACTCAGACTGCAATATAAAAATCGGAAAACTCGTTTCGAGTCGTCTTGCTTCTTTTGACGATGTTTTTGCTGTAAATGCGGCACAAAACACCTTTACAAAAGAAGAGGATGGCAATCTTAAACTGTTTACCGAAACAGTCGGACACTATGATGTCGAGTTGAAGGCCTTTGGTGTTTTTCCAATCAAAACAATGTCAGTCGATGTAATAGAAAATGACACGCTAATCCCATGCGGAGATGTAATCGGTATAAAAATCCATACCGATGGCGTGCTTGTGGTAAAGCTTGCATCGGTAAAAACGCTTGGCGGAGAGAAGAAAAATCCGGCACGAGATGGTGGCATAAAAGAAGGCGACATTATTACAAAAGTTGCTGATGAAAAAGTAAAAAATAGCGACCATTTTAGCGAATTGATTAACAAAAATGGCGGTAAAAGTGTCGAGCTTGAAATTATTAGAGAAAATCAAACGCTCAAAATTGCACTTACGCCACAAGAAAGCGAAGGACACTATAAAATTGGCGCGTGGATACGCGACAGTACCGCAGGCATCGGCACAATGACATTTGTTGACCCAAAGAGCGGAGCGTTTGGCTCGCTTGGACATGGAATATCTGATGCAGATACTTCTCTTTTATTATCAGTAGCACAGGGCAGTATAACAAAATGTGGCATTTCTTCTGTAAAATGCTCCCAAAGAGGTAGCCCGGGCGAGTTGCACGGAGTTTTTGCAAGTAATGATATAGGCATTATAAAGAAAAACTCTTATGCCGGCATATACGGTTTTTGTGATATGGAACAATTTTCACAAAATAAAGCTGTAAAAATTGCAACGCGTTTTGAGGTTAAAACCGGAGCGGCAAAGATAATTGCTACTGTGGACGAAAATGGTCCAAAAGAGTATGATATCCAAATCGAAAAGGTTATGACAAATAGTGGCGATGAAAAGGGTATGATTATAAAGGTAACAGATGAAAGACTTTTAGAAAAAACGGGTGGTATTGTGCAGGGCATGAGTGGAAGCCCCATACTGCAAAACGATAAAATCGTTGGTGCAGTCACACATGTTTTTGTAAATGAACCGACTAGGGGCTATGGCATATTTATTGAGCTTATGATGGATGAGGCGCAAATGCTGGGAGCAGGCGAATAAAAAATATCCGCAGACTTTAATGTCTGCGGATATTTTTTATTTACATTAGGCTGTGGATTAAATATTGGATATATACTTTTTACTTGAATTTGATTGGAAGGATAGTTGGCACGAAATGTTTGAGGTGGTATTGGAACAAGTTAAATAGAAAAATAAAAAAGATGTTTGTAACATACGGTTACAAACATCTTTTCTGGGTAAGAATGCATATTTTGATACAAACATCAACTCTTGTTTCAATATGATTTTTTGACCACCATTTTGAAAAAGTGACCACCGTTTTGTTTTTTATGTTGACGTTGACGTAATTTTGTGCTATAATTTTATCATAACAATCTCGGAGGTATATATGAATTACGATGATTTTCTGAATTGGCTGTTGAGTGAGAAAAAATTAAGCCAACGCGCTGCGAAAGATGTTGTTTCTAGATGCAAGCGTATATGCAAAATGTTAAATATTAATGAGTTTGGAGGTTCAACACTTAAAAAGCTGAATTCTAATAAAGAGTTTTCTGAAAAATCTATGTTTATAAAATCGCAATTGAGAAGGGCTTGTAATCTTTGGTTTGAATTTGGAGGGCAACATGAAAAAATATAATATTATTGACTTGTTTGCTGGCGTCGGTGGACTAAGTTATGGCTTTTCTAAACTTTCAAAATTCAACATTATTGCAGCAAATGAAATTGAAAAGGATATTTCTATTGCATACAAACTTAATCATCCTGATGTAAATATGTTAAATTGTGACATCAACAGTTTAACTGAAGAGGTTCTAAAAAAAGCATTAGGCGGTAATAAGATTGATATAGTTGTTGGAGGTCCACCTTGTCAGTCTTATTCAACTCTTGGCAAAAGACAAATGGACGACAGAGCCAATTTGTTTATGCAATATAAAAGAGTTCTTAAAATCTTACAGCCCAAGGCTTTCGTGTTTGAAAATGTTGTAGGCATTTTAAGCATGGATAAGGGAAATCTTTTCAAGCAAGTCCAAGCAGAGTTTGAAGATTTAGGATACAAGTTAAAATATCAAGTGTTGGATGCTGTAAACTTTGGTGTACCTCAACACAGAGAAAGGGTAATTCTTGTTGGGTTTAAGGGAGAGAACAACTTTGCTTATCCTGAACCTACTCACGGGGGAAAGTTAAAACCCTATGTTACTTTGAAAGATGCTATTGGCGATTTGCCGGCATTAAAAAGTGGTGAGAAGAAATCCAATTATGCAAGTGATGCAGCAAATGAATTTCTTCAGTTTGTTAGAAAAAACGCTACTGATATTGTTGAAGAACATAGTGCTCCAAAAAACGGAGAACACCTTGTGCGAATTATGGAAACCTTAAAAGACGGACAATCCAAGGATGATTTGCCCGAAGAAATCCGCCCTAAAAGTGGATATGGAAATACCTATGCAAAGTTGTGGTGGGAAAAACCTTCTACTACAATAACAAGAAACTTTGCTTGTCCTTCATCTTCTCGTTGTATTCATCCAAGAGATTCTAGGGCAATGTCAATACGTGAAGGTGCTAGGTTACAAAGCTTTCCTGATGATTACAAATTTTATGGTTCCGATGGAATGAAAAGGTTGGAAATTGGCAATGCTGTTCCACCTTTGCTTTCAACTGCGATTGCAAAGCAAATGTTAAAAGCGATGGAATAACACAAATAAAAGAGAGGTTGGATTGCCAACCTCTCTTTTACAAATGGAGTTTAATTGTTTCTGTAATATTATATGAGGTTGCCTCATTCATCATATCGCCAGTAATCCCAATTTGATAAGCAGGTTTTCTACCATAAGGAATGTGTGATTGAATGAAACGAGCAGATATTGTTTCACGGAAATCAAATAATGCGAACTCTCTTGTCATGGTGGACACAGCAAGGAATAATGATTGTTCTGTAGATAAACTTTGGTATTTACTATCCCTCAAATCTAGCAAACCTGTTCGCGCCCAGTAGCCAGTGTAGTCATTCATCAATTCTAGTTTTCTTGAGCAACCATTATATGAAACAATAAAGTCACTTGAAGCAGATGTTCTAACATTTGCAAGGATTCTTCTATTACGGTCTGCACCATCAAGGGTAGCATGCAGACCATTGCTATTGAGAACATCAAGAAAACTATCTTCAACTAACCAAGATGCAACTAAATCTTGAGCATATTCCAATGGCGTTCGATGATCTCTATGATGTTGGCAAGACATAATGTTTCTATATGTTTCTGGAAATAAATTTTGAAGTGATTGGATGTCTCCCTCTAAAATTAGCAAATTATCTTGAGAATATCTCAATCTGCGTGCCACATCCGTAAGAGGGTAGTTGAAAAAATTTTGTGAACCTGTAAATGCGCCCATTATAATTCCCCCTTCAACAAATTATATACTTTATCATAATTGTGATGGAACTGCAACTGTGCCTGATGCCATTGAACAAATCCGAAAGGCAACTGAATTGTTGTACCTCCATTACTACTTCCATAAAAAGTTTCGGTATCTGCTACATCGTATACAGCATTACAAATATCATCTATATGGAAAATTTCATCAATATCATTCTCGCCAAGAAGATTTATGTACCATACAAATTCAGACCATTCGCTTTTATCTCGAGCCGCCCCCATTGTGAACGAGATTTTTGTCAATTCATAAGCATTGTTCTTGAACCAGTTCAACAAGGCGTCATATAGTGATGAGTCGTAGATTTTTAATGTAGTTGCATTTAGACTTTTGTGTCGAATTTGCAGATTATATGATTTTTCGTCATTTTTATCTGCATAATCTTCTATTATTTCAGGTGCATCTTCCGCGGCTGCCCAAAACAGTTCAATTGCCCTTACAACATCATTGGGTATTTTCTTACCAAATTGTTTTTCAAATACTTCAATAAACAAACCAGCACGAACAAAATAAACTTGTCCGCCCAAACTTTTCTTTATGGAAATGTTGATTTCTCTTCCGCTTTGACACTTAATCTTAAGGTCAGTTTTAGATTTTGTTTTATTTCCAATAATACTCGGGACATTTGTCTCGTGCAGACCGCCAATAGATGTTTCTACAACAACTTCATTGCCGTATCCCATTCTGTCAAGCAAAGATTGCAGATATGCTTTGTCAGTATCCAATAATTTCTTTACGAGTGCTTCGTTTGAATGTCCTGAAAGTTTAGCGTGTTTCCAACCACTTGCTCTATCTCTGTGTTCCATACTTATTTCTCCAAAAATAATTTATAGGTTTCAATTTCAAGTGCATCTGCAATTCGTTGAATGTTTTCTAGCGAAATGCTCCTACGATAACATTCAATTGCACTAATATATGTACGATGCATTCCGCACTTTTCGGCAAAAGCTTCTTGAGATATTTCCATGGCAGTACGATACTTTTTTAAGTTAGCTCCAAATACTTTTACAATATCCATAATTACATTCCTCCATTTGTTTATATATTAGCAAAATGAATACCATAAGTCTACATACAATAAGTATATATCGAACCCCTTTTGTTAAAAATGAACGATTACTTTAACAGAAAAAGAAAAAAGCCGTAAGGAATTAAAAATCATCCTTGCGGCATATTTTATAGATATCTCGAAAAAACCATAAAATGCTGAAAGCCTCGTAAACTCTAGGTTTTAAGGGCAAAAAAAGAACGACTATTGTATCACAATAATCGTTCTTTTTTGGTGCGAGTGATGGGACTTGAACCCATACGCCATAAGCACACGCCCCTCAAACGTGCCTGTCTGCCGATTCCAGCACACTCGCAAACAACGAGTATAAGTATATAATATTTTTTTTGCTTTGTCAACCCTTGTAATTGAAAATTTTGTATGATAAAATAAAAGGGGTAGAAATGTGTTTTCGGAGGGCAAAAAATGGACACTTTTATAGAATGTATGATTTCAAAGAAAAAGACGGCTAAGGATAGATTAAAAATTCTTGGCGTTATTATTTTGGCGATTGCTTTGTGTATAGTTGTAGGATTTTTGATAACGATTACGCCAAAGCTTATGTTTTTATTATGGATTTTCGTTGTGGCAATAATCTGGTACGGAGTGTATATCGTAATATCAAGGCAAAATGTTGAGCACGAGTATTCTTTTACAAACGGCGAGCTTGATATTGATACAATATATTCAAAACGCAGACGCGTCCATGTTTTGAGCGTAAAGGTGCGCGAGTTTACAATATGTGCGCCTGCGTATAATGAACGCTTTAAAGAGCAATATCTTGATGTATCGGACATGAAAAAGTATTATTATATGGCGGCTAATATGCATAATCAAAAATTGTATTTTGCCGATTTTTTACAAAATGGGGACAGGGTACGCTTGTATTTTGAGCCGACGGATAAGCTTATTGAGGCTATAAAGTTTTTTAATCCGCGAAATGTATTTTTACTTGATGAATAAATATCAAATTTGATAGGCTGTGATGCTTGTGATAATTGGAATCGGAACAGATATTGTAAAAATTGAAAGAATAGAAAATGCGTGCCAAAATCCGCGCTTTTTAGACGAATACTTTGGAATAAGTGAAAGAGAATTTTTAAAGAAAAAGGCTAATATGATACCGAGTGTGGCAAATAACTTTGCAGCAAAAGAGGCTTTTTCAAAGGCGCTTGGCATGGGGGTGCGCGGGTTTTCGTTGTGCGAGGTTGAAGTGCTTCGCGATGAGCTTGGGAAGCCGTATGTATCACTTTGCGGAAAGGCGAAAAAGCTTCTAGAAGAGCGTGGCGTATCAAATATACATCTTACATTGTCAAACACAGACAGTGACGCAGTTGCGTTTGTTATATTAGAGGGGTGATGAGCGTGAAGGTTTACAGCGCTGACCAGATGCGACGCATTGATAAAGAAACTATTGAAGAATACGGCATAGAAGGCATTCTTCTTATGGAAAATGCAGCGCTTGCAATAAAAAATGAGATTATAAAGCTTGAAAATATAAATAAAAATCGTGCGCTTATCGTTTGCGGAAGAGGAAATAATGGCGGTGATGGTTTTGCATTGGCAAGGCAGCTTCTTGGCATTTTTGAAAGTGTAAAAATCGCATTTATTGATGATGTATCAAAACTTTTTGGCGATTGCAAAACAAACTATGAAATTGCAAAAAAACTTTCAATCGATATTATAAGTGATTTTGAAAAAATAACTGAATATGCGAAATCGTCTGATATTATTGTGGATGCACTTTATGGATTCGGCTTTAGGGCGCCGTTGTCACAAAGCGATGAGCAGCTTGTACGGCTTATAAATGAGTCGGATGCGTATGTATTATCAGTTGATGTGCCAAGCGGCGTATGTGCCGATACAGGGGAGTGCGCCTGTGCAGTTTGTGCTGATAAAACAGTAACCTTTACAGGCTACAAGCCCGCCCAATTGATGTTTCCTGCTGCCGGATTTTGTGGCGAGGTATGCATAGCTGATATTGGCATACCTCCTGCAGTTATAAACAAATATGAAGCAGATGAAACGATTGGGCTCAATTTTGTAAGTACTAATATGGCCGAGCGCAAGAGAAACAGCCACAAGGGAAACTGTGGCAAGGCGTTTATAGTAGGTGGTAGCCGAGGGATGAGCGGTGCTGTGTGTATGAGTGCAGGCGCAGCGCTTAAAAGTGGTGCAGGGCTTGTAACTGTCGGCTTGCCTGTGGGAATAAATGAAATTTTTGAAAAAAAGGTTACAGAGGCGATGAGCATCGTGCTATGTGAACAAGAAAACGGTATTATATCAAAAGATGCAATTGATGAAATCTTAGCTTTTGCACAAAAGTGCGACACACTTGTTATTGGACCGGGCATAGGACGCGATGAAAGTGTGACATATATTTTGCGGGAATGTCTTAAAAACTATGACAAAAATATTATTATAGATGCAGATGCGTTGTATGCACTTTCGCTTGATACCAGTGTGCTTGAAAACACAAATGCAAATGTGATAATTACACCGCATCATGCCGAGATGGGACGACTTATTTTGCAAAGTCCGGAATATGTCGAAAAAAATGCGATAAAGTGTGCAAAAGACTTTGCAAACAAATACGATATCACAGTCGTACTGAAGGGGGCATATACTGTTATAGCAAGTGGCACAAAAGCATATATAAATAACAGCGCCGGAAACCAAGGTATGGCAACGGGTGGCAGTGGTGATGTGCTCTGTGGTGTAATTGCGTCGCTTTTGCATAGCAACGAAAAAGCCGATGTTGCATCGGCGTGCGCAGTATATATACACGCTCTTGCAGGTGATATGGCAAAACAAAAGTTTGGTATGACATCAATGGTGGCAGGTGATATACTTGATATGTTGCCGGATGCATTTTGTAAGATTTATAAAGAAAAATGATTTATAAAACATTTTTTACAAACCAGTTTGATAAAAAACTAATAAATTCAGACAAAAGAGGGAATATAATGGATAGCAATACACAGCGCGCATGGGTACAGATAAGCCTTGATGCAATTGCATCAAATTTTAAAAATATAAGAAAAATAACGAGCAAAAACGCAAAAATTATGGCAGTTATAAAGGCAGATGCATATGGGCACGGTGTTTTTCAAATCGCGAAAACATTGCTTGAAAATGGTGCCGATGCGTTTGCAGTTGCAATGCTTGATGAAGCAAAACAATTGCGCAGACTTGGTTTTGATGTGCCGATTTTGATTTTGGGCAATACAAATCGTGAGTTTTGTGATGAGCTTATTGAATACAATGTTATGCCGACTGTTTCTTCGTATGACATGGCAAAGGCTATGTCCGATGCAGCACAAAAAAAGAATACCACAGCAAAAATTCATATAAAGCTCGATACCGGAATGAGCAGACTTGGTTTTGTTTGTGATGAAAAAAATGCATCGGCTACGATTGAAGAAATTAAAAAAATTGCAAGCCTTCCAAATATAGAAATTGATGGAATTTTTACGCATCTTTCTTGCGCTGATGAAGACGAAGATGAATATACCTTTATGCAGTATGAGCGCTTTATGAAGATTTGTGACGCTTTGATGCAAAGCGGCGTTCATATCGGCAAAAGACACATATGCAACAGTGCGGCAATTGTTTTGTATCCGCATATGCATCTTGATATGGTGCGTCCGGGCATAGTTTTGTACGGGCTTCATCCATCGCCGCGCACAGAGGGCAAAATTGCACTTGAGGGAGCGATGAGCATAAAGGCGCGTGTGACATTTGTAAAAAATATCGAAGAAAAAATTGGCGTAAGCTATGGCAAGGAGTATATTACAAATACGCCTGTAACGCTTGCGACGATACCGATTGGATATGCAGATGGCTATTCAAGATTGCTTGCAAAAAAAGCGTCTATGTTACATAATGGAAAAAAACTTTCCGTTGTGGGAAGAATTTGTATGGACCAATGTATGATTGACGCAACAAATGCAGATAATATAAATGTAGATGATGTTGTGACAATTATTGGCAAGGATGGCGACGAGTGTATAAGCGCTACCGAGCTTGCGACACAAATGGGGACCATCAACTATGAAATAGTGTGTATTGTGGGAAAGCGTATGCCCAGAGTATATACCGTTGGCGATAGCGTTGTGGATGTTTTAAATAGCCTGGCATAAACTTCCATTGACTAATATATATTTTTAGTATATAATTTAAGTATATATTAGTGCATTTGATATAATCGCAGAATGGGGGTAGGGTTACGGTGCCACGATACAAAAAGGTTTTGGTTGCGCTTCCTGTGGAAACAATAGAGGCCATTGATGAATTTTCATCAATAGAGGGAGTAAGCAAAAGTGAATTTATAAGACGAGGATTAGGGGAATATGTCGCACAAAAGCGATGTAATAAAATAAGGGAAGAATTAAAAAAAGGGTACACGCAGATGGGCAGCATCAATTTGTCGCTCGCGGAAATGTGTTTTGAAGCAGATAGTGATACACAGTTTTGCTATGAGGAAAAATTATCGGAGTGTGAAAATTAGTGATTGTAAAAAGAGGCGACATTTTTTATGCTGATTTAAGTCCTGTAATAGGCTCGGAGCAAGGTGGCATACGACCTGTTTTGATAGTGCAAAATGACATCGGAAACAAGTATAGTCCGACTGTAATTGCATCGGCGATTACTTCGCAGATAAACAAGGCAAAAATGCCGACGCATATTGAAATAAGTGCTGAGGAGTATGGACTTAATAAAGATTCTGTAATACTTTTAGAACAGATAAGAACGATTGATAAAAAAAGGCTTAAGGAAAAAATTGGCTGTCTCGATGAAGAGCTGATGCAAAAGGTCAATGCCGCTATATCTATAAGCTTTGGTCTTGTTGAGCTGTAAAAATTTTTACTGGAAAAATATACAAATGAAATAGGGGTGTTTTTGATGAAAAAGAGAATTTTTATAGTGTGTATTGTTTGTGCGCTTGCGCTTGGCGCTATGGGTCTTGCATTTGCTGCCGAACCGGGAAGTGATGGCGATCCACTCATTACAAAAAGCTATATTGATGAGGTTTTGCTACCAAAAATTTACTCATACATAGACGACGCTGTAGCGGGCATAAAGCCGTCGGATAAAGAGACTGCGTCGGCTACATTTGAGGTTGTAAATGTAAAAGCGGGCACAACAATAGTATCGGGAGCGGGAACGGAAATGATTTTGCGTATGGGAAGTGCAAGCGTTATCGGCTCTGACCGTGGTGGCATTTCGGATGTTACCGGAGGATGCGACCTTGCAAATGGTGTGGCTGTGCCGTCAAACCATTTATTGATTGTTCCGCTTGATGATGGACGCGGCGTGAAAATCAGCACCAAAGGTGATGCGATTTTGATGATTAAAGGCAAATATAGTGTAAAATAGAAAAGAGCTGTGGCAAAACTTTGCCATAGCTCTTTTTTTATTTATTTAAGACATCCTATTTCTGCCATACTCAAATAGTCATCCTTGCCGACAATTATGTGGTCAGTCACTTCGATATCAAGTTTGCCAAGTATTTCGACAAGGTTTTGTGTAGTTTCGATATCGCCGGGTGATGGTCGAAGCTGGCCCGATGGGTGATTATGTGCAAGGATTATCTTTTTTGCATTGTGGCGAAACACCTTCTCAAGCACTGTGCGCGGATAGCAATTTATCTCGTCGAGCGTCCCCTCACAAATTTCTTCTTCATATATAATACGGTTTGAATTATCAAGGAAGAAAATATAGAATACCTCATAGATTCTGTTCATAAGAAAGGTCTTTATATATTCATATGCGCTGGTTGTGCTATCAAGGCGTGGACGCTCGCGAGTTGCGCTTCTGACATATGCACGCGTGAGACCCGACATCATTGACAAAAGAACGCTGCTATGCTCACTTATGCCATTTGTTTTTTGGAGCTCCTTTGGATGTGCGTCGAAAACGCCTGAAAGGGAACCAAAGGTTTTCAGCAATGTATGAGCGAGGTCATTTGTATCTTTTTGCGGTATTGCATAAAAAAGCAATAGCTCAAGAATCTGATGGTCTTCAAAATTATCAAGCCCTTCTACAAAGAAACGCTGTTTCAATCTTTCGCGATGACCAAGGTGCGTATTTTCTTTTTGAATAGCATCTGCCATAGCAATAAAACCTCCATAGTAGAGTATATTCTTAATTATATATACAGTTCGTGAAAAAATCAAGTAAATTATTGTAAATAAGATTGGATATTCTTGTATGTTGGGGGGCAGTTTTTTGATGAGCAAAAAATTTTTTTGCTTTTTCTATTGACTTGAAGGTTTTATTGTGGTATAGTATTAGTGCTTTGTGTAGGTCTTTTTTTTTATGCATGATTTTAAGAGGTTAAATATCTATATAAAAAGGACCGAAAAATATGCGTTAAAATTATGAAAACATGGCGGATTTTGTTGCGCTGTGTTGTGTATCACATAAACGGAGGTGTAACCATGAGAACAAAAATTACTTTGGCGTGCAGTGAGTGTAAACAAAGAAACTATGACACAATGAAAGACAAGAAGAATACTCCGGACAGACTTGAGCTTAACAAATATTGTAAGTTTTGCAGAAAGCACACGCTTCATAAGGAAACAAAATAGTAAAAGCGTAGTAACAGGTTAATTTTTCTAGGAGGAGATTTGTCATGAGCGAATCTACAAAAAAACAAGGCTTTTTTTCAAGAATGATTAAATTCTTTAAAGAAGTAAAAAGCGAAATGAAGAAGGTTGTATGGCCTACATGGTCACAGACCGTTCATAATACAGCAATAGTTGTTGCCGTAATCATTATGGTTGGCATATTTTTGGCAATCGTTGATGCTATCTTCGGTGGAAGTGTAAGAGGTTTTGTCATTGGCGATTTTGGCAAGGCTTTTACTGATGTATTGAAGTTTAAGTAATAACGAGCCCGTAAAGGAGCAGTGAGGTATGGCTGATATAGCAAAATGGTATGTTATACATACCTATTCGGGCTACGAAAATAAAGTCAAGACAAACATTGAAAAGACGGTTGAAAACAGGGGGATTTCTGACCTTATACAAGAGATCAGAATTCCAATGGAGGAAGTCGTTGAAGTAAAGGACAAAGACGATGGCACACAAGAGCGCAAAGTAGTACAACGCAAGGTGCTTCCGGGTTATGTTATTGTAAAGATGATTATGAATGATGTAAGCTGGTTTGTAGTGCGCAACACTCGTGGAGTTACGAGCTTTGTAGGACCGGGGTCAAAGCCTGTTCCGCTTACCGAGGAGGAAGTATACGAACTCGGTATTGAAAAGCAGGTTACACAGATTGATTTTGCAGTTGGCGACAATGTAAAAATCGCATCAGGTCCTTTGGAAGACTTTATCGGCGTAGTTGAAGAAATTAATGAAGAAAAACAAAAGGTGCGCATATGCGTATCTATGTTTGGACAGGATACACCTGTCGAGCTTGATTTTTATCAAATTGAAACACTTGATTAATAAATTAGGGTTTATTATAGGCTCTATTTGTTAATATATTATGCGAATTTTTCGCATCCTCCAAGGCGCAGAGCCTTGAGTGGGAGGACGAAAGTCCGCCATTACCACATTTGTTTAATAAGGAGGTGCAAGTCACATGGCACAGAAAGTTGCAGGTTACATTAAATTACAGATTGGTGCGGGTAAAGCAACACCTGCTCCGCCGGTTGGTCCTGCTTTAGGTCAGCACGGTGTGAACATTATGCAATTCTGTAAGGAGTTTAACGAAAAGACAGCAAAAGACGCAGGTCTTATTATACCGGTTGTTATTACTGTTTATGCAGATCGTTCTTTCTCGTTTATAACAAAAACTCCTCCAGCAGCCGTTCTTTTGAAAAAAGCGTGCAAAATCGAGAAAGCTTCCGGCGTACCAAACAAGACAAAGGTTGCTACGATTTCCAAAGATGCAGTTCGTCAGATTGCAGAGCAGAAAATGCCCGATTTGAATGCTGCAAGCATTGAAGCCGCTATCAGTATGATTTCGGGTACGGCAAGAAGCATGGGTATTGTAGTAGAGGATTAGTTTGGCATATGCCAGATGTGAATTCGTGGGAGAAGCAGTTTAGGGAATTGCTTTGTTTGACCACATAAGGAGGAAAGGTAATATGTTTAGAGGTAAAAAGTATCAAGACAGCGTAAAGCTGTTTGACAAAACTAAGACATATGATCCTGCAGAGGCTCTTGATATTGCCATTAAAACATCAAAGGCAAAATTTGATGAGACTGTTGAGGTTCATATTAAATTAGGTGTTGACTCAAGACACGCAGACCAACAGGTTAGAGGTGCGGTTGTGCTTCCTAATGGTACAGGTAAGACAATGCGTGTGCTCGTTTTTGCAAAGGGCGATAAGGTTGCTGAGGCTGAGGCTGCAGGTGCTGATTTCGTTGGCGGCGAGGAGTTAATTCCAAAGATTCAAAACGATAACTGGTTTGATTATGATGTAGTTGTTGCAACACCCGATATGATGGGCGTTGTAGGTCGTCTTGGTAAGGTTCTTGGTCCTAAGGGACTTATGCCATCACCAAAGGCCGGCACAGTTACTCCTGATGTTACAAAAGCTGTAGCAGAAATTAAATCAGGTAAAATCGAGTACAGACTTGATAAGACAAACATAATTCACTGCCCTATCGGCAAGGCGTCTTTCGGTCCAGATAAGCTTTTGGAGAATTACAAAACACTTATCAGTGCTGTTGTTAAGGCAAAGCCTGCAGCTGCAAAGGGTCAGTATTTGAAGAGTGTTGCTGTTGCATCGACAATGGGTCCTGGAATTAAAATCAACCCGGCAAGAGCAGAAGCGTAAAAATTTTAAAATTGCTCTTGACAACACAAAAAGTTTGTGTTATGATTTTATTTGTTGAAAAAATTGATATTTCTTCCGTAGACAGCAGGTGGTGTGTTGCACCATAATAAACGACTTGTTTTCCTGCCGAGGTGGGCTTTGTAATTTTTAGCACAAAGTGTGCTATGTATAATTGCGTTTTACCGGCTCTCTCGTGTCTGCGTGGGAGTCGGTTTTGATTTTAACCTTAAATTACAGGAGGTGAAAAACCATATGCCAAGTGAAAAGGTTTTAAGTGAAAAGCAAAAGATAGTAGCTGAACTTATTGAAACACTCAAAAGTGCACAGGCGGGCGTTTTATTCGATTATCGTGGATTGACGGTTGAAGAGGATACAAAGCTTAGAAGTGACCTTAGAGCAGCAGGCGTAAGCTATCATGTTGTAAAGAACACATTGACGAGATTTGCTTCGAAAGAGGTTGGTCTTGATGAGCTTGACCCGATTTTACATGGCCCTACAGCTCTTGCAGTTTCATCGACAGATGCGGTTGCACCGGCAAAGGTTTTGGCGAAGTTTGCAAAGGATAACGATGTTGTTAGCATTAAAGCAGGTTTCGTTGACGGTAAGGTTATTGATGAAAAAGGTGTTATTGAGCTTTCAAAGCTTCCTTCGAAGGAGGAGCTTATTGCAAAACTTATGGGCAGCTTGAACGCGCCTATATCCGGAGTTGTCAACATTTTGCAGGGAAATATCCGTGCTATGGCAATTGCGCTTAACGCTTATGCGGAAAAGAAAGCCGCAGCAGGCGAGTAATATTATTTAAAACAAAACAAAAAACAAATTAAAATTTATGGAGGTATATTAAAATGAGTGAAAAAGTTACAAGCGTATTAGACGCAATCAAAGAGCTTACAGTATTAGAGGTTTCTGAATTGGTTAAGGCTATGGAAGAGGAATTCGGCGTTAGCGCTGCTGCTCCTGTTGCTGTAGCTGCTGTTGCTGCTGGTGGTGCTGCTGATGCAGGTGCTGCTGCTGCAGAGAAGAGCGACTTCGATGTTATCCTTGCTGATGCAGGTGCTGAGAAGGTTAAGGTTATCAAGGTTGTTCGTGAGATTACAGGCCTTGGTCTTAAGGAAGCAAAGGACCTTGTTGATGGTGCTCCTAAAGCTGTTAAAGAGGGTGCTTCTAAGGAAGATGCAGAAGCAATCAAGACAAAGCTTGAAGAAGTTGGCGCAAAGGTTGAACTTAAGTAATTATAGCTTAAAACGAAAAGTGTTAAGCCATCGACCGATTTGGTCGGTGGCTTAATTTTTTTATTGACTTATATTTTGTGCCGTGATATAATATTTATCGTGACAAAAATGATATATAAATTTGTGCTGGTATAGCTCAGGTGTTAGAGCAGCTCATTCGTAATGAGCAGGTCGAGAGTTCGAGTCCCATTACCAGCTCCAAAAAACGACTTGTAAAGACAGGTCGTTTTTTCTATAATAAAAAACATATATTTTTTCAAAAAAATTTTGCTTTTTTAAATAAATAGTGTTATAATGTATATGATTGTATTATTATGTACTTTTTTAGATTGAATTGTGACTTATTGTATGATACTTATTTTGACAAAATAAGGGGTGAATTACTTGGATACACTCGTTGTACAAGGTGGAAATCCGCTTTTTGGAGAAGTGTCTATAAGTGGAGCAAAGAATGCTGCAGTGGCGATTTTGCCTGCGGCGATGCTTGTTAATGGAAGCTGTAGACTTGAGAATATACCAAAAATTAAAGATGTTTTACATATTTGTGATATAATGCGTGAGCTTGGCGCAAAGGTTAGCTTTGAAGATGATGGCGCGATAGAGGTTGACTCGTCGAATCTTACATATAAAAGCGCGCCATATGAGCTTGTGGGAAAAATGCGTGCGTCGTATTATCTTATTGGTGTCCTTTTAGGACGATTTAACAAAGCAGAGGTTGCAATGCCGGGTGGATGTGATTTGGGTCCAAGACCTATTGATCAGCATTGTAAAGGCTTTGAGGCACTTGGTGCAAAGACGATGGTTGAAAAAGGTGTCATATACGCCGAAGCGGAAAAGCTTTGTGGCGGGCATGTATATCTTGATGTTGTAAGTGTTGGCGCTACTATGAATATTATGCTTGCAGCAGTTTTGGCAGAGGGCACTACAACTATTGAAAATGCTGCAAAGGAGCCACACATAGTTGACCTTGCAAACTTTTTGAATGTTATGGGCGCCAACATAAAGGGCGCAGGTACAGATATTATTAAAATTAAAGGTACATCTCGTTTGCACGGTGGTTCGTATTCGATTATTCCCGACCAGATTGAAGCGGGGACATTTATGGTTGCGGCTGCTGCAACAAGAGGTAATGTACTTATTAAAAATGTTATTCCAAAGCATCTTGAGTCAATTACATCAAAGCTTATAGAAATGGGCGCTACTGTTGAGGAGTTTGATGATAGTGTAAGGGTAAGCTGTGCTCCGGATAAAAAGCTTAATAAAATCACAGTAAAAACACTTCCATATCCGGGCTTTCCAACTGATATGCATCCACAGATTGCGGCATTTTTGACGGTTGTAGAAGGCACGAGTATGATTTCGGAAAATGTATGGGATAGCAGATTTCAGTATGTGGATGAGCTTCAAAGAATGGGAGCTAATATAAAGGTAAATGGTCGTGTTGCCGTGATTGAAGGCGTAAAGTCGCTTATGGGTGCGCCTGTCCGTTCAACCGATTTGCGTGCAGGTGCTGCGATGGTTATTGCTGCTCTTATAGCAAATGGTAAGACACAGATACATGCGCTCCATCATATTGACAGAGGATATGAAAATATGGAGGAAAAATTTAGAGCGCTTGGTGCAGATATTGTAAGAGTAAGTGAATAAAAACAGCTCGGAGGAATTGCATTGTAGTTCCTCCGTTTGTTATAAATAATAGCGTACACAAGAGGTTTTTTGATAATGATAAAGTTTTGTTCTCTTTCAAGTAGCAGCAGTGGAAATTGTGTTCTTGTTTCTGATGGAAAAACTAATATATTAGTTGATTGCGGTATAAGCAAGCGACGCACAGTTGATGCGCTTGGGTGTGCAGGCATTGATGCAGACAACATAGATGCAATTTTAGTAACACATGAGCATAGCGACCATATAGGTGGTATCGGCGCTATGAGTCGCGCCTTTGATATTCCTGTATATGCAAATGCGCCCACATGGGAAGCTATGGAAGCTTCACTTGGGAAAATTGTTCAAAAGAATATAAAGCTTATAACTTCAAACGAGGAGTTTGAAATAAACACTATGGCCGCAAAAGCGTTTGATACTCCACATGATGCAACAAGCTCTGTTGGATATAGCTTTGAGACGAGTAATTTAAAAATGAGCGTTGCTACAGATATGGGGTGTATGACACAAAGTGTTATGGAGGGTATTTTAGGTAGTGATATTATACTTCTTGAGGCAAATCACGATGTAGAGATGCTCAAAAAAGGACGATATCCAGAGGTGCTTAAAAAGAGAATATTGGGCGATTTTGGTCATTTATCAAACGATGTAGCGGCACAAACAGCGGTCAAGCTTTTACAAAGCGGCACAAGAGCAATACTTCTTGGGCATCTTAGCGAAGAAAATAATAATCCTGATATTGCGTACAATATTGTACGACGCGCGCTTTGCGATGCGGGAGCTTCGATTGATAAAGATATACGCCTTGCAGTAGCAAACAAATACGCAGTAAGCGGAATGTTTTAAGATATTTTATTCGTTTGATTGATGGAGGAATTTATGAATATACGCATTATAGCGGTCGGAAAACTTAAAGAAAGATTTTTTTCCGATGCAGTTGACGAATACAAAAAAAGACTTGGTCGTTTTGTAAAAATTGATATAATTCAGATTTCTGACAGAAAAATTGCAGACAATGCTACAGAAGGGCAAATAAGACAGGTGCTTGAAAAAGAAGGCGAGGACATCCTTTCAAAAATTTCGCCTGCACAGTATGTAATTGCGCTTTGTGTAGAGGGGAAGAAAATGGATTCTGTTGGGCTATCAAATACAATCCAAACACTTGCCCAAAACGGCAAAAGTGACATAGCTTTTATCATAGGTGGTTCGCTTGGGTTAAGCGACGATGTAAAAAAACGCGCAGACCTTTGTTTGAGTTTTTCGGATATGACATTTCCGCACCAGCTTATGAGAGTTATGTTGGCAGAACAAATTTATCGCGCATTTAAAATTGCATCAAATGAAACATACCATAAATAAATTATAAAACGGGAGGCAAATGGCATATGAATAACACACAGCAAATATTAAAGCTTGAAAAATGTATAGAAAATTCTGCACTTTGCGCTATAAATCGTGAGATAATAGACACCTTTTCATTATACGGATATCCTGTGTCTGCAAAAGGGGACCTCGTTGTTTTATCTTTTGTGTATGATTTTATGCCTGATGGGTATAAAATTATTAAAAAGAGTGACATAACAGAGGTTTTTTGCGGAAAAGAGGAAAAATTTCTCGATAAAATTGTAAAGGGTGAGCATCCGGCTTTTAAAGCGGAAGCACCTGGCTTTAATATACAGAGTATGCGCACACTATGTGAAGATTTGATGAAAAAAGAAACGATTGTGACTATCGAGTGTGAAGATTTTGAAGAGAATATTGTGCTTATTGGTCAGATAAAAGATGTGGACAAGCATCTTGTCACACTAAAAACATTTAATGGTCTTGGCATATGGGATAAAGAAACATCAAGTGTGGAGATTGAAGAAATATCATGCATAAGTGTAGGAAACTCATATGTAAATATTATTTCAAAATATCTCAAATAGTGAAAATTCAGATATTTGTGATATAATAAGTTTATAAAGGTGGTGTAGATATGCTTCATATAGGGTGTCATCTTTCTGTTTCAAAAGGATTTTATAATATGGGCAAAGAGGCGCTTTCAATAGGTGCCGACACATTTCAGTTTTTTACGCGCAATCCGAGAGGAGCAAGTGCTAAAAAGGTTGATTTAGACGATGTAGCAAAGCTGAACGAGCTTATGTGCCTCAACAACTTTGCACCGATAGTGGCTCATGCACCATATACTCTAAATGCATGCTCGGCGGATGAAGGGATTAGAAATCTTGCAAAAACTATGATGGCAGAGGATATACAAAACCTTGAAAACATACCCGGCGTTCTTTATAATTTTCATCCGGGCAGCCATGTAGGTCAGGGCGTCGATGTTGGTATAGAATATATTTGTAAAATGCTAAATGCGATTTTATTTAAAGAACAAAAGACAATAGTGCTGCTTGAAACAATGTCAGGCAAAGGGAGCGAGGTCGGCTCGTCATTTGAACAAATCAAGCGAATAATAGATGGTGTTGAGCTTGACGAAAAGATAGGGGTATGTCTTGACACATGCCATGTAAATGATGCAGGATATGATATTGTAAACAATCTTGATGGTGTTTTACAGGAGTTTGACCGTGTTATCGGCATAGGCAGATTGAAGGCTATTCATATAAACGACAGCTTGAACCCGCTTGCTGCACACAAGGACCGCCACGCAAAAATAGGTGAGGGGCATATTGGAGTTGATGCGTTTGAAAGGATTATAAATCATCCGCTTTTGCGCGATTTGCCGTTTAATCTTGAGACGCCAAACGAACTTGATGGATATGCAAATGAGATAAGGCTCTTGCGTGATTTGTATAAAGAGTTATAATTTTATAACTCTATTGACAAAACAAAAATATGATAATATAATAGTATAAGATAATCTTCGGGGCGGGGTGCAATTCCCTACCGGTGGTAAAGCCCACGAGCCATTATGGTTGATTTGGTGAAATTCCAAAGCCGACGGTTATAGTCCGGATGAGAGAAGGTATTATGCGTTTTTGTATTTTTATGCCCTGCGATTATTTGCAGGGCTTTTTTATTGCCTTGATAAAAAATGCAGAAGGAGTGACAAAAATGAATAATAAAAACATTGCATGGCTGGTAAAGGTGTCGGTTCTTTCGGCGGTGGCAACTGTGTTGATGCTGTTTGAGTTTCCGCTACCGTTTATTGCGCCACCATTTTATGAAATTGATTTTAGCGAGGTCCCTGTATTTATCGGAGCTTTTGCTTTGGGTCCGGCTGCAGGCATAGCCATTGAAGCTATTAAAATTTTGCTTAATTTGATTATCAACGGAACAGTCACTGCCGGAGTAGGTGAGGTGGCAAACTTTGTTATGGGAGTTGCTTTTGTTCTTCCAGGGGCACTTATATATAAAAAGAAAAAAACAAAGGCAAATGCAGTGCTTGGACTGACAATTGGTGGAATTTTTATGGTAATTGTTAGTTGCTTCATAAATGCCTTTGTTATGCTACCCATTTACGCTGCGGCATTTAAGATGCCAATTGACGAAATTTTAGGCATGGCAAAAGCTATATGGCCATTTGTGGATACTATGTTTGAATTTGTGCTTTTGTGCGTTGCTCCGTTTAATCTTATAAAAGCCATAGCAGTATCGGTTATAATGTTTTTTGTTTACAAACCACTTTCCTCTTTAATTAAAGGGGAACACAATTAAATATAATAGAGAATACTAATATTTTATCAAAATCCGCAATATAATAAGCATATAAAATTATTGTGGGTGTGTGATATGGGTGTAGTTTTTGTTGATTTTTTAAAAAGCGTTATAGTGGGCGCGTCGATACTTATACCGGGCATAAGCGGTGCTACGATGGTTATTGCACTTGGCATATATGACAGGTTGTTGCGGGCTATAGCGTATTTAAAAAAAAGCACACCGCAGAACATTTTATTTTTGATGACTTTTATAGCCGGTACACTTATTGGCGCCGGCGCATTTTCACGCTTGGTTTTACATGTTTTCAGGATATATGAGCTTTATATGATATATTTTTTTGTCGGTTGTGTAATAGGAAGTATACCGATGCTTTTTAGGCGCGGAGGTGTAAAAACAATAAAAATAGCCGATGCCATATGGGTGCTTTTGGGATATTTGTGCGTCGTATGGGTTGCTATGTTGCCCGTTGGTCTGTGCATAACCTATGAAAACTATCTTTTGAGATTTATAATGCTTGTGGCGGCGGGGATGATTGTTGGTATTGCATTCATTTTGCCTGGCATAAGCACATCTTATATTCTTTTATTATTGGGCATTTATGATTCTGCACTATATGCGATACAAAATGTAGAGATAGCATTTTTGCTTCCGGTTGGATTTGGGTGCATAATAGGCATATTTGTTATATCGTGGATTTTATTAAATGCATTTGAGAGGCATAAGAAACAAACATATATGCTTATGATTGGTTTTATGCTTGGCTCAGTTTTTGAAATTATTCCAAAATTACCGATTGCCTACGAGTGCATTATATGCGCTTTTACATTTGTGCTCGGTTTTATAATTGTAAAGCTCGTGCTTCGATATAGTGAAAACTAATGATTATTATATCATAAGGATTTATCAAATTTAAAAAAATTACAAAAAGTACTTGATAAATCTGTAATTTATGATATAATAATGAAAGTATATAAGTACAAATGAAATTGTAGGAGGTTATTTTTATGCAAATTCTTCAAAATATAGTAACGGTGCTACATATCATAGCATCGATTGTGTTGATACTTGTTGTACTTTTCCAATCGGGAAAGGCATCGGGCTTGTCGGGCAGTATTGCCGGTGGAGCAGAAACATTTTTTGGTAAGAATAAGGGCAGAACAATTGATGCTATACTTGAAAAGTGGACATCTGTTTTTGCGATTTTCTTTCTTGTGACATCTATTGCTTTGGCGATTATTATTACAGTAGCAGCGTAAATAGTTTATAAATTTGCTCACACATTTGTGTGAGCTTTTTTATTTTACAAACAAAAACAAAGAAAATAAAAGAGAGTTTCTTCCAAATTATATAAAGATGATTATAAAATCTGTCAAAGAAAAGCCCAAAAACAGAGCATCTAATACAAAATAAACATATAAATACAAAAAAATAGGCACAAAAAAAAGAAAAACAAAGAAAAATCAAAGAAAAATGTTGACAAACAAAGAAAAACAAGTTATAATATGAGTGTAAACAAAAAAATACACACAAAAGGAGTGCGTTAATATGGTATCAGAATACGAAATCAAAAAACAAATTTGTGACATTGGTAAGAGAATCTATGACAGAGGTATGGTTGCATCGAATGATGGCAATATTTCGGTAAAGATTTCTGACAACGAATTTCTTTGCACACCTACAGGCGTAAGTAAGGGCTTTATGACACCTGAATATATCTGTAAGGTTGATGCAAATGGTAATGTAATTCAAGCAAACAAAGGGTTTAAGCCTTCATCAGAGATTAAGATGCATATGCGTGTTTACAAGGAGAGACCTGATGTTGTATCAGTAGTTCATGCTCATCCTATGTATGCAACAAGCTTTGCTATTGCAGGCATTCCGCTTACACAGCCGATTATGCCTGAGGCGGTTATTGCACTTGGTTGTGTGCCGATCGCTGAGTATGGCACACCTTCGACAAACGAAATTCCGGATGCGATTTCGAAGTATTTGCAGCACTATGATGCAGTTTTGCTTGAGAACCATGGTGCACTTGCATATTCGGATTCTCTTCTTAGCGCTTATCATAAGATGGAGTCACTTGAGTTTTATGCACAGCTATTGTTCTTATCAAAGCAGCTTGGTGGGCCGAAGGAGCTTTCAGAGTCACAGGTTCAAAGACTTTATGAAATCAGAAGACAGTTTGGTATGACAGGCAAGCATCCAGCAGATGTATGTCCTAACGCAAAGAGCGGTAAGCCAAGTTGTCATGGCTGCGGCGGTACAGGTTCGTGCAAGAGCCAAAGTGCAAGCAGCGATACAGATTTGGTAGCACAAATCACAAAGAAGGTTATGGAGCAGCTTAATAAATAATTGTTTATAAAATTATTACATATAAAAAATAGGAGGAAACAAAAATGGCACAGGAAGCATTGGGAATGGTAGAAACAAGAGGTCTTGTAGCAGCAATCGAGGCAGCAGATGCAATGGTAAAAGCTGCAGAGGTTGTACTTATCGGCACAGAGAAAATTGGTAGCGGACTTGTAAGTGTAATGGTACGCGGCGATGTTGGCGCTGTTAAAGCAGCAGTAGAAGCAGGCGGCGTATGTGCATCAAGACTTGGTGAGCTTGTAGCTACACATGTAATTCCGCGTCCACATGGCGATGTTGAAAAGATTTTGCCTAAATTCTAATTTGAGGGTGAGAATAATATGTCAGAGGCAAAAAAATCCGTGGAAGTAGAAAAACTGACTTCCTCATCAGAGGAAGTAATAAATCAGTCAAAGGAGGAAGTAAAAATGTCACAGGAAGCATTAGGTATGGTAGAAACAAGAGGTCTTGTAGCAGCAATCGAGGCAGCAGATGCAATGGTAAAGGCTGCAAATGTAGTACTTATCGGTACAGAAAAAATCGGTAGCGGACTTGTAAGTGTAATGGTACGCGGCGATGTTGGCGCAGTAAAGTCAGCAGTAGAAGCAGG
>JAZUQZ010000026.1:0-114300 GCA_045626925.1 Candidatus Aphodoplasma sp. | reverse complement strand
ATCCCTTGTTTTGTATTGATTCTTTCAAGCATTTCTTCTCTTTGCTTTTTAAATATTTTTGATAATTCAAATCGCTTGGTTCTTTCTTCAAGTGGTGTATTGCACCTTACATTATGCTTTATGAACTGTGCCTTGTGTGGGCAACCTTTACAACTTTTGCATTGGTATATTGTTTTTTCTGATATATATCCGCTTGATGTTTTGGATTTTCTCATACCAACATTAACAAGCTTTTTTCCATAATGACAGGTGTATGTATCTGTCTTTTCATCGTACTGCATATTTCAATAATTTACGATTATACAGTATAATTATAAATCATTTATCTGAAACAAACAATACGCAGAAAGGAAAAATTCATTTTTGATTCCGGTGCATCTGATGTTGACATTTGTGTGTTTATGTGGTATTATGTGGAATGTGGAGTTGATGTATTAATGCTTGTAAATGAACGACATTTAAAAATCCGCACTGCGCTTTCAAAGAATGGTGCGGTTACTGTTGCTGGACTTGCAAAAGAATTCGGAGTTTCGGATGAAACCGTGCGTCGCGACCTTCTCGCGCTCGAACACGCAGGAGTTCTTTCCCGTGTCCACGGAGGAGCACTTGCTGCAGTAACTCTTAAGCCTGCTGGCGAGTTTGCCGTCCGCATCGATGAGCACCGCCGCGAGAAGAATGAACTATCAAATATCGCTGCAGAGCTTATTGAAGAAGGCGATATAATCGCTGTTGATGCCGGAACCACAGCACTTGAATTTGCCGAGGTTATAAAGGATAAATTTAAAAACCTTACCGTTATCACACATTCACTCGGTGTTTTCAATATTCTTTCCCGCTCGGAGACAATACAAACTGTTCTTATCGGCGGAAGCTATGATAAAGGCGAAGATGCGTTTTGGGGGCATCTCACCGCACAAAATCTGCGCTTGCTTCATGCCACAAAAGCGTTTATCTTCCCAACAGGAATTTCTCTCTCGTGCGGAGTTTCGGATTTTCACCTCGCGCTTGCAGATGTGCAACACACACTGCTCTCCATCGCCGACAAAATCATTGTGCTTGCCGACAGCTCCAAGTTTGAAAAAACATCGTTGTGCAAGCTCTGTGATTTAAAGCCCGAGCATACTTACATCACAGACGGAAACCTGCCCGATACTATATTTAACCTGTATCGGGAAAACAATCTTACAATTTTAAAGGAGAAGAGTCAAAAATGAACAAAAAAGTTATTCTCATTCTTGCCGACGGCATGCGTCCAGATTCTATGGAAAAGCTTCCATATGTGCAAAAGCTTATGAAGGAAAGTTCGTACACAATGCGCGCACAGACCGTTTTTCCATCGGTCACACTTCCGTGTCATATGTCGCTATTTCTAGGTGTACCTCCCGAACGCCACGGAATAACAACCAATCTGTATATCCCACTCGTACGCCCTGTTAACGGAATATGTGAGCAACTTCACGCTGCAAAAAAAACCGCTGCTATTTTCTATGATTGGGAACAACTCCGAGACCTCTGGCGACCGGGAAATGTCTCTCTTTCGATGTATTCATCACGCGGTGGCTACGAAAAAAATGACGCAAAGAACACAAATTTTGCAATAGATTATATTGCTGAAGAAGCACCAGATTTTGTTTTTCTGTATCTCGGCTTTCCAGACGGTGCGGGTCACACTTTCGGATGGATGAGTGATGAATATATGGATTCCATCCGCAAATCGTGGGAAAACATCGAAAAAATAGTTGAAAAATACCGTGATGAATATACATTTATTATAACTGCAGACCACGGCGGCCACGACCGCGTTCATGGTACCAATATGATCGAAGACATGGTAATCCCGCTCATGCTTCTCGGCCCAGATTTTGCCCCGGGCGAAATAGAGCGTGATGTAAATATTATGGATATCGCTCCTACAATTACACGCCTTATCGGCGCAGACGAAAGTCCGGAATGGGAGGGCAAGCCTCTTATATGAATACTTCAATGACGAAAAAAAGGACAAATCTTCTGATTCTTCTCTTTTCCGCAATGTATTTTACAAGCTATGTCTCACGCATAAACTTTGGCGCAGTGATTCTTGAAATGGTACGCGCAGAAGGCTTTCTAAAAAGCGACGTTTCCCTTGCCGTCACCGCAAGTTTTGTTACCTACGGTGCGGGTCAGCTTGTCAGCGGATATATGGGCGACCGAATGAATCCAAAGCTTTTAATGCTCAGTGGACTTCTGCTCACAGCACTTATGAATATTTTAATTCCCTTCTGCCCTACTCCTGGAGTGATGGTCGCCATATGGGCGGTAAACGGTTTTGCGCAGAGCTTTATGTGGCCACCGCTTGTAAAAATTATGGCAGGACTTTTCGATGATGAAACATATCGCATTGCAACAGTACGCGTATCATGGGGAAGCTCAATCGGAACAATTGCAGTTTATCTTTTTTCTCCGTTGTTTATATCAACCATCGGATGGAGAGGTATGTTCTTTTTTTCCTTTTCAATGTGCATTATAATGGCATTCATATGGATGCTTGCGCTTCGAAATACCAATACCTCTGTTTCCATGAAATCAGACAGTGCAGAGGCCTCTTCGGGAAGAAAAAACCCGTTTTCCAGTTTTGCACTTGTCGCAATAGTAGTTGCAATAATATGTCAGGGTGCGCTTCGTGACGGAATAACTACATGGATGCCTACATATATTGCCGAAGTTTACAACTTTGGGAGTTCCACATCAATCCTCACTGGTGTCATCCTTCCGATATTTAGTATAATCTGTTTTAGGATAACTCTCTGGTTTCGCAACAGTAAAGTAAAAAACGAACTCACGCTCTCTGCATATATTTTTCTTGCTGGTGTTGTTGCAGCTGTGTTGCTTGCAGTTTTATCATCCGGCAATGCTGCACTTTCGATCTTTCTCTCCGCAATACTTACGGGCGCAATGCACGGCGTAAACCTTCTGCTCGTTTGTATGCTTCCGATGTATTTTAAAAATACATCTACAGTATCGGGTGTGCTAAATTCCTTTACCTATATTGGAAGCGCACTTTCCACTTACGGGATTGCACTTATCTCTGAAAACTTCGGTTGGAACACAACTATCTGGGTGTGGGCAGGCCTTGCTCTTTTCGGTGGACTTCTCTGTGCTGTTGCAACACGCAAACGCATAATGTAAAACAAATCACATATCAATCTACTTTCAAAGATTCGGCGAAGCATTAAACTATATTCAAAACAGACCTATACAAAAGAGATATTTTATGGGAAATATTGAAAAATAAATACAACTACAAAAAGAGAGAGCTTTAACCTTAAAGTTCTCTCTTTTTTCTTACTTCCAAAATCTTAAAACCGAAGCTTTACCACTAATGGCACAAGCTTTGTTGCAAGCAGGAACGATACCGCTTTCCCCTTTATTAAATCCAACGCCATCTACTAAATAAGTTGTGTTTGCTGATTGCTGAATTTCTGCAATTACAAGACCTTTGCCAACCGCGTGTATCATGCCCGATGGAATGTAGAACACATCTCCCGGCTCACACTTTACTCTGTTTAATCATTATAAGAGCACAATTTTACTTAGTCAATATTGGCGTTTGTCTTATGCACCAAATCAGCATCAATTTCTTTCAAAACTTCGTATCAATGCTTCCAACTTTTATCAGTAAAAAGGCTTGAAATATTTACATATATGTGATAGAATAGCTTTCAAACAGAGTAATAAACTAATTTAAGGAATACGAGGTAAAAAAATGAATATTATTGTTGCCGGTTGTGGAAAAGTTGGTGGCGCTATCGCCGAAGAACTTGTAAGTGAAAATCATGATATTGTAATTGTTGATACAAATGCTGAACGACTCGAGCATATTGGCATCACGCTTGATGTTATGTGTATAAACGGCGATGCGGCAAGTGTCTCTGTTTTAGAAGAAGCAGGTGCGGATAAGTGTGATCTTCTTATTGCCATCACTCAATCAGATGAAGTGAATCTTTTATCATGTCTTATTGCAAAAAAAATGGGTGCTAAAAACACAATTGCACGCGTTCGCAATCATATATATACCGATGCCATACCTCTTATTAAAGATGATTTGGGCCTTAGTATGACAATCAACCCCGAATATGCTGCAGCAAGTGAAATTTCAAGGACACTCAGGTTTCACTCTGCTCTCAAAGTCGAAACATTTGCAAAAAGCAGGGTTGAAGTTTTAAAACATAAAATAACACCATCATCAATTTTGGTTGGATTAGAAATTAAAAATTTAAAATCCACCATTAAAACTGATGTTTTTCTTTGTGCAATAGAGCGTGGTGATGAAGTATTTATCCCAACAGGTTCAACTGTTCTCGCGGAAAATGACATAATTTCTTTTTTAGCATCGCCCGAAGATGCACACGAATTTTTCAAAAAAATAGGAGCCTCAACACATAAAATTAAAAATATGATGTTGATCGGTGGCGGTCGTCTCACATACTATTTAACAAAAAAGCTAACCCAAATAGGCGTTAAGGTAAAGATTATAGAAAAGGATTTTGCTCGTTGTGAAGAATTGAGCGAGCTTTTGCCTGAAGCGATGATTATATGTGGTGACGGCACTGATAACCAGCTTCTTCACGAAGAAGGTATTGATGAAGCAGATGCTATTGCAACACTTACAGGCCTTGATGAACAAAATGTCTTGATATCTGTATATGCACTCCAATGCTCACCGGATATAAAGGTGTTTACAAAGATTAAACACTTTGATTTTGATGAAACTCTCAAAAATATGAATATTGGAAGCGTTGTATATCCAAAACATATAACTGCTGACCATATTTTAAAATATGTTCGTGCAATGCAAAATTCTATAGGAAGTGTCGTTGAAACACTTCATCGCATTGTTGATGATAAGGTCGAAGTGCTCGAATTCAGAATCCGTGAACAATCAGAGCTTCTTTCAAAGCCGATTAAAGACCTTGATCTTTGTCCTGATATACTCATTGCATCAATTGTTCGAAAAGGCAAAGTGTTTATTCCTAAAGGAAACGATACCATTGAACTTGGAGATACTGTTATCATTGTAACAATACAAAAAGGACTTTATGATATAAAAAACATTCTAAAATCTTATACTATGCACAACAAATAATATAGAGGTCAAATTATGAACTATAAACTTTTATTAAAAACAAATGGTAAGCTTATGCTTATCGAAGCATGTTTTATGCTTCTTCCGCTTATAGTAGCTTTAATATATAAAGAATCGTCCGGTTTAGCATTTTTGCCGGTAATAGCGCTACTGTTAGTATGTGGATTATTACTTGCTTCGCTTAAGCCAAAAAGAACAGAGTTTTATGCAAGAGAAGGATTAGCCATTGTTTCAACATCATGGATTGTATTAAGTCTTGTAGGCGCTCTCCCCTTTTATATAAGCAGAGAAATACCATCACTTATAGACTGTTTTTTTGAAACAGTATCAGGCTTTACAACTACTGGTGCATCAATTCTTTCCGATGTTGAGGCGCTGAGTAATTGTATGCTCTTTTGGCGCAGTTTTACACACTGGGTTGGTGGCATGGGCATTCTTGTTTTTATGCTCGCAATATCAAGCTTTATGGGCGGATATACAATGAATATTATGCGTGCAGAAAGCCCCGGACCAAGCGTGGAAAAATCTGCTCCAAAAGTAAGGTCAACAGCAAAGACATTGTATCTTATATATGCAGGACTTACACTTTTGCAAACTATTCTTATGTGTGCCGGCGGTATGCCTGTTTTTGATTCTATTGTAACAGCTTTCGGCACAGCAGGCACAGGTGGTTTTGGAATTAAAAACACCAGTATAGCATATTATGAAAGTTATTATATCCAAGGTGTAATTACCGTATTTATGATAATTTTTGGCGTAAATTTTGGAATATATAACCTAATTCTTTTAGGTAAAATACGGCGCGCATTTAAAAACGAAGAATTGTATTTATATTTCGGCATTGTTGTTGTATCAATCATTCTAATTACACTAAATATTGTGTCTTCCTCACCCAGCTTTTATGATGCTTTTCACCATTCTGCATTTCAGGTCGCATCAATAATCTCAACAACAGGCTTTTCAACAGCAAATTTTGATATGTGGCCACAATTCTCAAAAACAATACTTGTGTTGCTAATGTTGTTTGGTGCATCAGCCGGAAGTACCGGTGGTGGTATAAAAATTTCGCGTATACTTATTATGTTCAAATTTATAATAAAGGAATTAAAAGGCTTTATTCATCCAAGAAGCGTAAACACGCTGAAAGTAAACGGACACAAGGTCGAATATGAAGTAGTAAAAAACATTTTCTTATTCATAATTTGTTATGCTGGTGTGCTATGTATTTCAGTTATAGCATTATCGATAGATGGGCAAAGCTTTACCACAAATGTTACTGCAGTCATTTCAGCGCTCAGCAACATAGGCCCCGGCCTTGATGCAGTTGGGCCTGTATGCAATTATAGCATATATTCCACTTTTTCTAAAATTATATTAAGCATTGATATGCTTTTTGGAAGACTTGAAATAATTCCTATGATGATTTTATTTATGCCGGATACATGGCGAAAAAGATAATATAAAAATTGCAGGTGTTGGTGAAATACCCAACACCTTAATACTTTATGAAAAGAGGAATGACATTTTGGGCGCAATTAAAAACGGTACTAAAAACTCTGTACATTATATCAAGGTGTTATTAAAATGGGTGCTTATTTCAATGATTGTAGGCATAATTGGCGGTGTTCTTGGAAGCATCTTTCACGAATGCATTGCATATGTAACAAATCTGCGAAGTGAAAATAATTGGATAATATATTTGATTCCAATAGGCGGTCTTGTTATCGTAACATTGTATTCGCTTGTGCACAAAAAAGTCGATACAAATCTCGTCATAGAATCCATACAGACAGAAAAAGATGTCCCATGGTATATGGCACCGCTTATATTTATCGGCACAGTTATAACGCACTTGTTTGGTGGTTCTGCCGGTCGTGAGGGCGCCGCACTTCAGCTTGGTGGCAGTATAGGTTATAATCTCGGCAAGCTTTTCAAGCTTAATAAAAATGACACACATGTTATTATTATGGCAGGAATGAGCGCGGTGTTTGCTGCAATGTTTGGCACACCAATTACCGCCTCTTTCTTCGCTCTTGAAGTTACAAGTGTTGGAATTATGTATTATGCAGCTCTTTTGCCGTGTGTAATTGCATCAATTTGCGCAAAAGAAATTTCACTTATGTTCGGAATAACACCGGTAAGCTTTATAATCGAGAATGTCCCTGGATTCAACTTTTTTATGATAACAAAGATAGCGTTTTTAGCTATCTTATGCGCACTTGTTTGTATTTTGTTTTGTTACTCAATGAAATGTTGCGAAAAATTATCTGAAAAATACATTAAAAACAATTATCTTCGCGTGTTTATTGGTGGCGTCATAATAGTTTTGCTCACACTTTTGGTTGGCAACAATGACTATAACGGCGCAGGAATGAATATTGTGTCCGATGCAATTAGTGGAAACGCAAAACCCGAAGCCTTTATACTGAAAATATTATTCACTGTAATAACACTTTCTGCAGGTTTTAAAGGCGGAGAAATTGTCCCCTCATTTTTTATAGGCTCAACATTTGGATGCGTCATTGGCAGTTATTTGGGCATACCACCGGGTTTTGCAGCAGGCATTGGCCTTGTTGCTTTATTCTGTGGATTGGTAAACTGTCCGGTTACATCACTTTTGCTTGCTGTTGAATTATTCGGTGTCACAGGAATTGAATACTTTGTGCTTGCTTGTGCGCTAAGCTATATGATGTCAGGTTACTGTGGACTATACAAAAGCCAAAAAATCATATATTCAAAGCTTGATACAAATATATTAAACTAACAAAATTATATAGTTAGTAAAACAAAAAAGGCGGTCATTTTGACCGCCTTTTTTAAAAATATTTTACGCTACTGTTGTATAGATATAAATTGCAAACAATGCAACCGAAATCCACATAATAGGAGAAATATCCTTTGCTTTACCTGTTAAAATCTTAAGAACAACCCAAGAAATCATGGCAAACATAATACCTGTTGCAATAGAATATGCAAAAGGCATCATAACGATAGCTAAGAAACCACCAATTGCATCAGCTATATCTCCACCAAAATCCATTTCCTTAACTGCTGAAAGCATAAGCAAACCAACGAACAACATTGCTGGTGTTGTAGCAAAGCTTGGAATAGCTAAAAAGATAGGTGCAAACAAAATAGCAATCAAGAACATAACTGCTGTTGTAACAGCTGTAAGACCTGTTTTTCCGCCTGCAGCTACGCCTGCTGAAGACTCAACATAGCTTGTAACGGTTGATGTACCAAGACATGCACCAACTACTGTACCAACAGCATCTGCCATCAAAGCGCCGCCTGCCTTAGGAAGCGAACCATCTTCTGCTAGCAAATCACCTTTCTTTGCTACACCAATAAGTGTACCTACTGTGTCAAAAATGTCAGTATAAAGGAATGTAAATACTACGACGATAAATGACATAAGATTTGTCTTTATAAATTCAAAATCAAACTTAAAAAGTGCAGGTGCTGCAAAGTTTGCTTTGATTGATTCCCATGAAAACGATGGAATAAGTGAATACACGCCAGCCTCAACATCTACCTGATACCAGCCTATAAGCTCTGCTACGATACCCAAAACCCATGTTGCTAAGATACCAATTAGGATATCGCCCTTAACCTTGTAATGATGTAAAACGCCAATAATCAAAAGACCAACGATAGCCAAAACAACCGGTGCCGATGAAATATCACCAAGTGCAACTGTTGTAGCAGGGCTTGCAACGATAATCTTTGAGTTTAACAAGGCAATAATTGCTATAAACAAACCAATACCTGCTGTGATACCAAGCTTTAAGTTGTTAGGAATTTTGTTAACAAGTGCTTCTCTGAATTTGAAGATTGAAAGAATCATAAAGATAATACCTTCAACCAATACAGCTGTTAAAGCAACTTGATAAGAATATCCCATTGTTCCGCAAACTGTGAATGCAAAGAATGCGTTAAGTCCCATACCCGATGCTAATGCTACAGGATAGTTAGCAAAAAATGCCATACATAATGTAGCAATTGCCGCAGATATTGCTGTTGCCATAAAAATAGCAGCAGGTGATGCGCCCGGAATACTGCCTAAATAACCAGGATTAACAGCCAATATATACGCCATCGCCAAGAATGTTGTAATACCGGCAATAATCTCAGTTTTGACATTTGTGCCGTGCTCTTTGAGCTTGAATAATTTTTCCATGATATATCTCTCCCTTTCGTTTTTTCGGATTTTTCATCCGATGCTACACTTATTATACTATATTTTTACAAAAAAGTCTATAAAAATATCATTTTTTTTGTAGATTTTTTTGTGGTTTTTAAAAAAATAACGGGCGTCGCATATAATCAACGCCCGTTCAAATTATTTGTTGTAAATTTTTAAATAATTTTATTTATACATTCTGTCATAAGCAGCTTGCATTGCAGCAAGAACCTTCTCAACACCGTAATCTTTCAACTGTTCAATATATGAATCCCATGCAGCATCAACATCGATATTGCCAAGGATTGCACCCTGATAGAACTCATCAAAGCATGTGAATACATCAGTATATGTAGTTGTCATAACACGATTTTCTTCTGCTGTGTATGTAAGCGGTGGGAATGGCTTTACATTGAAATCCTTTGCCTTATAGTCTTCAAATGCAGCCTTGCCATAACCTGTCATACCAGCAACTTCAGCTGCCAAAGGTGCAGGAACACCAATGTTTAGTGAAAAGCCATTATCTTGTAGATATGTCGGAACACCTGTTGCATATGATGTAACCTTTTCAGTAAACTTAAACGAACCGTCAGGTTGTACTGTGTATTCCTCACCCTCTATACCATAGAACATAAGGTTTTTACCCTCTTCTGAGAACCAGAAGTCAAGATACTTCATTGTTTCTGCAACATACTTGTTGTCCTTTGAAATACCCCAACCTTGAGTTGTTACTATTTGACGAGGATTCCAGCTTATAACATTGCCGTTTATATCCATTGGCGGATCAATAACAAGTAGTTCAAAATCCGGTGGGTTTGTTACCGTCTCGTTAAATTTAAGTGTTGACGAGAACCAGTTTATACATGCACCACCATTGTTTTCTGCCCAAAGCTGTTCACGAGCACCTCTTCTTGTGAATATTTCAGGGTCAATCAAGCCTTCAGCATACCATCTAGCAACCTCTTTAAGAGCATACTTGTATTCATCTGTCATAAACTTAGCATAAATCTTTCCATCATCTGTATACCAGTACCATTCAGCCGGAACGCCCCAGAGACCGAAAAGTTTTTGCAAAGTGTTGCCGGAATCATAATATGGAATTTCATCTTTTACACCATTGCCGTTCGGGTCTTTCTCACGGAATGCTTTAAGCATTTGGTAATATTCATCAACATTTGTCGGTGGCTCCATTCCAACTTTATCAAGCCAGTCTTTACGAATAATCCAACCCTGTGCAGGTGATTCTTCATAAAAACGAGGAATAAAATATACATGACCATCCGGTGCTTTTAATGCATCAAAGTTTTCCGGATACTCCTGGAAATACTTATACATATTAGGTGCATAATCCTTTATGTAATCTTCAATCGGAATCAACGCGCCAGCAAGGCCAGCCTCGTTAAGCTTCTTTGTATCACCATGAATAACATCTGGCAACACATCCGAAAGCATCATTGTTGTAAATGCTTGGCTACTATCAGCCTGTGCTGCTGATGCAGTATTCTTTAGGTTAATATTCGTGTACTCAAATGCCTTCTTTGCCAAACGACCATCCGTCTGCCAGTGCGGTTTTCCGCCATAGTGCAAATGGAGTGTGAGATCAAGCGGCTCTGCAGATGCAAGAAGACCTTCAAGCTTCAATACATCTTCATTAAGTTCAACTTTTGCGTTGCTGCCACTGCCGCCACCGCAACCTGCAAGCATCGAAATTACCATCAACGCTGCAAGCACTGCTGTTAAAACTTTTCTTGCTTTCATTTTTTGTTTCCACCCTTCTTTTTTCGTTTTTTCGGATTTTTATCCAGTTCGTATTTATTATAATACATTTTTATAAAAAAGTCTATAAAAATATGAATTTTTTTGTAAAGTTTTTTCTCTTTTTTAAAAAACAACGGGCGTCGCATATAATCAACGCCCGTTTAAATTATTTATTGCAAGCAATTATTTCTCTTTTTTCTCCGGTTTTTTCGTTTTTTCCGCTTTCTTAGCGTTCTCTATCGCTTTGGTAATTGGTGTTTCTTTTTTAGACTCTTTTTCCATTGCGACGCCATCGATATAGACATTAACCTTTGTCACAATAAGTCCTGTCATACTTTCAACAGCTTTTTTCACCTTGTCTTGTATTTCCAATGCAATCTCGGGCACTTTTGCTCCATATATTACGCTAATATGCAAATCAAGAGCAACAGTATTTACATCAAATACAACTTTGACTCCCTTGCCCATATTCTTTTTTCCAAGAATTTCTGCTATACCTCCGACAATTGTCCCTGCCATCGACGCAACGCCTTTAACCTCCGAAGTTGCAACTCCTGCAATAACACCTACAACCTCTTCTGATATTGTAATATTACCAACTTCGTTCTCATTTGCATTTATATTTACTTTTTCTTCCATTTTAGTGGCTCCTTTCAGTTTAATAACCGCTCTCGGTTTTATCCTTACTTTGAATTATACCACTAAAATTATTTAACTTCAACTATTTTTATATTTTTTGTTAAAATTCCTGTTTGCGACGAGACAATTTCTTGTATTTTTGCGATATCACTGCTTGATAATCCGTTAGTTTTTACCGTAATACTTACGCTATCTTCATTTATATAAGCTACACATTCTGTAAACCCCTTTGCCTTTATAAGATTTTCACACGAAGCCTCCTTGTCTGCTGATGTGGCAATTTTAAGCATATCATCTTGTGCCTTTTGTCTAGTTTGTGCATCTATATTTTCATTTGCAACTATCTCCTGAAGGCGTTCTGTTGATTTGCTTCGTGCACTTTCTCTGTTCAACCGCGCTTGTGTAAAATAATCCGAACTAATCGTGTCTGCAGACGAATTTACATATTGAGCCTCCCCCATTTTTCTCGCCGTTTCTTCGCTTTCTTCATCGCTTACATCGGTTTGCTGGCTCGACATTGTTTGTGTAATATTTTCCTGATTCGGTGGCAATGTCGAATAATTGTAATTTATAAACGCCGCAACAAGTATCAGCATGATAAGCGACCCAATCAAAACTTCCTTTTTTTTCAAAATCATCATCATAATCGTTTTCCTCCTTTAATAATATATAATTTATATAAATTTTATTTATAAATTTATTTGTGTGGTAAAACGCTTATTTTATGGTCCGCTACATCTAAAACAGCCTTTAACGCGTTTGTAATGTTTTCTTTTACATCAAGATTTACCCCACCATCGCAAACAACAATTACACCCATAACTTTAGGATAGCTTTCTCTTGTAATGATTGGTTCATCAGATGATGTGACAAGCTTTCGCGTTTGTTTTGTTTGCGTTTGCGTTCGCAAATTTTTATCTGCACTATTACTGTTTTCGCTTGTTGTATCCGACACATAATGTTTTTGCCCCATATCTTCATATGTAATCATAACATTTACCCTGCCTACACCACTTATTTTTGATAAAATATTTTCAATTTCTTTCTCCACCTCTTTCGTGCTATTATTTATCACATTGTTTTTGTTCAGACTTTGACTTTTATTTGTAAAACCCGAGCAGGAATTTGCAAACAAAATAATAACTATTCCTATAATTAATATTATGTAAAGAGTCTGTATATTCTTGTTTTTATTAAAAAAATCACTGATTTTTTCTTTAATCACTATCCATTCCTCCTATGTGTACAAAACTATCATCAATTCCAAACTCTTTTGCTATTTTACTTTTTATTTTATCTACATTATTATAATTATCGTTTTTGATATATATTCCCGTTATGCCGACAATCTTTCCGTCTGTATCAACCTCAAGCAGGACATCACACTCTGCATTTTCATTCGTATGTTCAAACACAATATCACAAACCTTATTTTTAATATTTTCTTTTGTTCTTTCAGCGATTCGTTCATTATATATTATGTTTGCTTCTTCTTTCGTCATTGTTTCGCTCTCCGCCAACGCAAATGTATCCCCAAAATCAATCTCATCTGTGTTTGCAAAGGCACTAAAAATCGTAATAGAAACAATCAACCCAATAATAAAGTTTATATATTTACCTATATTTCCTACCGGCATAATCGAGCGAAGAATATAACTTAAAATAATCATACAAACTACCGTAATTGTAAAAGAGTTAATATATTGACTCATTTTCATCCCCCCTTGTTATGTTGTATTGCCTATACACATAACCATTCCTATGCATATTATAAACAGGACTGCAATTGTAACAATTATGGCCGCCATTAATGATGTAACTGATGCAACAGACGACATCACATTCGAAATCCGTCTATCCGTTATAGGCTCAAGCACCGCTGCGCCGAGATAAAACGCCGTGCTTACAGCCAAAATTTTTAAAATCGGTGCAGTTGCAATAACAAGCACCACAATTACGCCGGTTGCACCGGTTGCATTTTTTATTACACGCGAACACCCCACAACAGTTTCAAGAGTTTCAGAAATTATTCCACCAACCACAGGAACAGCTGTGCCAACCAAATAGCGCGCAGTTTTTGCCGCAGTAGTGTCAAGTGTTGCCGAACAAAATCCTTGTATGCCCAATACGCTAACAAATATCGTTAATATGAGTGACAAAGACCATCTCACTGTTTTTTTTAAAAAATCGGCAAATTTTGAAACTTTTATTGTTTCATTGACCTCGCTAACGATATAAAGTGCCGTTGAACTATACAATAATGGTATAAAAAATTTTTCGGCAACAATAGTAACAATTTGCGCCGCAAACAATATTGTGGGGTTAATTGTGGCAGCAGCAGATATGGCGCCGGTTGTTATAAGCATTGTCATAAGTACAGGTGCAGCCGCACTGATAAATACCGATACGCTTTTTACCGAGCTTGTTACAAGTGACGCAACATCTGCAAAAACTTTTAAGATTTGTGTTGCTAAAAGCAAATAACACACAAAAAACGCAGTTTCGCTTACCGTAGCAGAATTAAACTCGCCCTTAATATTATTAAGCAACGAAAAAAGTAGTGATATAGCCAATATGCTGACAAGCGTTGAAAAGCAGCCTTTTGCCTCGCTAAAAAAACCTGTGACAATTGCTTTTAACACATTTTTTACATTAAGCACTTCATCGCCACGCACAAAGCGTCGTACTGTATCAAAAAAGCCTGCTCCATCTGTATAAAAATCTGTATCGCCATCTGTATATCCATCAAGTTCTTCTATGTTATAAGTCTGCAATTCACTTTCTATATCAAGGCAATGTGCTAAAAACGCATTTGAAACAAATACTAATATACAGATTGATAAAGCAACAAAGGTTTTCTTCATATGTATAACTCCTTTACGGCAGAATAGACACAACAAGTGACAACAAAGCTTCTGCAATAGGCAAAGAATATAATAAAATTAAAATTTTTGCGCAAAATTCAATCTTTGATGCAATCGCTCCCTGACCACTATCACGGCATATTTCTGCAGAAAATTGACATATATAAGATATTGCAATGATTTTTATCACTGTGCCTATATATTTTGTGCTTATATTATATGTCGTTGCAATTTCATACACATTACTCAAAATGTCATCGAGCATACCAAATGTCGAAAAAAGTATAATAGCGCTAGTTGCAAGCGCAGATATGATTGCATACTCACTTTTATATTGTTTGAGCATAATCGAAATTATTGCCCCTATTATTCCTACTGCTACAATTTGTAAAATATCCATAGCATAACTCCGCATTTTGCACTTATAAACCAAACACTGTCTTGATAGTATCAAAAAGCGTGCTTATCTGGTTTATTATCATCAAAAGAACAACAATCAGTCCTGCAAGAGTCGTAAGCATCGCCTGTTCCTCTCTTCCGGAGCGAATCAGAACCTGATTTAATACCGCAACAATTATGCCGATTGCGGCAATTTGAAATATTAAATCAACACCCATTTATATTCCTCCTAAAATAATATAACCGCAATAAGCACGCCACCCAAAATGCCTGCATTTTGATACATTCTTTTGTTTGCATCACATGCGTTTGTTGCATCACTTATAAGCATATTTATTGCTGTATATGTGTTATGTATGTTTTTTATTTCATTTTTTATATCAGATTTTCCAAACTGTAGGGCAAAACTTTTTAACACTTGTACATCTGCACATGTAAGGCAAAACTTTGGTGCATATTTATAAACAGTTTCGCCCCATGCATCATCAACTGTTTTTCTTTGATAACTAATTTTCTGAGACACTTCCACAAAAAAACCGCTTATAATTTCAGGCATTGTCGATGCAATATTTTCAAGCGCTTTTGATATTGCATTTTGCGAAAAGCTTATTTCGCTTTCAAGCATAATAAATGCATTTTTTAAACATATCAATGTATTTTTCCTTTTTTCAAGTCTCGATGCATAAAAAAAGCCTATTTTTGTTGAGGCAAATATTATAAGAATCATCCCGAATATTTTAAGCATATCTAATTCCTCGCATTTCGTTATGCATAATATTCTTAACTTGGGCACAGGTTTGTATTTTATTAACCCTTTGCCCATTGACTCTGTCAATTGTTATAAACAGATCAAAAAGCTCTAAAATTTTTGTGTTTTTGCCATATAAAAACAATTCTTCAACATTTTTTGAATGAATGCTTGTAACAATATGTACGCCACATCTCAAAGCTTCTTTTATTGCATATATATCATTATCGCAACCGATTTCATCACAAACAATAAGCTGTGGTGACAGGCTTCTTATTGCAAGCATTATGCCCGCCACTTTTGGACAGGCGTCAATCACATCCGTATGTATTCCTATATCATAGCCACAAGTGTCAGCTGTCATTGCTGCAATCTCGCTCCGTTCATCAATTATAGTTGTTTTTATACCACTGTTTGATGCTCGGCGCGCTATATCCCGAATCATTGTCGTTTTTCCATAGCCGGGTGGTGATATAATCAATGCATTTTTTATGACATCGTTTTGAATTATGTACTCTATTACATTTGCCGCAGCATCTTTTTTTTGTCTTGCAATGCGAAAATTAAAACCCGAAATGTCCTTTATATGTACAATTTTGTCATTTTCTAAAACAGCTCGTCCGGCAATGCCTACTCTGTGACCTTCATCTGTTGTAATAAAACCCGATTTTATCTGTTCTTGAAACGAATAAATACTTGCTCCGCACAAAAGCTCCATCGTTCGTTCTATGTCTTTTTGCGTGACAATATAAGCTTTTTCATATGCGGTGCATACTTCGCCATGTGGTGTTATAAACATATATCCTTGCCCATTATATATCGCAAGTGGCATATTTTTTCTCATTCTTATTTCTTCCACCATCGACATATCGACTTTCAAAAAGGCAATTCGAATTGGCTCGCTCATTTTGTTTAAAAGCTCAATATACATTTGAATCTCCTTTTTATTTTTTCCTGATGGTTCATTCTATGTTTGTCCGCGATATATTATGACAATATAAAAAAATAAGGACGGTTATAAAACCGTCCCTATTAGTAGTTATTATTTTATTTCTTTTCAATGAATACAATTTCGAAAAGGTTGTTCCAAAGGTTCGAAGAGTTACCCTGACCAACATATCTAACATATCTTGCCTTTGCGCCCTTCAAAGGATATGACTCAAACTCAAGTGTTTCACCCGATGAAGCACATCCCTTTGCGGCTAATGTATAGTTTACCCCATCAAGAGATACTTCAATGTCAAATAGATATACTCTCTTGTTACCTTGTTGGAATGCAACCTGTACAGAATCAAGCTCAAACTCTTCTCCAAGGTCAAATACACCCCAAGCAGCGCCTTTTTCGCCAGAAACCGCCCAGTTTGTACCCATCAAACCATCATATACTCTCGAAATATCATTTGTACCGTCATCGCCACTCTGTACAGCGTCTACGATTTCAATCATATTTGGAATACCAAGGCTTGATGTCTTTGCGATTGTCTTTGATATATTCACTTGTTGTGCAAGCTCGTTCCATGTAACAGTTGCACCAAGCGCCTCCGATACAAAACGCACCGGTATCATAAATCTTCCATCAATTATTTGTGCCGGAACATCAAGCTGATACGGCTGACCATTTACATATGCCGTTCTTTGATTTTGCGTAATTGTAACAGTAGTTTTCTTTTCTTTTGCTGTGGCAGTACCTGTTGCTTCATCATATGTCACTTTCGCACCAAGCTGCTCAAGCAATGCACGCATTGGTATCAATGTTCTGCCATTAATAATCTGGGCAGGAACATCAGAATATAAATAAACTCTATTAAGCTTTACAACAACCGGACTTGTAATAGTTGGTGGCTCGCCTTGTGTAAATGTTTTGTTTGCATCTTCGCTTGCATATACAAGCTCACATGCACCCGCAGGGGCTATAAAGTAAATTATACCGCCATCCTTTGATGCAATATGATTGCCATAATCTTTGCCATTTACTCTTACGCTCCATGTGCCTTCCTTAAGACCTGCAACATTATACTCTAACTCTGCATCAGTTCCTGTAACAAGGAAGTTTACATTTTTCTTTGTTCGAACCTTATTTCTGTTAAACATTGCAACTCTGTTAAAGATTTTTGTACCAACAAACTCATCAGTTTCAATAAGGTCTGCTTTTTCAAGCGGTTTCTGCTCGTCTGCCTCGCCAACATACATTACATTGAGGAAGTAATCAACATAGTCTGTCTTTTCCGGCATTATTTCAATTCTTCCCCATCCGGCCTCGTTTCCGCTCGATGCGTCAACAGCAGTATCCGATGGATAGTTAACACCATCTACCATAAATTCTTTGCCTTTACCGCCGATTATGTCATATCGCACTTCTTTTGGAAGAAGAACCTGGTCTGTAATTTTTCCGTTATAACCAAACTGCGACTTTGTAGCAGTAATTATATTGTTCTTTTCATCCACTGTCGGCTCTTCCTGCATATGTACCAAAAAGGCCTTTTTAACATCATTTGTGTCTGTTTCAACCTTATCAAACACTACAAAAGCTGCAGGCGAGTCCTGCTCCTCAAGTGGTAAGAAAAGCATCGAACGACTTGCTTCTTTTACATTTTGATTATATGCTCCGGCAATATCGCCCGAAATATATGAGTATCTTGGATATTGTGTGTCAGGCCCGATTTCATATCCTGCAATTTCAGATGTTTGAATCTTTGTGCCTTCAGGGAATGTTACATCAAACCAATTTTTATATGTAGAAACACCCCAGTCTGTTTGCATTTGTTTTCCGACTTTATCTTGTGAATCTTTGCCTATAGCAAGTGTGTTTTTTGATATTGATGTCTTATAATAAGGAGCATACATTGTTGCAGAAGTTGTTCTGTACCAGCCACCATTTGTAAACAACGCGCCCTTATAATAAATCTGGAAAGCGCCTGCATCATAGTGGTGGTGTCCAATCGGGTTCATTCCGCCAATGTTCATTCTTACTGCAACATCTTCCGAATCCATTCCCCAATCCCACGATGTATGAGCTACAATCTCGCCACCCGGGAACGGGAAATATTTCGCAAGCGGAAGCGTTCTATAATCCCCCTCCTCAATGGGAATCGTTGGGTCTTGCAACAATATTTTTATTACAGGTGTAAGATGCATATCAGAATATATAAATCTGTCAACTTCTTGGTCCTTAAGATTTTCCCTCCTTATATACGGGTCTTTATAGAAGTTTGAAGAAAGGAAAAACGATGTCTGAGCACCCCAGTCTGTAACGCCTTCGCCCGCGTCACCTACACGGAACAACTGACCATCTGCACGCCTGTTATATAAGAACCAATATGGTATCTGGCCTGTTGTGTCTTCAAGCGGTTTAACACCGCTCATGCGATATATAAGCCACTGGCCCCACATATCACAGCCGTATCTGAACACACCATAGTTTGTGCCTTGGTGATGTGTTCCTGAAACATTCCAAAAATTTCTTGAAGGCACAAAATCTGAAAAATATCTTCCACCAACAAAATTATAAATGTCAGGGAATTCATCATATGTAGCAATTGCAAAAGTTAACCATTCTCTCTGGAATTGATACTCGGCGCCGTGACCATTTGTTGTGTCTTGTTTGTCCGGTGGGAAGCCGACCTCCATCTCATTTGACAAAACTTCTACTCTTGAAACAAATTGTCTCTTCTCTTTTTCCGTCAAAAGCGGATGACACCAGTCGTATACTATACCCATCGTAAATATAACAGGTCCGGTCACTTCACGAGAATAGTCATAAACATCGCCTTTTTCAACAGTTCTTGCATAATTTAACATAGCATCAATCGCTTCACGGCCATGCTTTTCATTTCCATAAAACACATAATCAAAAGCCTTTGCCTCAATTATTGCAAGTTTTTTTGGATCATTATTTGTTTTGGAACCATTACTTTGAAGAATACCATCAAATTCAGTCTCTTTAAGCTCATTAAATTCCTTAACGGCAGGTTGATTCTGTGGATCCTCCATATTTTTCTTTATTGTCTCAAAATCGGACTTTCTTACAAGCACTCTCGGATGCTCCGGTGGTGGTGTAATTTCCGGTTTTGGATATTTATCAGGAAGGGGCATTACATATTCGTCACTAAACTGCTCCGGTATATCACTCATACCCACCGGAGTAAATAATGGGTTATCTGTAATAATAAATTTATCAATGCGAGAATTAACATGACGCGACCTTAAACGAACAGTAACCTTTTCGCCTTTTTTAAGCTCCAACGGTCCCCATTTGTTTGAATTTGCCGTAACCTTTCTCCAGTTATAATCATCTTCATTTTTAGAATCAGTACCAAAGGCTATAACCGTATAGTCACCATTATAAGTTACACCATTGTTTCGTCCGCCCTCAAACGAAAGGAAACCCGCATAAGATGAGTTGTCCATAGAACAACAACGATACCACATGTAATATGTTGCATCTCTGTCTGCAATAAATTCAAATCCAAGCGACGCCGTTTCATTTTTGCTCGGCAAGGTTGTGTTTGCATAAAGCGTTCTGACAGCTTGTCTGCCCGAAGAATTTCTCGACCTTATATTCTCAATATGGTTTGGGTCATAATCACACTCCTCCGCCTCAATCATGACATAGCCATCCTTTAGCTCGAAACATTTAAAGTCTTCGTCGACCGTATCAGGCTTTGGCGTCGGCAAAAGTGCTGCATATGTAGGCATTGCACCAATAGATACAGACACACACATAGCAGCCAAAAGAATGTTTGAAATAATCTTCTTAATTTTTCTCATCGTAAAACTCCTTTGTGTCAGAATAGTTTTATTTGCTTCAAAGATTATACGAAAATACCGCTAATTTTATTGTACAATAAACGCATTTTTGTGTCAAGTGTTTTCGCTATATCATAGGGATGATTTTTGCTTTAATTGTTTATATGCAGCAAAACAACATATCGCCTGAACCAAACCTGTAATAATCCATGTAACAGGATACGATATATACAAGCATTCTAATGTTTTGTACTTTTCAAAAACAACAAACACCCAAAACAATCTCATCCCACAAATGCCAAGTATTGATATAAACATCGCGCTAAAAGATTTTCCCATACCACGAAGCGCACCTGTCATTACTTCCATTATTCCGCACAAGAAATACAATGAACACATATATTTTAATTTTGTCGCGCCATAGGTTATGATTTCCTTGTTGCCATCAGTATATATGGAAATAAGCTCCTTATCAAATAAAATAATAAGTCCGCATATTACAACTCCTACCATTGTGACAAAAAGCGAACACAAGCCTATGGTTCTTTTAACTCTTTCATAACTCTTTGCGCCAACATTTTGACTCGTAAATGTAATCGCAGTCTGATAAACAGAGTTCATAGATAAGTATGCAAAATTTTCTATATTTGCGCTTGCTGCGGCACCTGCCATAGCGATTGAACCAAACGAATTTATTGATGACTGAATCATCATGTTTGAAACAGAAAACATAATGCCTTGAACCCCTGCTGGAACACCAATGGAAACAATATTTTTCAATATCGCAAAATCGATTCCAAGCTCTTTTATATTAAATTTATAAAATTCATTTCCCTTTATAAGAAATCGCATGATTAAAACAGCAGAAACTGCTTGGGATATAACAGTGGCCATAGCAACACCCGCCACACCCATTTTGAATACAATAACAAAAATCAAATTTAAAACAACATTTACAATACCTGAAATTGTCAGAAAAACAAATGGCCGTTTTGTATCGCCCATCGCACGCAATACCGCCGCACCAAAATTATATAACATTGAAACAGGAAGCCCTGCAAAAAATATTCTAAGATAAAGTGCCGATTGGTCAATAACATCTTCCGGGCTATTCATAAACAGCAATATTTTTTTTACAAAAGCAATCGCAATTATGCCCATAAACAGTCCGCCAATCACACTTATAGAAAGTGCCGTATTGGCGGTCTTTTTTACACCGTCTTTATTTTTTGCTCCTATATAGTTGGCGGTCACAACAGTAGCGCCGACCGAAAGTCCAATCAAAACATTTACAACAAGTCCGACAACAGACCCTGTCGACCCAACCGCAGCAAGCGCTGTTTCGCCTGCAAACCGACCCACAACAATTATATCTGCAGCATTGTACAAAAGTTGTAAAATGCTGCTCAACATTATAGGTATAGAAAACAATACAATATTTTTAAATAGCGGGCCCTCGGTTGCGTTTATGTTTTTCATGACAAAGCTCCTCTTTTCATATGTAAAATCGTCAAGTCTTCCCTATGACATATTACAATAAAACACAAAATAAATCAATAGAAACTGCAAATAATATTTAATTATAAAAAAGTTTTCAAAATAAGCATAAACTTATCAAAATAGCTCGCCTTTTTTGTAATTTCAACCGCCGCATTTGTAATAGCATCGACGGTCGCAAATGTTATATCGTTGTATTTTAGCTCTATCGTGCCAACTTTTTCATTTTCCGCTAGCGGAGCGGCGAGCTTTTTATCCTGATTATACAAAATTTCAAAATCAATCGCCGCTCCCTCTTTTACAGGCGCAAACACATCTTCTGATACCACAATATCGACATAATTATTAACACCATTTTCTACATATACAGTTTTGGCAACCTGCCCTTTTGATATGATTTTTTTCTTTTTGTATTCTGAAAACGCCTGATTTGTAAGAGATTTGTGGTCATTCCAATCGTCAGGTGCATTTAGCGTAACACAAATCGTCTGCCACCCATCACGCGTTGTTGATGATACAAGACACCTGCCCGTCTTTTTTGTAAAGCCGGTTTTAACCCCATCGCATCCATCAAGTGTGTTAAGAAGTTTGTTATGATTTGAAAGATATATTTTTCTTGACTCACCAATAGTTTCGATAGTATATTTTTTTGTCGAAACAATTTTTTTGAATCTTTCATTTTTAAGTGCATACTGCGTTATAATTGCAAGGTCATACGCTGTTGTATAATGTTGCTCATCATATAGCCCGTTTGGATTTGTAAAATGTGTATTTGACGCGCCTATTTTTTTTGCAAGCTCATTCATCATTTTTGCAAAGTCATCAACACTTCCTCCTATATGCTCTGCAATAACAACAGCCGCATCGTTTCCCGAGTTTAGCATAAGTCCATACACAAGGTCGGATATACTCATTTTTTCTCCGGGTTTTAAATATAACGACGAACCCTCTGTACGAGATGCCTTTTCGCTGACTGTTGCAACGCTTTCAGGCAATGCACTCTCAAGCGCAACAATAGCTGTTACAATCTTTGTTGTACTTGCCATACCACGCTTTGTGTGTGCGTTTTTTTCATATAGAACTCTCCCGGTTAATGCATCAATTACACAGTGGCTTGTGGCCGATGATGCACATATATTCTGCGTTGAAAAAAACAATAAAAAAAGAACGGTAAATGCAAAGAAAAAGTATCTCTTCAATCCAATTCGCCTCCATAACACACTATCTTGTGCCGGTATTTGAATATGCCTTTACCATTCTATGTTTTTAATGTGATTATTATGTTTTGTTCAAATTTGTTCAAGCTTTTGTTTTAAATTTACAAGTGCACGATATCTATGACTTATCATATTTTTTTCTTCGCTTGTCATGCTTGCATATGTTTTGCCCGTTTCCGTCGAGCAAAAAACGGGGTCATAGCCAAAGCCACCCTCACCCATCGGTGCATCAGTTATATAACCGTCGGCAACGCCCTTTGCAACAAGTTCTCTGCCATCGGGCATAATCAGTGCAACAACACTTACAAAATGTGCCCCTCGTTTTTCTTTTTCTACACCTTGCATATTTTTTAATAATTTTTCAACAAGCATCTCATCGCTTGCGCCCTCTCCTGCATAGCGGGCAGAATATACGCCCGGCGCACCTCCAAGAGCATCAACACACAATCCCGAATCATCTGCCAAAACGCTCAGCCCTGTCATTTCAAAAACGGCACGCGCTTTTATAAGAGCATTTTCTTCAAAAGTTGTCCCCGTTTCTTCTACATCAATAGTTATGCCCATTTCTTTAAGGTTTACAATTTCATGTCCAAGAGAACCCAAAATTGCACCAATTTCCGCTATTTTTCCCTTATTATTTGTAGCAGCAATAATTTTCATCCTGTAATCAAACTCCTTCAATACTTCTGCCTTTACTGAATATAATATACTCTATTTTTGTGTTTTTCAAGAGTTATTTGTTAAATGTATGCTTTTTTAATACGAGTTCATAAAAAATTTAAAATTAAATTTATATTTTATGTTGCACTTTTTCAAAAAATGATGTAAAATAAATAGGGATTTCGTAAATACATATGATAATTAAAAGTATATAAAATGAGAGGAAGAAAATTATGGTTTGTAAAAATTGTTTTCATGAAAACGAGCCCAACGAAAAAGTGTGCGCAAACTGCGGGACACCACTTGTTGAGGAAGAAACAGAAGTTATTGCAGAAGAAGTAGTTGAAAATGCCGAAACTGCCGATGCTGTAAATAGTGGTGAAGAAACAATCGAAGAGGTCGTTTCCGAAGAAAAGGAAGCTATTGAAACCGTTGAAACAAAAGAGGTCGCTGAAGAGGATATTGCAGAAACCGAAGAAGAAGTCATTTCAGAGGATATCGCAGAAGATGAAGAAGCTGATGAAGTTGAACTTGTTGAAGAGGTTTCTTGTGAAAAATGCACTTCTAAAAACAAATCAAAGCTTATTGCCTTTTCAGGTCTTATTGCTCTTATAATAATTGCAATTGGTCTTTGGGCAGCATTTACGGGAATATTTGCACCGGAATATGATATCCCTGTTGACCGCTCAAAGTATGCTGTGTCCTATATTAAGGATTTTTCGCTATATCAAAAACCGGATTTTGGTTCTGTTGCTAAAGTATCCGAGCCGCTTGTGGCTGACACATCAGCATCGTTTGCTGGATATTCAAACATTATGAAGCAGTCTAAAGACGGAAAAATTCTATATTTTCTTGAAAATTATGACCAAACTACATTCAGCGGTACATTGTATGTAACATATAATGGTAAAAATAAAACTAAAATTGATGAGGGTGTTTTACAAGACTTTATCATTTCTGAAAACGGAAAAACTGTAGTATATATGAAAGACTTTGACATATCTACATCAATGGGTTCGCTACACTATTATACAAAGGGAACTTCATCTCAAATTATTTCAAACTCATCAATGTATGGCAAGTTCTTAATAAGCAGAAACGGCAAAGCTATAACATACGCTGATAATATAGACCAATCAACCGGCGCGTTTGATTTATGCGTTGCAAAAGTAGGCAAAGAACCTATAAAGGTTGACGAATCTGTTTATTCTGCTATAAATATTTCAGATAAAGGCGAGGTTCTTTATTTGAAAACAATAGACGAAGCAACATATACTTGTGAGTTATACAGAGCGTCTTATAAAAAAGCGCCGGAGTTTATTTCTGCAGGCGTAGCAGACGGATATGTTCTTGCATCAAAGTTTTCAAACAAATTCGGTTATGTAGCAACTGATGAAGAGGAAAAATATAATTTTTATGTAAATTCGGGCAATTCAAAAAGCAAGCTCGTTATGAGCGATTTGATGGGCTTTTTCAGAGTTGATATTGAAAACGAAAAATATCTTTTGGCAAAGATTGGTGATGACAGCACCTCTGTAAATCCTGATATGTTCCTTCAAAAAGGTAACGGTGACGCGAAAAAAATCGCTCAAGATTTCCCAAATCCACAGTATGCAAGCGCATCATATGATTTTAAAACCATATATTATTTAAACGATATTGATGAAGAAACAAACACCGGCAAACTTCATATAAGAAAAGAATACATTTTTGGTTTTGCTAAAGATGAAATAATTGCAGAAGGTGTAACTTCTTTTGTTGCATCTCCCGATGGAAAGGCCGCTTTGTACACAACTGCTACAGATGTAGAAACAAATACAAGCACACTTAATGCTTATTCCAAAGGCAAATCCAAGGTTATAGCAGAAAATGTTTATGCGGGAACATATCGCATATCCCAAAATGGTAAGAAAGTTATTTATATCGGAGATATGAATACTGAAAATTATACAGGAACGCTTTACATTACATCAACAACAGGCTCTGCAGCGCCAAAAGCAATTGATACAGAAGTATTTGCATCTTTCTATGCAAGAAGTGAAAAGAGCGTAATTTATCATAAGAATATCGATTCTGAAACAGATACTGCAGAACTTTATATTTGGAAAGGCAGAGGTACACCGGAAAAAATCGACACAGGTGTAGCTACTGTAATGTTTGAGTAATTTTATTGATATTGCTGAGTGCTTTCGGAATGATTTTTCGAAAGCACTTTTTGCAATTTATAAATCATAAGTCAAGAGGTTTTTTATATGAAAAACAAACTCGTATTTTTTTGTAGTGAATGCGGAAACGAAACATCAAAATGGTACGGCAAATGCCCCGCATGTGGTGCATGGAACTCGCTCGTTGAAGAAGAAAGTGTTGTTTCTTCTTCAAAAACAAACAAGTTTGCGACAGAAGATGTCCACATTGCTCCATCAAAGCTTGATGAAATAAACGCTGATAATGAATTGCGTTTTGCAAGCGGAATAAATGAATTTGACAGAGTGCTTGGTGGCGGGATAGTTGTCGGCTCGCTTGTGCTTGTTGGTGGTGACCCCGGTATTGGAAAGTCTACCCTGCTTTTGCAAGTATGCAAAACTATGAAAAAAGAAAATAAAATACTTTATGTTTCAGGCGAAGAATCAGAACAGCAACTAAAAATGCGTGCCAAAAGACTTGGTGTAGAAAATGATAACCTATATGTCGTTTCACAAGTCAATACCGAGCATATAGTAAAAAACATCGACGCCCTTTCCCCCGATGTTGTTATAATCGACTCAATTCAAACTATGTATTCTCCTTCGATTACATCAGCACCAGGAAGTGTAACGCAAGTGCGTGATGTAACTATGACGCTTATGCGCAAGGCAAAAGAAAAAGGAATAAGCGTGTTTGTTGTTGGACATGTTACAAAAGATGGTGGCATAGCAGGCCCGAAGGTGCTCGAGCATATGGTGGATTGTGTTCTTTATTTCGAAGGAGAACGACATCAAAACTATCGTATTTTGCGTGGAGTAAAAAACAGATTTGGTTCAACAAACGAAATCGGTGTTTTTGAAATGCGTGATACCGGTTTGCAAGAAGTTTTAAACCCTTCCGTTGCTTTGCTTGAAGGACGCCCGACCGATGTTGCAGGCACAAGTGTAATATGTGCTCTTGAGGGCAGTCGCCCTATTCTTGCAGAGGTTCAGGCGCTTCTTTCCACTACTGTGTACGGGATGCCACGTCGCAGCTCAAATGGTATAGATTATAGCCGAATTGCAATGCTTATTGCAGTTCTTGAAAAGCGTGTTGGGATGAATTTATCAAATCAAGATGCATATGTAAATGTGATTGGCGGTATAAAAATCGACGAACCGGCAGCAGATTTGGGTGCAGCTATGGCTATTGCATCAAGTTTTCGCTCTTTTACTCTTCCGGAGGATATGGTCTTTGTCGGCGAGGTTGGCCTTACGGGCGAAATTCGTGCAGTTAACAGACTCGCTCAACGCATAACAGAAATCGAAAAGCTTGGTTTTAAACAATGTATGGTTCCTTACAGCAACAAAAATGCCCTTGCAGGTTTTAAAACAAGCATCAATATCATATATGTAAAAAGTCTTGCACAAGCACTTGCATTTGTACGCGAATAAACACAAAAACCGTTGTATATGTCACTTTTTTAATTGACAAATGCATACGGTTTTTATATAATATAAGGTAGTTTTTTGTTGCCTGTTTATGGCAATTGTAAATAACTTGCAAAGGGGTGTTCTTGCATTGAATAGCACAAAAAAGCTTATAAAAACTGCGGGCTTTATGATTGTTGCAACATTTGCTGCAAAGCTGTGCGGCATGCTGCGTGATTCATTTATCGGCGCATATTTCGGCACCGGCAGTAATGCTGATGCGTATTTTGCAGCCACAAAGATACCTCTTTTGTTTTTTGATGTTATAATTGGCGGTGTTATTTCTGCCGCATTTATTCCCGTTTTTAATGAATATCTTGAAAAAAACACAAAAAGCAGGGCGCTTGAATTTGGAAACAGGTTTATAAATGTTGTTTTGCTTATTACATCTATGATGTGTGTGCTCGGCATTTTGTTTGCGCCACAGCTTATGGATATAATTACGCCCGGGCTTGCACCGGACACAAAAGCTCTTGCTATACGCTTGTCAAATATTCTTTTCCCGATGATTATTTTCACCGGACTTGCGTTTTCATTTGTAGGGATATTGCAATCGTTTGGCGAGTTTAATATCCCCGCAATTATTAGCCTCGTATCAAATGGTATGATGATTTTATATCTTTTGATTTTTAAAAACCGATTCGGTGTTGTTGGGCTTTCTGTTGCAATGCTTATTGGGTGGGCTTTGCAAGCCGCTATCCAAATACCATCACTAATCAAATTTCAATATAAATACAAGCTTGATTTTCGCTTTGCTGATGAGGGGCTTAAAAAGACTGCAGTTCTTGCGTTGCCACTTCTTATAAGTACATGGGTTCAACCTATTGGTTCGATGATTAACATGCGTTTTGCCTCAAATCTTGGTGTGGGCGTGATGTCAAGCCTCGAATATGCAAACAGACTATATATAATTATGGTTGGTGTTTTTTCGTTTGTTGTGACAAACCTTATTTTCCCATCGCTTGCGCGTGCAAATGCGTCAGACAATACACAAGAGCGTCACGCACTTATGCATGGTGCTTTAAAATCTGTGAGCCTTGTAATGTTGCCAATTATGGCAGGATTTATTCTGCTTTCAACGCCCGTTGTAAAACTTATATATCAATATGGCGAGTTTGATGAATTGTCTGTATCGCTTACATCAATAGCACTTATGTTTTATGCTATGGGCATGATTGGCTTTTCGTATTCAGAGGTGCTTAATAAGTCATTTTTTGCGATGCAAGATTCAAAAACGCCTATGATAACAGCACTTATAAGTATTGCAGCAAATGTGATATTGAGCTATTTTCTCTCAAAATTTTTTGGCATAGGTGGCCTTGCCCTTGCAAGTGCACTTGCTGCAACAATAAATGCCACGCTAAATTTTATAATGATGAACAAGCGAATAAAAGGCATATTTAATAAAAGCGATGCTTTAGATATTATTAAAATTATATTTAGTGTTCTTGTTATGTCAACAGTTGTATTTTTGGTTTACAGTTTAACTAAAACATTATTTGACGATAATTTTATAGGGCGCGTTCTTACTCTTATTGTCCCTGTTTGTGCAGGTGCAATCACATATGTTTTAATGTGCCTTATATTAAAAGTAAACGAAGTGCTTATGCTTGTTGATACTTTTATTCACAAAAGAGGTGAACAAAATGATAAATAGTAAAATTTTGAATTTTTTGTATGAAAAATGGCTTATGCTCGTTGCATGGTATGATGCATCATTGTCATCAAAGGTTTTAAAAAAGATTTATGGCTCGATTTCTGATACATGGACACATAGCTATTCTGTGCGTTCGTTTTGCAGTGGCTCTGACAAATGGCGCAATAGCCTTGTTTACAAGCTATTCTATTTGCCTTTTTCGTTTCTTTCTCTTTTTGCAAGTGATTTTTTTGTTGGAATAAGCAATAAAATCAAAAAAACATCTTTATACAAAGTAATCTATTGCATTGTAAACAATCTAATCGCCGTAAGCACACGCTTTACAGGTGTATTTTTTGCATGCGGTTTGGGTGTGTATATGCTTGCATCGCGCGACTTTTCCAACCCTGTTTTTATAGGTGCTTTTGTTGTTGCGCTACTTATGTGCATGTTTGATTTTTCGCTTTTACACGCTTTGTCACATAGTATTGTAAAGGTGCTTTTAAAGCTGTTTTTATCAGTTGAACCGACATTTGACTATTATGACGAAACACAGCTTGAAAAAAAGGGCAGACTCGTTATTGCGGGGGTTTGTGGCATAATTTTGGGTTTTGTTGCCGCGTACATCTCCCCTATTGTTGCCATTGGTTTTATCGGCGTTCTCCTCGTAATGTTTAATGTTGAATTTGGCATTGGCATTACTGTTTTTGCAATACCGTTTTTGCCTACGATGCTCTGTGCCGGGCTTGCAATTTTATGCTTTTTTGCACTGTTTGTTCAAAAATGCTCGCGCGGTGACAAAGAGTGGAAGCTTGATATTATTGGTTTTGCGCTTTTACTCTTTATAATAGTTGTTGCGATTTGTTCCTTTACATCAGTTGCGCCTGAGCATAGCCTTACAGTATGTTTTTTATGTATTGCACTAATTAGTTTTTATTTTACAATAGTAAATACAATCAAAACACGCAACCAGATTTATTCTTTGCTTGTTGTGTTTATTGTTGCTGCTCTGCTTGTTTCTGTATATGGTATTATCCAATATGTATTCGGTCTTGATATGGACAAGCAGGTGTGGGTTGACGAAGAGATGTTTACGGACATAAAAATGCGTGCATTTTCGACGCTTGAAAACCCAAATGTTCTTGGTGAATATTTGCTAATTACAATACCTGTAGCTGTCGCTTTTATGTGGTCAGAAAAAAAATTCTTGTCAAAGCTGACCTATGCAGGCATATGTGCAGTTATGCTTTTATGTCTTGTCCTTACGATGTCGCGCGGATGTTGGATTGGTATATTGGTTACGGCGGCTATGTTTATAACATTTGTCGACGGTCGATATTGGTCGCTTGGCATTGTTGCACTTTTACTAATGCCCTCACTTCTTCCTGCAAGCGTATTAAACCGCTTTTTAAGCATAGGAAACCTTGGGGACAGTTCATCATCATACAGACTCTTTATATGGCTTGGTTCAATTTCAATGCTCAAAGACTTCTGGCTCGTTGGCATTGGACCGGGTATCCAAGCCTTTAACCTTATATATCCCCGATATGCATACCCGACAATAATCGCGCCGCACGCGCACAATGTTTATCTTCAACAGATGATTGAAACGGGGGTTGTCGGGCTTGGCACACTAATTTATATTATCTTTGCATTTTTCAGACGCATGGCAAAATCGGCTCATTCGCTTTCAAAAAAGAACGCCGACAGGGTTATGATTATTGCAATAAGTGCAGGTGTAGTAGGATTTTTAGTACAGGGTGTATTTGATTATGTGTTTTATAATTACAGGATGTATATGATGTTTTGGATGTATCTTGCATTTGGCTCGTGCATTGCAAACCTTTTAGAAGATAAAAAGGAGGCTAACACATGATTAAAGTTATAAATGTTATAAGCGACACAAATATCGGCGGTGCAGGGCGGCTGCTTTTGACATATCTTGCGCACGCAGACAAAGAAAATTTTGATATAAGTGTTGTTTTGCCAAAAAACAGTCTTTTAAAGCCACACCTTGAAACGCTTTGTATTAAATTTTTCGAGATTGACGCTATGAGTGATAAATCACTTGACTTTAAAGCGATATCAGAACTTAAAGAAATTTTTAAACGCGAAAAACCTGATATAGTACATTCACATGCAAGCATGTCTGCAAGAATTGCGGCAAGAAGCGTTGGGTGCAAGGTTATATATACGCGGCATAGCGTATTTCCCCCATCGCCATACATTTCAAAAGGTATCGGCAAAAAAATCAACGGTGCTGTAAATAATTATTATGCAGACGGGATTATTGCCGTCGCGGAAGCAGCAAAACAAAATCTTCTTGACACAGGCGTTTGTGAAGATAAAATCAAGGTGATTTTAAACGGTGTCGAACCATTAAATGTCTCAAGTGAAGAAAAAAAAGCAAAAACACGCAAGCTGTTTAATATATCAGATGACGAAAAAGTTGTAGCAATAGTTGCGCGTCTAAACCCCGTAAAAGGCCACGAATACTTTATACGCGCAGCAAAAATAGTTTCCGACGCCGGCATAAATGCCAAGTTTATAGTCGCAGGCACGGGCGATATTATGGATAGCTTAAAACAGCTCGCTAGCGAAATAAATATAAGCGATAAAATCGTTTTTGCAGGGTTTGTAGACGATGTCGAATCGCTCATGAATATATGTGACATTCAAATCAATGCATCATACGGTACCGAAGCAACAAGTCTTTCACTTCTTGAAGGCATGAGTCTTGGTGTCGCTGCAGTCGTAAGTGACTTTGGCGGAAATCCCGGTGTAATATCAGATGGTCAAAACGGCTTTATCGTGCCACAAAAAGCTCCACAAGCTATTGCAGATGCAATTATTAAGTTGTTTAGTGATGATTCTCTTATGGAATCAATCAAAAACGGAGCAAAGGAAATTTTTGCACAGAAATTTACCGCAGAAATAATGAGTCGAAATATTGAAAATTATTATGTGCAAATATTTGGTAACGGAGGAAATAAAAATGAATAATGAAAATGCAAAAAAGAAAATAACATTTTTTGACATTATTATAGGAGCAGTTGTAATTGCTGTTTTGGCGATAATTGCATATGTGCTTATAATTTCGCCAACGCAAAAGGTTGAAGCGGAATACAATATAGAATTTACTGTCGAGCTTGCTGAAAGTCCAAGTGATATATCGCCTCTTATTAAAATCGGCGATGCAGTTACACTTTCGGGCAAGTCTCGCGCCACTGTTAAAAGTGTTGAAAGTTCACTTTCAAAAAAGCTCAGTCCGGATTTAACCACCGGCAATTATATTGTATCAATTGTGCCAAATATGTATGATATAAGCGCAACTGTTACTGCACCTGCAAGTATGAACGATAAAGATATTTGTGTGGGAAATATGCCCGTAAAAGTCGGCACAAAGCTTGCGCTTGAGGGCAAAGGCTATTCTGTTGACGGAATTGTAACGGATATGAAATTATTTGATAATAACGGGGAGGAAATAAAATAATGATTGATAAAAACGGAAAGATATTTTCAAAAATCAGTGTTATTGATATTATAATTGTACTCGCCCTTGCACTTTGTATTGCAGCAGCATTTATTCGTTTTTCGGGATTGCTCGGCGACAATACAACCGCATCGACCCAGTTTGAATATGTTGTAAAAATAAGCAAAGTAAGAGAAAACACCGCAGGTGCAGCCTTGAAAAAAGGCGGTATGTATTCCAGCCTTTCCGATGGCACATATATGGGCGAAGTGGTAAGTGTAGAAAAGAAACCACACGAAGGCAGTGCCCCGCTCGTTGATGGCACTGTTGTAAAGTCCTCTGCTGAAGAGCGCTTTGATGTATATATGACCGTAAGAACAAACGGAAAGAAAACAGAAACCGCACTTTATTCTGAGGGTGGCAAGCTTATAAAAGCAGGTGCAACCGAATTTGTAGCAACAAAATGGCTTGCAGGAGAAGCAGAAATCATTAGTGTAAACATTATTGAGTAATTATTTTACAGGAGATAAAATATGCAGAAATTTATTCGTAATTTTTCAATTATAGCGCATATAGACCACGGAAAATCAACACTTGCTGATAGACTTTTGGAAAACACAGGCGAAGTTGAGCAGCGTGATATGGAGCAACAGCTTCTTGATAATATGGAGCTTGAACGCGAACGCGGAATTACTATAAAAGCGCGTGCAGTGCGCCTCAAATATAAGGCAAAGGACAATAATGAATATATCCTAAATCTTATTGATACGCCAGGACATGTCGATTTTAATTACGAAGTGTCGCGCAGTCTTGCTGCTTGTGAAGGAGCTATCCTTGTTGTTGATGCATCACAAGGTATCGAGGCACAAACGCTCGCAAACACATACCTTGCACTTGAACACGACCTTGAAATTGTTCCGGTGGTAAACAAGATAGACCTGCCATCTGCAAGACCGGATGTTGTAAAGACAGAAATCGAAGATGTGATTGGTATTGACGCAAGCTATGCGCCGCTTGTGTCGGCAAAAAACAATATAAATATTGAAGATGTGCTCGAGGCTATTGTAGAGCATATCCCCTCCCCATCCGGTGATGAAAACGCGCCACTTCGTGCACTGATTTTTGATTCATATTATGACAGTTATCGTGGTGTAATAATATATGTTCGAATAAAAGAAGGCACTGTAAAACCCGGTCAAACAATTCATATGATGGCAACAGGTGCAAAATATGAGGTTGTTGATGTTGGATATTTAAAATCTATTGGCATGCAAAGTGCACAGCAGCTTTCTGCGGGCGAGGTTGGGTATATTGCTGCAAGCATTAAATCGATGAAGGACGCTCGTGTTGGTGATACGGTTACAACAACAGAAAACCCTGCCAAAGAGCCCCTGCAAGGTTATCGTGAGGCACAGCCCATGGTATTTTGTGGTATCTATCCTGCCGATGGTGCAAAATATAACGATTTAAATGATGCATTGTTAAAGCTTCAGCTAAATGATGCTGCGCTAATTTTTGAGCCCGAAACATCAATCGCATTGGGTTTTGGTTTCCGTTGCGGATTTTTAGGCCTTTTGCATATGGAAATTATTCAAGAACGACTTGAGCGCGAATACAACCTTGACCTTGTAACAACAGCACCTAGCGTTGTATATAAAGTTATAAAAACAAATGGCGAAATTTTAAATATTGATAACCCGACAAATCTCCCCCACCCAAGTGAAATCGATTATATGGAGGAGCCAATTGTTTCGGCGGACATAATGGTTCCAAAGGAATATGTCGGCAGCATTATGGAGCTTTGCCAAGATAGGCGTGGCACATATATTGATATGAAATATATCGACGCAGACCGTGTATCGCTCCATTACAGATTGCCGCTTAATGAAATAATATATGATTTTTTTGATGCGCTAAAATCTCGCACACGCGGTTATGCATCATTTGACTATGAGCTTGTCGGATATGAAAAATCCGACCTTGTAAAGCTTGATATGCTATTAAATGGCGAAATTGTTGATGCACTTTCGTTTATAGTTCACACACAAAAAGCATATGCGCGTGGAAGAAAAATAGCAGAAAAACTTAAAGAGGCTATTCCGCGCCAACTGTTTGAAATACCAATCCAAGCGGCTATCGGTGGCAAAATTATTGCACGCGAAACTGTTAAAGCAATGCGCAAGGATGTGCTTGCAAAATGTTATGGCGGCGATATTACGCGCAAAAAGAAGCTGCTTGAAAAACAAAAAGAAGGCAAAAAGCGTATGCGCCAAGTCGGCAGCGTAGAAGTGCCACAAGAGGCATTTATGTCTGTATTAAAGCTTGACGAATAGATTGAGGAGGCGTGCTTGTTGGCTTGCGGATTATATATTCATATACCATTTTGTATAAAAAAATGTGCATATTGTGACTTTGTATCTATTGTTGCGCCTGATAAAACTCACTCGCTTTATTTTGATGCATTAAAAAAAGAGCTTTGTAAATATTATGGCGCAAATATTGATACAATTTTTATTGGTGGCGGAACGCCAAGCTGCATAGACGCAAAGTATATATATGATACACTAAATTTTATTTTCAAAAATATGAGTGTATCGCCCGATGCAGAGATTACTATTGAAGCCAATCCCGGCACACTCTCAAGACAAAAGCTTGATATATATAAAGAATGCGGCATAAATCGTATAAGCCTTGGTGTCCAATCTATGCAAGATGACGAGCTTTGCTCTCTTGGAAGAATTCATAACTCAATACAAGCAGAAGATGCCGTAAAGCTTATCAAAGCGTCAGGCTTTTCAAATTTCAACCTTGATATTATGCTTGCTACACCGCACCAAACACTAAAATCGCTTGGGGACACATTAGATAAAGCAGTTGCGCTTTCTCCGTCACATATAAGCGCATACAGCCTTATTGTTGAAGAAGGTACAAAGTTTTACGAAATGGCACAAAATGATGAGTTGTGTGTTGCAGACGAAGACATCGAACGCGAAATGTATGAATACGCCACTGATTTTTTAAGAAAAAACGGATATATCCAGTATGAAATATCAAATTTTGCAAAAGAAGGCTTTGAGTGCAGGCATAATTTAAAATATTGGAAGTGTTTGCCCTATATCGGCGTTGGTGTGGCGGCGCACTCATTTTATGACAACAAGCGCTATGAGAATACAAATGATATAAACGAATACATCGATATGATAAACAAAAGCGGTAGCGCAAAAACAAATGAACAAGTATTAAATAATGATGAACTTGTCAGTGAATATATAATAATGGCACTGCGCCTTTCGCGTGGAATTGAACTTGATGATTTTTATAAAAGATTTGGGTTTGATTTTGTGAAAAAATACAAACCAATAATAGATAAATATGAAAAAGGCGGATTTTTAGAACACACAGAAAACTGCATTCGATTCACAAAACGCGGCATAAATGTAAGTAATGTAATTTTATGTGAATTTATATAATGATATTTTAGGAGAATTATAAATGAAAAAGAGTAAAAAATCAATTTTTGGGTATAAAACAGTCGATTTTCATGCGCATGCATTCCCCGACAAAATTGCAGAAAAAGCAGCAATAAATCTTGAACAATATTATAAAATGCCACTTATATCAAAGGGGCATTTTTCCGTTATAGTTGATAAGGCAAAAGAAGCAAATATAGACAAGCTTGTAATACATTCTACTGCTACAAAAGCGGCGCAGGTCGAAAATGTAAACGACTATGTAGCATCTCTTATACATAACGAAGAATACTCTGATATGCTTATCGGTTTTGGTACAATACACCCCGATTATGAAAATTTCAAAGATGAGCTTTGTCGCATAAAAGAACTTGGGCTTAAAGGAATAAAGCTGCATGCAGATTTTCAGCTTTTTAACATTGATGATGACAAAATGATGCCTATATATGAACAAATTGCAAAGCTCGAATTGCCAATACTTTTTCATATGGGTGACAGAAAATATGACCATGCAAGTCCGGCGCGTCTTGCAAGAGTGCTCGATATTTTCCCAAATCTTACAGCAATCGGTGCGCATTTGGGCGGTGTATTCATGTGGGACGAGGCTATTGAACACCTTGTTGGGAAAAATCTCTACTTTGATACATCAAGCACCCTACACGAACTTTCGCCCGAAAAATTTATGTATATAGTCAGAAATCACGGGTGTGACAAAATCTTGTTTGGAACAGACTATCCCCTTTCTGATTACACTCTTGAATACGAAAGATTTAAAGCGCTTGACCTTACAAAAAAGGAAAAAGAAAATATTTTCTACAAAAATGCATACAAATTACTTGGTTTATAAAATTATGGAGCAAGAATTATTTCTTTGCTCCATTTAATTTTTGAAGATAATTCTATCACATATAATAAAAGCGTGCATATTATATAACAGAGTCCAACTCAAAAATATTTTATCAGGAGGCAAATAATATGCACGACAAAATTGTTCCCGGACCAATTGATTCCGGTGCTTCGCGCGATTTTCGCGAGGCTGTATGCATACATACCGACAAAATTTATGACCAATGTCGCGACAAGGATTGTCTGACCGATTTAAGAGTTTATCTTATGCCGGGCGGCCAAGAGCTTGTTAACAAAGCTATAAATGTAAAAATACGCAAAGCAGAAATCATTTGGGTATACTCTGATATCGAGCCTGTTCCTTTCAACAGAGGCTATTACAGCATCGATTTGAAGTATTTCTTCAAAATCACACTTGATGTATTCACCGGCGTTGGCAAACCATGCAAAGTTGAAGGGCTTGCATCATTTGACAAAAAGGTTATCCTTTTTGGTTCCGAAGGAAACGCAAAAGTATTTTCATCAAGCTATCGTGGTGGCGGTATCGACCCACAAGATTGGCAAAAAACAAATATGCCAAGAGCAATTATAGAGGTTGTTGAACCAATTGCTCTTTCAAGTAAAATCGTTGAACCGGGCGACAAGTGCTGTTGCTGTTGTGAGGAAACCGATTTGAGTGCTGTTCCATCAGATATATGTGGAATATTTGAAGACAACTTGGTTGTTGGAGAAAGCGACAAGCGCGTATTAGTAACAATAGGCGTATTCTCAATTATCAAGCTTGAAAGAAGCGTACAGTTACTAATTCCTTCGTACGATTTTTGTGTGCCATGCAAGGAATGTGTGACATCAACAGACGAAAATCCATGTGACCTTTTTGGCAGAATAGAATTCCCGGTTGATGAATTTTTCCCGCCGGCTGCGTTTGACAATGATTCCCCTTCTTGTGGATGTGAGGAATAATTTTTAAAATAAAAAAGCCCGTTTGGGCTTTTTTATTTTCTATTTTATCTTTTTTATTCCATAAACGACTCTTTCAATCCCAGCCAAATCACATACTCTGCCAATATTTGCAAAACCATTTTCTGCAAGTATATTTTCAACTGCATCTGCTTGGGTATGACCCACTTCAAACACAAGCATACCATCACAAGCGAGCAAATTTGGTGCAATTTTTGTTATCCGTCTGTAAAAATCAAGCCCATCCTTGCCGCCATCAAGCGCAATGCGTGGCTCATATTTCGATACATTTTTCTCGAGTGTGTCGATTACATCCGACTCGATATATGGTGGATTTGATACAATAATATCATACATCCCTTTGGGGATTTCATTTAATATATCAACTTTTTCTACAAGACATCTGTTTGACACACCTTGATTTTTAGCGTTATCTTCTGCAATAGAAAGCGCATCATCGCTTATGTCCGCCATAAGTATGTGCGAATCCTTTATATATATAGCAAGCGAAACACCAATGCATCCACTGCCACAACAAATATCAGCAATTTTTACTTCTTTATTTTGATATTTTTCTATAATAAACTCACAAAGCGTTTCTGTATCTGCACGCGGAATAAGGACATTTTCATTTACCTTAAAATCAAGCGACATAAACTCCTTGCTGCCGATTATATATGCAACAGGCATATTGTTGGCGCGTTTTTTTATTAGCGCTTTATACTTATCCTCATGTACTTTTTCTACCTCTTCTGTGTGATTTATTATAAGATAACTCCTGTTTTTTCCAAGAACATAGCACAAAAGCAACGCCGCATCAAGCTGTGGTGTTTGTATATTATTGTCTGATAAAATTTTTACCCCATACTGTAAAAGCTGCTTTATTACCACTTGTCATCCTCCCCGTTTTCGGGCAAAACTGCTTTAAGCGACGCAATTGCAACCTCAAGTTGTGTTGCGTCCGGTTCGCGTGTAGTAAGCTTTTGCATCCACAAACCCGGTTTTGTAAGAAAGGCTATGCATTTCGACTTGCCACGACCGGCAATCTTTATTATTTCATACGAAACTCCCGCAACAACCGGCAACAATAGTAATCTTGTACCCATTCTTGTCCATACATTATCCCATGTCAAAAACGAGAAAAACAATATGCTTATAACCATAACAATAAGCAAAAAGCTTGTGCCGCATCGTGGATGAAAACGCGTATATTTCTTTGCATTTTCAGCAGTAAGTTCTTCTCCTGCTTCATAACAAGCAATTGTCTTATGTTCGGCGCCGTGATATTCAAACACGCGTTGCATATCTTTGAGCTTTGATACTAAAAGCATATAAATCATAAATATTATTATTCTTGTAAACGCTTCTAATAAGTTTAGAACAACATGATTTGTTATAACAGGCTTTGCTGCATTTATAAATTCCGGAGAAAACTTGATAAATGTTTCATTTAAAAGCACACTTTTTATCGTCCCTGCAATAGCGGTCGGCAAAAGCATAAACAGTCCAACACCAATTACAAGCGAAAATGCTACTGCTATCCACATTACAACATCAAGCGCTTTTTCGCCAAAATGCTTTTCTAAAAACTCATCAAACTTTGATGGTTTTTCTTCCTGTTCACTCTCGATATCAATAAATTCTGCCGAGTGCATTGTTGCACCGACGCCTAATATCAGACTATCAAAAAATGCCACAATGCCCCGTATAATCGGTATTTTAGTAAGTTTAAGCTTTGCAACAAGTGAGCTATTAGGCTTTATATCAATATCTATATCGCCATCAGGTTTTCTAATTGCAATCGCCGTCTTTGATGGTCCGCGCATCATAACTCCTTCAATTACCGCTTGGCCCCCTATTGATGTCATATGTTGTTTTTTTTCACTCATTGTATTCGCCTCCGTGAAATTGTATAAAATTGTTTTAGCGATTTTCTATGCTCCAAAAGCACCCATAAATAACATGTTTGAAGAATAAATGTATTTAAAATCAGCCAATTGCTTGTCTTCCTTGACATAATTTGTTCCTCTGCCAAAAAAATCAAGCAAAGTCCCCTCCAATTCTTCAATTTTTTCGATTTTGCCATCAACAAATTGTTGAAGTCTTTCCGTGCAATGATTTACTCTTGCAATCATTCCACCTACGCGAATATCCTGTATATCAAAACCGTGTCCTTTATTTTCGCGCATCCATTGTTGCTCATAATTCTTATAAAATATTTCCATAAGCTTTTTAACCTTTTTACAATCAGCAATTATGTTTTTAAGCTCGTCTATATTTTTTTCGTTGTATGCACTTCTTATTCTTATGCCCAAATCAGCCTTTAGTGCAACTACATCGCACAAAGCTTTTTGTGTTCTAAACAGATACCCCCATTGCTCATTATCCTTAAGAAGCGCCAGCTTTCTCGATAACGCCTTGTGTTCATCCTTGAGCGTATCTGTAATAACAGTATCCATACGGCCATTAAATAAATCATTATAGAATACATATTTTGACGGATTTATCCGTTCGCCTTTGCTTGTTAAATCAAGAAGCATAAATCTATCAAACGAAATCCCAAATCTTTCTTTAAATTTTTCTTTAATGCTTGTGGCGCTCTTGTTTCCCTTTGCCATTTCAGCTATATAAAACAAAGCTGGTATTGTTGCAAATTTTGAACATTCACTTGTGTCGTCGCCCCACAAAGCAAACACAATATTTTCTATACCATTTTTATTGCATCCATCAAGCGCAGCCTTTGTCGCATCGATAGAAAACTTATTATATGGTGCAAATCCGCTCCATGTCCAAATTCCTCCAGCAAACCAAATCTCATCTTTGATTTTTTTGTGCGCCCTGAGCATATCATTGTAATGCTTTTTGTCCTTTGAATAATAATCCCAATACGCAAGCTCAACATTATCGGGGATAAGACTTTTTACTTCGTCGCTCACTTCAAATTCCGTGTTGTAATATTCGCCACCGGAGGCAATTCTGAAAAACATATCCGACCACATTGAAAGCGTAAAACCGTACTTTTTAGCAATTTGCGAAACTCTGTTCAAATGCTCAACAATAAGCTTCGTTCTATCACAATCGCCATGCAAATCATAATATTTGCCTCGACCAACCATGTGTGCCTCATCCATGCCTATATTTATATGTTTTGTTGTAAAACACTGACTCATTGTTTTGAACATATTGTCAATAAGCTCATAAACTCTTTCGTCACCAACCAGAAGAATGTCATCACAGTCAAACATGCTATAGTATTCCTTCCAATAACTGATAGCATTCAAATGGGCAAGCGTCTGGATGCACGGGATAAGTTCCACTCCTTTTGAGACTGCATATGTATCAATTTCCTTAAGCTCCTGCTTTGAATATCGACCTCGTCCATATCCAAAATATGGATTTTCATCCACCTCATACACATCTTCCATATAGAGCATAACGACATTATAACCCATGTCCGATGTCACATCAATCCATTTCTTAAGCGACTCAATGTTCATCACGGCATTTCTTGAACAATCAATCATTGTTCCTAATCTTTTTATCTTGTTTTCTTTGCACACCTGCTTCATTTTCTTTGCTCCTTTATATTGAAATTTATTTTAACAAACCTTATTGTTTTTGTTTTTCTTCTCTACTTTTACTTTTTTGCCATCAGGTGTTTGTATGTATGTGTTTGATAAAACACCCGTAAGCGAGGCGCGAAAAGCCATAATATATTCCTCTCTCAAAAGCTTTTGTTCTGCTTTTTCCTCATCCGTAAGGCCTTCATTTTTTGACTTTTTTGCAAGATCATTTATTCTATCAATTTTTATCTGTTCCATGTCTTTTCCCCCTATTTATTCAAAAAGGTCGTTATCTCTGAATTGGAGCGAATACAAATCTTTATACATGCCACCTTTTTTCATAAGTTCTTCATGAGCTCCCCGTTCTTTAATTTTTCCATCCTTTACAACAACTATCTCATCAGCATTTCTTATTGTCGAAAGGCGATGCGCCACAACCAAAGTTGTTCTTCCCTTACAAAGTTCATCAAGAGCTTGTTGTATTAAGACCTCTGTGGTGTTATCAAGCGCGCTTGTAGCTTCATCTAAAACAAGAATAGCCGGATCCTTTAAAAACACTCTTGCTATACTTATTCTCTGCTTTTGTCCGCCGGAAAGCTTGACGCCTCTCTCACCTATTTCGGTATCATAACCGTTTTGAAGCGTTGAAATATAATCATGGATATTTGCTTTTTTTGCAGCTTCAATAATTTCTTCATCCGTTGCGTCAGGTCTTCCATACAAAATATTTTCTTTTATTGTTCCTGCAAAAAGGAAAACATCCTGCTGAACAATACCAATACATTTCCTGACAGATTCGAGTGTAAATTCGGTAATATTTTTATTGTCAATCAAAATCTCTCCATGATTTTGTAGTTTATAAAAATTTGGAAGCAAATGGCAAATAGTAGTTTTCCCGCCGCCTGATGGCCCTACTAATGCAAGTTTTTTGCCCTTTTCTATTTTCATATTTACATTGTGCAATACTTCTTTTGTTTTATCGTAAGAAAATGACACATCCTTAAACTCAATCAAGCCTTGAACATTTTCAAGGGCAGCTGCACCTTCAACATCGGTTTCAGGTTTTTCCTCCATTATTTCAACAAAGCGTTTAAATCCGCTTACACCATTTTGAAACTGTTCCATAAAACCAATCAAAGTTGTTACGGGTCCTATAAATAGGTTTACCGAAACGATAAATGTAGAATAATCGCCAAATGTTATACGACCCGAGTACAAAAACAACCCACCGGCAATCAAAATTATCACATTGAATATATCTGTAATAAATGTTGTAGACGAATGAAATTTAGCCATTGCCGAATATGCTTTTTTTGACGACTCAACAAACTCTTTATCGCCTTTTTTAAACTTGGTTGTTTCAAGCTCGCCATTTGTATATGCTTTTGTTGTTCTTATTCCTGTTATGCTGCTTTCTACCGAGGCATTGATTACTGCATTGCTTTTTCGCCTCTCTGAAAATGCATCTTTCATAACTTTCCTGTAGTGAGCCGTTATAACAATCAAAACAGGAACACACGCAAAGATAATCAAAGTAAGTATAACATTAATACTCATCAGATATCCAAATGACAAAACAATCATTACTGCACTGATTAAGATATTTTCCGGCCCGTGATGAGCAAGTTCACAAACTTCAAACAAGTCGCTTGTTATTCTTGTCATAATCTTGCCTGTTTCGTTATTATCATAAAATGTGTATGGCAGCTTTTGCAAATGTTCAAACAAATCCACTCTCATTTGAGATTGCATTTTTACCCCTATAATGTGGCCGTAATATTGCACAAAATATCTTAAAAGCAATCTTATAACATACAAAGCAAGTACAATAATTCCTGCAATTACTATAGTTTTATACATCTTGTTTGGTATATAGTTATTGAGCATTTTATTTGTGACTATTGGATAAACCATACCCGTTAATGATATGAGCAGGGCCGCAAGCATATCAAGCGCCAACATTTTCTTGTGGGGTTTGTAATAGCTTATAAACTTTTTTAGCATTGTTATCCTCGTTTCTTAAATTTATCTAAGCATTTATAAACAATAATATCCATCAACGCCGCAAGCACAATAAATAAATTATTTTAACAGTTCGTTTTTATTTCTTCCGACATCGGACTTCCATATTCACTTATCTCATAAGCTTCAGCATAACGCATTTTTGTCTGTTATTTCCACTCCTTTAAGCCACTCAAAGCGCTCAGCATCCCCCTTTGGTACTTCTTTGCCATAGGTATAAGGAAGCCATTCATAAACCTGAGATACATTAGTGTTTGCGATGTTAAGCTTGACATCTATTTCGCTATCAATATCAACCACAATATCAGGTCTGAATACAGGATTTTTATTAAATTAAAATTTTACTCATTCAAAATGCAACAATGATATAATCAGAGAACAATATAGATGCAGGCTATCAATTCTACCAGGAAGCAAAAACCTTTGCTTGCAAGGGCATTTTTACGACGCCGTCAATTGTTGCAGTGCTCGAAAGAGCACAAAAGAGCAATAACTCTTGAGAATTTTATGAAATAAAATTCCGTATTAGTTAATTATATCATATAAACATATTACAGTCAATTTAATATCGATTAAAATCTAATAAAAAGAATGGTATCCTATAACTCGATTTTCTGTGAAACGGACTTTTTGTTGAAATCTCGCAGAGAAATTGAATTGTATTGAGCAAATATGTCCATTTTTTATGCATAGTTCGTGGTGTTGCAAAGTTCCACACATTATAAACAATATTAGGGATTTTATAAAAACTGTCAAAAGTTTTATAAAATCTCTTTTGTTTTTTATAAAACCGATTATAAAAAATCCTTATTTTTTATAAAAGATTGCAGAAGATTTATAAAAAATATTTAGATTTTTATAAATCATTGACCGACTTTTTATAAAAGTTGCTTGAGTATCTTATAATTTCAGCATAAAGGTTTTAGAATTCCTTCCGTAATTTCTTATAATTTCAGTTCCGGAGTTTTATAATTTCTGTCCTACCCTTTTATAAATAGTTGTCGATATTTTAATACATATCTATCATTTTATAAAAACTGTTAAAAATGTTGATTTAACAATAAAACAAACATAATTTATAATTTTTATCACTTATTATATAAGTGTCATTTAAAAGTGTCGAAAAAATGCGGAAGTTTTTCCGACCGCACTATTTTTGTTAATTTTACCCCCCTAAAAAGCATTGTTTTTTGGAAAAATTAATAGGTAAATAATAAAAGTGTTGTTTTTTTTCTTCTTCGGGGATATCCACCAGAAGAAGATACCCAAAAATGAAAACAAAAACCTTTATTACAAATGATTTTATAAAAGAAGTTCAAAAAATAATTATGTTAATTACCTAAATTTTCTAAAACTATTGATTTTTAGAAAGATATGTGATATAATACATTTAACATCAATAGAGGAGGCGATAACAATGGTTCAGTTATTTTCAAAGAGGTACGGCTTTGCGGATATACTACTTTTGTTATGTGCTTCTGACAATCAGAAAAATAAATAAAGTGAACAAATGTTAGTATAGCGTGTAAGTAACCTCTTTGAAGTAGGAGGTATGTTTACACGCTTTTTATGTGAATTTGAAAGGATTTGATTTTATGATGAAGAGAAAAAGTATTGGCATAATCAATACATTTTTAGCTTTAATGATTGTTGCATTGCTATGTGTTCCATCTGCGCTTGTTTACGCGTATACTACGACTGGCATAAAATTAAACACTGATTATACTCTCACATTTGTTCCTTATAGCGGCTTTGAAGCTACTTCAATCTCGCATTTTAATGAGGCTCTGTATCAATGGAATAGTGCGGCTGGCATAACATTAATGAGCAGAGAGCCAACATTAAGGCATAGTAGCACAACTTTCCCTGAAGATGATAATAAAACTCGCATCTATAAGGCATATGCAGATCCATCTGCTCCTGGTTGGACTAGAGTTTATACATCTACATTGACCCCAAACATCGCCAAATCAGTCGATATTGATATTAATACCGCATTTACTTGGGCGAACTCAGCTACCCCCGGGGCTTATGATGTTTGGACTGTATTCATCCACGAGGCAGGTCATGCGGCTGGACTTGATCATACTACTTCAAATGGTGCTGTTATGAATGTATATCCGGCAGGAAATACCTATCGCTATCTAAACTCTGATGATATAAATGGAATTACATATTTATATTAAAATAAGGGAGGTTTTAAATATGGATACATGTAAAATCAAAAGTTTTTTCTCAAAAACAACTTGTAGTATAGTTTTGTTATCTATACTGGCTACTGTGCTTATTGTAAAAGTACAATCCGGCGCAAATTTCGATATCCCAAGAATAACCGTCCACAACTATCCTGTAGTTTACAGTATGGACGAACAATTAAAAAAATCACAACTTATTGTTAAGGGCAAGATTGTGAAGCAATCTGAGATCTTCACTGTAACACCGGCATCGGGTGCTGAAGGCAGCAATTTTTCAGATTACTACTTGCAAGTTTCAGATGTTCTAAGGGGCGAAGCAAGTAAGACAGACTTAGTCCCTATTCGTATTGAGGGTGGGGATACAAAGGAATTATCTGTTGTTGTAGAATGTCAGCCTGATATTAAAATAGGCGATGAAGTTATTGCGCTTCTTTACAAGCCTAATATGGGCGGAGCATACAACACGGACGAAGATTACTATAGAATTGTTGGTATGGATCAAGGATTATACTTCATAAACAATGGTGATTCCAAAAAAACTATTGCTGAAAACCATCGTGGGGAATCAGTTGACTTCAAAGAGCTGGAAAAGAAAATGTCTGCTTTCACAAAGGAAAATCCGATAAATTATAATTGGGTTTATGAAGAAGTGATGGAAAATGTAAAAAAGAACTTAGAGACAGGTTTTATCTCGCAAGAAGAATATGACTCAATTATAGATGAGATAGGTAAATATGCTACTGTAAAGAAATAGGCTCATCTACTTCTTATAGTGGTAATAATCAAAACCACTCGCATTTTGCGGGTGGTTTTGATTATTACCACACGATTACAAAAAACGACTTCGAACAGTAGCGAGAAAACTTTTCTCTCTACTGTTTTTTTATCGGTTTACCCGTTTACGCATATGTTTTTTCGCTGATATTTTATCGTATAAAACGAGTGCTGCAGGTTAGATATGGTAAAATATGGCGTGAACGGGTAAACCGATATGTTATGGATTTAGCGTAATATGTTGACAAACATTTTCGGTTATGGTATAATAGAAAATGAAAAAGAGGCTCGTCTGAGCGAGGGTAAATAGTGTTTAGGCTCAGAGCGTTCCGGAAAATTGTCGGAGGTACATTATTTTATAATGTAGAAGCCGTTTAGGTTTGATACACCTATATGATACATGGGCTTGTCATAGTAACCTTGTGAATTGAAAAAATGTATCATTGACCTTTGTGTAAGTAATCTTTTGAAAGCACATTGTAATCAAAACGTATCGTTGAATGTAGCCGGACATACTGATAAATTGCCGGAGAGATGCTGTACTCTACAAAAAGCCGACAGAACCTCAACTGCCGTAGAAAGTGATTAAAATAATAAATAAGGCTGCACACATAAGCAAGAAGAAAAAGTGTCGGAATTTAGTTTCAAACCGGTCATACATAAGACCTTAAAAAGTGTATTTTGCTGAATGCAGAGAATTTAATTCTTTTGGGTGACAATTAAAGAAGTTGGTAAAATATAAAATAGGTAAAGTTTGTAACTTTGCCTATTTTCTTTGTGTAAAAATTAATTTCTTTGCGAAATCTCAACGAAAAAAATATTCCACAGAAAATAAAGTTATAGGAATGGTATGCAAAGATTGACAAATATAACTTTTTGTTATAAAATATTATGGGTTATAGCAAAACTAATGATAATAACTTTTAAGTCGCAAATGCGACGGATTGGAGATTTTAAAATGAAGCTTCTTACACCTGAAAGATACGAAGAATATGAACAATTTCTTAAAGAAAATAAAAAAGGACATTTTTTACAATCGCTTGCGTGGACAAAAGTAAAAGATATGTGGAAAAATGAAATACTTATAGTCGAGGATGAAAACGGAAAAATTAAAGGCTCGATGTCGCTTCTTATCCGCAAGGTGCCGATATTCCCCCTTACAATAATGTATTCTCCACGCGGTCCCGTGTGTGACATATATGACAAGGAAACTATAAAAGAGCTTGTTGAAGGGGCAAAAGAGCTTGCTAAAAAGCATAATAGCTATGTGCTCAAAATCGACCCCGATGTGCCGGCTGATGATGAAAAGTTTTGCTCTATGATGTCAGAGCTTAATTTTCGTTTCAATAAGTCGAAAAATTTTGAGGGCGTACAACCAAGATTTGTTTTCCGCAAAACTATAACAGGTATGAACGAGGATGAAGTTCTTGCAAGTTTTGAAAGCAAAACGCGCTACAATGTCCGCGTTGCAATGCGCAAAGGCGTTACTTGTCGCATAGGCGCAAAAGAGGATTTGCCTGCGTTTTGTAAGGTTATGATGGACACAGGTGTTCGCGATGGTTTTATACCTCGTTCACTTGAATATTTTGAAAAAATGTATGATGAGATGGGCGATGCGCTTCGCCTTTATCTGATATATCACGAGGATAAGCTTCTGTCCGGTGCTGTTGCTATTCTTTATGGAAACAAAGTATGGTATCTATACGGAGCAAGCAGTAATGAAGACAGAAACCTTATGCCGAACTATCTGATGCAGTGGGAAATGATGAAGTGGGCAGTTGAAAACAACTGTGATATATACGATTTTCGTGGTGTGTCCGGCGACCTTAACAAAGGTCAACCACTGTACGGCTTATATCGTTTCAAAAAGGGCTTTACAGGCGAATTTGTTGAATTTGTCGGCGCTCTTGATTATGTATTTAATCCATTTATGTACTTCTTTATTGAAAAGGGTGAGCGCGCATACCGCGAGCTTCGTCGCAGATTGTTCCTAAGAAAAAATAAAGATTTACTCCCCGATAAGGTGCGTGAAACTGCAAATGAAAAAACTACTTGTGCAGAAGAATCTGTTAATACAGAACATTAAAAAAATAGTTGAAAAAGCTGCTTTAAATGGTTCAGAGGTTATTGCCGTTTTGAAGGGCAACGGATATGGACTTGGAATGTGTGAATTTGCACGCATTTTGCTTAATAATGGTGTAAAAACTTTAGCTGTGAGCGAGTTTTGTGAGGCAAAGCAGCTCCGCGATAATGGCATCAATAGCGAGATTATTTTACTATCCCCTATGTGTGACCTTAACGAAGCAAATGAAGCCGTACGCCTTGGCATAATATGTGCAATCGGCAGCGAGGAGTCTGCTCTTATTTTAAACCTTGCCGCATCACAACAAAATGTACGCGTGCGTGCACACATTTGCCTTGATACAGGCTTTGGTCGATTTGGTTTTTTGTCAAATAATCCAAAGTATATTGACGAAACACTTTTGCAACTTACAAATGTCGATATTGAGGGAATATTCTCTCATCTTTCAAATTCATTTGGTGATGAAAAAATTTGCAAAAAACAATTTGATGCTTTTAACGAGTGCACATCTGCACTTGAAGCGCTTGGATATGTATTTAAAACAAAGCACATTTCTAATTCGTGTGCATTTATGCGTTTTGATTATATGGGTTTGGGAGCTGTTCGTGTCGGTTCGGCTTTTCTTGGAAGATTGCCTATTAAAAACACTCTTGCACTCAACAGAATCGCTTTGCTTGAGAGTTGCATATGTGAAATAAAAACGCTTCCAAAAGGACATAACATAGGGTATGCGAACACATACAAAACAAAAAAAGAGACAAAAATCGCTATAATTCCCGTCGGTTATAAGGACGGTTTTGGTATTCAAAAGGCAAATGACGCCTTTAGATTCAAAGATATTCTACGCTATATTTATAACGACATACGCGCACTTTTTAAAAATAATGCGACATATGTTACAATTAAAGACAAAAAGTGTCGCATTCTCGGACGCGTAAGTATGTTTAATATAATTGCAGACATTTCAAATGTTGATGCAAATGTTGGAGATGCTGTGTATCTTGAGTGTAATCCTATTTTGATTGACAGCTCGGTTGAGCGTGAATATATATAAGCTTGTGGTGCCCTATGTGGACGGAAAGGAATCATAAATGTTTGACAAACTATCATTTATAGAAGATCGTTATGAAGAATTGAGCAAAAAAATAAGCGACCCGGAGGTAATCGCCGACAATTCATCATGGACAAAGCTTTGCAAAGAGCATTCTGATATAACGCCAATTGTTGAAAAATATCGCGAATATAAAAAAGCCGTTGATACTGTTAATGAAGCAGAAGAGCTTTTGAAAGAAAATAACGATAAAGATTTTGAGGAGATGCTTCGTTTGGAACTTGTTCAGGCCGAAGAAGATATCGAACGGTGCAAAAACGAGCTTACTGTGCTTCTTCTTCCAAAGGACCCGAACGATGATAAAAATGTTATTATAGAAATCCGTGGCGGTGCTGGTGGCGACGAGGCGGCTCTTTTTGCTGCTGATTTGATGCGCATGTATAGCATGTATGCAGAAACTCACAATTGGAAAATTGATATAATGAACTCGAACGAAACAGACATTGGCGGATATAAAGAAGTATCCTTTATGCTTATGGGTCAAGGCGCATATAGCAGACTAAAGTTTGAAAGCGGTGTGCACAGAGTGCAACGCGTTCCTTCAACAGAATCAAGCGGTCGTATACACACTTCGACAGTTACGGTAGCAGTTTTGCCGGAGGTTGAAGATGTTGAAGTTGAAATCAACCAAAATGACCTTCGAATCGATGTTTTCAGAGCCGGCGGTCCGGGTGGTCAATGTGTAAATACAACAGACTCTGCAGTCAGAATCACTCACATGCCGACAGGACTTGTTGTATCGTGTCAGGATGAAAAATCACAGCACAAAAACAAAGATAAAGCGATGAAAATTCTCCGCTCGCGTTTGTACGACCTTATAAGCTCCCAACAACATGAAGAAATTGCTCAAAACAGAAAAAGTCAGGTTGGTACAGGCGACAGAAGTGAAAGAATCAGAACATACAATTTTCCACAAGGGCGCGTTACAGACCATCGTATAGGTCTTACACTCCACAGACTTGATGCAGTATTAAATGGTGATTTAGACGAGATGATTGACGCTTTAAACACAGCAGACCAAAGTGAAAAGCTTAAAGCAAATGCACAAAATTAACATTATATTTAAAAGGTATGGCAAGCGCCATACCTTTTTTGTTATCTATAATAATCAATAATCATTACATCAGTTACTACATCATCATACAACTTTGCAAAAACATAATCCTTATTTATTTTGTATCCGCCATCTTCTATATCGCTTAGTTCAATTTGATTAAAGCGTTTTTCCTGCATATTTATATACGGCTTATATACCCAAAGCCTTGCCCCGTCAGTATATGGCAAAAGCATCGCCTGGGTTTTGTCGCCATTAAAGTTTAGCGTAAGAACTATGCCTTTTTCCATATTCTTTAACGATTCAATTTTGCCAAAACAAAGCTTTGTTCGCGCGTTTGAACTATAATTTCCCCAATTCATATTTGATGACGGAGCTATTATTTCATTAAGCGCAAGGCTGCTTGATGGCGCGGTATCTGACGGAGAATAAACGACTCTTATACTCTCAACCTTTTTATTTATATCAACACCATATACAATAACATCTCCACATTCAATATCCTCTATTTTTGTCTTCAGCCCGCCTACTGCAACACTCTCTTTGACAATAAGGGGGTTTTCTTGATAAACACCGCCAAAAGCATAGTAAAGTGCATAACACTTTTCATTTTTATCAAGCATTTGTGACACGCTTACAACACTTGTTATGTCTTTGACCGGTTTTGGCGAATTGGTTGGTGCAGGTGTTTTTATCTCATCATTTGCCTTTTTATATTCTAACGCACGATCAAGCAATACGACTGCCTCAGCACGCGTTACATCGCCTTTCGGTCGAAGTGTGGAGTCCTCATATCCTAAAATCAGGCCTTCTTTTGCCGCACAATTTACAAGAGCGTATATTTTGCGGCTCACACTCGAAGCATCTTTGAAATTTTCTTCAAGATAGTCGTTCATATTTATTTTTTCTATACCTATAACAGACGCTATTGCAGCCACAATCTCTTGTCGGGACGCATTTTTATCAGGAAGATACACATCTTTTGAATAGCTGTTATCAAGGGTGTTTGGTAAAACTGTATATGCATCTACCATACAAATATATTCATATTTCCAGCTATTTTTATCAACATCCTTATAGGCTATTTCATCTTTCTTTTCTATATCAAATGTAAGTGCAAGCATCTTTGCAAATTCGGCGCGTGTAACACTTCTTTCGGGCGCAAACCTACCCTCTCCGACACCAACTATAATATTGTTTTTATAAAACTTTTCAATAGATTTTGTCGCCCACGAAAACTCATCTCCTACATCCAAAAAAGATGTAGCAAGTGCCCCTGGACACATATTTAATAAAAGTATTGTAAAAACAATTATAGATATTATTTTTTTCATATGTATCACCTCTTATAATATATGACGCGTTTTGTATGCTTTTGTTCCCTTTATTTTAAAACACTATTAAATAGGCGCATAAAATTTTCTCGTGAAAAATTTTTAATAAATTGCTCGCTATAATTTAGCGACAAAAGTCTGTCAAGTAGTTTATATACATCTTCTACGCCGCACAAATCATATGGCAACACCTCTACCCCATCAAAATCACTGCCAAGTCCAATATGCTCCTCGCCACCAAGAGCACAAAAATGCTCGATATGCTTTATAATATCATCAATAGACGCCTTATCTGTTCCATTTACAAATAGCGGATAATAATTTATTCCCACAACGCCACCATTTTTACAAATCGCATCAAATTGTTCATCGGTCAAATTGCGTCTGTGCGCACAAATTGTTTTTGAATTTGAATGAGTTGCACTAATCGGTGCATTTGTCACTGATAAAACATCCCAAAAGCCACGCTCTGATAGGTGCGATACATCAACTAATATCCCGAGCTCATTCATTTTTTTAACAGCCTCTTTGCCAAATACTGTAAGTCCAAAATCGGCTTTTTCATCACCGACGCCACTTGCAATATAATTTGAACCATTCCATGTAAGAGTAATGCATCGCACACCCATTTTGTATAGTTCGTCGATATGTTCTATCTTGCTTACACAGTCCGCTCCCTCTATCGAAAGCAATGCTGCGATTTTATTTTGTTGCCATGCAAGATAGATTTGTTCTTTGCTTGTAATATGTACAATCGCATCAGCATTTTTATTTATCTCATCATAAAAACGGTCTATAATTATTTTTTGCTGATGCTTTTGCTTGTCTGCGCCATTTGTTGCATCTGTCCATACGGCAAAAACCTGTAAATAATTTTGATACATTTTCATGCGTTCAATATCAAGATGCCCATTGCTCTTTTTCAGTATTGTTTTTGTATTCATCTCTCCTATCGTATCGCAATGTGCATCAATTATTTTATAATCGAACCTCATAACAGTTTAAATCTCCTCAAATGCTCCCTTTATATGATTTATATTTTTAATTTGTACCTTGTTGTCTTGCAATTTATACAAAATCTCAACAATATCAAATCGAACTGCCGTTTCAAGTTCACTTTGCATAAGGTACTTTTGCGCTGCCAATATGAGTCGGCGTTGTTTTGACAATGTTACTGCTTCACACGGTGCGCCAAAGGTCGTATTTTTACGCGCCTTGACCTCTACAAATACAATATATTCCTCATCGCGCGCAACAATGTCAAGTTCTCCCTCGCGACAATAAAAGTTTGTATCAAGAATTTTCATCCCTTGTTTTTCAAGATGCTCTCCCGCATATTTTTCGCATATGTCGCCAATCTGTTTCGTTGTCATTTAACATACTCCTTTACACCTTTAAAGCTTTTTCTGTGTATCGGACACGGACCATATTTTGCAATAAGCTCGCGGTGACGCGCAGTTCCATATGCTTTATGTGCCTCAAATTCATATTCAGGATATTTTTTTGCCATTTCAAGCATATACCTATCACGACTTACCTTTGCAAGTACAGACGCCGCCGCAATAGATAACGATAAGTCATCGCCACCAATAAGCGTTGCATGCTCTACATCGTCAAATCCCTTAATCCTGTTGCCGTCCACCATAACAAAATCAGGCTTTATTCCAAGCGCATCAAACGCCCCGCGCATCGCCTCAAATGTTGCCTCAAGTATATTTATTTCATCTATTCTGTCACTATCAATAGCGCATATCCCATATGCAAGTGCCTTTTCAATTATAACATCAAAAAGCATCTCACGCTTTTTTTCTGAAAGCTTTTTCGAGTCACGAAGCCCCTCAATCTCGCACCCTTTTGGGAGAATTACTGCAGCAGCATACACACTGCCCGCAAGTGGCCCGCGACCCGCTTCGTCGATACCTGCAATATATTTATAGCCTTGTTCATATAAAGTGTTTTCATATGCAAGCATATCCTTTATCTCATCTTTATTTGACATTTTTGTTTTCCTCCCCGCGATATGGGCACACCCTCATGCATATGCCACACACTACACCGCGACCAATGTGTTGAAATTGTTTTTTCATATACTCACTACATGCGCCTGCATCAATAATCTCCTCACGAGCAGTACCCTCTCTATACGCTTCGCCATTTATCGCCATAGCGGGACAGCTTGTTTTGCATATGTTGCAAGAGCCGCATACATCATCTACCACTTTCTCATCATTACACCAAAGCGGCATATCTGTAAGAAGTGTTCCAAGTCTTACCCTTGGACCATATTTTTTTGATAAAAACAACGCACTTTTCCCTATATTGCCAAGGCCTGCCGTTCTTGCCACCGCTTTGTGGCTTATAAGTGCGGAATATGGCATTTTATTTGATGGTATAGACTGTGACGCTGCAATCGGAAGATAACTATATCCATTCTCTGCAATTAAAATGCCAAGCTGTAACAATACCGAGTCTATGAACGCATTGACCGTGCGATAATGCTGAAAATATGCAAATGTAGGTGATTTATCAATCTCATCTATAATATAATTAGACAAAGGGACAACTATGCTTATTGCATACGGCAGTTTTTTTGCGCGCTCTTTATCAATTTTTTCAATATTTGCAAAACCAAACTCATTTATACCAAGCGAGGTAAGCTTTTGTGAAATTATTTGATTATAATTTTGCACTCTATCACCGACCTTTGTATTTTATTATGTAAAAGAATTGTTAAATAAATTATATCATAAAAATATATTTTTTGCTACAAAAAGTTTTATTTATATGTTATAATGAAAATATGACAATAAAACATAAAAATTTTAATGCGAGGTATTGATATGAAACATTATTATAAAATAAATGATTCTTTTGAAATAAGGCTTGCTATATTATATACTCTTTTACGGGCACAGCGGGCGCTTACCGCATATGAAATTTCTCATATTATACTTTCAAGTGCGATAATTGACTTTTTTGATATACATAATGAGCTTTCATTTTTAAATGATGCAGGCGAAATTTATGTGTTTAAAAGTATGGAGGAAAAAACACTCTATGCTCTCACCCCTTCCGGCGAAACCGGCGCTGATAATTTTTCAAACGAGCTCCCGCTCGAGGTTCGTGAGTATATAGATGAGTGTATCAATTTAATGTTTGAAGAGCAAAAACAGCGCAGTGCTATTGTTGCGAAAACTATTCCTGTAAATTTTGAGGAATTTGAGGCGCATCTTGAGCTGCAAGATGAAAAAATAAAGCTTATTTCGCTTGACATATACGCAAAGGATGAAGAGCTTGCAAATAAAATGTGTAAAAAATTCAGACAAAAAAGCTCTGAAATCTATGACACAATAGTCAGTATGCTTATCAATGATACAGATATTGGCTAATTATCTTACAAGCGAACACATTTTTAAATTCGAGGTATATCACTATGAAGAAAAAAACACTTATAATATCTTTTATCGCATCGCTATTACTTATAACATTTAAAAGCGGATTTGCGGCTGAAATAAAACATGTATACAAATCACGGACAGAGCTTACACAAGGGGTAACTTTTTATGAATATGAGATATTTTTCTCTGACAGACATTGGAGCAAGGTGTATGTTGCCGAAGCGGATTTGAACTATCCACACCTTTCACTAAATCTTGTGCCGAGCAAAAATGGCAGCAGTTATCTTTCTACTGTTACCGAGTTGGCAAAGAGTGTCGACTCAACAGTTGCTATAAATTCAGATTTTTTTGCTTGGGGAAGTCAGTCCGGACGCGGCTCGCCTGTCGGCGCGCTATATTTTGATAAAAAAATGTACTCCTCACCTGCAAGTGATAGTGGTATGTATACAATTATGCAGGACGAAAATCGCAATGTTTTTGCAGACATAGTTGAATATTCACTTGTTTTGACAGCGCCAAACGGAGAACAAATGCAAATCGCAGGCAAAAACAAGCTAAGCGATTTGTCAAAGGTTATGATGTATGATAAATACTATGACGAATATTCTCTCGGTTCTACCGAAACGCAATATGAAGTTGTTATAAAAAATAATATAGTAAGTGAAATTCGTTTTTCGAGCGAACCTATAAAGCTTGTGGATAATATGTATGTGCTTGCCGGATTATCCGACCACGATACATTTTTGCTTGATAATTTAAAAATCGGTGATAAGGTTAAAATTGAAGAAAGCTCAAACTTTAATTTTGAAGATCTAAATTTTGCAGCAGGCGCAGGGGCAAAACTTGTTGAAAACGGAAAAACACTTTCAAGTTTTTCCCACACAGTGAGTGGTGTCCACCCACGCACCGCCTTTGGTATATCTAAAAATAAAAAAACCGTATATTTCGTGGTTATAGATGGGCGCTCGTCATCTACAAGCGGTATGAGCATGGCCGAGCTTGCATCATTTATGCACTATATTGGTAGCTATAACGCCGTAAATCTCGACGGAGGCGGTTCTTCTACTTTTGTTACAAAGAATCTTAAAAGTGGCGAGCAAGAGCTTATTAACACACCATCAGGTGGCTCACAAAGAAAGGTTTCCGCTGCACTTTCTGTTGTATCATCAATCAAAAAACCATCGACGCTTTATCATTTAAAGCTTACATCTAATGGCGATAATGTATTTGTAAACTCACACACAAATCTTTTTGTAGAAGGCTTTGACAAATATTATTTCCCGGTAAATATTGACACTGACCGTCTTTCCTACTCCGTTTCCGGTGTAGATGGATATTTTGTAGAAAACAAATTTATACCCACAACTACGGGCACCGCTACAATAACTGCGCATATGCCTGGTGGAGCAAATGCGAGCATAAAAATCAAGGTGCTTGATACGCCATATAGTATCGAATTAAATAAAAGCAATATAAAGCTTAATATAAAAGACAAAGCAGAGCTTGAAGCACTTGTGCGTGACGAAAACGGTTACGGTGCATATGTGCCATTATCTGATATGAAAATAAACTTTTCTGACAATATAGCGCATATTGAAAATGATATGCTTGTTGCTGATAAAAACGGCAGTGCGCTCATGAGTATAGCTTATGGCGATGCGGTAAGCTATGCATCACTACAAATCGGTTCATCAGCAAGCCCAATCACTTTGCCCAAAAACAAAACTGCGCTTGATTCAAAAAATAAAACAGATGACAAAACAGAAAGTAATGTACAGACTCGATTTGCAGTATTCGGCGCTATCCGCGAGTCCGACACATTGTTTAATAATCTTGTTATGCAAAAATCTTTAAAAGCAATCAATAAAAGTGCAAACAGAGCATTCTTTTTGTCAACAAAAGCGACAAAAAACATCGCACCAAATATGACAATACCAACAAAAACCTGCTACCCGTTCTCAAGCTTTACAGAAGGAAATAATAAATATATTATTCTCGACACAGAAGATAATTTTATGAGTTCAAAAGAATGGATATGGCTACTAGATGAGCTTGAAAATACGAATAGTAAAAATTTGTTTCTTTTTATGCAAACAGATGTCGACTTTGTAAATCCAAAAGAAACAAAACTTTTAAAAGATATTTTAACAGATGTTGCCCAGCGCGGAGTAAATGTATATGTTTTTTCTACCTCAAATGAAACAAAAGTTGTGCCCGAAAATGGTGTGCGCTATATTAAAACGCCCGGTTTTTCGGACGATATAAAAACATTCGGCTTTACAACACTTCAAAAAAAGCTTCTATACATTCTTGTTGATATTAAGACAAACGGTTCGGTCACATATCGTTTTGTCCCGATTTATTAAACAAAAAAAAGCATCATATCGATTTGATATGATGCTTTTTTACTAAAAACAGCGTTCCTTATGGTCTTTTTGACAACTACCATTCTTTTGACATTTATAACATACCTCGTTTTGTAATGGCTTATCGTCAAAATAATCTTTCAAATTATCTAGTGTTGTAACCGCTATATTTTCAAGTGCTTCTTTTGTTAAAAAAGCCTGATGTGAGGTTACAAGCACATTTGGCATAGAGATAAGTCGTGACAAAATATCATCATGCACAATTTCGGTCGAATTATCCTCGAAAAACAAATCTGTTTCTTCTTCATAAACATCAAGCGCAGCACCGCCGATTTTTTCACTTATAATTGCATCAAGCAATGCCTCGCTATCAATAAGGGCACCGCGTGATGTGTTTATTATATATACGCCGTCTTTCATGAGTGCTATTGTTTTTTCGTTAATAATATGGCGTGTGGTCTCCGTTAACGGACAATGAAGTGATATTATGTCAGAGGATGCATAAAGTTCATCAAGCGAAACATAATCTATATCGCTGTTTTTTATTGGATACGGGTCATATGCTACTACCTTTATACCAAAGCCGCGACATATATCAATAAAAACCCGACCGATTTTTCCTGTGCCAATTATACCTGCAGTTTTGCCATACAAATCAAAACCAACAAGTCCGCCAAGACTAAAATTAAAGTCGCGCGTTCGTGCATATGCTTTGTGTATTTTGCGATTTAACGATAAAAATATTGCCATTGTATGCTCGGCAACCGCATAAGGAGAATATGCCGGCACGCGAAGAATGTGCACTTTTCCAAATGCATTTTTAAAACTGACATTGTTATATCCGGCACAACGCATTGCAACAACGCCTATTTTGTTTTTATAAAGTGTTTCTATTGTTTTTGCATTGATATCATCGTTTACAAATGCCACGACGCCATCACATCCCGCCGTCATTGTCGCTGTATCTTCGTTTAATTTGTTTTCAAAATATTTAAATTCTATGTCATATTGCGCTTTATACATATCAAAATATTGTTTGTCATATACCTTTGTATCAAAAAAAGCAATTGTTTTCATATATTACCTCCAAAAGTTATGTCGTTTGTATTTATTATTATGTTTTAGATAATTTTTATTCTGATTTATGAATATTATTTGTCTACATCAGCAAACTATTGTTATAAAACGATAGAAAAGGAATGATACTCTCTTGAAAAATATGACACAAAAAGAATATAAAACATATGTCGAAAAAAAATCTCCAAATTCTCCAATTATCAAGGATGTCTGTTTCGCGTTTTTATTCGGCGGCATTATTTGTGTAATCGGTCAGGTAATCAATGATTTATATATAAATTTTGCATCACTTACAAAAGACGCCGCCGCAACTGCAACAAGTATTACACTCATATTTATCGGTGCGTTACTTACCGGCCTTGATGTTTATAACAAAATTGCAAAAATTGCAGGTGCGGGTACAATTGTACCAATTACAGGCTTTGCAAATTCAATCGTTTCCCCCGCAATGGAATTTAAAAGCGAGGGTTTTGTGCTTGGAATGGCGGCAAAAATGTTCGTTATAGCCGGGCCCGTTCTTGTATTCGGCATATCGGTTTCTATTATATGCGGTCTGCTTTTATGGTTGTTTCGCATTATATATTAGCACAAAAAAGAGATATATATTTGTTCAAACATATATCTCTTTTTTTATTAAAACTTATTCATAACAATTCCCGTAACAAGCTTTGGATAAAAATATGTTGACTTCTGTGGCATTTTTTCTCCAGCAAGTGAAACATCCTTTATTTCATGTACCTTTGTCGCATTTAAAATAAATGCACATTGTTGCAACCCTTTTTGCACATCCTCAATCGCCTCAAGCTCGTCACGCGTATATGTCAAATTTGATTGGTTTGCAAGATTCTCTGTATCAATGCCATATATTTTATCAAGTATAAGCGTATGCAAAATTGTAACATCAAGGTTTTGATATGCACTTGATTTGTCAGGCAAATACTCACTCACAGCCGATGCGTTGCGAAGGCGCAGACGATAATAATAATCTCCTCCAAAATATAACCCAAAGCCTTTTTTTTCCTGGAAGCTTTCTAAATCATTGCAAATAACCTCACGCAGACTTTCTGCGTCCTTGCTTACGATAATTTTGTCAATGTCAAAATCATCCTTTAAAAGCGAAACGACCATAGCCTCATCAATTTTTACATTATTAACAAGTCTGTGTGTTGGAAATACAACCAAACCGGGGTCGTCAATATCAACGAGCATCATCATTACATAATTGAATAAATCATTTTCGTTCCAAGAAGGATTTTCCTCACGAAGTTTATTTCTAAAATTCAATGCAGTTTCGTATCTATGATGTCCATCAGCAATAAATAGTTGCTTTTGAGCAAAACAGTCTTGTATTTTCTTTATTATCTCATCATCACGCACAATCCAAACATTTTGCTTTATATTATCCTCTGCCACAAAGCTTATATCAGCATCCGTCTTTGTGATTTTCTCCATTATATTTCTAATCTCTTGCTTTTCGTCCATATAAAGACAATATATCGGGCTAAAATTTGCATGTGTTGTACTCATAAGATTAAATCTATCTGTTTTAGCCTTTGAAAGCGTTTCCTCATGTGGCAAAACAATTCCCTTTGAAAACTCTTCAATCTGAGTAAGAGTAAGAAAACCACGATATGTAAGCTCCGTCCCAAGATAGGAAAACTTTTGCTCATACAAATAAATACAGTCTTTATCCTCGTGTTTTAAAACCCCCTCGTCCAGCCACGAATTCATAAATTCTGCAGCTCGTGTATAACGATTGTCTGTATCAGTGTCGGTTTCATTTTGAAAACCATATTCAAGTCTTATCACACTGTTTGGGTGCTTTTCATAATACATTTTTTGTTGTTCACTCGAAATTATGTCATATGGCGGTGTAACAACATTTTCAAGCGCTCCGACCTTTTTTTCATCATATCTTAGTCCCTTAAACGGTATAATTTTTGCCAATACTATCTCCCCTTTGTATAATATCGTTTAATATACAATTAAATTTTATCACAATTCTTGTTATTTTACAATACTTTGTGAAAATTTGTCAAACAAATTATTGATAGTAGAGTTTTTATAATCGTATTTGAGCGCTTCTATGATTTGCGTTTCTGTAAAACTTTTTTTAATTCTCATTTTATTATCCATAACATTTACTATATAATAGCTGTCATATGAAAAGTTTTTCAATAACTTTCGTACCAAAGTATCATCCATTACCGCAAGCTCTCTGACAGGCATAATTTTGCGTTTTGCAAGCTTTTGTTTTGAGTGAACAAGCTGGCGCATAAGTGTAAGCTCATTGTTTTTCCTTTCCGCACTCATATTAAATATTAAAAACGCACACAAAAGCATAATTGATACATTAAAGTGCGTTACATACAGCACCCAAATGCCAAAAAGTCCTATTATCAAAATGTTTATCTGCGATATAATATCAGAGGTTTTTGTTGCACGCGCAAAACCATATCGAGATGTAAGTGCTGCACGCAAAACTCTTCCACCATCAAGCGGTACAATCGGGACAGCGTTTATAAGTAAAATTGCCGCATTTGAACATATAAAATAATCGATTGTGGCATCGTTTATGTTTATCCTTGTACGAAAAATAAAAAAAATCAATATTAGGAAAAAATTTGCCACAGGTCCCGCCGCGCATATTGCACATTCATGCATTGGATTATCGATTTGATTATCACGAAGTCGTATCGACACCCCAAACGGCATTATTACAAAGCCACCTATGCCAACTTTATAATAAATTGCAACAAACAAATGTGCAAGTTCGTGCAATGTGACGGTTAAATATGCTATCACAAGCTCTTGTAGCGAATTTGTAACAAACGACACAACAAAGAGCGGCAAAACAAATATATTTATATAAAACTTTCCGATTTTTATCATATTATTTCACTTCATCAGGTATTATATTACTTGTACCATCAGTTGAAACAGCATTATCTATATAAACTCTTCCCTGCTCAATACTGCCTGCAAGGTATTTTATAACTTCTTGGGACGAATAGTATACATTTTCTAAATCAATAGTATAATTTAGTGCATATTTAATTTCGTTATTGATAATTTTGCAAACAGAATTGTTGTAAAGGGTTGAAATATAGATAATTAAAAAAAACAAAATGCTTCCAATCGTCTGAAATATAAGCTTTTTAATGCTAATAATAGGTTTGTCTTCATCTATTATGTGAGAATTTGTTTTTCTTTCGCTTCTGTGTGTATATGATTTTTGATATGTTCTCTCCAATTTTATCCCTCCCTGATAAATCTATATGAAATTGGTAGACAAAATATGTTTTATGCAAATTAAAAGAGATGACAAGTTTATGCTTTATCATCTCTTTTAAGATTATCTTCTTTTTCTTTTCGATTTACTCTTTACAAACGATTTGAATTGTTTTTTCGCCTTATGCTTTTTATTTTTCAAACTATACACCCTTGTCGGTTTTGCTTTAAAGTTATTGGGCTGCATATCCGCAATCTCAAAATCAATTTTGCGCATACGCGCATTCGACATAACAAGTCGCACGCGCACCTTGTCACCAAGGCAAAAAACTCTGCCCGTGCGTTCGCCGCGAATGCGCAACAAATCTTCCTCATACACATAATAATCGTCACATAGTTGTGCCATTGAAACAAATCCCTCAATACAACCATTCACTTCAACAAAAAGTCCGAAATCAGTCACAGAAGATATAACACCATCAAACTCGTCACCGACAAATTGTTCCATATAAAAACATTCACAAACCTTGTCTGCAGCGCGTTCTGCATCGACGGCACGCACCTCTGCATCACTTGATTGAAGCGATGCTCTATCGACAAAGTTTACAAGATATGACCTTCTCTTTTCGTTTATGCCTTTTGTTATACTTTCACGCAAAATACGATGTATTGCCAAATCAGGATAGCGTCGTATCGGCGAAGTGAAGTGACAATAAAACTCCGACGCAAGGCCAAAATGACCAAGATTTTCCGGACTATAGCGTGCTTTCATCATCGAGCGCAGACAAAGCGTCGATATTGCCGTTTCTTGTGTGCTGCCTTTTATAGATGCAACAATTTCTTGTATATCATGCGGCTTTATCGCATTTGTATCAGGCAACGCAAATGGTATATTAAATATCGACAGATACTTTTGAAGTGTTATAAGTTTTTCTTCGCTTGGCACTTCATGGACGCGATACACAAACGGCAAATCCTTGCTTTCGGCATATTTAGCCATAGCTTCATTTGCTAAAAGCATAAATTGTTCAATGATTTCATTTGATATACCCGTTTCGTATATCTTTACGCCACTCACTTTTCCACTTTCGTCAAGCACGACCTTTGGCTCGGGAAAATTAAAATCTATCGCGCCGCGCTCGTGTCGTCTTGCTTTAAGCAGGAGCGCAAGTTCTTTCATATTGTGTATATCATCATAAATATCACTATATTTTTTTGATAGTTTATCATCGCCATCAAGTATTGCGCTCACGGTGGTATATGTCATGCGATGACGCGAACAAATCAAGCCTTCACAAAGGCTATAGGCATACATATTGCCGTTTTTGTCGATTTGCATTTCGACTGACATTGTAAGTCGGTCTACGCCTTCATTAAGACTGCAAATGCCGTTTGAGAGCTCTTTTGGCAGCATAGGAATTACACGGTCAGGAAAATATACACTTGTTGCGCGCTCATATGCATCCAAATCAATAGCAGTATTTTCACGCACATAGTATGATACATCCGCAATATGAACATATAATGTGAACGAACCGTCACTGTGCTTTTTTACGCATATCGCATCATCCAAGTCCCGTGCATCTTCGCCATCAATTGTAATAACTCTATCGCCTCTATAATCAGTGCGTCCGACCTTTTCTTCATCGCTTACTGTTTGGTTTGCCTTACTTGCTTGAATAAGCGTTTCGTCTGAAAATTTCACAGGAATTTTCTCTTCACGAATTATGCACTCTGTCAATGTTGCAACGCTTTCGCCCTCACCAATCACTTCAACTATGCGCACTTTCATATCGCGTTGTGCGTCAGGATAACGCATAATGCGTGCAACAACCTTCTCTCCTATATTTGCGCTTATACCGTCATTTGACACTCGGGCTGTGTAGCCTTGTAGCTTATCCGGCAAAAAAGCCATAGTATAATCATTCTCAATTATAGTACCAACAAGCTCGTCGCTTGCGCGCGACACAATTTTATCAACGATACCCTCGCGACTTTTGCGATTTGCGTTTTTGGGGGTGTTTAAAAGCTTTATACTGACAGTATCTCCATCAAATGCGTAATTTAGATTTTTACGCTCGATAAATATTTCCTCCCCGTCGCCATCCGATAAGTCGGATAATTTTGCAAACGCATTACCCGAACGCATAAGACGAATTGTAGCATATATACCTTTGGAAAAACTGGCCTTTTTAAGCCTTCCCTTTTTGTTTGCGACGATTTTTCCTTCATTTAAAAGCTCATTTATCAGCTTTTTAAATTCATTATAATCACTTTTGGGAACATCAAGCACGACACACAATTCATCTATTGTAAGCGGTTTATAATCGTTATGAGAAATGTATGCATATATTTTTTCCTTTTTGTTCAAACTTGTATCCTCCCTTTTATTTTTTGCCATCATAAAATATTATACCATTATATCTAAAATAAAAACAGGATTTTTACAAAAAAAGAGGCTGAATCAACAACCTCTTTTTATAATAATATAATTATTTTTCAGTACCATCAGGATTAAAAAGTGGCAACGGTGCAAGACATGTAATATCATCTCGACAAATAGCATCCCCTTCAGCAAGCACTGCCATTCTGCCTACAATATTGCCACCCACTGTCTTAATCAGCCTCTCTATTGCAGCAAGCGACTCGCCTGTGCTGATAACATCATCAATAATCAATACACGCTTGCCACGAAGCAAATCAGCCTCATGCTTTCCTATGCAAAGACGCTGTTTTGCCTCGGTTGTAATAGAATCAACCTCTGTAAAAATTACATCCTCCATATAAAGCTTTGGCCCCTTGCGAGCAACAACATAATCATTCTCGCCCGCCTGGCGCGCCATTTCATATAAAAGCGGTATGCCCTTTGACTCTGCAGTTATCATAATATCATGTTCGGGTGCTTTTTCAAGCAGAGCAGTTGCACAAGCTTTTGTAATTTCTACATCGCCAAACATTATAAATGCTGCAATATATAACTCATCATTAACCTTGCAAAGTGGCAAGTCTCTCGTCAAACCGGCTACATTTAATTTATAAGTAGACTTCATTTTATATACTCCCCAATCCTATTTTGTATCATAAATATTCTATAACTTTATTTAACATTTTTCAAGTCTTTTTAACAAATTTCTTCAAAGAACACTGTATTCTATAGTAAAATGTAAGAATTATATCGGCAATATAGCTTTTATACCTATTAAAACAAGAATAATGCCACCAAAAACCTCCGCTTTTGAACCAAGCAGATTTCCAAATTTGCGACCAATAAACAACGCCACAAGCGAAATTATAAATGTTGTAACACCGATAATTGACACATCCAAGATAATATTTTCACACCCTTTGGCAGCAAAGCCTACCCCCACCGCAAATGCATCAATGCTTGTTGCAATAGCTTGAACAAACAACACTGTATATGTAAGTTTTGTTTTTATTTCTTCACTATCGTCAGAATGAGAAAGACCCTCTTTAATCATATTCGCACCAATAAGACCGAGTATAAATAAGATTATTGTACCTGAATATTTGCATATAAATTCAGAAAAAATGCCCCCGATAAAGTAACCAAGCAACGGCATAAGTGCCTGGAATATACCAAAAAGCAGTGCCATTATCAGCATTGTTGTCTTACTTATCTCTTTATACGCCATACCGTTTGTCATAGAAACCGCAGCAGCATCCATACTGAGCCCGACTCCTATCAAAAAAATATCTATTGTTGTCATAGTTCACCTTCCATTTTTATACTTGGTCTTTTATAAATCAAACTTTACTGATTTTGCATAGTCGCGTGGCGGCATGCCTTCAATAGCTTTAAATTGGCGCGAAAAAGTGTGAATCGAATCATATCCAAGCAGCATTGCAATCTGGGTAAAATTGTAATCATTTTCACGCATATAAAGCTTTGCTCGTTCAATTTTAAGCTTTTTAAAGTATTGTACTACTCCCATGCCCATTCTTTGTTTAAAAATTGTCTTAAGCCTTGTAGGACTAAGATTTGATACCTTTGTAAAGTCGCTGAATACAAGAGTCTGATTTATATTTTCATACATATATTCAATCAATTCTTCGGCTACATTTCTATCAATTTTTTCAATCACTGCCGACATCGGCTTTTCATTTTTAATATTTTTATAATTACTTCTATATAATTTTATAAGTAAAAGCTCAAGCAAAAGCTTTATAATCTGCTCGGCACCAAATGTGTCATCCTTTCTTCTGGTTAATGCCTTCATGTCCGGGTCGGAAAGAGGCGACGCAAACGCAAGCTTCGCCTCTTTAACAAGTGAAACAAGACACTCTTTATGCTCGCCACTAATTTTAAATATCTTGTCACAAAAAAATTTCATTTGTGGCGAAAAACACTCAAACGATACAACTACAAGGTTTGGTGCAACCTGTCCATTAGCTTTAAGCGCATGAAACTCCCCAGGTTTATGAAAAGCAATTTCCCCTTGACGCAAACTAAATTTTCTATCATCTGCACTAATCTCAATTATGCCTTTGTCAACATATACAAACTCCCAAAAATCATGGCTTTCCCCTTCATATATGTAATCACGCATATATTCAAAATAGTGAACTGTAACAATCTTTTTAATTTCAAATTCCTCTCGAAGAGTTGTCTTTTGATATTCCAAAACGAGTTCACCCTCTCTAATTTATATAAAGATTATATCATAATCCCATTCACATATCAAGACTTTTTATGTCTAAAATGTCAAAAATTCAGTCCTAATTGTTAAATATTTTTTTATTAACTATGATATAATGATTAGGTCACTGTCTGTAAAATTATGAGGAGGTTTATTTATGCCTGCATATAATCTGCAAGAGATTGCTTCAAAGTTTTGTACTTATAAAGTAATCGAGCCATATGGCGACGGACATATAAATGATACATATATCGCATACGCAAATAAAAGATATATTTTGCAAAAGATTAATAGCAATGTATTTCTCTCTCCCGAGGATGTAATGGAAAACATCAAGCTTGTCACTGAGCATGTGCACAACAAGCTTATCGAAAGAAACGGAGATGTTGCACGCGGTACCTTGAAGGTTATTCCTACACTCGATGGAAAGTCATTTTATAAAACTGAAAACGGAGAGTATTTTCGTATGTATGAATTTATCGAAAATGCACTTTCCTATTCAAAGACTGATTCACCTGATATATTTTATAGTGCAGGGAAAGGCTTTGGAGAGTTTTTTGATTTATTAAGTGATTTTGATGCAACACAGTTAAAAGAAACAATTAAAAATTTTCACTATACTCTTGCGCGTTACGAGGCTCTTTGCGAGGCAATTGAAAATGACAAGTGCGGACGCGCACAAACTGCAACACCTGAGATTGAATTTGCTCTTGCTCACAAAGACATGGCAAGTGTTATAACAGATTTAATCGAAAGCGGTGACATTCCGCTTCGTGTTACGCACAACGATACAAAGCTAAATAATATTATGCTTGACAATGATACAAAAGAACCTGTATGTGTCATTGACCTTGACACTGTAATGCCCGGTTCAATACTTTACGATTTTGGCGATTCGATTCGCTTTGGTGCAAGTTCTGCGGAAGAAGATGAGCACGACCTTAATAAAGTGTACTGTGATATGGATTTGTTTGAGGCATTCACTCGCGGTTTCCTTGAAAATACTCGCAAATTCCTTACACAAAAGGAAATTGAGCTACTTGTATTCTCGGCTCGCCTTCTTACATATGAATGCGGCATACGCTTCCTTGCTGATTATCTCAATGGAGATACATATTTTAAAACACATTATACAGGTCAAAACCTTTTCCGCGCAAGAACACAGTTTAAACTTGTCAGTGATATGGAAGCAAAAGAGCAAATTATGCAAGATATCGTCAAGCGCTATGTATAATAACAATTAAATCATTGTAAAATCAAAAGACCGTACCAATTTGGTACGGTCTAATTTATTATGCAGTTTCAATTTCCTCATCGGCTTGTAATCCAAATTTTTCAACAGCCATCTCGCGTAGTTTATATTTTTGTATCTTTCCACTCGCTGTCATTGGAAATTTATCAATAAATGTTATATACTTTGGCACTTTATGACGCGCCATATTGTCCATAACAAACTGCTTCATTTCATCCTCGGTTACGCTTGCATTCTCTTTTAAAATTATATATGCCATAACCTCTTCCCCAAGGGCCTTGCTCGGCACGCCTACTACCTGAACATCGCTCACATCAGGGTGTGTGTATAAAAGCTCTTCAATCTCGCGTGGATATATATTCTCACCGCCACGAATAATCATATCTTTTACTCTGCCAACGATTTTAAAATATCCCTCTTCATCAACTGTTGCCAAATCGCCCGAATGAAGCCACCCATCCTCGTCTATAACCGCTTTTGTAGCCTCCTCAAGTTTATAATAACCCTTCATTATATTATAACCGCGTGCACAAAATTCTCCGGTAACATTTGGTGCAACCTTTTCCCCTGTATCAGGATCAACAATTTTACACTCAATTTCCGGCATCGCTTTACCAACCGTGGACACGCGACGCTCAATAGAATCATTTGTAGAGGTCATAGTACATACGGGCGACGCTTCGGTTTGACCATATGAAATTACTATGTCGCGCATTCCCATTTTTTCTATTGCAAGCTTCATCATTTCAATTGGACATGGCGAGCCTGCCATAATGCCTGTACGAAGAGTCGACAAATCATATTTATCAAAATCCGGATGTTCAAGAATAAATATAAACATTGTCGGCACACCATGTACTGCCGTACATTTTTCTGCCTCGATTGCTTGCATAACCTTTGTCGGCGAAAACACCTCTACCGGCACCATTGTTGTACAATGTGTCACACACGCCAAAATCGCAAGCACGCATCCAAAACAATGGAAAAACGGCACAGGTATACACAATCTGTCTTTATATGTAAGCTTCATATTTTCGCCTATATAATAGCCATTATTTATTATATTATAGTGAGTAAGCATAACGCCTTTCGGAAAGCCTGTTGTACCCGATGTATATTGCATGTTTACAACATCATGAATATCAAGTGTTGACTGAACGGCATAAAGCTCCTCATCGCTTACCCCTTCTCCAAGTGCAAGGATATCATCCCACCCAAACATTCCACTTGGCACTTCGTCATCATCAATATATATAATATTTTTTAACAGCGGAAGCTTTTCGCTGGCGGTTTTGCCCGGCTCTGTTGTATCAAGTGTCGGACAAAGTCTGCGCATAATGTCAACATAGTTGCTATCTTTAAAGCCATTCATCATAAGAAGTGTCATAGAGTCAGACTGCTTTAAAAGATATTCTGCTTCAAAAATCTTATAATTTGTATTCACTGTAACAAGCACCGCACCAATTTTTGCCGTAGCAAACATTGTAATTATCCACTGGGGATAATTTGTCGCCCAAACAGCAACCTTATCGCCTTTTTTTACGCCAAGCTTCATAAAACCTTTTGCAGCTTTTTTGCATATTTCATTAAACTCTTTGTACGAATATCTAATCTTTCTTTCAACATATACAAGCGCATCATTATCAGGATAATCGCAAGCACATTTATCAAGATAATCCCCAAGAGTCATATTTATAAATTTATGTTTAATCTCTGCCTTGCACATAAATATTCTCCTTACTCTACCATATTATACATCAACATTGTTCTTTGATTATAGCACATTTACAAAATAAGTCAATACAAACAAAATTATAACAGCTGAAAATATGAATAACAAAAAGCAGAAAACATTAAATTTGATTTTTTCCGCAAAAAAATGCAATTGAGTGTTGTTTATTATTGTTTTTTATGGTAAAATATTTATGATATACTTTTGCAGAAAAAGAAAGGAAGAGATATATTATGAGCAAAAATGTTATTGCGTTCGATTTCGGCGCTTCAAGCGGCCGTGCTATCTTATTTTCTCTCGAAAACGGCAAAATTTCATACGAGGAAATGCATCGTTTTGATAATGACCCCGTAATGGTTTGTGGAAATTATCATTGGGATGTTTTAAGACTTTTTCATGAAATTAAATCGGGAATTTTGAAGTGCAAAAACGCTGGGAAAAAATTTGATGCAATTGGTATTGATACATGGGGCGTTGATTATGGCTTGCTTGACAAAGAGGGTCGTCTGCTGCAAAATCCGTATCATTATCGCGATACTCGTACAGATGCAGTAGTGTTGAGCGAAGATGAAAAGCAGAAAATCTTTGGTGCAACAGGTATCCAGTTTGCATTTATTAACACATTATTCCAATATATGTGCTCATCAAAAGAGCCTGTTTTTGCTGCTGCAGATACGGCACTTTTTATGCCTGACCTATTTAACTATATGCTTACAGGTGTTAAAAAGACAGAATACACGATTGCATCAACAAGCCAGATGCTTAATGCAAAAAGCCGCGATTTTGATAATGAGCTTTTAAAAGAGTTTGGCCTTGAGAACAAGTTTGCTGATGTTGTTATGCCCGGTAGCGTTGTCGGTAATTTGAGCGACGAGCTATGTAACGAGCTTGGTGTTGAGAGTGTGCCTGTAATTGCAGTTGCATCACACGATACCGCTTCTGCAGTTGTTGCCGCTCCAATGTCAAACCCGAAAAAGAATCTTTACATAAGCTGTGGTACATGGCTTTTGCTTGGTGCACAAACTGATGAACCGATTATTAACGAGCAAAGCTATAATTATAATTACACAAATGAGGGCGGTGTTTTTGGAACATATCGTTTCCTGCGTAACATTATGGGCCTTTGGATTCAGCAAGAAAGCAAGCGCGCACTTGCTCGCAAGGGTACTGTTGTTTCGTATCAGGAGCTTGAAGATGCTGCTGTTGCATCAGAACCGCTAAAATGCATTATAAATCCAAACTATGACGCATTTTCGCGTCCGGGCGATATGATTTCGCGCATAAACAAATTTGCACAAATGACAAACCAGCCCGTGCCGGAAACAATTGGCGAGCTTAATCGTACAATTATAGAAAGTCTTGCACTCGAATGTGCAAAATGTGTTAAAGAAATTTCTACTATGCTCCCTGATAAAATCGAAGCAATACACGCTGTCGGTGGTGGCACACAAAGTAAAATACTTTGTCAATTCATTGCAAACGCAACACAAATCCCTGTAATTGCAGGTCCGATTGAGGCTACAAGCATCGGTAATGCACTTATGCAGTATGTTGCACTTGGCGAGATTGGTTCGCTTGAAGAAGCACGCAAAACAGTTTCAAACTCGTTTGACCTTGTTCGTTATGAGCCTGCTGATAAAGAAGCATGGGAAGAAGCATGTGAACGATATTTAGAAATTTGTAAGCAATAATGCACTTTTTTAACCTTATCAATTTTAGCCATTGAAGTTTAAGCAAAAATAATATACAATTTATCTAAAAATAAATCTGTTTACATTATGTATAAAAAGGTGGTATTATTGTGAGTGCAAATTTTGTATTATCAGGTTTTTCTGATGAAATTTCTCCTGATATAAAAGAGCAGTTTCATTATTTTAATGAATTAGGGATTAAATTTTTTGAAATTCGCGGAGTAAACGAAAAAAATGTCTCTGAGCTTACAGAAAGCGAAGCTATAGAAGTAAAAAAGCTTGCTGACAGTTGTGGCATCGGCATATCATCTATTGGCTCCCCTGTTGGCAAAATAAAGGCTGATGAGCCATTTGAGCCGCACATCGAATTGTTAAATCATATTATCAAGCTTGCAAAAATCTTTGAAACAAAATTTATAAGAGTTTTTAGCTTTTATATCCCCGAAGGTGAAGATGCTGAAAAATATCGTGACGAAGTAATTCGTCGTATGAAGATTATGGCCGAAATTGCCCAAAAAGAAGATGTGATACTCCTTCATGAGAACGAAAAAGGTATTTTTGGTGATGTGGCATCGCGTTGTAAAGATATTCTTGACGCTGTAAATTCTCCAAATTTGCGCGCGGTATTTGACCCAGCAAACTTTGTAGAATGTGACCAGATTACCTATCCCGATTCGTACGAAATTTTAAAGGATTATCTTGCTTATATTCACATAAAAGATTCTGTCGGTTGTGGCAAAATTGTTGCTCCCGGCAAAGGAAATGGTAAAATAAAAGAAATTTTGAGCGAGCTTAAAAAGAGTGGCTATAATGGTTTTGTATCACTTGAGCCGCATTTGCACACCTTTGAAGGTCTTAAAAATCTTCAATCAGAGGCGCTTGAGCTTGAAGAAGAATTGAGTGGTCCTGATGCTTTCAGGCTTGCGCATAGTTCACTATTAAAAATCATTTCAGAGATTTAGTTTAGTATTAAAGATTAAAATATAAATACAAAAGAAGGAGTGACTTTGTTATGAAAATGTCTTTTCGCTGGTATGGCGACCAAGACCCTGTAACACTCGAATACATACGCCAAATCCCAGGCATGTATTCAATTGTAAGTGCAATATATGATATTCCTGTAGGTGAAGTATGGGACGAAAAAAGCATTGAAACATTAGTTAAAAAGGTTGAAGCTGCCGGATTAAAGCTTGATGTAATTGAAAGTGTGCCTGTTCATGAGGATATAAAGCTTGGCAAGCCATCACGCGAGGTATATCTGAAAAATTATTGCCAAACAATAAGAAACCTTGCAAAATATGGTGTAAAGGTTATTTGTTATAACTTTATGCCTGTTTTTGACTGGCTTCGTTCTGACCTTGATTATAAGCTTGATGATAATTCAAGTGCATTGATATTTAAACAAGAGGAAGTTGATGCTCTTAATCCGCGCACATCCGATTTATCGCTTCCGGGTTGGGACTCAAGCTATACAAAGGATGGTCTTACAAAGCTTTTAGACGAATATAAATCGATTGATGCTGACAAGCTTTGGGAAAACTTTGCATATTTCCTAAACACTATTATCCCAGTTTGTGACGAGGTTGATATGAAAATGGCCATTCATCCGGATGACCCGCCGTGGCCGATTTTTGGTCTGCCACGCATTATCACAGGCGCTGATAGTTATGATAAGATGATACAGATTTGTCCAAGTAAAAATAATGGTTTTACAATTTGCACAGGAAGTCTTGGTGCTTCGCCTGCAAATGATTTGCCTGCAATTGTTCGCAAATATGGCGACCGTGCACACTTTATTCACCTTCGCAATATTAAGCTTACAGGTGAGCATTGTTTCGAGGAGTCGGCACATCTTTCGTCGTGCGGCTCGCTTGATATGTACGAAATTGTTCGCGCAATGCATGATATCGGCTTTGACATGTATGTTCGTCCTGACCATGGTCGTATGATTTGGGGCGAAAAAGGTCGTCCGGGTTATGGCCTTTTTGACCGCGCACTTGGTGCAACATATGTTAATGGTCTTTGGGAAGCAGTAAGTAAATCTAAATAATTATAAAATTAAGCGCGTGCGTATTCTTTAAAATGCGCATGCGCAAAAATATGCCGACACAACGGCGGAACGGAGATTATTATGAGAAAAATTGATTTAAATAACAAAGTATGCGTTATAACCGGTGCAGGCGGCGTTTTGTGTAGTGAATTTGCAAAAGCTGTTGGTGCTTGTGGTGCAAAGGTTGCTCTTCTTGACTTAAATGAAGCAGCTGCAAAAAAAGTCGCAGACCAAATCAACAACGATGGCGGTTGTGCAATTGCAATCGCTTGTAATGTGCTTGAGCGTGCATCTCTTGTAGAAGCAAAGAAAATCGTAGGCGAAAAGTTTGGCAAGGTTGATATTCTTATCAATGGTGCAGGCGGCAACAATCCAAAAGGCTCTACTGCAAAAGATATTTACGAGGCGGGCGATATTGATGACGAATCTGTAAAGTCATTTTTCGACCTTGATGGTGACGGAATACGCTTTGTATTCGATTTAAACTTTCTTGGCACACTTTTGCCGACACAGGTTTTTGCAGAGGATATGGCGCGCAACGAAGACGGCATTATACTTAATGTTTCTTCTATGAATGCGTTCTGCCCTCTTACAAGAATTCCTGCTTACAGTGGTGCAAAAGCCGCTATATCAAACTTTACACAGTGGCTTGCGGTGCATTTTGCACAGACCGGTATAAGAGTTAATGCAATTGCTCCAGGATTTTTCCTTACAGAGCAAAACAGAGCACTTCTAACTAATGAAGATGGCAGCTATACAGCACGCTCGCACAAGATATTAAACGCTACACCTATGAAGCGTTTTGGTGTGCCGGAAGATTTGTTGGGCACATTGTTATTCCTTCTTGATAATGAACAATCAGCGTTTGTAACAGGTGTTGTTGTTCCTGTTGACGGCGGATTCTCGGCATATTCCGGTGTATAATTATAACTTGTTTTAGGAGCATAATAATGATAGATTTTAAAGGTGCTATATTTGATTTGGATGGGACACTCTATGACTCGATGTGGGTTTGGGAGCATGTTGACAAAACATTTCTTGGAAAACGCGGTATAAAAGTACCTGATGACTATCTTGAAACGATTGCACCGATAGGCTTTGTTGCCGCTGCAGATTACACAATAAAGCGTTTTAATTTATCAGATAAACCCGAAGATTTGATTCAAGAATGGAACGAGCTTGCTATTGATGCTTATAAAAATAAGGTACGACTTAAAAGCGGTGCAAAAGAATATCTTGAAAAGCTAAAAAGTCTTGGGGTAAAGCTTAGTGTTGCGACCGCATCAAGCAGTAACTTATACGAGCTTGCATTAAAAAATAACGGAGTATATGATTTGTTTGATGCTTTTACATCTGCATCTGAGGTTGAGCGCGGAAAGGGCTTTCCGGATATATATATTCTTGCGGCGCAAAAAATCGGACTTATGCCAAAGGATTGTGTCGTTTTCGAGGACATATACATAGGTATTTTAGGTGCAAAAGCCGGTGGCTTTTATACTGTTGCTGTGCACGAAAATTGCTCCAAAAAAGACAAGGACGCAATAATTAAAGAGTCTGATATATATATACATAGCTTTAACGAATTATTATAAAAAAAGCCTGTAGCAAAATGCTACAGGCTTTTTTGTGCTATTTTCATCAAAAACTCAATCCCCTGCTTCTCCTGCTGACACTACTTACAAAGCCAATCGCCATAAAGTTTGTAATAAGTGATGAACCGCCATAGCTAAAGAATGGCAGCGGTATACCCGTTACGGGCATAAGCTGTAGGCACATCCCAATATTTTCAATCATATGAAAAGCAAACATCGATGCAATACCGACACATATAAAATAACCATAATCATCATACGCATTACGCGCAATATTCAAACAACGAATTATAACAAAAGCAAGCAAAGCCACCACAATAACCGAGCCAATAAAGCCCCATTCCTCGCCTATTGTTGCAAATATAAAGTCCGTATGCTTTGCAGGTAAATATTCGAGCTGGTTTTGAATTCCCTGGAGATATCCTTTGCCTGCAAGCTGGCCCGAACCAATCGAAATTTCGGATTGGATTACATTATAGCCCGAACCTGTAGGGTCTCTGTAAGGGTCAAAAAACGCCAAAAATCTGTTTATTTGATATGGCGAAAGGAACTTGTCCTTAAAATACCAAAAAATCGGTGCCGCAACCGCAAAAGCCCCTACCCCAACAGCAAGATATTTATAGCTGAATCCTGCTGCAAAAAGCATAGATAAAAATATAAAAACAAATACAAGCGATGTTCCAACATCAGGCTGGAGAAGTATAAGTATAACAAACACCGCCATATGAAACGCAAGCAAAAGCAGCGTCGGTATATAATCTATATCGTCCTTAACCCTTTGCAAATGCTTTGCAAAAGTTAATATAAAACCAAGCTTTACAAATTCTGACGGCTGAATACTTACAGGCCCAAGGTCAATCCATCCGCGTGTTCCCGTTGTATCGCGTCCCATACCGATAAAGAGAACAAGTAATAAGAGCACAACATTACCTATGTATATCAGCTTTGTTGCCTCGCCCCACAGTTCATAATCAACACGACTTATTACAAACATAGCAACAAGGCCTACAACAAATGCAACGCTCTGCACTATTACAAGCCTATATGTACCCATACTGTATGTTGCCGAAAAAATCGCCACAATACCCAATATAGCCGCAGTTATAGATAATAACACCAATGTAGCATCAATGCTATCTATTATTTTTTTACCAAATTGTTTATGTTGTAGCATTTAAAACAAACCAACCTTCCTACCTATTGCCTTATATTTAATTATATCAAATAATTTCAATTTGTAAACAAAATAGAATTATTTTACAATAAAAATAAACCTAAATTTTATATCCAACGAATATTTTTAATGTTTTTTGTTATTTTTTTGATTTTTATGTTGAAAAAATATCATATAACAATTATAATGTAATTATTGATATGAGGTGATATACTATGAATAAAAATCAGGGCACACGACTTCCTCGCACATGGGAATCGTTTTTTGAAAAGCAACCGTTTTTGCCTGTAATTGTAAAAACAATAGAAAAAATACACGATGTAAACTGGTCTATGGATGTGAATTATCACGACCATTTTGAGATGGTTTATATAAAGCGTGGCGACGCTATATTTCAAGTATCAGGCAGCGATGTTGTTATGGGGCTTAATGATATAATTATTATAAAACCAAATCAACCACATAAATTTATCGTTCGTTCAAGTGGCGGGTGCGAGTTTTTGGTGCTAAGCTTCAAGTTTCCAAACACGCACAACGGGAGCTATCCCGACATTTCCATTGCAGATTTTATAGAGTTTGTAAACGATGACTCTATTCCATTTATAAACCTTCGTTTAAGTCGAAAGAATGAAATTGTAAGTGTTATGAATCGAATACTGCGCGAGCATGACAAGCAACAAATTTGGGGCGATTATTTGTGCTATTTGCTGATAATGGAGTTGTTTATTCTTGTAAGTCGCACCTTGAAACAAGAATGGGAACAAAATATCAGAAGCAGAAGTGTAAAGCTTAAAGAGCTTTTAGAAATATCAAAAGAATACATTGATACAAATTACAACAAAGAACTTTCTCTTTCTGATGTTGCGGGCTATGTTTTTTTAAGTGAGAGTTATTTTGCTCATACATTTAAAGATGAGTTTAAAATAAGTCCAAAAAAATATCTTCTTAATGTTCGTATCGAAGCGGCAAAAGACCTTTTGTCAAATACTGACCAAAAAATAAATGATATATCAAAAGAGGTCGGCTTTTCAAGCCAACAGCGTTTTAATGATATATTTAAAAAATACGAAAATATGACACCCTTGTATTATAGAAAAAAAGAAAAAGTCAAAAAAATAAATATGGAAGGATAAATAGATACAATATTAAAGCGTATGCAAAACGCATACGCTTTAATATATTTTTTAATTAGTCATCAAAAACTGTTTCAACCACTACAGGCTTTTTCGCCTCAGCTTTTGCTTCTTTGTCGGCTTTTCTTTGATTGATTTTATCATTTACCTTGTCAATAATGCCGGGAATAAAATCAAGAATTTTATCAACCGGACTAAGTGTTGCATCAATCGGCATAAGCTTGATTTGTCCTTGGCCTACTACCATAAATGCAACCGGCGAAATTGAAACACCGCCGCCACTGCCACCGCCAAACATTGCATCCGCTTCATTTTCTTTTTTACCAAACTCACTGCCACCCGCAGCAAATCCAAAAGCTACGCGCGAAATCGGTATTATAACACTTCCGTCAGGAGTCTCTACCGGTGCGCCGACAATTGTGTCAACATCTACCATTTCCTTAATGTTTTGCATTGCTGTGGACATAAGTCCATCAATTGGATGATTTCCCACAAAAAACACCGCCTTTTCTTATTGTTTTATAATTTGTTTAATTTGTTTGTTTATTTTAAGTAATAACATAACTACTCTTATAATATGTGCCGGCGAGATGCAAAATATGCTTTTTATATAAAGGTCAGCACACTCTTTATCAAATCGAGGATTTACCTCTATATCCATCTGCTCTTTTTTTATATCAATATTATTGTATACGAGGCTTGCTCCGCCGTATACCACACCATATGCCGCACCCGATGCAATACCTGTATGTGCTGCGTTTTTAAAACCAATGTCAAAATGAATAGTAAAATTTTTGCACTGTCCATTCTTGCCGAGATATAAAAAAACCTCTTTTATTCTATCTTTTGTGGCATTATATATATCTTTTATCCACTTTATGCGCTCCATAAACAGCTCAAAACTAAATTCTTTTTTGTTTTTTTCTTTATTCTTTTTTTTATTTTTATGAGTTTTTTTTGATTTATCACGGATTATATCTATGTTATAAACCTTAACCCTAAAAGCTTGTTTTTTATGCTTAGCACTCGCCGCATATATAATTTCAATCGGCATACGCTTAAATATAAAGATTGTCATAATTGCAACAAACGCTATGCAAATCAATATCCACCACATATGCTCATCTCCTATATGTTATATATCAAGTTTGAGCTGGTTTTCGTCCTCGTCCTCATCTATTGGGAGCGGTTGGTCAACATCAGGCAAATCATCAAGTGAACGAAGGCCAAATGTGCGCAAAAACTCATGTGTAGTACCATAAAGTATCGGCTTGCCCGGCGCATCAAGTCTGCCACGCTCCTCGACAAGTCCACGCTCAACAAGGCGCTGCACTGCACCGTCACTATTTACTCCGCGCACATATTCAATCGTTGCGCGTGTAACGGGTTGGTTATAGGCTATTATGCTAAGCGCCTCAAACGCCGCATTAGACAAACCTTGTTGCCTTTTCATGCCTACCATCGCCTGGACATATGTATAATACTCCGGTCTTGTACAAATCTGATATCCATCATCAAGCTCAATAAGCGCAAAACCGCGCTTTTGCTCGGTGTAATATGTAGAAAGTTTTTCAAGCTCCTCTTTTGCACATTTGATAGATATTTCCGCAATTTGTGCAATTTTGTCTGTCCTTACCGCTTCGCCGGCAGCAAATAATATACTCTCAATAATCCCCTGCAAATTCTTCTCCATTTATACTATCCCCACTTTGTGTACTGCTTAAAACTATTTGACCATCTTCGTCACATGCATAAACTCTATTGATTCTTATGAGCTCCAAAAGTGCTAAAAATGTAGCAACAAGCTCGGGCTTGTCCGCATCTGCATCAAAAATCGATGCAAAGGTTATGTGTTTTTTTGTTCCAAGCATTTTTACGATTTTTGTTGCTTTATCTCGCATTGATACAACGCGTCTTTTAATAATACCATCAAATGTTTTCTGTGGCGGCGGCGCGCGTCTTTTGGTGCGCTCAAGCACATCATAAAACGCCTCCATAAGCTTCTCTATCGGATAACTGTCCGGTGGCGGTGGCGCAAGCGGCTCAATATCATCCGGCTCTTTAAAATACATATACTTATAATAAAACTCTCGTTCTTTAAGCTTTTGTGATGCTTGCTTATATTTTTGATATTCCAACAATCTCTTTGCAAGCTCTTCTCGTGGGTCTTCCTCTTCCTCTTCATAAAGCTTTGGAAGAAGCATCCTCGATTTTATATACAAAAGCTGTGCCGCCATTACGCAAAAATCACTTGAAATCTCCAAATCAAGCTCCTGCATTATTTCAAGGGCCTCAAAATATTGCTCCGTAATAGTAGCAATCGGTATGTCATAAATGCTAACCTTGTTTTTGCTTATAAGATGCAAAAGCAAATCAAGTGGTCCTTCAAATACCTCAAGTTTAAAAGTAAGCTTTTCCATTGTTACCCTCTCTATTAAAAAGAAGTTTTTTAAATAAGTCCAATAGCGGAAAATAGTGTGTAAACACCATTGTTTATAATTCCAAATACCCAACTCATCGCTATATTAAGCGGTCTATCAATTATGCCCGTCATCAGTACAACAAAAAGTATCAAAAATCCATATCGCTCGTATTTTAATATAAAATTATAACATTTTGCAGGCAAAAAAGCAAAAAGCACCTTTGAACCATCAAGTGGCGGAATCGGCACAAGGTTAAATATCATAAGGCTTATATTCATAAGTACAACCAATGATATCATAGTTTGTGCAATTGAGATGATTTTGCCTATTGCGCCAAATTCCAAATATTGTCGAAATATAATAATTAAAATATAATTTAAAATCATAGCAAGCGTCGCCATAATAAAGTTTGCAACAGGTCCTGCAATTGCAACAAGTGCTGTGTCTCTGCGAACATTTTTAAAATTATTAGGATTTATCCCTACAGGCTTTGCCCATCCAAAACCGACAAGGAACATACTTATCGCACCAATTAAATCAAAGTGCACAAAAGGATTCATCGAAACGCGTCCCATTATTTTTGCCGTAGGGTCACCACACTTATATGCTATATAACCATGTGCCGCCTCATGGAACGATATCGCAAGCATAACGGCAGGAAGGCGTATTATAACCTCTATCAAAATCTGTACAAAGCTTGTAGATAAATTTATAATTGAAAGAAGCAAAAAATCACATCCATTTATTGTTATTTATATACACTTTTAATTGTAACATAGTTTTTATGATTTGTCAAAGCAATAAATGTGTACGATTTACGCATTTTCCACTTGACATTTCCTTTATTTTGCACTAAACTATATTATGTATGTTTTTATGCATTTTTTGCAAAAAACTGTTTTATTTTTTATTGATTGGAGCGAAATATTTTGCTTATTAAAATAATTACACTCATCGTAGTCGTCATTTGTGGCGTCGCCTCTTTGCTCGCAAAAAAGGTTCTCTACGCCATTAAAAAGAACGAACCAACAGAGCAACAACTTTTAATTTTTAAAGCTATAATATTTATAATAATCGCTTGTGCTGCTCTCGTTGTTATACTACCTGATATTTTATGATTTTTGGAGGTTAAAATACTATGAATGATAATATTGCAAAAACTTATGAGCCGTCCGAATTTGAGGACAGATTATACAATTTTTGGGTAAAAAACGGATTTTTTCATGCGGATGAAACAAGTGAAAAGGAGCCATTTACAATTGTAATTCCTCCCCCAAATGTTACCGGTCAGCTTCATATGGGACATGCTCTCGACGAAACATTGCAAGATATTTTGATAAGATATAAGCGTATGTCGGGCTTTGAGGCACTTTGGGTGCCGGGTACCGACCATGCCGGTATTGCTACACAGATTAAGGTCGAAGAGGTTTTGCGCAAAAAAGAAGGCAAAACACGCTATGACCTTGGACGTGAGGCCTTTTTGGAGCGCGTATGGGATTGGAAAAAGCAATACGGCGACAGAATTATAAGCCAGCTCAAAAAGATTGGTTGCTCATGCGATTGGGACCGCGAGCGTTTTACAATGGATGAGGGTTGTTCTGATGCGGTTTTGGAAGTGTTTGTAAACCTTTATAAAAAAGGCCTTATCTATCAAGGAAGCAGAATTATAAATTGGTGTCCAAGCTGTGCTACGGCACTTTCTGATGCAGAGGTTGAGTACGAAGAACAAGCAGGCAATTTCTGGCATATTAAGTATTTTGTAAAAGATTCTGATGAATATTTGACGATTGCTACAACTCGTCCGGAAACACTTCTTGGTGATACGGCAGTTGCAGTTCATCCTGATGACGAGCGTTATACACATTTGATAGGCAAAACGCTTATTCTTCCGCTGGTTGGACGCGAAATTCCGATTATTGCCGATGAATATGTTGATAAGGATTTTGGTACAGGTGCAGTTAAAATAACTCCTGCACACGACCCTAATGACTTCGAGGTCGGTTTGCGTCATAATCTTGAACAAATCAAGGTGCTAAACGACGATGCAACAATTAACTCGTTCGGTGGAAAATATGAGGGTATGGACCGTTATGAAGCAAGAAAACAGATGGTTGACGACTTGCAAAAGGGTGGTTTTCTTGTAAAAGTTGAGCCACATTCGCACAATGTTGGTCAATGTTATCGTTGTGGCACAACGGTTGAGCCGATTACATCAAAACAATGGTTTGTTAAAATGGAGCCTCTTGCAAAAGAAGCTATAAAAATTGTAACTGATGGCAAGACACAATTTGTACCTGAAAGATTTACAAAGACATATCTAAATTGGATGGAAAATGTACATGACTGGTGTATTTCACGCCAGCTTTGGTGGGGACACAGAATCCCAGCATACTATTGTGATGCATGCGGCGAGACTGTTGTATCAAAAACTGCCGTTGATGTTTGTCCAAAATGCGGTGCAAAAATGAAGCAGGACCCCGATGTGCTTGATACATGGTTTTCCTCTGCTTTGTGGCCATTTTCAACACTCGGCTGGCCAAAAAATACAAAAGAACTCGAAAAGTTCTTCCCTACATCGGTGCTTGTAACGGGTTATGACATTATATTTTTCTGGGTTGCACGAATGATTTTTTCAAGTGCAGAGCATATGAAGAGCGAGCCATTTAAGCATGTATTTATACACGGGCTTGTGCGTGATGAACAAGGTCGCAAGATGTCAAAATCGCTTGGAAATGGTATTGACCCGCTTGAAATTATCGAAAAATATGGTGCTGACGCACTTCGCTTTACTCTTATTACCGGTAATGCGCCGGGTAATGATATGCGTTTTTCCGACAAAAAGGTACAGGCAAGTCGAAATTTTGCAAACAAGATTTGGAATGCGTCGCGCTTTGTGCTTATGAATCTTGAAATAAACGAAAACAAGCTCCCACAGACAAATGATCTTGCACTTGAAGATAAGTGGATTATAAGCAAGTTTAACCGTGTTGTGAAAGAGGTTACTGAAAATCTTGACAAGTTTGAGCTTGGCGTTGCGCTTTCAAAAATTTATGACTTTATCTGGGACGATTATTGTGACTGGTATATCGAACTTGTAAAGCCGCGCCTCATGGATACACAAAACCCTTCAAGAACCACTGCACAATATGTGTTGACATATGTTTTATCAGAAACAATGAAGCTTTTGCATCCATTTATGCCGTTTATTACCGAGGAAATATGGCAGCATTTACCACATGACGGCGAAAGCATTATGGTAAGTGAGTGGCCAAAATACAACGAAAAGCTTGACTTTGCAGATGATGAAAAGAGTATGACTCTTATTATGGAAGCTATCAAGAGCATTAGAAACACAAGAAGTGAGATGAATGTTCCGCCATCAAAGAAGTGCAGTGTAATTATTGTTACAGAGCTTAAAGATGTGTTCTCGCGTGGCGTTGGTTTCTTTGAAAAGCTTGCAAGCGCACAGAGTGTAGCAATTGTAGATGACAATGGCAACATTGCAGACGGCAGTGTGTGTATTGTTGTTGAAGGAGCAAGCATATATCTTCCTATGGACGAGCTCGTGGATAAAGAAAAAGAGCTTGCCCGTCTTGAAAAAGAAAAGGCAAATCTTGAAGCAGAGATAAAGCGTGTTGAAGGCAAGCTTTCAAACAAAGGCTTTACCGACAAAGCGCCTGCTGCTGTTGTTGAGGCCGAAGCCGAAAAAGGCAAAAAATATGCGGAAATGCTTGAAAAAGTTATCGAAAGCATCGCAGCTCTTAAATAATTTGTTCTTTTAATAAAAAAAGTCGCCCACAATTGTGAGCGACTTTTTATTTTATTAAGTGAAATTTCAACGCTTTCCTTTGTAGCCAGACGCTTGCTGTGTTTGTGTTAGCACTAAAAGCCAAGCACTTCCGGCACAAGAATTATCGTAATTCTATTTCTGGAATTATAACAATTATGTATTATATTAGTTATATTACATATTCTTTGTTCCGATTTGCAATCGTGACATTTGCCATCTATTGCACACGGCGTCTGGCGATTCAATCTCTTTGCGTTAATTGGTGCAATCTCTTTTGCTCGTGCTATGCCTGCATTTATGTCACGAACAATTTTGTTTGCTCCTGCAACTACAATTACATTCTTAGGGCCAAATGTCATTGCCGCCACTCTGTTTCCCCTGCCATCAATATTGATAAGCTCACCATTTTTCGTGATTGCATTTGTGCTTGTCACAAAATAATCGGCATTAAAACTTTCACGAAACTTGTTGTGTGTTTCTTCTGCGCTTGGCTGGTTATATCTGTCAATATAATTGTATGCCCCACTTTTTATGTCAGAAAGTATACCTGTTTCATCAAGTGTAATACTTCCACCAACGGCAACACTTGCCCCTTGTGGTATTATCGAAGCTACTGTAGCACGCAACGCATCTGCATTTTCAACATAAATAGCATTATAACCTTTATCCTTAAGCACATCTATTATTTCTTTTGCGGCACACTCGCGTTGCCACCTTTTAACTGATTCCATATCTATCCCTCCCACTATTTTATATCAAAATCTTTATACAAGCGGTGTTGGACGCACTATCAAATGGCAAAGATTTGAATCAATATCACGGAACAAAAATGTTTTTATTCCGCTCGAGCTTACAGCTACATCAACTACAACCTCTACGCCTGCAGCTTTTAGCTTATCCACCATCGGTTCAAATTTGTCATCATCTATTGTAAGTGCAAGATGGCGTATGCCTTCTGTTTGGTAATGCTTCTTTTCATCTGTTATGTCTGTTTTTACAAACTCAATCATATCTCCACTCTCAAAAGCCGCAAAATATGTACCTTTACCATTGTCATAAACAATTCTAAGAGAAAACATATCCTTATACCAATCCGAAAGTGCCTTTGTGTCCTTTGAAAAAATTGCTACATGTTCGATACCTTTTACCATTTTAAATCCTCCCCTATAGTTTATATTAAATAAATCTTTTGCCATCACAAAGCAAAGCCGTTCTGTGACTTTGCACAAAAACTACATCAAAACCGTCGATATATTTATCCATCGCCTCGATAACAAGCTCAGGTTTTAAATTGTATTCATTCCCTGCGGGTACATATATATCTAATACGATGTAATTGCCCTCTATGCTTGCTATTTTTAGCTCTTTAATATCTTTTTTTATGTCAACATCCTTTATCGCGCTTTTGGTTTTTTTTGATACAACAATACTCTCACGCGATAAAAATGTTTCTATGTCGGGGGCGGCGGTCCCTTTTTGCTCTACAATCACTCTATATTTTGCCTCGTTGAGCTTTTTAAGGCTCAAATCACCCTCTTTGATACTCTTTGCCTCTCTTACAACAATGCCATCACCAAACGCTTGGTTGAAACGCTGCATCATAATGTTTTCATCGACATACTCATCAAAATCAATATCTATATATTCATCTTCACTTGTAACACCAACAGATAACGGCATTGCAACCATCATAACGGGATGCGGATTAAAACCCTCTGTATATGTTACAGGAAGTCCGCTGCGTCTTACAGTACGATTTAAAACACGAACAAAATCAAGATGAGAGATATAGCGAACGGCAGGTGTTTTTTCATAACGCAATCTGTATGTGTAATTACCTTTCAACGCAAATCCCCCCTTTAAAGCATGCGACGCCACAATTCGTGCACTCTTCGCGACAATTTGGTGTAAGTTTTTCTTCGTATCCAAGGCGTGCTTCTTTTTCTAAGAAGGCCTTGCCAACACCGACATCTATATGGTCCCACGGAAGAATTTCATCAAAGTTTCGTTTGCGTTGATTATAAAATGTTGCATCTACGCCACATTCTTCAAACGATTTTTGCCACGCATCAAAGTTAAAATACTCATTCCAACCATCAAACTTGCAACCATTTTTATGAGCCGCAATTAAAACGCTTGAGAGCTTTCTGTCACCACGAGCAAACACGCCCTCTAAAAAGCTTGTTTCAGCATCATGCCAGCTAAATTTTATTTGTTTTGACTTGATAGAGTTTCGTGCAATAGCTTGTTTTTCATAAATCATCTCAATATTATCTTGTGCTTCCCATTGGAATGGTGTAAATGGCTTTGGTACAAAAGTAGATGCGCTTACGCTTATGCGCGGTGCACCGTGGCGTTTTTCATTTGGCATAGAGTAATATGCGTCAAGCACCTTTTTTGCAAGCTCGCCAATGCCGACAATATCCTCGCTTGTTTCTGTCGGAAGACCTATCATAAAATATAATTTTACATTTGTCCAACCACCGGAAAATATCATCGAAACAGAAGAAAGCAAGTCCTGCTCGGTAACACCTTTTTTTATAACATCGCGAAGGCGCTGGCTCCCTGCCTCTGGTGCAAAAGTGATTCCACTTTTGCGTACAGTTTGTACCTTTTCCATAAGGTCTAACGAAAAATTATCAATACGAAGCGACGGCAAAGACAGGTTTACCTTCTTTTTATACGCTTCATCCAAAAGTCCTTCTGTAAGCGATGCAAGCTCGCTATAATCGCTTGTACTAAGCGAGCATAGCGAAATTTCCTCATAACCTGTTTGAGAAACGAGTTTTTTGGCAAGCTCTATAAGCTTGTCTGCACTTTTTTCACGCACCGGACGATAAACATATCCCGCCTGGCAAAAACGGCAACCTCGTATACAACCGCGAAAAATTTCAAGAGTAACTCTATCATGCACCGTTTCGCCATACGGTACAATAAGCGCCTCCGGAAAATATGAATTGTCAAAGTTGCGTATAATACGCTTTCTAATCTTTGGTTTTGCGCACGCTCTGTTCGGCACAAACGATGCTATTGTGCCATTATCATTATATTTTACATCATAAAATGCAGGGACATATATGCCCTCTATTTCGCATATCGCTTCCAAAAATTTTATACGAGCTTCTCCGCTTTTTTTCCACACTTTGTATGCGTCCATAAGCTCGCCCATGACCTCTTCTCCCTCGCCCATTATAAAAAAATCAATAATTTCAGCAAGTGGTTCAGGGTTGTATGCACATGGTCCGCCAGCACAAATAAACGGCGCATTTTCATCTCTTTCACTACTTTTTAGCCCAATGCCTGCAAGGTCAAGCATATTTATAACATTTGAATAACAAAGTTCATACATAAGCGTAAAGCCAACTATATCAAAATCGCACACGCTTGTTTTTGTTTCGAGCGAAAAAAGCTTTATATCATTTTCGCGCATTTTTTGCTCCATATCCGGCCACGGTGCAAATACGCGCTCGCAATATGTATCGTCGCGTTCATTTAATAAATGATATAAAATCTTCATCCCAAGATGCGACATGCCAACCTCATAATTGTCCGGAAAGCAAAACGCAAAGCGTATGTCTACATCGTTCGGATTCTTTTTTATCATGCCAAGCTCGCCACCTGTGTATTGAACAGGCTTTTGTACTGACATTAAAATTTTATCCATTTTATCTATCATAATTATTTTTCCCTTTTCATATAATTTTTAACACTTATTTTTGGCCCTATATCATATTTTATCATTTATCGATAAAAGAAAATTTGCTCCGCTTTTTATCATTTCCTTTGTTTTATTATTACAAATGCCCTTTTCAACAAAAAGCACTGTACTTTTCAGTGCAAAAATCGGTGCAAGCGAACCATATATGATTCGATTTGTAACATCGCCTAATTCTTCTTCATCAAATCTCCACCCCTTAAGCCCCGATGTGTCGCAAAAAACCTTTGGACAATTTATAATACTATCCCTGATTTTCATAATTTCATGGATGCGAATATTGCACAAAAGAATAGTTATATCATTATTTTGTTTGATAAAGCGCTCGATATCATCCGTTTCTACTGTCTTTGGCTCAAACATATGCAAAACTCTCTCGTCTTCCATTCTTAAATTAAGAAAAACAGGAAGCTTATATTCTCTTACAATTTCAAGCACAGGTTTTAATATATCGCAATCTAGTGTATAACCGTGAAAACCAGGCAAAAGCCTTATGCCCGCTATATCAAATTCCCTTATGCAACGCATAATATTTTCTATACATCCATCAAGCATTGGATTAACTGTTATAACTTGTTTATAGTTTGTGTTTTTTATTTTATGATAAAGCTCTGACTCTGACTCGAAAAAATCATTATAAAAGATTGATTCAAGTGATGAAATATATCCATATTCTATATTGTTGTCAATATGTGCTTTTCTAATCTTTTCAAATGTATTATTTCTAACCTTGTGAAATGGCCAATTCCCCGAAAAACAATTAAAGTCAATCATTTTCTTTTCCCCTTATTTACAAATTGAAAAGCGCTTTAGCATTTTTATATAAAATTTGTTCACTCTCACAATCAGTCATATCTGCATCAAGCACCTGCCCAAGAGTAGTAAGATATGCCCCCGCTCCATCACTGCCAAACATAATACGCTTTGCACCTATGTTTTCAAGCGTGTATGGCAAAAAATCGCCATGAAAATCTGTTCCGCTTATATCAACCCACACATTCTTTAAATCCTTTATCAGCGGAATTGCGTGATACGCATTGCCACCAACATGAGCCATAATAATTTTAAGCTTTGGATAGCGAAGTGCAAGATTTCGTACATTTACTGCAGTGCTTTCGTTTGCAACTTCGCCCATACTCTTTTTAAATGCATGAATTAAAATCGGCAAATCGTATTCGATGCTTTTTTCCGCAATAGGATTTATTGTCATAGCATCGCACTTTTCTGAAACCCAAATTTTTGTGCCGATTGCGCCATTATCTTCAATGCCACGCATCATCATATCCAACGCATTATTGTGTTCCGGGCTTATATATGTATAGGCTTTTATGTGATTTGGATTTCCCTTTGCAAATTTATAAACCTCATTGTTGACTTTTTCTACGCTATCTTTGTCAGGCATATATGATACGAGTCCCGAAACAAAAACCATATCAATATTATAATCTTCTATTCCTTTTAAAATGTCGCTTTTGTTTTTTTCATAATTGCTTAGCCAAAGATGAGCATGCATATCTACAACTTTCATTTTGCACCCCTATTTTTTAATACGCCCGCAAAATCGATACCAAACATCAACCATATCTTTCAATTATTTCACATGCAACTTTTATTCCATCAAGTGATGCACTCATTATTCCGCCTGCATAACCTGCACCCTCGCCACACGGGAAAATGCCTGTGTTTTCAATTTCAAAATTTTTTGTTCGAACAATTCGCACCGGCGATGATGAGCGTGTTTCAACGCCCGTCATTACCGCATCATCATCTGCAAAACCATGAATTTTTCTATCAAGAATCGGGATGGCCTCCCTGAGCGAGTCTGTAACAAAGCGTGGCATACATTCATCAAGATTTGCAAGCACAGTCCCCGGCTTATATGTCGGCAAAACCTTTCCATACTCACTTGCAACCTTGCTTTGTAAAAATGCGCCAACAAGATTTGTCGGTGCTTTATAGCTCTTTTGACCTAAAATATATGCTGCTTTTTCCCATTTTCGTTGAAACTCAACACCGGCAAGTGGGTGTTCACTCTTAAAATCACTCGGCAATACATCACACAAAAGTGCCGCGTTAGAATTTATACCATCACGCGCGCGAAGACTCATACCATTTGTTACAATGCCCTCTTTCTCCGATGTTGCCGCAACAACGCTCCCACCCGGACACATGCAAAATGTATAGACGCCTCTTCCGTTCTTTAGTTTGCACGACAACTTATAATCAGCTGCTCCAAGAATAGCGCTTTTTGACGCGTCGCCATATCTTGCAAAATCAATCGTGCTCTGCAAATGCTCAATTCTAACTCCCATTGAAAACTGCTTTTGCACAAGTGCAATTCCCTTATTGTAAAGAAGCTCAAATGTGTCGCGTGCGCTATGCCCGATTGCCATAACGAGCATATTAGTATCAAACTCAATCTCCCCATCGGGTGTTGAACATAAAATTTTATTTATCGCACCGTTTTTCATCTTTATATCACAAAGGCGCGTATTAAAATATATCCTTCCACCAAGAGATATTATCTCTTTTCGAAGGTTTTTTACAACTTTTTTAAGCACATCTGTGCCGATATGTGGCTTTGCCATATATAAAATATCTTCATTTGCACCAAAACGGACAAACTCCGATAAAATAAAACTCATTCTATTATCATTTATGCCACAGGTAAGCTTTCCATCAGAAAATGTCCCTGCACCACCTTCACCAAACTGGACATTATTATTTGTATCAAGTAAACCACCATTAAAAAAACTATTAACAGCTTTTGTGCGCGTATCAACATCGCCTCCACGCTCAACAACAATAGGCCTAAAGCCTGCCCTTGCAAGAAGAAGCGCACAAAACATCCCCGCAGGTCCAAAACCACATACAACAGGAAACAAATCGGGAAGTTTTTTTGGTTTTATAATTTCAAATATAGTCGGCTCTATTTTTATAACAGATGGATTCTTGGCCTTTAAAAGCACCTTGTCTTCATCACATTTTAGTGTCACATCAGCGCTGCACACATAGTGTATATCATATTTTTTTCTTGCATCAACTGATTTTTTTACAAGCTTGCAGATTAGAATTTCATCTTCACTAATGCGTAATATTTGCGCAGCTTTAATATACAATGCTTTTTCTATATCGCTATTGATTTGTATTTTAATACCATTTATTCTAATCATTTTCCATCACCAGTTTGTTTCGTGTTTATATGACAAATATATCAAAAGAGTGCAGGAATCAGTGTGGCAAACGCCACCATCAAAGGAAGCGTTACTATCGACACAAGTGTATTTATAGCAACAAGTTCGGACGCATAACACGCATCATTATCATATTTTGCTGCAAAAAGCGTTGTAACTGTCGCGGTTGGACAAGATGCAAGTATTATAAGCGCAGTCGCAACCTCCTGTGGAACAAACGAAAGCTTTAAGATAAATATTGCTATTATAGGAATGATTATAAGACGAAAAGCGGACACTATGTAAAGGTTTATTTTGCAAAACGCCGCCTTAAAATCCACATCTGCTAAAAACATACCAATCAAAACCATGGCAAGCGGCGTGTTGAGGTCTGCTATATAGCTTACCGCAGTAAAAACAACATAAGGGAGTTTTATCTGTGCAAAAAACAATATCAGCCCAACTGTTACGCCAATTATGCCGGGGTTAATCAATATTTTTTTGATTGAAAGCCCCTTTTTGTCAGGATTAAAAAGCACAACTCCATGTGTCCAGTTAAAAACATTAAATACGGCAACATATGCCGAACCGAAAAAAACACCGGTAGAGCCAAGCACCGCATCTAAAAGAGGTATACCCATAAAGCCACAGTTTGGATATGCCATAGCAAATTTGTTTATAATAGCAGCTTGTGATTTGTCTTTAAAGTATACGAGTCGTGCCACACCTACTGCTAAAAACATAATAATTACCGCAAAAGCAAAAGCTATTATGAGTTTAAATGCCAAATCAGCTCTAAAATCAACCTGATATGATTCAATTATAACACACGGCGTAACAAAAAGAAGAAGTATATCCGAAAGCTGTTTGGCGCCCTTTTGGGTTACAATTTTACTTTTTTTGATTATAAAACCAAGCAAAATAACAAGAAACATTATTAAAACCTGAGTTGCAACCACTGATGATAATTCCATTTATTTTTCTCCAATCGTATTTATCTAATAAGCTCTTTCTTATCGCCTAAAAGAGCATCAATAAGCATTTGTGAATTTGTTATGCGCTTTTTTGTTATGATTCCACCACGGCCAACATCCGCCTTTTGATGACAATCAGACCCGCTGCTCATCGCCAAACCAAACTTTTGTGCCCAAAGATAAGCCATTTCATTTCGCGAATCGTGGCGCTTGTTGCCGTTATGCACTTCAATACCATCAAGAGTCGATGGACGAATTATGGTCATAGCGTTTCTGAATGGATGCGCGGCAAATACGACCATACCGTTTTTGTGTGCAAGCTTGCAAAAGCGTTCAATGCCCATATCCATTAAATTTGTATATTTTTTTAAAAACTCTTCCGTCACGCCATATACAAGGTAGTCATTGTTGTTTTCGTAAAATGTAATCTCCATTCCCAAAATTATATCGAGTCTGCCGTTTGACGCTTCAAGTGCAGCCCTATATCCGGTTAGAAAATGGTCCGCGATTTCACTCGTTTTAAGATTTTCCTTTTTCAAAAAAGTGGCAGTGGTATAGTGGTCCGTTATTGCAATACCGCTATATCCTTTTTTAATATAAGCTTCAACAATATCTGCTGCACTCATTTTGCCACAACAACTTACCTCTTTTGTATGACAATGTGTTTCAAATTTATACATGACAATACATCTCCAATAAATATTTATACACATATATACCCTATTTTCTATTATAACAGAACTCTGCATAATTTTCCACAAAATATTTAATTTTTTACTCAAAATTTTATATCTGAAAAAAACTCATTTTTGTGCAGTTTATATAATATGTTTGATATATGCTCCAACCCTATGTCAAACTTGACAAATAAGGTTTTATATGGCATACTTTTTTATATCTCGTTTAATATTTTAGGCTTTGAAGGGTATGATAGTAAAAAATGACAAACTTACTTTTTAGGCTTTTTATAAAGGATTATGAAAATGTGTCTAGCGAACAAGTGCGCGAAAGTTATGGTGTTTTAGGCAGCATTATGGGCATATGTCTTAATGTTTTGCTTTCGATAATCAAAATGTGCGCAGGTGCAATAAGCTTTTCTATAGCAGTATTTGCAGACGCATTTAATAACCTTTCCGATGCTCTTTCGTCGATTATTACACTTATTGGTTTTAAAATGTCAAGCAAGCCTGCCGACAAGCAACACCCATATGGACATGGCAGAATTGAATATATTTCTGCATTGTTCGTTGCAATTATAATACTTTATATGGGAATAGAGCTTGTGCGCACATCTTTTGATAAAATTTTTAATGCAGAACCTATTATATATACGCCAATTTCGGTTTTAATACTTTCTATTTCAATTATAGTAAAGCTTTGGATGTTCTTTTTTAATCACAAAATCGGCACCAAAATATCATCACAATCGATTATTGCATCAGCAAAAGACAGCCTAAGCGACTCGGTTGCAACGCTTGCGGTGCTTATAAGTATAATCGTTTTTAAGTTCACGGGACTTTCGCTTGATGGGTATATCGGCATTGTTGTGGCAGGCTTTATACTTTTTTGCGGATACCAAACAATTAGAGATGCTCTTTCGCCACTTCTTGGCCAACCGCCAAGTCGCGAGCTCGTGGACGAAATACACAAAATTGTATTGGCACACGAAGGAATAATCGGCATACACGATTTAATTATACACAATTATGGTCCGACACGATTTATGCTTTCACTCCATGCAGAAGTAAGCGCAAGCGACGATGTGATAGTTCTGCACGATACGATTGATTTGCTCGAAAAAGAGCTTTCCAGCCGCTTCAAATGTGACGCAGTAATTCATATGGACCCAATTGAAACAGATAACAAGATTATAAATCAAACACGAGAAAAGGTTAAAGAAATTGTTTTAAATATAGATGATAAGCTTACAATACACGATTTTAGAATGGTCAGCGGCCCGACACATACGAACCTTATCTTTGATGTCGTTGTCCCATTCGACTTTGATATGGATGATAATACGCTGACAGAGCGTATTCAAGAAAAAGTCAGTGAATGGTATTGCGATTATTTTACGGTAATTAACATTGATAAAAATTAGGCTCAAACAATTTAATTTTGGGTGATGATTATGATTAAAATTCCAAGCTATGCACAAACTGCGATTGATATTCTTGAAAAAAACGGATATAGCGCACATATTGTCGGCGGATGCGTACGAGATTCGCTTTTGGGTATAGACGCTTCAGATTATGATATAACAACTGATGCTTTGCCATCACAAGTATCAAAGGTGTTTTCTGCTTACCATATTATAGAAACAGGCATAAAACACGGTACCGTGAGTGTTGTAATCGAAAAAAAACCTATTGAAATTACAACATATCGCATAGACGGCGCATACAAAGACAATCGAAGACCCGAAAAGGTCGAATTTACCGACAAGCTTGTCGACGACTTGTCAAGGCGCGATTTTACAATAAATGCGATGGCATACAACGAAAAAAGCGGTATAATTGATTATTATAACGGAAAAAGCGACCTTTGCAAAAAAATAATACGCTGTGTCGGTGATGCAGATACGCGTTTTAACGAGGACGCACTTCGCATTTTGCGCGCACTTCGCTTTGCATCGGTGCTTGGGTTTGAAATTGAAAACGAAGCAAAAAAGAGCATACACAAAAACAAGTCCTTGCTCAAAAATATTGCTGCAGAAAGAATCCAAATCGAATTTTTCAAGCTTATATGCGGTGTTAATGCGTCAAAAATTGTAGATGAATATAAAGATGTTATAGCCGTTTTTGTGCCACAAATCGAGGCGATGTTTGATTTTTGTCAGCATAGCAAATATCATATCTATGATGTTTGGGGGCATTGTGTGTGCGCTATGGAAAACATCGAGCCAAAGCTTGTACTGCGACTTGCGGCACTATTTCATGATATAGGCAAGCCACAAACCTTCTCTCTTGATGATGAGCAATGTGGTCACTTTTATGCACACGCAAAGAAAAGCGTTGAGCTTGTGGACGATATTCTAAACTCGCTAAAATGTACAGGCGAAACAAAGCGCTCTGTTTTGCAGCTTGTTAAATATCATGACGCCCGACTTTGCGAAACAAAAAAGAGCGTTAAAAAATGGCTTGGCAAAATCGGTGTCGATTTGTTTTTTGATTTGATACAACTGCAAATGGCCGATACGCGCGCCCACGCAAGTGAATTTGTTGACAAAAGGATAGCGCAGTTATCAAATATAAAAAGCCTTGCCGATGAGGTGATTTTTGATGGCGAATGCTTTTCAAAAAAAGACCTTGCCATAAACGGAAACGATATTCTAAATCTCGGTTTTGTCGGAAAAGAAATCGGCAACATGCTTGATGTTTTGCTCGAACTTGTAATTGAAGGTGAGATAGAAAACGAAAAAAATGTACTGCTTGACAAAGCAAAATCACTTAAAAATATGTAAAAGCACCCACTTTTAGCAGGTGCTTTTATTGTTTATTTTATCGAGTTAAAAATTCCTTCTTGTTTTATAACCGATGCCGCAGTTGTCCATTCGGTCATAACCATTGTATGATACCTTTCTTTTTTGATTGTCAAAACAAGCTCGTCGCGTATCTCATCAAGTGTATTTACATCTGTTTTTGATTCAAGTCTTTTAATAATATGATATCCAAAACGCGTCTTTACAGGTCCGCTTATTTCGCCCACAGATAATGCGTATGCTGCATTATCAAAATCAGAGTCCATTTGACCGTCATTGTGGGTAAACGAATACCCATCATACGAAATCTCTCCATCTTCGGTTACTTCACGCATAACAGTATCAAAATCCTCGCCATTATTTAATCGTTGAAGAACCGCCTCTGCCTTTTGCATTGCTTCTTCATCGGTTACTGCAGGTGTTGTATCCGTAGCAGGCTTTGGCATTATTAAAATATGCTTTACAAAAATCGAATCACGAAGTGTCTGCTCCTTGAGTGTATCATATTTTGCTACAATTTCTTCCTCTGTTATATTATTGATTTTTTCATCGTCTGAAATATACTTTGTCTGAAGCTTTGATGCATACTTATAATACTGCATAATCTTATCAAATGTATCAGATGAGATATGCCACATATCAAGCATTTGATTAAATGCTGCTTCGCCACCGTACTGTTGGATAAAGCTTAACTTTTGCTTGCCAATTTCTTTTTTATCATCATTTGTAAGTTCTATTCCCTCTTGCTTTGCCTTTTGCACCTGGACAACAAGTGAAACAACATCCTCAAGGGCCTTTTCTTTCGCAACATCAATAGCTTTTTTATTATCAATTTCAACCGTCGCCCATGAATGTTCATCTTTAATATCAAGGTCAGATTCCGCCGCAATCATCTCTTTCATATTGTCAAGAAAGAATGAAAACTCCCCTATTGTAATTTTTTCTCCATTGATGCTAAAAAGCTCTCTATTGTCCTGACCACAACCAACAAGCATCGAAAGACACAGCAAGGCAACGCATATTGTCATCAAAACTTTCTTTTGTCTCATGCTATCCAACTCCTTTAAAACAGTATCCTTTGTTTAATTATAACAAAAATTTATTTATTCTGCAATTCTTTCATGCTCTGTAATAAAAACTTAATATTAGCTATCATTTCTGTTTGGATAACGGGTTGATTTTTAAATATCAGATATGGTCTTTCGCCTGCTGAAAACAACGCCCTGCCTTTACTTTGCGAAATTATTTCCGAAATAATCCTCATATCAATTTTACTCATTTCAAATACAAAAGTCAGCCCATTATTGTTTTGTACAAGCTCTGTTATACCAAGCTCGTGTGCCCACACCTTTATCAGTGCTATATCTATTACATTACGCACCGATTGTGGCAAAGTGCCAAATCTGTCCTCAATTTCTTCTTCAACATCATAGCTATCCTGCACGCACGAAATTGCGGCAATTTTTTTGTATATATCTATGCGCAAATTTTGATTTTTAATGAAGTTTTCAGGAATATGAGCATCAACAGGCAAATCAACCGATGTTGTAATTTGCGTCATCATCGGCTCACCTTTTATCTCATTTACGCTCTCTTTTAAAAGCTTGCAATACATATCATAACCGACCGCATCCATATGCCCGTGTTGTTGTGCCCCAAGAAGATTGCCCGCTCCGCGTATTTCAAGGTCACGCATTGCAATTTTAAATCCCGAACCAAACTCTGTAAACTCGCGCACAGCACTTAGTCTCTTTTGTGCAACATCGCTTATTGTCTTGTCGCGTTGATATGTTAAATAAGCATAAGCCAGTCGATTCGAACGGCCAACACGTCCACGCAACTGATAAAGCTGTGAAAGCCCCATTTTGTCCGCATTTTCCACTATAATTGTATTGACATTCGGTATGTCAAGCCCCGTTTCAATAATTGTTGTACACACCAAAACATTGATTTCGCCGTCGAGCATATTCATCATAACATCCTCAAGCTCATCCTCGCGCATTTTGCCATGACCTATGCCGACCTTTGCCTGTGGCACAAGCTCTTGAATTTTTTTTGCAACAGAATGTATGCCCGAAACACGATTATAAAGATAGTACACCTGGCCACCGCGTCCAAGTTCTTTTTTTATTGCATCGGCAATTATATCGTCATTTTTCTCCATAACATATGTCTGTACAGGATAACGATTCTCCGGTGGCTGGGTAATAACACTCATGTCGCGTATATTTACCATAGCCATATGAAGTGTGCGCGGTATTGGCGTTGCAGTAAGAGTCAATACATCAACATTTTTTCGCATTTGCTTTATTGCTTCTTTATGTGTAACGCCAAAGCGTTGTTCCTCGTCAACAATCAAAAGCCCTAAATCTTTAAATTCTATATCCTTTTGCAACAATCTGTGCGTACCAATTACAATATCAGTTTCGCCTGTTTTAAGGCGTTTTAGAGTTTCTCTTTGCTCAGCAGGCGTGCGAAAGCGCGATAACATTTCAACGCGCACCGGAAAGTCACGCATGCGATAGGCAAAGTTATTATAATGCTGCATTGCCAGAATGGTCGTCGGCACAAGGTAGGCCACCTGTTTTGAGTCCATGACTGCCTTGAATGCCGCGCGCATTGCAACTTCGGTTTTGCCATAACCGACATCTCCGCAAAGCAATCTGTCCATTGGGCGTTCCGACTCCATATCTGCCTTAACCTCTTCAATCGAACGCATCTGGTCGGCTGTTTCTATATATCCAAAATTGTCCTCAAATTCTCTCTGCCACGGAGTGTCCGCACTAAAAGAGTGTCCTTTCATCTGTTCTCGCTCGGCATAAAGACGCAAAAGATGCTCTGCAAGTTCTGCGGTTGATTGCTTTACGCGCTCCTTTGTTTTACTCCAATCCGTCCCCCCAAGCCTGTTAATATGCACTTTTTTATCTGTGCCACCAATATATTTATACAACAAATCAAGTTGGTCTGTCGGCACATACAAGCTATCCGTTCCTTGATATGATATTTTTAAATAATCCTTTGTAACTTTATCAACAGTGAGCTTTTGTATACCCTCGTATCGACCAATACCATGTGTTTGGTGCACAACATAATCGCCCGGCGAAATATCTGTAAACGAATGAATTTTTGTCGCACTTTTATCTTTTAATTTGCGCCCTTTTCGACGCTTTTCTAAAAATATTTCACGGTCACTTATCAATACAAAATTCATAAGCGAATACTCAAATCCGCTTGACAAACTGCCATTTGTGATAATAATTTTTCCATCTGAAATCAAACTGGGCTCCGGTGAATATACACATTCAATCCCACGATTTATAAGCTCGCTGCAAAGATTTTGAGCACGACTATTACCACCTGCCAAAATTACAACAGCTGTTTTTTTGTCGTGCCACATTTTTAAATCATCACACAAAAAATCAATCTTGCCATGAAACGAATTTATGCTCTTAATAGCAAAGTCAATATTTTGCTTTGCGCGGTAATCGCGGCACGAAAACGACATCGCCGCAAGTCCAACAAGGCGTTTTTGGGAAAGTGTTTTCATAATTTCATTATATTCCACATAAAACTGCTTTTTCTCAGGCACAAGAACGCCCTTTTCCATAAGCGAGGCTATTGTTTCGCTCATATCTTGTTCAAAAATTTTTCCACTTTCGCCTGTTTTGCGTGGCTCATCGATAAAAAATAATGTGTCCCTATCAAGCCAGTCAAAAATCGTCGGTACGCCATCATATATATCAAAAATATATTTGTCAAGCGACGCAAAATAATATCTCTCGCACAGCTTTTCAATATCGGACGAAAGATGCTCGATAGCATCTGTTACATCATTTTTTTTGCGTTTTAGCTTTGCAAGTGACGCACGCATAGTCGCTAAAAGCTTGTCGTGTGCATCTTTTTTAAGTATAATTTCGCTACATGGATATATAGTCGCATTATTAAGCTTTTCAAGTGATAATTGGGTAGTTGTGTCGAAGGTTCTTATCGAATCTACTTCGTTATCAAAAAATTCAATTCGAACAGGATTTTCCATGTCTGCACCAAATATATCTACAATGCCTCCGCGAACAGAAAATGTGCCATACCCCTCGACCATATCCTCTCTTGTGTATCCCATTACAACAAGCTTTTCGCAAAGCTCTTCAACATCAAAAACATCGCCTATTTCAATGCTTATTATATTGTTTACAAAGTCATCTTTTGGCATACAAAAGCCAAGTGCAGAGGAGACGCTTGCTACTATAATATAATTTTCATCCCCATTTTTCAGCTTTGACAGTGCTGCCAAGCGCTTCATGCTCATTTCTTTGCTTACACTATCCACATCGTAATAGATGTATTCTTTTGAGGGAAAGTACACCACTCTATCAGGTGCAAAAAACTCCAAATCATCTACCAGAATTTGTGCCTCAAGCTCTGTCGAAGTCAATATAAACACAGGTGTATCAAGCTTTTTTTGCGCAGCAAAAACGAGGTGCGCGCGCTGTGCCCCCACCCCTGCAATAATATTTATCGGTGTAATATTTTCCTTTAAGCAACGAACAAGCTCACTAAATTCACCGCTTTTGTCAAGTATCGTCGCAAAAGGCAATTTATCACACGCTTGCCTCATCATTATCCTCCTTAATTGTCCTGTTGAACTTTGATGCTGCTATAGATGCTCCCGAGCGCATCATCATCACAAGCGCGTCCGGGCAAAGCTTCACTGCCGAAATTATATCCTCTGCTTCATCTTTACCAAATCTGCCAAGAACATAATCCTTTAAATCATAATCAGCGTGTTTTGGTGCGCCAACACCAATGCGGAGCCTCATAAATTCATCCGATTGGAGCTGATATATAATCGACTTCATACCATTGTGCCCGCCGGCAGAGCCTTTTGCACGAATGCGTACAGAACCCGATGGTATAGCAATATCATCATAAACTATAATAACATTTTCTGCTCCAAGCTTGTAATAATCACAAATTTCGCGTATGCTTTCGCCGCTTAGGTTCATATATGTCTGTGGCTTTGCAAGTATTACACGCTCGCCTTGGATATTGCCTTCTCCAATCAACGCCTTATGTTTAATCTTATTCACTTTGATATTATACTCTTTTGAAATATAATCTATTACCTCAAATCCAATATTGTGCCTTGTCATTTCGTACTGTTTGCCCGGATTGCCAAGCCCAGCAATTAAAAACATATTTTTCACGCCTTTACTATGCCAAAAAGGTTCGGCAAAGCATCCCCGAACCCTTTGGCTTTATCTATTCTTTAAAATTATTAAATATTATTACTTGTCTTCTTTTCTCTTGTCTTTCCAATCTGTTTTTATAACCTGTCTGCTTCTTGCAATTGCAAGTGCGCTATGTGGCACTTCATCTGTAATTGTAGAACCGGCAGCTATATACGCATTATCGTTTACGGTCACAGGCGAAATAAGGTTTGTATTACAACCGATAAATGCGTTGTCACCTATTGTAGTGCGATATTTCTTTTTGCCATCATAATTTACCGTTACACAACCGCAACCAAAGTTTACACCGCTTCCAACATCAGAATCGCCAACATAAGTGAGATGCGACACCTTTGTTCCTTCTCCAAGAACTGCATTCTTGATTTCAACAAAATCGCCAATTTTAACTTTTTTGCCGATTTTACTGTTTGGTCTGATATATGCAAAAGGTCCGATATGTGCATCTTCACAAATCTCACTATCAATCATAACAGAGCTTAAAATTTCTGCTCCGTCATGGATTTTACAGTTTGTTATAACGGAATTTGCGCCAACTAAAACATTTTTCCCAATCACTGTCCCTGCGCGCAAATGCACATTTGGTTCTATAATACTATCTATACCGATTTCAACATCAGATTCAATATAAGTAGCGGCAGGCGCCATTATTGTAACACCATTTTTCATATGCTCCATATTGATTTTTGAACGCATTATTGCCTCAACCTCGAAAAGCTGAACACGGTCATTTATACCAAGAATTGACTCCGGATTTGGCGCATCATAAGCACCTACTCGACGACCAGTTTTAATTAAAACCTCGAGCGAGTGTATAAGATTGTTTTTATCATAACTGCCCAAAAGCTCTGTATAACTATCAAGCGCATACGAAAGCGCCTCGGCATTAAATATATACATACTTGAGTTGATTTCATTTATATCAAGCTCGCTTTGATTTGCATCTTTGTCCTCAACTATCGCCGCAACATCGCCCGCGCTATTGCGTATAATTCTGCCATATCCATCAGGATTTTGAACATATGCAGTAATTACAGTAGCCTCATTTCCAAATTCCTCATGATATTCAATTGCATCGCGAAGCGTCTGGGCATCAATAAGCGGTGCATCGCCCGGTAATACAAAAACATATGCATCTGTTCCTTCATAGTGGTCGCGCGCCTTTGCCAAGGCATCGGCTGTTCCTATCGGTTTGTCTTGATATACAAACTCAGCATCGTTTTTAAAGGTTTCTTCTATGTCCGAGTATCCCTGTGCAATTACCATAATGTTTTTCACAGAGCCTATATCTTTTGCTGCTTTTAATGCATACGACGCCATGGGCCTGCCGAGCACAGGAAAAATAGCACGCGGAATATTTGTCTTCATTTTTATGCTTTCCCCCGCTGCAAGTATAACAGAAATAATCTCTCTTGCCATATTAAAACCTCCTCAATATTTGATGTCATATATTTCTTTTACAGTTTAATTTTCTCATATTTCAGTTGTTTTTTCAATAGTTATTTAATTTTTTCTGTTTTGTCATGCAAAAACAAGTCTTTTGCAATATCAATATCCTCTAAAATTTGTTCAACCAGAGCATCATCAGTATCAAAATTCTTTTCTTGGCGAAGGCGTTTTATAAGATATACACACATTTTTTCGCCATATAAATCATCATCAAAATCAATTATATGCACTTCGACCGACATTTTATCAAGTGAAAATGTCGGGCGTATGCCTATGTTTACAACACAAGTGTATTTTTGACCGCAAAGCTCTACAAAGCCTGCATATACTCCATTTTTGGGCAATATAACGCTGTTTTCAAAGTTAATATTTGCCGTCGGCACACCAAGCTTGTGCCCTACACCGCGGTCATGTATAATCTCTCCGCAAAGACAATACTTTCTTCCAAGCAACTCGTTTGCCTTTTCAATGTTGCCGTTTTTTATAAACTCTCTCACATTTGTTGAACTTACAATTTCGTCACAAATTTTATACGCATCCATTATTACAACATCAAAGCCAAAAGCCTTGCCATATTCTTTAAGAAGCTGTGCATTTCCTTCGCCGCCACGCCCAAAAGTATAGTCAAAACCAACCACTACACATACTACGGCAAATTTCTCTTTGAGCATTTTTGCAAAATCATACGCACTCATATTCATAAAGTCAACATCAAAATTTTCAAAATATAAAAAATCTGCGCCCAAATGCTCTATAATTTCTATGCGTTGCTCATTTGTGTATATGCTTTTGTTTGTAGTATTGGGAAAAATCACATTTTCAATACGCTCAAAAAACATATGAACACCGCTGCGCACGCCATAGCCTTGTGCACATTCTATCGTCTTTTTTATAAGCTTTGTGTGTGCAATATGAAGTGCATCAAAGCTTCCAAGTGCAAGCGCACATCCATTGTTTTTATCAAATTGTCCATCTTCATATATTCTCACAAGCTCACCACCGCTTCAATTTTATATTTTATGTCCAAAACGATATCTGCATTTTAAGCACACCCTCTATTTGTTTTGATATACACAAAAAGCCGCCATTTTCGTCATAAAGGCGGTAGTTTTTATCTTCTATAAGGCCACTTTTTATAAGCGGTACACCATTTTTTACTTTATTTGTTTCTTTTTTATCAAGTAAAAGCTTGTCATAGCCTGAAAATATGTCGTCCGTACTTATGAGCGCGCTTTCAAGCTTACCCTTGTCCAAAAGCTCTTCAAGTTCCAAAACAGTATGACTTTGCGATATATCAAAACCACCACTGTATGTACGAACAAGCTCGCCCATATGCGCAAAACATCCAAGGCGCTCGCCTATATCATCACATAGCGTGCGAATATATGTGCCTTTTGAACACTCAATGTCAAGCATGGCATATCCACTATCAAGCATAGAATCATCAACATTGATTGAATAAATTGTAACTTGTCTTGGCTCTCGTGCAACGCTTTTTCCTTCGCGTGCAAGCTCATAAAGCTTCTTGCCATCAATTTTTATTGCTGAATACATCGGCGGTATTTGCTCTATCTGTCCAACAAAACCTTGAACAACAGACAAAAGCTGCTCGCTCGTAAAAGATATCTCGCCCGTCTGTGTAACCGTCCCCGTAATATCAAGTGTATCAGTTCTTGCACCAAATATAATTTGGGCCCTGTATCGTTTTTTTGAATCTGTAATATAGCTCGCCGCTTTTGTTGCATTGCCGATGCATACAGGCAAAACTCCCGTTGCATTAGGGTCAAGTGTCCCCGTATGTCCAACACGCTTTATATGAAACAGTTTTCGACATAAATACACCATATCGTGCGATGTTTTGCCCTTTGGCTTGTTTAGCACAATTACACCATTCATTTTTTATATTCCTTTACCGTTTTTATAACCTCATCGATTACCTTTTGTTTTGCAGTTTCAAAATCGTCTTTTATTATAAAGCCCGACGCGCGCACATGGCCACCACCGCCAAATGTCTCGGCAATTTTTGAAACATCTATATACTCATTTGACCTAAGGCTGATTTTTGTAGATGCACTGCACTCTTTTACAGAAACTGCAACCTCCACACCATCTATACGGCGCGCGATATCAACGATATTGTCGATTTCCTTTTCGCCTATACCGTATTTATCAAGCATATCGTATCTTACATATACAACGCCGACCGCTCCGTCACAATAAAGCTCCACTTTGTTTGTTATTTCACCCTTAAGGCGCATTATATCATAGCTTTCTGTATCAAACAAAAGCTTGTTTATGCGAGCTGAATCAATCTCATATTCAAGCAAATCTGCTGCAATACGCATTGCCTTTGGTGTTGTGTTTGAATATTTAAAACCACCCGTATCAGCACACATCGCACAATATATATACTCGGCTACAGTTTTATCAAAATCAACGCCAAGTTTTTTTATTAAATTATAACAAATTTCTCCTGCCGAGCAAGCAGCTGCATCAACAAGGTTGATGTCTGCATAACGCGTATTTGCGTAATGATGGTCAATGTTTATCTTAATATCTGATGCATTAAAAACTGCCTCGCGTCCATCTATGCGACCGATATCGCCACAATCTATACAAATACACACATCACACTTCTGCACTTTGTCAAAAACCTGATACTCGCCATTTATAAACGATAAATGCTTTGGCAGCGTATCAGATAAATATATCACAGCACTTTTGCCCATTTTTTCAAGAATATGCTTTATAGCAAAGCACGAGCCGATTGTATCAGCATCAGGATTCATGTGCGGCAATATAGAAAATGTATTGTATTTTTTCAATGCATCGACTATTAAATCTGTGCTATTGTTCATCTTTTATAACCTCGTGTAATATTTTATTTATATTAGCTCCGTATTCAATCGATGAATCAAGCTCAAAAATAAGCTCGGGTGTATAGCGTATCTCCATACGCCTGCCAACCTCTCGACGCACATATCCCGCTGCTGCATTAAGCCCTTCAAGCGCCTTTTTCTTTACATTGTCGTCGCCCATTACACTTACGCGCACTTTGGCATAACGCAAATCGCTCGTAGCCGATACATATACCACACTCGTCATAAGCGGTATACGCGAATCTTTCAATTCGCGTATAATCTCGCTTATACAACGCATAAGTTGTTCATTTATTTTATTGATTCTGTTTTGTGCCATATTACTCTCCATTCTGCTATGAAGGATTATTGCTTAATTTCCTCCATTATAAAGCACTCAATTATATCGCCATCTTTAATGTCGTTAAACTTTTCAATGCCGATACCACATTCGTATCCACTCATAACCTCTTTTGCATCATCCTTGAAGCGTTTTAGACTATTAAGAACACCCTCATGGAATACTATACCATCGCGAACAACACGCACCTGTGCATTGCGGGCAATTTTACCATCGATAACATATCCACCCGCAATTGTGCCTACGCCCGACACCTTAAATGTCTGACGAACCTCTGCATGACCTAATATAGCCTCTTTATACTTCGGCTCAAGCATACCCTTCATCGCAGCTTCAATTTCTTCTATTGCATCATAGATTACGCGATAAAGTCTTATATCAACATCTCCACGCTCATATGCACCGCGTGCAACTGTATCAGGTCTGACATTAAAGCCAACAATAATTGCATTTGATGCAGATGCAAGCATTACATCAGTTTCATTTACTGCACCTACACCGCCGTGGATCGTTTTTACCCTTACTTCTTCATTTGATAATTTTTCAAGTGATTGACGAACCGCTTCAACAGAACCCTGCACATCTGCTTTTACAATAATCTTAAGCTCCTTGACCTCGCCTTCGTGGATTTGGTCAAACAAATTATCAAGCGATATAATCTTTCTTGCATTAAAATGTTCTTCTTTTTGATTGAATTTACGCGCTTCAACAACGGCTCTTGCTCTCTTTTCGTCTTCAACTGCATAAAATATATCGCCGCCATCAGGTGCTTCTGAAAGTCCCAATATCTCAACAGGAACAGACGGGCCTGCAGTTTTTACTGTATTGCCTCTGTCATCAACCATTGCACGCACCTTGCCTGTAGCAGTGCCCGCAACAATTATATCGCCTGTTTTTAGTGTACCATTTTGCACAAGCACCGTCGCAATCGGTCCGCGTGTACGGTCAAGACGCGCTTCGATTACAGTACCCTTTGCATGACGATTTGGATTTGCGGTAAGTTCCTGAACATCTGCTGTTAAAAGGACCATCTCCAAAAGGCCATCGATATTCGTTCTCTGTTTTGCAGAAACCTCAACAAATATCGTATCGCCGCCCCATTCTTCAGGCACAATGCCATATTCAGTCATTTCCTGCTTTACTCTGTCAGGATTTGCGCCCTCTTTATCAATTTTGTTAATAGCAACAATAATGCTTACTTCAGCAGCTTTGGCATGGTTAATTGCCTCAATTGTCTGTGGCATAATACCATCATCAGCCGCAACAACCAAAATCGCTATATCAGTTACCTGGGCACCGCGCGCACGCATAGCTGTAAATGCTTCGTGTCCCGGTGTATCAAGGAATGTAATATCTCTATCATTTATACGAACACGATACGCACCAATATGCTGCGTAATACCACCTGCCTCGCCACTGGCAACATGAGTTTCGCGAATAGCATCAAGAAGCGATGTCTTGCCATGGTCAACATGGCCCATTACAACTACTACCGGTGAGCGTGGCTCAAGGTCTTCTGCCTTATCTTCCTCTTCAAACTCTTTTAACAATATATCCTCATCAGAAAGAACAATTTCATGCTCAACCTTTGCCCCAAGTTCGTCCGCAACAAGCGCAGCAGTATCAAAGTCAATAAACTGACTTACAGACGCCATTACACCCAAAAGCATAAGCTGTTTTATTATCTCCGATGCTGTTTTTTTCATACGGTTTGCAAGTTCACCAACCGAAATTTCGTCCGGTATGCTTACAACAATAGGTTGTGGCTTTGGCTTTTCGCGTTTTACCGTCTCCATCTGCTTTTTAAACGAAGTCTGGCGGTCTTGTTGGCGTTGTGGTTGCTTTTTAATTTTTTGCTTTTTTGGACCTTGGTGTTCTCTAATATTTTCAGGCACAAGTTCTGCCTCTATACGCTCTGTATCAAGTTTTTCAAGGTCTACAACCGTTTGGCGCGTATCAACATGACGCATTTTGCGCACATTTGACTCGGTTTTCGGCGCGTTTTGCTCACCATCTTCCGTCTTCTTCTCGCTTTTTGCGTCCGGCTTTGTTTTAGCAGTAGATGTTTTTTGAGTTTTTTCTGCTTTTTCTGTTTCTTCCGCTTTTTCTTCTACTGCTGCTACAGGCTCCTCTTCCTTAATTAAATCGCCAAAAATAGACATGTCAACATTCTCTTCAGGAAGTTGATATTTTTGTGTATACACCTCGAAAATAAGACTAAGCTGCTTTTCGTCAAGCGTTGCCATATGATTTTTTAGAGTTATACCATGCTGCTCAAACATTTCCAGCAACTCTGTACTTTTAAGTTTTAAGTCTTTTGCTACTTCATGTACTCGTATTTTTTGTAACATATATGACCTCCGTTCTGCCGATAGGCTTATAAATCGTAATAATCTGTTTCTTACCGTGTTTTATGGACTTTGGTCCAATATAAACTTTATTTTTTTATCTGTTTTAATGCCTCACAATAATCGTTATATTTGCCAATAATACCTTTTGCAAAGTTTTTGTCGGATATTCCTACCACTACGACATTTTCTTTTCCAAGAGCACGGGAAAGCTCTTCTTTTGTGCTATATTCTATCATTGGAATATTATAATACTTGCTTGAATTAACAAACTTTTTTTTGTTATTCATCGCTGTGTCCGATGCAAGAATTATAAGCTCACAGCTACCCTCGCGGATTGACCTTTCTGCTAAAAATGCACCGGTTTGTGCCTCTCCTGCTCGCATTGCAAGGCCTATCATCGATAATATTCTGTCAGTTGCCATAACAAACCCCTCTTATCTTATGTTTTATCTGATATTTTTCGCAACTCATCGTATATTTTTTTATCGACATTTTCTTTGTATGCACGCGAAAATGCGTTTTTCTTTTCTGCAAGGTCAATGCATTCCTCACTTGCGCATATATACGCACCGCGTCCTTCTGCCTTTGTTGTTGTATCAATGCATATTACACCATCTTTTGTGCGTACAACACGCACAAAATCACTTTTTTGGCCGTGTTTTCTGCATGCAACACACATTCTTTCAGGACTGTTTTTTACGCTCATAATTACACACCTGCAATTTGTTTTATAGTTTAGGCTTCTTGTGCAGCAGATTCGCTTTTGATGTCTATCTTCCATCCTGTAAGCTTTGCTGCAAGGCGCGCATTTTGTCCTGCCTTACCAATTGCAAGAGAAAGCTGCGAATCCGGCACGATAACGCGCGCTGATTTGCTCTGTTCATCTACATCAACACTTACAACGCTCGACGGACTAAGACTTGCTGCAATATACTGTGCAGGGTCGGCGCTCCACTTAATAATATCAATTTTTTCGCCACCAATTTCATCGCTGATAATCTGCACTCTGCGTCCTTGGGCGCCTATGCACGCACCCTGAGCGTCAACATTTTCATCATTTGAATAAACGGCTATCTTTGTTCTTGAACCTGCCTCACGACAAATACCCTTAATTTCAACTATACCCTGTGCAATTTCCGGCACTTCGCTTTCGAAAAGCTTCTTTACAAGTCCCGAATGTGCGCGTGATACAAGGATTTGAACGCCTTTTGAACCACTTTCAACCTTTAGCACATACACTTTCACTCTTGCATGAACAGGATACTCCTCGTTTGGAATTTGCTCCGTCTGGTTCAAAAGCGCCTCTGTATTTGAAACCTCTAAAAACACCTTGCCGTTTTCTTTTCTTTGAATTACGCCTGTTATGATGTCATTTTCTTTGTCTGAATACTCGTTGAGTATTATGCCACGCTCTGCCTCGCGTATGCGTTGCATTACAACCTGCTTTGCAGTCTGTGCAGCAATTCGTCCAAAATTAGCAGGTGTTACCTCGATGTTTACAATATCGCCAATGTTGTATATTGCATCGATTTTGCGTGCATCATCAAGGCTAATCTGTTCAAGATTGTTTTCAACATCACCAACAACCTCTTTTTGAGCATATACCTTAATTTCGCCCGTTTGGTCATTAAAGTTTACAGCAACATTTTGTGACGAATTAAAATTTTTCTTGTACGCTGATACAAGTGCTACTGTAAGAGCCTCAACCAATACTTCCTTGCCGATTTGCTTTTCTTTGCACAATGCGTCAAGTGCTAAAATAAGCTCCTCATTATTATTTACTTTACTAGCTTTCTTTTTCATTTTTTATAACCATCCCTTTCTAAACAATATAGATAAAATAATTATTTTTTTAATTAAAATCTTACTGCAAGCTTTATATACGCTGCATCATTTTTATCAAACACAAGCTCGCTCTTATCTTCAAGCTCTATTGTAACATTTGTGCCGTCATACGCTTTAAGCACGCCGCAAAACTCTTTTTTATTGTCGCGTGGTGCAAAAAGCTTTACATCGACTTCGCTTTCCATAAAGCGCACAAAATCTTTGTCGCGTTTTAGCGCTCTGTCAATGCCCGGCGAGCAAACCTCAAGAAAATATGCCTCTTTAATCGGGTCAAGTTTATCAATTTCACTTTCAAGTGCGCGCGACACATATTCACAATCGTTAATACCGACGCTCTCCGTTTCTTTGTCGATATATACTCTTAAAAAATAGTCGCTTCCCTCTTTTTTATACTCCACCTCAATAACCTCACACCCAATCTGCTCGGCATTCGGCGCTGCAAGGTCAAACACAAGCTTTTCTATTTTTGACATATAATTCTCCAATCTGATTGCTTTTATTTGTATAAACAAGCGCTATACAAATACGAAAGAGTGGGCGTATGTCCCACTCTTTCAGCACTCGTTATCAATTACAATCTATGTGTATTATAACACACTAAAATGGATATTGCAATACATTTTTACATTTTTTCTCTTAAATGTTTATATTATCTGTGTTTTTATTCTATAAGCTCTACAAAATAGTAATTATAATACACAGGCGCAAAGTCGTCTATATCTAATGAAATCGGTAATTTTTTGCATAAAACTCCCCCTAAATCACATAGATTTTATATACAAATTATCATCTAATATCAACTTATTATACTAACATATAATAAATAATTCAAAAAGAAAAGAAATGTATTTTTATTTTAAAAACACATTTCTTCTCACTCTTATTGTTTATTCATTTTTGCAAGCTCTTGTGCAACAAGTCTTGTAATCATTTCAATGTTTGATGGTGTAAGTGTGTTGCTTCCCATGTCAGCCTTGCCATCGCTGCTGAAGAGCTTCATCTTCTTCATGCTCTCCTGTTTAACAGCTTCTACTGCTGCAGGAATAAGGTCGATTAAACCCTTTTCCATGCTCTGGAATTTTTTAAATTCTGCTTCTACTGCTGCAACATTTATATCAGTAAAGATATTAACCTTGCTTATACCCTCTTTAATTGCTTCTCTAAAATCGTTATCTGTAAGACCCGAACCACCATGCAATACAAGTGGCACATCAACAGTGTTTGCAATTGTACGAATTCTCTCAAAATCAAGCTTTGGAGGAAGCTTGTATGCACCGTGTGCATTACCAACTGCAATTGCAAGTGCATCAACACCCGTCTTATCAACAAAATCCTTTGCAAGTTTTGGGTCTGTAAAGAATTTTGATGGGTCTGCAAGATGTGAGCTACCCTCGGCAGAGCCTTCGTTGTCACCAACATGTCCAAGCTCGCCCTCGATTGTCGCACCATATGAATGAGCAATATCTGCCATTTCTTTTACCTTGCGCACATTTTCTTCATATGAGTCCGTTGAGCAGTCATACATAACTGAGCTAAAACCAAGCTCCAACGCCTTTATACATGTATCATATGTAAGACCATGGTCAAGATGTACAACAACAGGTACAGATGCCTTTTTTGCCATCGGAATAAGGTAATACGACACTTCATCAAGCGGACCATATGGTAACAAAACCTCTGCAGTGCCCATGATAACCGGCGAACGAGTCGACTCTGCAGCGGCAATAATTCCGCGTGCAAGCTCAAGATTTACTGCATTAAACAGACCAACTGCATATTTGTTTTTCTTTGCAGGTCTTAAAACTTCATTCATATTTACTAACATAACAATTCCTCCTAATGCTTTATATAAATTAAATTTATTTCGTAATTATGTGTACGATATCTCCGTTTTTGAGTCCTGATGAATTTGCATCATCTGTATCAATATGCATCTCAACATTAAAGTCGTCGCGGACACGAATTTGTACATCAACAAACTTTGTCGGCTTTATGCCATCAATTATAACATCGACATAATCATTGTCAGAAAGATTTAGCGACTGTGCAAATTCGGGTGTGAGATGTATGTGTCTGTTTGCAATTATTACACCCTCTTTTAAATATACACAACCCTTTGGCCCAACTATAACCAGCTTTTCAGAGCCTTTTATCTCGCCTGACGGGCGAACAGGTGGGCTTACTTTTAATATGAAAGTGTCTGTTCTTGATATTTCAACCTGGGTATTTTTGCGTATCGGTCCAAGTACACGCACTTTTTCGATTGATTTTAGCGACGGACCAACAAGTGTAACCACCTCATCAGATGCAAACTCTCTGCCCATAAGGTATTTTTTTGGCGTTAATTCGTATCCTTTTCCAAAAAGAATATCCAAATCCTCTCGTGAAAGATGAATATGTCTTTGCGAAACGCCAACCTTTACAAAATCATCGCTTTTTGCGTTTTCAATCTTTGTATTCATTTCTTCCACAGCTTTTTTTACTGCATTTTCAATCATATTTATATCGTACATTTTTGTCACCCTCAAAACGATTTATTAGTTTTCAAAATCAAAGAACTTCATAATTTCGCCGTGCGGATTAGCAATCACTGCCTTTCCATACATTTCGCCGAGTGGTTTTGCATCTTCTTCTCCCGCCTCAATCGCTGCAGTTACCGCAGAAACACTTCCCTTTATAATAAGTGTTACCAATCGTCCTCCAAGGCGCTTTTCCGAATGAATAAGTCTCACATTTGCTGCTTTAAGCATCGAATCAAGTCCTGTAATCGATGCAACAAGTCCGGAAATTTCCAACAAACCAATCGCAAAATCTGTCTTTGGCAATTCGATTTCGGCATTCAAAAATGTCTTTGGCAATTTTTTGTTGTATTTATCCTTATTGATATCCAACAGATACGCCATTTTCTCAACATCTTCGCCCGGTCGCGGAATGATGTGTGATACAATGTATTTGCCCTCGCTTTTAGCATACTGCTTGCCTGCATCAATGGCTGCTTTTACGGCTGCATTTTCACCCTCAATTTTTATCACCATTACAAGCGGTGCCGGTGCATCTGCGCTTTTAGGTCTATTTCTGTCAAAAGCTATAACCCTGACATCTGCAGTTTTCGACATCAAATCTGCTGCATAAACAGCGGTTGTAAAGCTATATACTTCAAGTAATCCAAGTGCGTTCATAAGATACCCCTTTTTTTAATTAAATAATATGAAGTCCATCTACCATTACACAACGGCGCTGTCTTGTAAAAGAATGTGCCGCCGTAAGGCCTTCGCCTGTAGGGCCAGCAATCGTAAAGGTTGTATAACCCTCGCCGCCTGCACCAATGCCTGCATATGACGGTGCATTTTTTACAAAGATTGTCGTTTCAACTGCACGCGCAAATTTTGTAAGATTGTCTACATTCTTTGAATGAATATGTGCGGAGTGACGATTGCCATGCTCGGCTGCAACTGCCTTTTCAATAGCTTCATCAATGTTTGCTACTCGAACAACTGCAAGAATAGGCATCATCATCTCAACCTGAACAAATGGATGCATTGCATCAGTTTCACAAATAATCAATCGTGCATCAGATTTTATACCCATAGCTTCTAAAAATTTGCCTGCATCTTTGCCTACCCATTTTTTATTTATTGAATATTTGCCGTCTTTTTCTACAAGCGCAATCTTTACCAATGCATCAATCTGGTCACCTTTAATCAAATATGCACCCGCATCCTGCATGCCTGCAATAAGCTCATTTGCAATACAATCTACCGCAAAACACTCTTTCTCCGCTATGCACGGCAAATTATTATCAAAGCTTGCTCCTGCAACTATATCGCGTGCAGCCTTTTTAACATCGGCTGTTTCATCTACAATAACGGGTGGATTTCCTGCACCTGCACCAATTGCTTTTTTGCCCGATGACAAGAGCGTTCTTACAACACCGGGGCCACCTGTTGCAACAAGCATACGAACTATAGGCGATTTCATCATTTCATTTGATGTGTCCATCGTCGGATTATATACCGATACAACAAGATTTTCCGGACCACCGGCCTCCATTACGGCACGATTGATAAGGTCAACCGCGTAATTTGCTGTTTTGCATGCGTTAGGGTGCGGATTAAACACAACTGCATTACCGCCTGCAAGCATACCCATAGAGTTACAGATAACTGTTTCACTCGGGTTTGTAGAAGGTGTTATACTTCCTATTACGCCATAAGGTGCCATTTCTATAAGCGTTAGTCCGTTATCGCCCGTCATAACCGAAGGAGAAAGGTCCTCTGTTCCGGGCGTTTTATTTGCAACAAGCTGATGCTTGATGATTTTATCAGCAACTCTTCCCATGCCTGTTTCCCGAACGCCGAGCTTTGCCATTTCTTCTGCTTCGTTTAATGTAAGCTCTCTGATTTTCGAAATAATTTGTTCTCTTTGTGCAATCGAATAGGAACGATACTGCTTGTATGCCTTGTCTACCGCTTCAAGTGCGTCACTCATAGAATCAAACACACCCTTGTAAGAACGAGCATCCTCAATAATTTCCTTTTCATCTACAACATTTGCAAGAACTGTTTTTATAATTTCGCCAATTTGTTTTTCATCTAACATCATGCAAATCTACTACCTTTCACTGATTTATATTATTATACTTAACATCAAGTAATTGTTTCCAAATTCATTTTGCAAAAGGGCCAGGCATCGCAAAACTGCGATGCCAGCGCCTCTCGCACATTTAATAATTACATAAGTCCGTCTGCATCATCGACAATGCCGACAATTGCAGCGTCAATCGGTGCCGTTTCAGCATCACAGCCTATACGAGCTGCACTGCCGACCGCCACCAAAACAATTTCGCCGATACCTGCGCCAACATTGTCAATTGCAATAAGATTGCCCTTTACTGACATATTGTCGCACGGCTCTACAATCAAAAATTTGTTACCTATAAGTTTTTCGTTTTTTCGTGTGGCAACAATGTTGCCAACAACTTTACCTACGAGCATCATCAATCACCTTTCCCAAGCGTCGTCGTTTTGAGAAGATAATTATTTAATTGTAGGCAAAATCTTTTCAACATCGCCATGTGGTCTTGGAATTACATGTGTAGCGATTATTTCACCAAGCTTTGTTGCCGCTGCGCCGCCTGCTTCTACTGCTGACTTTACTGCGCCAACATCGCCGCGTACCATTACACTTACAAGTCCGCTACCGATTTTTTCTGTACCGATAAGTACTACATTTGCAGCCTTTACCATTGCATCTGCTGCCTCGATTGCTGCTACA
>JAZUQZ010000025.1:0-6853 GCA_045626925.1 Candidatus Aphodoplasma sp. | reverse complement strand
TGTAGCAGCAATCGAGGCAGCAGATGCAATGGTAAAGGCTGCAAATGTAGTACTTATCGGTACAGAAAAAATCGGTAGCGGACTTGTAAGTGTAATGGTACGCGGCGATGTTGGCGCAGTAAAGTCAGCAGTAGAAGCAGGTGGCGCAGCAGCAACAAAGCTTGGTGAAATAATCGCTACACATGTAATTCCAAGACCACATGGCGATGTTGAAAAGATTTTGCCGACTCTTAAAGCGTAAAAACGGCACAAATAGGAGATAGTTATGATTATCGGAAAAGTTATCTCGAGTATAGTATCAACAAGAAAAAATGAGAGCCTTATAGGCAGCAAGTTTATGATTGTTGAGCCGCTTGAAATTATTGGCGGAAAAAGCTTTGTCGCAATCGACAATGTTGGTGCAGGTATCGGCGAAACGGTGCTTGTAGCAACGGGCAGTGCGGCGCGTGTTGGTACGGGGATGGAGGATGTTCCTGTTGATGCGGCGATTGTCGGAATAGTTGATGATGCGAGAGGATTGGAGTAAAAATGGACGTAAGAGAGCTTAAAGCAAAGCTTAAAGAGGCTGGGGTAGTCGGCGCAGGTGGTGCCGGCTTCCCTACTTACGCCAAATTAGGCGAAGGGATTGACACTATAATATTAAATTGCGCGGAATGCGAACCGTTATTAAAGCCACATAGACAGCTTTTGGCGGTGCATGCGCATGAGGTTTTGGAAGGTTTTGAAGTTATAAGACAAAGCATTGGTGCAAGCCGCGCTATTGTGGGCATAAAGCGCTCATACAACTTTGCGGTTGATGCACTTTTGTCAGTCATTGATGAATTTGAAAATATTGAGATTTCGTATCTGCCGGAGATTTATCCGGCGGGTGATGAGGTCGTATTGATATATGAAACTACAAAGCGCGTTGTTGCTGCGGGGGCGTTGCCGATTTCTGTTGGCGTGTGCGTTTTCAATGTTGAAACGGCATATGATACATACAACGCATTAAGAGGTATAAATGTAACACATAAATATGTTACTATTGCGGGTGAGGTTAAAAAGCCATGCACGCTTCGTTTGCCGCTTGGCATGTCTTTTGAAGATGCACTTAAAGAGGCTGATGGAGTCACATGTGACAATCCCGTATATATAAGTGGCGGACCTATGACGGGTAGAATTGTAACAGGAAGTGAACCAATCACAAAAACAACGAATGCAATTTTAGTTATGCCACATGACCATTACATAGTAGATAAAAGGAGAGTAAAAACCTCCGTTTCAATAAATCGTGCGATGAGTGCATGTTGCCAGTGTAGGATGTGTACCGATATGTGTCCGAGAAATATGCTTGGTCATCCGATTGAGCCACATAGCTTTATGCTTGCTGCAAAGAATCGCGACGAAAAACAGGTTGATGCAGTGCTTAATACGGCGTTTTGCTCCGGATGTGGTTTGTGTGAGATGTATATATGTCCGCAAGGGCTTGCACCGAGAACTCTTATAAGTGAGTGCAAGGATAGACTTCGTAAGGAGGGCGTAAAGCCGCCAAAAGCAAAAAAAAGTGATGTGCACAGGATGCGTGAATATTTAAAAATACCGATGTCGCGTCTTCTTACGCGCCTTGATCTTGTAAAATATGATGTGCCGGCACCATTTGGTGAAAAAAATATAAAAGTTAAACGGATAAAGCTTCCTATTATGCAAAGCATCGGCGCTTTACCAAAAGTTATTGTAAAGGTGGGCGATGCAGTAACAGTGGGACAATGTGTTGCACAAGTTGCAAAGGACAGCCTTGGTGTAAATCTTCATGCACCAATTGATGGAGTTATATCGAAAATCATGGATAAATACATAATAATAGAGGCAAAGGAGGTCGAGTCGACAAATGAATAAAGCTATTGCAATGGTAGAAACAAACACAGTAACGACGGGGTTTTTGGCGGCTGACCTTATTGTAAAAACCGCAAATGTTGAGATAATATTTGCAAAAACAGTCTGCCCGGGAAAATATCTTATATTATTTAGCGGAGATATAAGTGCGGTAAAGGCGTCGCACGATGCTGCATGCAAGGCGTATGGTTCCGGTGTAGCGGACAGCTTTGTGCTTGGTAATCCGCACAAGGATATTTTTGATGCGATGCTTGGCGCACCATCTGTTGACAATCTTAATGCACTTGGCATTATTGAAACATACAGCGCGTCGAGTGCGGTCAGTGCTGCTGATACAGTGGCGAAAACTGCGATAGTATCGCTTATAGAGCTTCGTTTGGCAGTTGGTATGTGTGGCAAATCGTATCTGTTATTTACGGGTGAAGTTGCAGGCGTTGAGGCGGCGATTGAGCGCGTGAAAAAAGAGATAAAGAAAAGTGCGATGCTTCTTGACTGTGCAGTTATTGCAAATCCGAGCAAAGATTTGGCAAAGACAATTTTTTAATATATTTAATTTATACCAATAAAATTTGAGGTGACAGTTATGCAATTTGATGAAGCAAAAATTGAGATGATTATTAAAGAAGTTATAGGCAACATTGATCTTGGCAATTTGAGTGAAAATCGTGCACAAAAGGGTGTATTTGACTCTATGAGCGATGCTCTTGCGGCTGTTAAAAAGTCATATGCTCAGCTTCGTGGTTATAGCGTTGCACAGCGCGAAAAAATGATTAGTAAAATTCGTGAGTACATATTAAAAGAAGCGCAGATTATGGCAGAGCTTGGCGTAAAGGAAACAGGTATGGGTCGCGTGTGCGACAAGATTATCAAGCATCAGCTTGTTGCGAACAAGACACCCGGCACAGAGGACCTTGACCCACGCGTATATACAGGCGATTGTGGTCTTACACTTGTTGAGACGGCGCCTTTTGGCATAATTGGAAGTATCACACCGTCGACAAACCCGAGCGAAACTGTTTTGTGTAACTCTATAGGCATGATTGCAGCAGGAAACGGTGTAGTATTTAATCCGCATCCTAATGCAAAGAATACATCAAATTATGCTGTTGACCTTGTAAATCGTGCTATCCTTGCGGCAGGTGGTCCTGAAAATATTGTTGTTTCTGTAAAAAATCCGAATATGGATTCGAGCAACGAGATGGTATCATCTCCTGATGTAAAGATGCTTGTAGCAACCGGTGGTCCGGGCGTTGTAAAGATGCTTTTGTCATCGGGCAAAAAGGCAATCGGTGCAGGAGCAGGCAATCCGCCTGTAATTGTTGATGATACTGTTGATGCAAAAAAAGCTGCATCTGACATTGTTGCCGGTGCAAGCTTTGATAATAATTTGCCGTGTATAGCAGAAAAAGAGTGCTTTGCATTTGATAGTATATGTGATGCACTTATAGATGGAATGCAAAAAAGCGGTGCATATCTTATAAGTGGGCAGAAGATTGATGAGCTTGTAAAGGTTGCACTTATAAATAAAGATGGAAAATATAGCATCAATAAAAAATGGGTTGGCAAGGATGCATCGTTATTTTTAAAAGAGATTGGGATAGAGGCGGATGCAAGACTTATTATAATGGAAACAGATAACAACCACCCATTTGTACAGACAGAGCTTATGATGCCGATTTTGCCTATCGTACGCGTAAAGGATATTGATGAGGCGATAGAGCTTGCTGTTGCAGCAGAGCATGGCAATCGTCATTCGGCGCATATTCATTCAAAAAATGTTGATAGACTTACAGCGTTTGCACGAGCAGTTGAAACGACTATATTTGTAAAAAATGCGCCTTCGTATGCAGGCATTGGTGCCGGCGGTGAGGGACATACAACATTTACTATTGCAGGCCCTACAGGAGAAGGTATTACAAGTGCAAAGAGCTTTACAAGACAGCGCAGATGTGTAATGGCTGACGGTTTGCATATTGTTTGATAAAGAAAGATTTTTTTGATAGACAGAGGGTGAAATGGCATGTATAATGAAAAGCTTATAGAGCAGATTGTGGCAGAAGTTATAAAATCCTCAAACATGGCACTGGATGCAAAGTCTGATGCACAAAACCACAGTGACGACGATATGCAAATCAAGGTAGGCGTTTCACAAAGACATGTGCACCTTAGCCAAAAAGACCTTGAGATATTATTTGGCAAAGGATATGAGCTTAGTGTAAAAAAGGTTTTGATGGGCAGAGAGTTTGCATCAAATGAGGTTGTAACGCTTGTTGGTCCGTCGCTTAAAGCTATTGAAAATGTGCGTGTGCTTGGACCTGTGCGCAAAAATACCCAGGTAGAAATTTCGCGTACAGATACATTTGTTTTAAAGGTCAGCCCACCTGTTCGTCCGTCGGGCAACATTGAAGGCTCGGAAAAGATGGTGCTTGTTGGGCCAAAAGGGAGTGTATACCTTACAGAAGGTGTTATTATAGCAAATCGTCATATTCATCTTTCGCCTGATGGTGCAGCAGAGCACGGTGTAAAAGATGGTGATTATGTTGATGTGCGTATTGACGGAGAAAAACCGACACTTTTTTATGAAGTGCAGGTCAGAGTGCGCGATGACTTCCATAGTGAGATGCATATTGATACAGATGACGCAAACTGTGCGGGCTTAAAAAACGGCAACCTGGTAACCATAATCTCGAAGAAATAAAATATAATTTTTATATTAAGGAGAAATGTTATGTTTGCACCAGAGCGACAAAAAAGAATATTGGAACTTTTGGAAGCACAGGGCTCTGTATGGGTAAGCAAGCTCAGCGCTGAGCTTGGCGTTACAGAGGAAACGATAAGGCGTGACCTTGAAAAACTTGAAAAAAGCGAGGCACTTATGCGTACTCACGGTGGTGCGGTGCCGATTAGTCGTACATCATATGAACTTTCTCTTGAAAAGCGCAAAAAGACAAATGTTGATGTAAAGCAAAAGCTTGCAAAGGCTGCGTGTGCTCATATAATGCCGGGCGATACAGTTTTTCTTGATGCATCGACAACGACATTTTATATGGCAAAAGAGCTTCATGCATTACACAATTTGACAGTTATTACAAACTCGCTTCGCGTGGTAAATGAGCTTGTCGGTTGTGAAAATATAAAGCTCGTAGCTGTTGGCGGACTTGTGTCAAACAATCTATCGTTCATTGGCGACCTTGCTTCTGAGACAATTTTAGAAAAGTATTTTGCAGGCAAATTGTTTTTCAGCAGCAGAGGTGTAAGCGCTGATGCGGGGATACTTGAGAGTAATGAGAATGAAAGAAATATTAAGGCAGCTATGCTTAAAAACTGCGAAAAGGCGTACTACCTTTGTGATGGCTCAAAAATTGGCAAAGTAGGCTTTACAAAGCTTGCGCCGTTTGATGAGGTGGATGTTTTTATTACAGATGCTGAGCTTGATGAAAGAATGTGTGAAGCGCTTGATGCGTGCGCAGTTGAAGTGCAAAAGATATAAAATAAATCGACAAAAAAGGGCAAAAATAGTTGCCCATTTTTTTATTATGCAAAATTTTTTATAGCCTCATTATTTAAAAATATGCAAGAAAAGTATATAATTGTAATAAAAATCATATTGCTTTTGTGGCGGACATACTGTAAAATATAAATAGGAGTATAATGAGTATAATTTCGATTTTACAAATATAAAACGGAGGTAAATGATATGATTAAGAGAGTTTTGAGCATTGTATTGACATTTACTATAGTGTTTTCATTTTGTTGTGGCAATGCTTTTGCCGCAGGTGCCGGAGCGTCCGGCGGTGCCAGCACCCCAGGTGCAGGCGGGGGGCAACAAAGCGGGGGAATTGTGATTGGTAATGGCAGTGTATCGGGCAATGCCGGCGAGACAATTGTTGTACCGATTAACATTTCGGGCAATACCGGAACGGGAATTACAGATGGTATAAGCGGTTATAATATTACTGTAACATATGACCCGGATTATATTACATTACCTGAGAGTGATTTTGTTACGAAAGGTTCCTTTGCTTTTGATCAGTTTATGCCCAACAAGGATGTTAATAATCCAAAATTTACAGTTGCAACAGCGTATGTGCAAGAGATGTATAGCGATGAACCGTTAAACCTTACAGGCGATGGTGCGCTCTTTAGTTTGAAATTCATTGTAAACAATAGTATTACAACAAGAGAGAGTACAGATATTTCGGTTAGCGTTACAAACCTGTATTATACTACTGAAGAAGGTCTTATCCAAAACAGAGCCCATTCGGTTAGGCCCGTTAGCGTAAGCATAAATCCGGATATTACAATACCGGTATCGTTTAATATTGCTGCGGACGCAAAGACATATAATTCAGAGGCGCAGCCGGCAGTTGTTACACCTTCTGTTGAGGGTATTGGTTACAGCGTGAAATATAATGGCTCGACACAAGCCCCAACAGATGCAGGTACATATGAGATAAGCATTGAGCTTAATGAAGACGAAAAAGACAAAGGCTATTGTATAAGTGGCAGTGGCATAGCATCATACACAATAAATAAAAAGGAAATTATTATAACTCCTGATTCGAATCAATCAATGCGCGTTGGCACAAGTCCGGAGCCGAAACTGACATATAAACATACTCCGCTATATGGGGAAGATGCTATAGAAGGCGAGCTTTCAAGGGTGTCGGGCAGCGCAGTAGGCAAGTATAAAATATTGCAGGGCACGCTTTCTGTTCCAAGCAATTATAAAATTACTTTTATCGAGAATGTAGAGTTTGAAATTATTGACAAGAATACACAGAATGTAACACTTGCAACACTTCCGCAAAGCGTTGTATATGGCGATAGCGGATTTAGTTTTGCAGTTGTAGCTACAGACCCAAATGTAGCAAATGCACCGCAATATTCGTCGAGCAACGAAAGCGTAGCAACAATTGATGCTTCTACAGGTGCGGTTACAATAGTTGGTGCGGGCAGCACAAACCTTATTATATCTATA
>JAZUQZ010000024.1:0-54971 GCA_045626925.1 Candidatus Aphodoplasma sp. | reverse complement strand
CACATGGTATGCAAAAGCATATGTAGTTTATAAGGATTTGAGTGGTAATATCTATGAGTTATATTCAGATAAACTAACAGCTACATATTCTGCAGAGTAAGTCTAAATAAGATTTAAAATTAAAGGGCTGTGCCAATTTGGCACAGTCCTTTTTGTTTGTATTGATACAATTGATGGATTACAAACAAAAAAGAAAACAGGCAAAAATAAAATAATAAAAAAGCTTGACAACACTTGACAAAACTGATACAATGTATTAGTCTGAAAAATAATGAGGTATTTTGCCCATTTGTAGCCAACCATTGTTAGAAGCTAAAAAATAATGGTTATATCGTGGCTTATGAGTCAGATTATGGAGGTAAAAAAACGCAAATGAACAGTCATTTAAAAAACGGACATATACATGTCGGTTTAAAGCAGTCAAAAAAGGCATTACAAGAGGGAAATGTGCTGAAAGCTTATATAGCGGAAGATGCTGACCCTCACGTCATCGACGCCTTTGTGGCACAATGTGCTGCAATGGGCGTAGAAGTTGTTTTTATTGAAAGTATGCTGCGACTTGGACGCGACGCAGGAATTGAGCGTGGCGCGGCCGTTGTGGTAGAATTAAAAGCCTGAATTTATATTTGTTATAAAGGCATTTTGCTTTTATATATAATATATTTATTGAAAGGAGGAAAAACAAAGAATGCCAACATTTAACCAATTAGTAAGAAAAGGCAGACAGGACAAAAGCTTCAAGTCAAAGGCTCCGGCTCTTCAAAAGGGACTTAACTCTTTGCAGAAGAAAGCTACAGACCAGAGTGCTCCTCAAAAGCGCGGCGTATGTACTTCTGTTAGAACGATGACACCTAAGAAGCCTAACTCGGCTCTTCGTAAGGTTGCCAGAGTACGTCTTACAAACGGCATCGAAGTTACTGCTTACATTCCGGGTATAGGACATAACTTGCAGGAGCATAGTGTTGTTCTTATCGAAGGCGGAAGAGTGCGTGACCTTCCGGGTACACGTTACCATGTAATTCGTGGTACGCTTGATGCACAGGGTGTTGCAAATCGTATGCAGGCAAGAAGCCGCTACGGTGCAAAGAAGCCAAAGGCGAAGTGATGCGCGTAAAACGCAGTATGTAGCTTTGCTAAAAATCACAAAGTAAAAACAGTATTAGTGCGACTACTAATTCAGACCTGTGCTTTTCAGCAAGGCTGTATATATAAATTGTAGATGCGCGCTGACGGCAGATTATGTACTGCCGAGTACCTGTGATTATGATTAATCATGAAGGAGGGAAGAAAAGTGCCAAGAAGAGGTTTTATAGCTAAGAGAGAGGTTTTAGCCGACCCGCTATACAATAGCGTTGTCGTTACAAAGCTTATCAACAACATCATGCTTGACGGTAAAAGAGGTGTTGCGCAGAGAATTGTATATGATGCGTTCGAAATTATAGCAGAGAAAACAGGCAAGGATGCTCTTGAAGTATTTGAGCAGGCTCTTGAAAACATTATGCCTGTACTTGAAGTAAAGGCAAGACGTGTCGGCGGTGCGAACTATCAGGTTCCGATTGAGGTTCGTCCTGACAGACGCCAAACGCTTGGTCTTAGATGGCTAACTGTTTATTCAAGACAGCGTAGCGAAAGAACAATGCGTGAAAGACTTGCAAATGAGATTATGGACGCTGTAAACGGTACAGGTGGTGCCGTTAAGAAGCGCGAAGATACTCATAAGATGGCGGAAGCAAACAAAGCATTTGCACATTTCCGTTGGTAGTTTTAAAATTAAACAAAACAATAGTTTGTTACTAAAAATTGCGTAAGTGCTATTTTTAGAGGAAAGGAGGAAATTAGCTTGGCAAGAGAATTTTCACTTGAAAAAACAAGAAATATTGGTATTATGGCGCACATTGATGCTGGTAAAACGACTACAACAGAGCGTATTTTGTTCTACACAGGTCGAGTTCACAAAGTTGGTGAGACTCATGAAGGTGCTGCTACAATGGACTGGATGGAGCAGGAGCAGGAGCGTGGTATTACAATCACATCTGCTGCTACAACAGCACAATGGAAGGGCCATAGAATCAATATTATAGATACTCCGGGACACGTTGACTTCACAGTTGAGGTTGAGCGTTCGTTGCGTGTACTTGATGGTTCAGTTACAGTATTCTGTGCAAAGGGTGGCGTTGAGCCACAGTCAGAGACAGTTTGGAGACAAGCTGATAAATATGGCGTACCGCGTATGGCATTTGTAAATAAAATGGACATTATGGGTGCTGATTTTTACAATGTTGTGCAGATGATGCTTGACCGTTTAAAGTGTAACGCAGTACCGATACAGCTTCCTATTGGTTCGGAGGCTGATTATAAGGGACATGTTGACCTTATAAATATGAAAGCACACATTTATTATGACGACCTTGGAAAAGATGAGCGTATCGAAGAAATACCGGAGGATATGAAAGAGCTTGCAGAAAAATATCATGCAGAGCTTATCGAAAAGGTTGCAGAATGTGATGAAGAATTGATGGAGAAATACTTTGATGGTGAGGAGCTTACTGTTGAAGAGATTAAAAAGACCATCAGAAAAGCTACAATTGACAACGCTTTTGTTCCGGTACTTTGTGGTACAGCATATCGTAACAAGGGCGTACAGGACTTGCTTGATGCGGTAATTGACTTTATGCCATCGCCGCTTGATATTCCTGCTATTAAGGGTACAATCCCTGGTTCCGAGGAGGAGGACGAGCGTCCTGCAGATGATAATGCACCATTTGGCGCATTGGCGTTTAAGATTGCTACTGACCCATTTGTTGGTAAACTTTGTTTCTTTAGAGTTTATTCAGGTACACTTAGCTCGGGTTCATATGTATTAAACTCGACAAAAGGTAATAAAGAGAGAATGGGCCGTATTCTTCAAATGCATGCTAACCACAGAGAAGATATCACAATGGTTTATGCCGGAGATATCGCTGCTGCAGTTGGTTTGAAAAATACAACCACAGGTGACACACTTTGTGACGAAGACCATCCAATCATTCTTGAGAGTATGGAATTCCCAGAGCCTGTTATCAGGGTTGCTATCGAGCCTAAAACAAAGGCAGGTCAGGAAAAGATGGGTATTGCACTTGCAAAACTTGCAGAAGAAGACCCGACATTCCAGACATATACTGATGAAGAGACAGGTCAGACAATTATCGCCGGAATGGGCGAGCTTCACCTTGAAATTATCGTTGACAGACTTTTGCGCGAGTTTAAGGTAGAGGCAAATGTTGGTAAGCCTCAGGTTTCGTATAAGGAAACTATTACAAAAACTGTTGAGGTCGACCACAAATATGCTAGACAGTCGGGTGGTCGTGGCCAGTATGGTCATGTTGTTATCACTCTTGAGCCACTTGAGGCTGGTAAGGGTTATGAGTTCGTAAATGAAATCGTAGGCGGTGTTATTCCAAAGGAATATATTCCTGCTGTTGACCAAGGTATCCAGGGCGCAATGCTTTCAGGTGTATTGGCAGGTTACAATGTTGTTGATGTAAGAGTAAGACTTACTTATGGTTCTTACCATGAAGTTGACTCATCAGAAATGGCATTTAAGATTGCTGGTTCTATGGCTTTCAAAGAGGCTTGTCGCAAGGCAGACGCCGTATTGAAGGAGCCTGTAATGAAGGTTGTTGTTATCGTTCCTGAGGAATACATGGGCGATGTTATGGGAGATTTGAACTCGAGACGTGGTCTTATCCAAGGCATGGAGGCAAGACCAGGTGCACAGGCTATCACAGCGTTTGTACCGCTTGGCGAAATGTTCGGTTATGCAACTGAGCTTCGTAGCCGTACTCAAGGCCGTGGTCAGTATACAATGGAGCCAAGTCACTATGAACAGGTTCCAAAGAGCATCCAGGAAGATATCATTTCTTCACGCGCAAAGAAATCTGAGTAATTTGGATTTTAGCGTGAATTAAGAATTATTTCCAATAATTTTTAAAAATACACTTGATTTTTTTTGAGAGTGTAGTAAAATAATAGTAAAGTCAAATTATTTAACCATAAAAGGAGGAAAATTAAAATGGCAAAGGAAAAATTTGAAAGAAATAAACCCCATGTTAACATTGGTACAATTGGTCACGTTGACCATGGTAAGACATCATTGACAGCTGCTATCACAAAGGTATTGGCTATGCAGGGTAAAGCTCAGTACGAAGCTTATGACATGATTGATAAGGCTCCAGAAGAGAGAGAAAGAGGTATCACAATTTCTACAGCTCACGTTGAGTATGAGACAGATACACGTCACTATGCTCACGTTGACTGCCCTGGACACGCCGACTACGTTAAGAACATGATTACTGGTGCTGCTCAGATGGATGGTGCTATCCTTGTTGTATCGGCTGCAGATGGCCCGATGCCTCAGACAAGAGAGCATATTCTTCTTTCCCGTCAGGTTGGCGTTCCCTATATCGTAGTATTTATGAATAAGGCTGACCAGGTTGACGATGCAGAGCTTCTTGAGCTTGTTGAAATGGAAATCAGAGAGCTTCTTACAGAGTATGAGTTCCCGGGTGATGATATTCCGATCGTTACAGGTTCAGCTCTTGTTGCTCTTGAGTGTGCTTCTACAGACCCATCTGCTCCTGAATATGAGTGTATCCATAAGCTAATGGAAGCTGTTGACTCATACATTCCTACACCGGAAAGAAAGAGCGATCTTCCATTCCTTATGCCTATCGAGGATATTTTCTCAATCACAGGCCGTGGTACAGTTGCTACAGGTAGAGTTGAGAGAGGTCAGCTTAATGTTTCTGAAGAAGTTGAAATCGTTGGTCTTACAGACGAGAAGAGAAAAGTTGTTGTAACAGGTATCGAAATGTTTAGAAAGCTTCTTGATTATGCTGAAGCTGGTGATAACATTGGTGCACTTCTCCGTGGTGTTCAGAGAAATGAAATCGAAAGAGGTCAGGTTCTTGCAAAGCCAGGTACAATTCATCCACATACAAAGTTTAAGGGTGAGGTTTATGTATTGAGCAAGGAAGAAGGCGGCCGTCATACACCATTCTTCAACAACTATCGTCCACAGTTCTATTTCAGAACAACAGACGTTACAGGTGTAATCACACTTCCAGCAGGTGTTGAGATGTGTATGCCTGGTGATAATGTTTCAATCGAGGTTGAACTTATTACTCCTATCGCTATTGAAGAGGGACTTCGTTTCGCTATTCGTGAGGGTGGCAGAACTGTAGGTTCGGGCGTTGTTGCTTCAGTTGACAACAAATAATTAAAATTTTAGATTTTAGATGCCTGTGCATTATGCACAGGCATTTTTTTGTGCAAAAAATGTCGATGATATTGCAAAATACGACAAAAGTAGTGCTTTTTTGCAAAAGGAAATAGAACGAAAACGCAGAACTGTTATATGTGAAAAAATGTATTTAATAACAAAGGAGGAAGAAGCTATGCAGATGAGTTATATAGGCGCGCAAAGAACTTTGACAGTAGCAATCGAGGGCGAAATTGACCATCATAGCGCTGCTGTATATCGAAAAAACATAGATGATGAGTTTATAAAGACTAAAGCGAAAAACATTATTTTTGATTTTTCAAAGCTTAATTTTATGGACAGTTCAGGCATAGGACTTATAATGGGGCGTTACAAACTTATTGCACCGCTTGGAGGGCGTGTATTTCTTGTAGGAGTGTCCCCACAGCTTGATAGATTGATTAGTATATCGGGGATATATAAAATAGTTGGTTGGGCAAAAAGTTTAACCGAAGCCCTTTCAAAAATATAGGAAAGTGAGGTTAGAAAAAATGGATAATTATATGAAGCTTGAATTTGATGCATCATCATCAAACGAAGCCTTTGCACGCGTTGCGGTGGCTGCGTTTGTATCGCGTCTTGACCCTACGCTTGAAGAAATCAGCGATATAAAAACCGCGCTTTCCGAGGCGGTAACCAATGCAATAATTCATGGGTATGAAAATATCGATAACGGAATAGTTATAATTGAGTGCAGGCTTTGTGATGAGAGTGTCCAACTCTGCGTAATTGACAAAGGCAGGGGAATCGAAAATGTCGACCGGGCGCGTGAGCCATTATATACAAGCCATCCCGAAATGGAACGATCGGGTATGGGCTTTACTGTTATGGAAACATTTATGGATACGGTAGAAGTTATTAGCAAGGTAGGAGAGGGAACAACCATAAAAATGAAAAAGACAATTCGCTAAAAGTAATTTTACATATTGTTTTAGTGCATTTTAATCGAAGCGAGGTGAAATTATGGATGGCGAAAAGTGGGCACAAAAGGAGCTGTTGTTACGCGCCGCAAATGGCGAAGAAGATGCCATAAATTTGCTTGTAGAAAATAATCTTGGGCTTGTGCATAGCGTTGTAAAAAAATTTTCAAACAGTCCATACGAGGCAGAGGATTTGTTCCAAATTGGATGTGTTGGACTTTTGAAAGCTGTACGAAAATTTGACCTTTCGTTTGATGTTCGGTTTTCGACATATGCCGTACCGATGATAATGGGCGAAATAAAGCGTTTTTTGCGCGATGATGGGCCGATAAAGGTAAGTCGAAAAATAAAAGAGCTCGCGATTAAAGCGCGAACAGTTTCGGAGATGCTTCAAAAGCAAACGGGCAGTGCCCCGACGATAAAAGAGCTTGCAGAAGCGCTTGGCGAAAAGGCCGAAAGCGTGGTTGAGGCGCTTGATGCAGTTTTGCAGCCGGAGTCCCTTTATGGAAGTGGAAGTGAAAATAGTAATTTGTTGATTGATAAAACACCATCCAAAGATGGTGATGAGGGTGAAATTGTTGACAAAATTGCGCTTGAGGAAATGATTGGAAAATTAAAGGCGCGAGAAAGGCAGATAATAATTTTCAGATATTTTAAAAATAAAACACAAAGCGAGGTTGCGGCCGTTCTCGGCATAAGTCAGGTCCAGGTTTCGCGCCTTGAAAAGAAAATTCTGTTACAAATGAGAGAGACAATGAGTGCATAGGTAATGTTTACACTTTATTTACATTGTATTAATTGATTTATGTGTAAATATATAATAGAATAAATAAAGAAAGAATATGCAATATAGTATGGCGAGGGCCGTCGAAATAGTATTTTAAATTTAAAATTGTATTGACTCAAAAGAATGTTATTGATACAATATTAGTAGATATATTTTGCAAATATTTCGGCGGTTTTTGCCCATTGAAAAATAAAAAACAATATAGGATGGAGATTGATATGAGAAAAACATCGCAGCAACTATATGAATATTGGTTAGAAAACACAAATGATGCGACAAAGGAGGAGCTTTTGTCGATTTGCAACGATACAAATGAAATCGAAGAAAGATTTTATCGTGATTTAGAGTTTGGTACAGCCGGTATGCGTGGTGTAATCGCTGCAGGTACAAATCGGATGAATATTTATACTGTGCGTCGTGCTACACAAGGGCTTGCGTCGTACATAATAAGCCAAAAAGGGATGGATGCGGGTATCGTAATTGGATATGATACTCGTTATTTTAGTGATGTGTTTGCAAGAGAAACTGCGCGTGTTCTTGTTGCAAATGGTATCAAGGTATTTCTTTTTGAAACTGTGCACGCAGCACCGGAGGTATCGTTTGCAATTCGCTATTATAAAGCGGCTGCAGGCGTCATGATTACAGCAAGTCATAATCCTAAAGAGTATAACGGTTACAAGGCTTATGGCCCTGATGGAGCCCAATTTCCACCGGAGGCAAGCGATGTTATTGTTGAGGCGATAAATGATTATGATATCTTTAAAGATGTAAAAATAATAGATGACACTACTCTTGATTCGTCGCCACTTTTAAATATTATCGGCAGTGAGGTTGATAATGCTTTTGTTGACGCAGTGTGCGCACAAAGTATTAACCCAGAAATTATAAAAAGTGTTGCAGATGATTTCAAGCTTGTATATACGCCGTTTCATGGCACGGGTTTGCGCCCGGTGACTGCGGTTTTGGAGCGTATGGGAATAAAAAATGTTATTATAGAGCCTAACCAGGCAAAGCCTGACCCGGCGTTTTCGACTGTAAAGTCGCCCAACCCGGAGGATAAAGAGGGATTTTATATGGCGATTGAACTTGCAAAGCAAAACGATGCATCGCTTATAATCGGGACGGACCCCGATGCTGACAGAGTTGGTGTAATTGTGCGTGATAGCGAGGGCGAATATCGTGCTCTGACAGGAAATCAAACCGGTGCATTGCTTTGTGAATATATATTGTCATCAAAGAAGGAAAAAGGCGCTTTGACGGACAAGTCTACAATCATAAAAACTATTGTTACATCTGATATGAGTATGGCAATTGCGAAAAATTATGGTGCAAAAGTTGTTGAGGTGCTTACAGGCTTTAAATATATAGCTGAAAAGATTGCAGAATTTGAAAAAACAGGTTCGAATAAATACGAGCTCGGTTTTGAAGAGAGCTATGGCTATTTGCCGGGCACATATGCGCGTGATAAGGATTCGATTTGCACGACAATGCTTATTGCAGAAATGGCTGCGTCGTATCGTGCAAAAGGGATGACGCTTTATGATGGGCTTATGCAATTATTTGAGCGTTATGGTTATTATATGGAAAAAACAGTGTCGATTGTTATGCCGGGTAAAGATGGGATGAAAAAAATAGCAGACACGATGAAAAGAATCCGTAAAAATATGCCGAGCGAGCTTGGCGGGCTTGCTATAAAAATAAAGCAGGATTACTTGTCGGGCATACAGTATAACGAAGATGGCACAATAGGCGAAATAGGTGATTTTCCGAAGAGCGATGTATTAAAATTCAAGCTTGCAGATGAAAAAACATTTGTCGCAATACGCCCATCCGGAACAGAGCCAAAGATAAAATTCTATATTTGCACAGCGGCCGATACACAGCTTGATGCAGAGGGGCAAATCAACTATATGGCAGGCGCTACACGGAGCTATTTAGGATTATAAAATAAATATAATTCGTATATTGATAAGGAGAAATAAAGTATATACAATGAAGTAGATAATGCACGATGGCATTATAATACTTAATAAAAAGGACCGTGATATTATGGGCGATGCAGTGTTAAAGCAAGAAAAAAACTATGATTTTAGAAAAAGAATGGCACAGATTCATGAAAAGGGCATACGAAACACATCACTATCTCCAAGTGAAGATGAGCTTGAGATAAAAAATGATGCAAAGATTTGTATACCACACGATGCAGGGGAAGTAATTTGTACGGCGGCAAAGGATTTTGCAGACTTTTTATTTGTATCGATGAATGTGTCTGTTTCTCTTGCATATGGTATTGATAAAGCATGTGCGGGCGATATTATAGTTGCTACAGTAAAGGATACGGGCGACGATTTGGGCGAATATGCTTCGTATAAGGGTGAAATTACAACGGTTGATGATAAAATTAAGATAATTGGCCACGATGAGCGCGGAGCGGCATCCGGTCTATATTTTGCTGAGGATGTTATGAGCTTTAGAAAAGCACCATTTATGAAAAAGGGATGCTTTCCAAGAAAGCCTATGTATACGCCTTGTATGGTTCATTCGGGTTATGGCCTTGATAATTATCCGGACGAGCATCTTGCTATGATTGCTCACGAAGGCAGAGATGCGATTTTGGTTTTCGCAAAAGGAGTTGATACGACGCCTTTTGGTTATCTTGATTTTAATGACCTCATTCATCGTGCTGCTCGCTATGGTCTTGATGTTTATGCATACAGCTACTATAAGAGCGAAAAACATCCTGATGACCCTGATGCAGAGGCACATTATGAGGCATCATACGGACAACTATTTAAAAAATGTCCCGGTCTTAAGGGTGTAACCTTGGTTGGTGAGTCGGTTGGTTTTCCAAGCAAAGACCCACATGTAACTTTAAATAATTGCATAGTTGAGGGTATTCCTACCGGAAAGCTTACAGGAGGAAGATATCCGTGTTGTGACTATCCACAATGGCTCTCGCTTATTAAAAAGATAATTACAAAGTACAAGCCTGATGCAGACATTGTATTTTGGACATATAACTGGGGACGCCAGCCAGAAGAAGCGCGTGTGGCCCTTATAAATAATCTTCCTGAAGGGATAACACTACAGGCAACATTTGAAATGGCAACATTTCTTGACATTGGTGATGCAAAGATTATTACAGCCGATTATACATTGTCATTTACAGGTCCGGGCGGATATTTTAAAAGTGAAGCAGAAGCAGCAAAAAAACGCGGTATAAAGCTTTATTCTATGACAAATACGGGTGGTCTTACATGGGATTTTGGCGTAATTCCTTATGAGCCGTTCCCATATCAGTGGATAAAGCGTTATAACGAAATGGCAAAAATGCATGATAAATGCGACCTTAGTGGCATAATGGAATCGCATCACTATGGTTTCTATCCATCATTTATAAGCAAGCTTTCAAAATGGACATTTACAGAGCCACGCCAAAATCCTGAAGAGATTTTGGCGATGATTATTGCGTCGGAATTTGGTGAAAATAATGTCGAAAAGGTTGATGAAGCATTAAAGCTTTGGAGCGAAGGCATAACACACTATACACCAACAGATGGCGACCAATATTGTGCGTTCAGAGTTGGTCCGTCATATCCGTTGACAATGGATACAACAATCAGAATGCAGTCGGCCCCATATGCACACTTTGGTGGACGCATTTGTGAACCGCATTATATGGAATCGTTTGATTGGCTTTCGATAAAGGGCTCATATGCACCGCTTAGAATACCAAGAGAGCTTGAAATGATAACAGAAATGAGAAGGCTTATTGATGAAGGCCTTGCAATTCTTGAAAAAATAGAAAATAAAAATGAAAAGCTTGTACGACTCATAAATATGGGCAAATTTATATCAAATACTTTAACAACAGGCATCCATTCAAAACAGATGCATATATTAAAGTGGGACATGAAGGCTGCAAGAACGAGAGAAAAACTTCACGAGCTTGTTGATCAAATCGAAGAGATTGTAAAGGCAGAAATCAAAAATGCAGAGGCTACAATACCGCTTGTAGAGGTAGATTCGCGTCTTGGATGGGAACCGTCCATGGAATATATGACGGATAAAGCGCATCTTTTGTGGAAGATTCGTGCAGAGGAATTTGTACTTAATACAGAGCTTGTAGCGATACGCAAAACAATTGATATGTAAATAATAATTAAAAAAAGAACAGCCGCATATGCAGCTGTTCTTTTTTAATAAGGGGGGGTTACAAAAAGAAGTAAGGGGTGTACTTCTTTTCGTCTGATAAAAAATGTATTTTGTGAGGTCATTATCATTATGCACCACACAAACAAAAAATATACACAAAATAATAAATTTTTAAATAAATAAAAAAGTCCACGAATGGACTTTTTTATTTTGACTTTATATATTCATCTATTGCGTTTGCGGCGCTTTTGCCTGCGCCCATGGCAAGAATAACAGTAGCAGCTCCCGTAACGGCATCGCCACCTGCATAAACGCCGTCTTTTGTAGTAAGACCATTATCGGTCTTTGTAATAATACAGCCGCGCTTGTCAGTATCAAGCCCCTCGGTTGAATTTTTAATAAGCGGGTTTGGCGATGTGCCGATTGCCATTATAATTGTATCAACATCAATTATATGCTCGGAGCCTTTGCATATAATTGGCTCGCGTCTGCCCGATGCATCAGCATCTCCGAGCTCCATTTTGACACATTCTATAGCTGTTACAAAATCATCATCATTTCCGATTATACGAACAGGATTATTAAGTGTTTTAAATATAATGCCTTCCTCTTTTGCATGCTCAATTTCCTCGCGTCTTGCAGGAATTTCTTCCATAGAGCGACGATATATTATATATACATTTTCTGCGCCGAGTCTTTTTGCACAACGCGCTGCATCCATTGCTACATTTCCGCCACCGATAACTGCAACATTTTTGACTGCTTTGACAGGTGTATCACTGTCTTTTTTGTATGCCTTCATAAGATTTATGCGTGTAAGAAATTCATTTGCTGAATATACGCCATTAAGATTTTCACCTTCAATGTTCATAAAACGCGGAAGTCCTGCACCGGAACCGATAAATATAGCCTCAAATCCGCTTTCAAAAAGCTCGTCAACCGACAAAACTTTACCAATTACCATATTTGTCATAATCTCTACGCCGAGTTCGCGCAAATTATCAATTTCTTTTTTTACAATATTTTTTGGAAGTCTGAATTCCGGTATGCCATATACCAACACACCGCCCGGAGTGTGAAGCGCTTCAAAAATAGTTACATCGTAGCCTTTTTTTGCAAGGTCGCCTGCACATGCGAGTCCCGAGGGGCCACCGCCAATAACAGCAACCTTATGCCCGTTTGACGCTGGCTTTTTTGGCTGTGATTTTGCATTTGCCATGTGATAGTCTGCCACAAATCTTTCAAGCCTGCCTATGGCTACGCTTTCGCCTTTTATACCGCGCACACATTTGCTCTCGCATTGTACCTCTTGGGGACATACGCGTCCGCATACTGCAGGCAACGAGCTTGATTTTGTTATAGTTTCATATGCGCCTTCAAAATCCTCTTCCTTTATTTTTGAGATAAAGGCGGGAATATCAATTGCAACAGGGCAACCGCTCACACAAGGCTTGTTTTTACAATTGAGGCATCTGTTAGCTTCGTCTATTGCTTGCTCTTTTGTGTATCCAAGCGCAACCTCATCAAAGTTTTTGATGCGCTCGCTTGGCTCTTGGAGTGGCATTTTGTTTTTTTCTTGTGCCATATTAGCCATTCCCACCACCTCCTTTAAAAAGGTTGCAAGCCTCTTCATATCTATGCTTTTCAAAATCTTTATACATGTTGCTGCGTTTTAAAACTGCGTCATAATCAACAAGATGTCCATCAAAATCAGGTCCGTCAACGCATGCAAATTTTGTCTTGCCATCTACAAGCAGACGACATCCGCCACACATGCCCGTACCATCAATCATAATTGGGTTCATACTTACTGTTGTTTTGATATTAAATTCGGAAGTGAGCTCACTTACAAATTTCATCATAACAATCGGTCCGATTGCAAACACCATATCATATTTTTCACCATTTTCAATAAGCTCACGCAACGCATTTGTAACAAGGCCCTTTTCTCCATAGGTTCCGTCATCCGTCATAAGCTTGAAAACATCACTGACATTTTTAAATTTGTCTTCTAAAATGACAAGCTCTTTATTTCTAAAACCTACAATTGAATGAACAATGCTTCCCTGTTCATGAAGCTTTTTTGCAATGGGATATGCGATAGCACAACCTACTCCGCCACCAACAACTGCTATTTTTTTTAAGCCTTCTGTTTTTGTCGGTCTGCCAAGAGGCCCTGCAAAAGCTGCCAGCGAATCACCTTCGTTTTTTGCATCAAGTTTTTTCGTTGTAGCGCCAACTATTTGATATATAACAGTTACAGTGCCTGCATTCGTGTCAAAATCGGCAATAGTAAGCGGAATTCGTTCGCTGTCGTCATCTACACGAAGAATTATAAATTGGCCCGCCTGTGCCTTTGCAGCAATATATGGAGCTTCTATCTCCATCATTGTTACAAAAGAGTTAAGGCGTGTTTTTTTCTTTATGAGATACATATATCAATCGTCCTTTACAACATTTTTAAATTTGCGGACTATTAAAAGTCACATAGTGTAGTGGCCACAAAAGCCACATATCTAGTATACATCAAAAAAATATTTATGACAACTATATTTTTTGATATTTTAATCAAAAACGCATAGAACATTTTGTATATAATGCATAATGTTGTATTATTGATATATTGTTTGTCAAAAAATATAGATAAAATTATAAAAAATAAATATTTTATGGCAAAAAACCTATATTTTTTGACCTATATAAAATATGTTTCTAAGTATAATAAGCTATGTAATTATAACGAAAAGAGGGAATGAAATGAAAAAAATTATAGAAGCATATTTTGATAATGATACAAATATACAAAGAGCGATAAGTGCGCTTGAAAAAGAAAAAATTGACATAAACAAAGCAGAGGTTTATAGTGGCGGAGAAACTCTTGGAGAGCAGACATACAATAACACTCACGAGGGTGTTTTAACAAGTGCAACAGGCTTTGTTTACAATTCGGGCCAATATAGTACAACTTTAGAAACAGAAAGACAAATGAACGCATCATCAAATGCTATTTTTGCTCATGATATGACGCGCTCGAGCTATTTTTTGGGTAGCACAATAGGAAGCAATGTTCCAAACGAAAAGCCTGACATAAGTGGCGATATACAACTGCTTCATATTTCGTGCGACGAAAAAGAGACGCCAATTTGTAGAAAAATATTAAAAAAATATGGTGCTACACGCATAAAAATAAAATCCTAAGCTTATATGCGCCCAAGTTCTTCTAATATTTTTTTGATTCTATCAGCTTCGATATGTTTTTGACCGAGTTTTATAAGCCTTTCAAGTGACATAGAAGACATCGTTTTAAGCATTGGATGCTTCATCAGCTCGCCAAATTCGCGCCTGAAAATTTTTACGGCCTCTTCGTTTTTTAAAAGCTCTTTTATTGTTATTTTATTGTTTTTTAAATCCATAATAAAAAAACTCTCCTCATAAAAATTCTTTATTATATTATATGTTATATGACAAAAAGAATAATTTGACAATATTTTTAGAATAAAAAATATCACTGTGGGACAATATAATTGTGTAAGGAGGTGAGTATAATGTCTTGTTCAAACGCAAATCATTCTATAGGATGTAGCGTTTCGCAGTGCAAATACCACTGTGAAAGCGAAAATTATTGTTCACTTAAGGCTATCCAAGTTGGTACACACGAGGCAAACCCAACAGTAAGTCAATGTACAGATTGTGAATCTTTTGAGGCTAAAGCATAACACATTAAATTATAGGGCAAAGCAGCGCAAAGGCTTGTGCTGTTTTGCCTTGCTTTACATACAAAAAGGAGGCTTTGTTTGAATTGTTAGGATTTATATTCAGTGCCATAGCCGGTGCGGCCATGAGCATACAAGGCGTGTTTAATACGCGTCTTTCAGAGAAAATAGGACTTTACGAGTCGAATGCATTTGTACAGGGGACGGCATTTGTTTTGTCTCTTCTTGCCGTTTTTATTGTAGGAAGAGGAAATTTTCGCGAAATCGCATCTGTAGAAAAGTATTATCTTCTAGGCGGTGTGCTTGGGCTTATAATTACAATTACTGTAATGCTTGGCATATCAAAACTTAGTCCAACAGTAGCAATAAGCACGATACTTATTGCACAGTTACTTGTTGCGGCGATAATTGATGCATTCGGTTTGTTTGGTTCTGAAAAGGTAGCCTTTGGAATTTGCAAATATATTGGTATAGCTCTGATGATTGGTGGAGTTGTAGTCTTTAAACTAAAATAAACTTTAAGCGTGCCATAATCATTGGCACGCTTAAAGTTTGTTCGTTATACTTTATCCTCGTAATAAGGCGGCATAAAATCGTATATATGCTTATACGAATCAATCTCCTCGTCTGATTGAGGCAAAGTAGGAATAAGCCCTGTGCAGTCGTATGCCGAGCTTGCGTTATTGATATCCATATCATCTGCAAAATCGCTCACATACCTGTGCTTTTTAGAATTTTTTGGTTTAATCATTTTATCACGCTCCCCAAAACTTAATTTTTCACAAAATGATATAGTCTATACAAAGAGGAGCCAGCCAATGAATTCAAGTACAACTAATATAATAAATATTTGAAATTATTATGCAAAACATACTTTTTTCTGCCTGGTATGTTAGTCGTTAAAGCGGTAAAGATAAGAAAAGAAAAATAAATTAAAAAAGCAAGGATGAAGAAAAGTGGAAAAAATAATTGTAAAAAAATCGTTGCCACTTGTTGGCGATGTATCTATAAGCGGCTCAAAAAATGCGACGCTTCCGATATTTGCAGCGACGCTTTTGTGCAATGGGGAGTGCCGCATAAAAAATGTCGCACCACTTAGTGATGTTATGCTTATGTGCGAACTTCTTGAAAAGCTTGGGGCGCAAATAACACATCTTGATGACGAAATAGTTATAAACATACCAAAGATAAAAAGTCATATTGCACCATATGAACTTGCAAGCAAAATGCGGGCGTCGTTTCTTGTGATGGGACCGCTTCTTGCTCGGTGTGGGCGTACAAGAATAAGCCTTCCGGGAGGATGTCCGATAGGTGCGCGCCCTGTCGATTTGCACCTTAAGGGTTTTGCATCACTTGGTGCAAAAATAAATATAGGTCATGGCTATGTCGAGGCAAAAGCAGACGCGCTTCACGCATCAAAAATTTACCTTGATTTCCCAAGTGTAGGCGCGACAGAAAATCTCATTATGGCAGCATCGCTTATAAATGGTCAAACAATTATTGAAAATGCTGCAATAGAGCCCGAGGTAGTTGATTTAGCAGGTTTTTTAAATAAGGCAGGTGCAAAAATAAGCTTTGCAGGCGAGGGAACGGTGTGCATAGACGGTGTAGACGAGCTTTGTGGGTGCGAATATAGCGTCATATCGGACCGAATTGAAGCAGGAACCTTTATGGTTGCCGCTGCGGCAACGCATGGAAAAATAAAGCTTCAAAACATAAATTCGCGCCATCTTAAACCGGTAAGCGCAAAACTGTGTGAAATGGGTGCGCTTATTGAAGAGGGCACGGATTATATAATTATTGATGCATCGAATAAGCTAAAGTGTGTTGATATAAAAACATTGCCATATCCGGGCTTTCCGACGGATATGCAGGCACAGATGGCTGCACTTATGAGTTGTACTGACGGCGCAGGCATAATTACTGAAACAATATTTGAAAATCGATTTTTATATGTTCCGGAGCTTCGCCGTATGGGTGCGCACATAAAAATTGATGGGCGATGCGCTATGGTAGACGAAACACGCTCAATGAGTGGCGCAAAAGTAGATGCAACCGACTTGCGTTCGGGTGCTGCGCTTATAATTGCTGGCCTTGCAGCAAAAGGAGATACAGAAATCGGCAATATATGGCATATTGAAAGGGGATATCACAATATTGTAAAAAAGTTGCAGGGCATAGGTGCAAATATTGATATATTAAAGCTTTAAATATTATTAGTCGGTCTGATTAAACACATTTTTTAAAAGTAAAAATTTATAAAAATATGACACAATAATAGACAAAACGAGAAAAGAGTGCTACAATAAACTGTAGCATATGTTTTTAACAATAGGAGGGAAAATATGTTTAAACATTATTTAAAAGTGTGCTCAAAAATGGTATCAACACATATTTTATCAGAATTTTTTATGATTTTTGCTTGTCCTATAATATTTGCATTTATGTTAAACTCCAAGGCGGGATGGTATTTTATGGATATTGCCATGACTATAGCATATACAGTTATGATATATTCTGCTGCATATAAAATCGCAGACAAGGATATAAAGGTATATTCCGAGCATAAACCATATATTGCAAAAGGGCTTGTAATTGCATTGCCAATCATTATGATTACCTTTATATTGACGCTTTTGTATGATTATACATTTTATCATCAGTTTGCAGATTATGATATAGAAATGAGAATGAGATTTATAATACATAACATATTTAGGGTATGGAATTTTACCTTTGAAGCATTTAGAGTCGGCGCAAACGGAGAGATAAGCGTATTTTATTGGATATTATCATATATGCTTGCACCATTAGCGTCGTTTTGTGGCTATCTTGCAGGCATGAACAGATATGAGCTTGGATATAACATTATGTCGAGGCTTGTGTACAAAAGAAAAGACAAATAATAAATTGCTTTTGTTGTGGAGATGATGTGCTATGAAAGCTGTAATACAAAGAGTATCAAGTGCGTGTGTAAGCGTAGATGAAAAGATATGTGGCAAAATCGAAAAAGGTTTTTTAATTTTACTTGGCATACATGAAAATGATACCGACGAGGATGCAAAATATCTTGCAAAAAAATGCTCGGGCATGCGCATTTTTGAAGATAATGAAGGAAAGATGAATTTGTCTGTAAAAGATGTTGGCGGTTCGTTTTTGGTCGTATCAAACTTTACCCTTTATGGCGATTGCAGAAAGGGTAACAGGCCAAGCTTTACCGATGCGGCACGCCCCGAAAAAGCAGAGGGGCTGTATGAAAAGTTTGTGGAATATATACGCGACAATGGTATAGCTTGTGAGACGGGGGTTTTTGGTGCAGATATGATGATTGAGCTTGTAAATGACGGGCCGATTACACTTATTGTTGAAAGTGTATGAAAAAGCAACTAAAATTTTGTATAATTATTAACCTATAACTCGATTTTCTGTGGAACGGACATTTTGTTGAAATCTTAGAGAGAAATTGAATTGTAAAGTCATTTTTATATGCATATTTGGTTGTGTTGCAAAGTTCCGCACATTATGAACAATATTAGGGATTTTATAAAAACTGTCAAATGTTTTATAAAATCTCTTTTGTTTTTTATAAATTGATTGCCAATAATTTATAAAAGATATTCATTTTTTTATAAAAGTTAATTGAACATTTTATAATTTCAGTATAAAAGTTTTATAGTTTGTTTCATAATCTTTTACAATTTCAGTTCCAGAGTTTTATATTTCCTACTCAGCCCTTTTATAAATAGTTGCCGATATTTTATAAAAGATGTCTATTCTTTTATAAAAACTGTTAGAAATGCCGATTTGACAATAATAAAAATACTTTTCCCAATTTTTATCATTTATTATTTAGGTGTCGTTTATAAGTGTCGGAAAATTGTAGAAGATTTTCCGACCGCACTTTTTTGCTGATTTTACCCCCTAAAAAGCATAGTTTTTTAGGAAAATTAATAGGCAAATATATAAAAGTGTTGGTTTTTACCTTCTTCGGGGATATCCGCCAGAAGGAGATAACCACAACAGGGCACTATGCTGAAAATTGCCAAAATTGTTGACTTTAGGGCGTAATTCTGCTATAATTTAGCTAGAATATAGGAAATGGAGGGAATATTTGAGAAAAGGAGTGTTAATATGAAAAAGTTATTCACATTATTTTCAGTAGTATTGGCGTTGTTATTAGTGGGTTGTAACACCACCCAACAAAACCAACAATCAGAAAAAGGCGATTTTAAGTTCTGCTCTCTTGAATGGGGTATTGATTGGGAAACAGTACAAAAAAGTGATATATTTCAAAATGCTGATATTCTTAAAGAAAACGGAAATCGGAAAACAGTTAAATTGGAAAATGGTGAATATTTAGGAATACCAATAGGTGACATTGGATTGGTTTTTGATACAAATGGTGTTGGGGATACTGCTGGATTAGTTACTGTAATGGTTCAATATGAAGAAGAATATGAAAAAACTTTACTAACCAAGTTAGAAGAATTATATGGAGAGAGAAAAAACACTTATATAGATAAAAACGGAGTTGAAAATCCAATTAATCCTGCTGGTTGGGTTAGTAATGATACCATTGAGAGTGTTTTGACAGAGCAAGAAAAAGAATATTATCTTAGTATGTTGCCTGAAGGCTATGAACAAACAAGAATTGACGCACTTTTAAGGTCACCTCTTGTTTCAATTAGACTTAATGAAGAACTTAATTTTATTGAGTTTAATGGAAATCATTCGGCAATTGTTTCCTATATACAAGCAGAATTGAAAAAGTAAATGTTGGATATTTACAATGGGCAAGATTGCAAATCTTGCCCATTTCTTATGTATAAAAATCAATTTTTCTTTGAAATCGCAACAAAAAAATTATTCCACAGAAAATAAAGTTATAGGATTATTAAAAAGTATTTGACACATAGATTATTTAATGGTATTATATAAATATATTGATAGAGGTGCATTTTTCATCAGTAGCGGAGCGATAGGCCTGCGGCGGCTGTTATTATTCTTCGCAAAAGGGAATAGTGCCGAAGAATGTCGCATACCGCGGGCGATATGTCTGGACATACGGTTAATAGCCGTATGTTTGTCACCGTGCATGGTGGAGGGCTATCTGCAAATATTTGAGCAATATAAATATGCTTATATTTGGCAGCGGCACTCTGTGCCGTTGCCTTTTATCATTTGAGCGGGAATATATTTATTTAAAGGAGTTTGAGGTAATATGAAACAGTACAATGTAGCAGTAATCGGTGCAACAGGAATGGTGGGACAACGCTTTATAAGCCTTCTTGATAAGCATCCGTGGTTTAATATAGCGGTGCTTGCGGCTTCACAAAGAAGTGCCGGCAAAACATATAAAGAGGCAATCGGCTCTCGTTGGGCGATGAACACACAGATGCCAAAGAGTGTTGAAGATATGATTGTTATGGATGCAAGTGCCGACAAGGCAAAAATTGCGTCTATGGTTGACTTCGCATTTTGCGCAGTAGACATGAAAAAGGACGAGATACGCGCTCTTGAAGAAGAGTATGCAAAACTTGAGTGCCCTGTTATGTCGAACAACTCGGCACATAGACATACAGACGATGTGCCAATGATTATTCCGGAAATAAATGCTGACCATGCGGAGATTATAAATTCGCAGAGAAAGCGTCTTGGAACAAAGCGCGGCTTTATCGCTGTAAAGTCGAACTGTTCTATACAAAGCTATGTGCCTGCACTTCATCCGCTTAAAAAATATGGCATAAAAGAGGTTGTTGCTTGTACATATCAGGCGATTTCCGGTGCGGGCAAAACATTTGAAACATGGCCGGAAATGGTTGATAATCTTATTCCTTATATAGGTGGCGAAGAGGAAAAGAGTGAAAAAGAGCCTATGAAGGTATGGGGCAAAATTGTTGGAGATAAGATTGTGGATGCTACTTCGCCGATTATTACGACGCAGTGCCTGCGTGTTCCTGTGTCGGACGGACATACTGCAGCGGTGTTTGTATCATTTGAGAATAAACCCTCTATTGATGAAATTAAAAATGCATGGAAAGCTTTTAGGGGCGAGCCACAAGAGCTTGATTTGCCGTCGGCGCCAAAGCAATTTTTGAATTATTTTGAAGAGGATAACAGACCACAGGCAAAGCTTGACCGTGACCTTGAGGGTGGTATGGCAGTTTCTATCGGCAGACTTCGTGAGGATTCTGTATATGATTATAAATTTGTATCACTTTCGCACAACACATTGCGCGGTGCAGCAGGCGGCGCAGTTTTGATGGCGGAGCTTCTTGTAGCAAAGGGATACTTTGACTGATAAGATGTAAACAAAAGCTATGGAATGCATATATTGTGTATCAGATGCAAATTTTGCACGATATATGAAAATGGAGGAGGAAAAGAGTATGAAAAAGCCTATATTTACGGGCTCGGGCGTTGCGCTTGTTACACCGTTTACAGAAAATGGTGTAAATTATGACAAGCTTGGCGAGTTGATAGAGTTTCATATTGAAAATAAAACAGATGCAATAATAATTTGCGGCACAACGGGCGAGGCATCAACAATGTCCGATGAAGAGCATATTGGTGCGATTGAATATACAGTAAAAAAGACGGCCGGACGCATACCTGTAATTGCAGGTACGGGCTCGAATGATACTTCATATGCAATCAAGCTTGCACAAGATGCTGAAAGACTTGGATGCGACGGACTTTTGATAGTTACACCATATTATAATAAGACGACTCAAAAGGGGCTTTATTTTCATTATGAGGCGATTGCAAAGAGTGTGAGTATTCCAATTATACTATACAATGTGCCCGGAAGAACAAAGTTGTCATTTTCTATTGAGACGCTTGAAAAGCTTGCAAAAATTGACAATATTGTTGCAATAAAAGAGGCAAGTGGAGATATTGCATATCTTTCACATGTTGCAGCAAGAGTGGGCGAGCTTGCGATTTATTCCGGCAACGATGATATGGTAATACCTGCACTTTCTGTTGGTGGTGTGGGCGTGATTTCTGTCGCAGCAAACATCATCCCAAGGGATATGCACGATATGTGTGAGTTTTATTTTAAAGGCGATGTCAAAAAGGCTGCCCAAATGCAGCTTTGCGCACTTGATTTGATTGATAAGCTATTTATAGAGGTAAATCCGGTTCCAATTAAAAATGCGATGAATATGCTTGGTTATGATGTTGGACCGCTTCGTATGCCACTTTGTGACCTTGAAGACAAAAACGCAGAAGCTGTTAAAAAGTCACTTGAAGAGTATGGGCTTAGTGTGAAATAACAGACGCATTACTTTTGCGATTGTAAAACAAAAGAATAATGGAGTTGGGGGAATATGTTAAAGATTATACTTGCCGGTGCAAATGGAAAAATGGGTCAGGTAATTACAAGGCTTGTAAGCGATATGGATGATGCTTGTATCGTTGCTGGCGTTGATATTAACGATTCTGTTGCAAACGATTATCCGGTATATAGTGACATTTTTGATATAAATGAACAAGCAGATGTTATAGTGGATTTTTCGCATCCGATGTGTCTTGAGTCGATTTTAAAATATGCGCGCAAAAACAAAATGCCTGCAGTAATTGCGACGACAGGCCTTGGAGAAAACCATAAAGAGTTCATAAACGAAGCAGCAAAAGAGATTGCAATATTTTTCTCGGCGAATATGAGCCTTGGGGTAAATCTTATAATAGATCTTGCAAAGCGCGCGGCAAAGCTTCTTGAGGGTGATTTTGATATTGAAATCGTTGAAAGACATCATAGACAAAAAATTGATGCACCAAGCGGGACTGCGCTTGCAATAGCGGATGAGCTTTCGTCTGTATTGACTCAGACACCTGCATATGTATATGACAGACATTCGCAACGAAAAAAGAGAAGCAATACGGAAATTGGGCTTCATAGTGTGCGTGGCGGTACAATTGTGGGGGACCATGAGATTATATTTGCCGGTACGGATGAGGTTATTGAGATTGCACATCACGCATCATCAAAAGAGGTTTTTGCAGTAGGTGCGGTGCGTGCGGCACATTTTATTTACAATAAAAAAGCCGGTATGTATAATATGACTGATTTAGTTTCGAGCTTGTGATTATATAATAAAAACAAATGCATAAAAAGTTAACGGGCAGAAATTTCTGCCCGTTTTTGCATTTTAATCAATATAATCATCCATAAAATTGTGGCGCACATCATCTGTTTTATATCCAATCATTGTATCAAGATTTACATTGTATACGCTTTTGAAAATGTTATATTCTACATTTGGATTTGTTTTTTTTAGACTTGCTATAAGATTTTTTGTTTCAAAGCGTTTTGAGTCTGTATCGCCGTTGGCAATATTTTCAGTAAAGCGACATGCACATCTGATAAATTCAAGGTTGTTATATGATGCCCAAGCTTTTATATCCTTTTCTTTTACATAATATAGTGGGCGAATAAGCTGCATATTTTCAAAGTTATTACTATGAAGCTTTGGCATCATAGATTTTATTTCGCCACCATATAGTATACTCATAAGAATAGTTTCAATCACATCGTCAAAATGATGCCCGAGTGCTATCTTGTTACACCCAAGCTTTTGCGCGTGGGCATACAAAAATCCGCGTCTCATCCTTGCACAAAGATAACAAGGCGATTGCTCAACCTCTGACACAATATTAAATATATCTGTTTGAAAAATTTTAATCGGCAGATTCATAAGTCGGGCGTTTTCCTCGATTTTGAGTCTGTTTTTTTCATTATAACCGGGGTCCATAACGATATATTCAGCTTCAAATGAAATCTTGCTGTGGCGCTGGAGCTCTTGTATGCATTTTGCAAGCAACATAGAGTCCTTGCCCCCTGATATACAAACTGCGATTTTATCGCCTTCGTTTATGAGATGATATTCTTTAAGTGCTTTTGTAAAACGACTCCATATAGTCTTTCGATAGCGCTTTATAATACTTTGTTCAATTTGTTTATATACTTCCATAAGATGAATGACTCCTTAAAGGTTAGTAATTATGATTATATGCTTCGTTTTATAATTTGTCAAGTGGCATAGACAATTGGAAAAACTAAAAAATAATCAAATAAAAGTTGATTTATAAGAGCGAATATGATATACTTTTACTATCTTATTGTGGCAAAGGGGGTAGCAAATAAAGATGAATAATGAAAGAAAAATATCTCCGTTTGTAATACGCCGTTTACCGCGTTATTATAGATATCTTGAAGAGCTTTTAAAACAGGATATCAGAAGAGTTTCATCTAAAGAATTGAGCGAAAGAATGAATGTTACCGCATCACAAATACGCCAGGATTTAAATTGTTTTGGCGGCTTTGGCCAGCAGGGGTATGGCTATAATGTCGAGGATTTATATTACGAAATAGGAATGATACTTGGTCTTCACGATGGACACAAGACCATCATAGCAGGAGCGGGCAATCTTGGCCAAGCGCTTGCAAATCATAGTGGCTTTGAAAAGCGCGGGTTTAAGCTTATTGCGATTTTTGATTCAAGCAAAGAAAAAATCGGCAAAAGTGTAAATGGCGTTATGATATATGACATTAAAAATATGCGTAGCTTTCTAGAAAAAAATCCGGCAGATATCGGCATACTTGCTGTGCCGAGAGTGGCTACTGCTGAGGTTGCAGATGCTATGGTAGAGTGTGGAATAAAGGGACTATTAAATTTCTCTTATATGGATTTGAAGGTGCCTGATGATGTGAGCGTTGAGAATGTACATCTTTCTGATAGCTTGATGACACTGTCGTATCAGATTAGAGATAATAAAAAGAAGAACGAATGAAAAACGAACGGAAAAACCTCCGTTCGTTTTTTATTTTATCTCGTTTTCGAGTCTGAAAAACTCATCTTTTTTTGTAAGTATTTCATCAAAGCGCTCTATATATTCAATCGGTGCCTTAAAATTAAATACACGCTCAATTTTTTCTCCATCAGACGACACCGCCTTTGATGAGCCGCCACACCCAAGCGCAAGAATGCTCTGCACCTCTTCCATTATGTTTATATTATATATGCTTTCGTGCCCTTTTACGCTATAACCTACATTTTCAAGATTGCCAAGCATATTTTTTTGACGATACAGATAATATGGTATGCGATTTGTTGTTTTCATAAAATTGCGTGATATATCAAGCATGTTATAAACGATTGTCGGGTCAGTAAGGTCATAGCTTGCCAAACGCTGATGAAGTGCGCTACCACGCTTTATAGACATCGTATGAACAGTTATATTTTCCGGAGAAAATTTGTCGATTTCATTTAATGTATACAAAAAGTCCTTTTCGTTTTCTCCCGGTAAACCTGCGATAAGGTCGGCATTTATGGTGTCGAAGCCTACATTTCTTGCAAGCGAAAATGCCGTTTTGATATCATTTGTGCTATGGTCACGGCCTATAAGGTGTAGCGTGCGTTCGTGCATTGTTTGTGGGTTTATGCTTATGCGAGTAACGCCATATAATTTTAATACTTTAAGCTTTTCGAGCGTAATTGTATCAGGGCGTCCTGCCTCGACACAGTATTCGTATAGACCATTTGTATCAAAGTTTTTAGACAATGTATAAAGCAGTGTATCAAGCTCGCCTGAAGACAATGAAGTCGGTGTGCCACCACCAATATATATGCTTTTTACCTGTTTGCCCGCTGAGTGTACAAGTGACGCGCTGTATTCTATTTCGCGCAAAAGACATGCAAGGTAGTCACTTACATATTTTTGAGTATGTCTCAAATCGGTTGATACAAACGAGCAGTAAAGGCAACGCGAAGGGCAAAAGGGGATGCCTACATAAAGGCCTATATCGTTTTTACCGTTTTTTTGCATAAGTACAAGCTCGTTTTTTGCTACTTCAAGAGCAAGTGAAAGCTTTTGCTCGCTCGTCCCATATAGGCGCGAAATATAATCCTCTATGTTTTTGTCGTTCAGACCATCACACAATAGCTGGCGTATTAGCTTGGCAGGGCGTATTCCTGTCATAATGCCCCATGGCAATCTTTTCGGACGCACTTTTTGTGCTGCCATATAAAACGACATAGCACATACCGCAGACATAATCCTGTTTATTGTGTGAATATTCTCGTTTTCGTCACATTCAAATGTGTGCGAGCCGTAATAGATTTTGCCGTCATATTCTATTGTGGTCTCAGATGTTATGAGAGCATTTTCGTGCTTGGCACACGATATGATTTCAACATTTTCATCGTCTGAAAAAAACAGTGATGCAACAAGCCATACATTATGCTCAAGCTCATGTCCGATTGTTTTAATATTCATATTCCCAATCCTGCTGTATATAATTGTTGTGCGACTTTTCATAGCCTATTGTAGTTGCCCTTCCGTGTCCTGGATACACATCGGTTTCATCAGGCAGACAGTAGAGCTGTTTTTTTATAGACTGCTTTATAATTTTATAATCTCCGCCTGGCAAATCGCATCTTCCAACATCTTTTAAAAATAGCGTATCGCCGGAGAAAAGCATGCCATCAGTATAATAACAAACGCTTCCAACGGTGTGTCCGGGCGTATACAATACCTTGATTTCAATATCGCCGAGCGTGATTATGTCACCGTCTACAATAGTTTTTGATACTGCAGTTGATGGCGATGGCGCATCTGCATAAAGAGCAAGGTTTACCGTAGGGTCATTTAATGCGTCCTGTTCAAATGCATGAAGCATAACTTCTGCACCCGTATAGTCGCATATTTCATCAAGTGCGCCTATGTGGTCATAGTGCGAGTGGGTCAGAAGTACAAATTTTAGTTTAAATCCTTCTTCCTCAAGCACATCAAGTACAGCGCCCGCTTCGGCAGGAGCATCAATGATGAGTGCATGCTTTGATTTTTCGTCGCCTAATATATAGCAGTTGTTGTCCATATTTCCAAGTGAAAGCATTTTGAAAAACATAATAATCACTTCTCCAAATTATTATTTTATTGCGTGCAACGCACAACCTCGTATACGCCCTTAAGACCGCGCAATTTTCTTATAACAAGCTCGAGTTGACTTGTATTTGTAATTTCGAGCGTAATAGTAACGATTGCAACATTGCCTTTAACAGTTCGTGCATTAAAGGAGCGGATTGGCACTTTTGCCTCTGTAATAAGCATCGTAACATCTGCCAAAAGGCCTGTTCTGTCATCTGCCTCAATCTGAATTTCACCAAGGTATTCCCCGACTGTTTTTGTTGTTTCCCATGATACGCCGATAAAACGATCAAGGTCCTCTTCATTAAGCGATTGTGGCGAAATATTCGGACAGTCGCGTCTGTGAACAGAAACGCCGCGCCCACGCGTTATAAATCCGATTATATCGTCACCCGGTACTGGGGTACAGCATTTTGACAAACGGACAAGACAGTTGTCGATGCCATGTACTATAATGCCGTTTGATGATGATTTCGACTGTTTTGGGCCGCTGTATCCGCCGTCGTCCGTGTATGCGGATAGTGGGTCATTTTTCTCAAGCTTTGCAACCTTCACATATTCGTCGCGCAGACGAATTATAACCTTTTGTGCCGTAAGTCCGCCATAACCGACGGATGCATACAAATCATCAAGCGTATTAAGCGTGTAACGCTTTAAAATCGGATCTATCCATTCGTCGCGGAAAAGCTGGGCATGTGACAAGCTGTGACGACGAAGTTCTTTTTCAATAAGCTCTTTGCCACGCACAATATTTTCGTCGCGACGCTCTTTTTTAAACCATTGATTGATTTTGTTCCGAGCTTGTGATGTTTTGACAATTTTGAGCCAATCACGACTTGGACCATATACTGATGTTGAGGTAAGCACCTCGACTATATCTCCGTTTTTGAGCGGATGGTCTATAGGAACAATTTTTGAATTAACTTTTGCCCCCATCATTTTACATCCAATTGCGGAGTGGATTGCAAATGCAAAGTCAATCGGCGTTGCACCTGCGGGCAGATTTATAACATCGCCTTTTGGGGTAAATACAAACACCTCATCAGCGAACAAATCGATTTTAAGCGTGCGCATAAAGTCATCTTCGTCCATTGTTTCCTTTTGCATTTCAAGCAGTTGACGAACCCATGCAAGCTTTGTATCTGATTCAGAATCTGTTGTTATGCCTTCTTTATATCGCCAATGTGCTGCGATACCTTTTTCGGCGACTGTGTGCATTTCCCATGTGCGGATTTGGATTTCGAGCGGCTGACCAAATGGGCCGATTACTGTTGTATGAAGTGACTGGTACATATTTGGTTTTGGCATCGCAATATAGTCTTTAAATCGCATAGGAATAGGCTTGTATAGCTCGTGCACCATACCAAGCACGGCATAGCAATCGCTTACAGAATCCACAATAACACGAACAGCAAACAAATCGTATATTTCATCGATTGTTTTGTTTTGTGCGTACATTTTTCTGTATATACTGTAAAAATGCTTTGCACGGCCGTTGATTTGGCCTTTTATTTCAAGCTTTGCAAGCTTTTGTGTAAGCTCTTCAATTATAGAATCTATATATTTCTCGCGTTCAAGCTTTTTTTGATTGATGCTTTCAGCAATTTCGTGATATGCTATCGGGTCAAGATATTTAAGCGATAAATCTTCGAGCTCGCCTTTTATATTTGACATACCAAGTCTGTGTGCAAGTGGGGCATAAACCTCCATAGTTTCGCGTGCTATTTTGCGTTGTTTGTCGGGAATCATGCTTTTTAAGGTTCTAATATTATGCAGCCTGTCAGCAAGCTTTATAAGTATAACTCGGATATCCTTTGCCATAGCAAGAAACATTTTGCGCAGATTTTCAATTTGTTGTTCTTCTTGGCTTGTGTATTGAATTTTACCGATTTTTGTGACACCGTCAACGAGCAGGGCAATATCTTCTCCAAATTCGGTTGCCACATCTTCATAAGCGACATCTGTATCCTCTACAACATCATGCAAGATTGCTGCAATAACGGATGGAGTATCCATTTCGAGCTCTGTCATAATATATGCTACTGAAAGCGGATGAAAGATATATTCCTCGCCTGATTGGCGAAATTGTCCTTCATGAGCTTTTTTTGCAAAATTATATGCGCGCGTAATACTGTCTATATCTGCACGCTCATTATATTTTTTTATATTATCTATAATTTTTTGAAACAATATTTCCATAAAATCACCCCTTTTATTATATGCAAATATGTTTTTAACGAACGCTTGCGCGTGCGTCTTTTATCAAAAGTTGCAAATTAGTCTCTCCACGATAAACATTTATACCCATGGTAAATGCTATATCGAGCTTGTCGCCGACAACAAAATGCTCTGTAAGCGAACCCATACCAAAACCGATGAATTCAAAGTTTTTGCCGTTTTTTGATACTACAAGCTTACAATGCTTGCCGTCTGTGAGCGTCCTTGCTAAAACAAGTGAGCAGGAGCAGAGCGAAAACACAGGCTGTGGGTTACCCATTCCAAAAGGCTCAAGAGCTGATATTGCTTGTGCCGCTTTGATTGTAATATCATATGTATCAAGCTCGGCATCGATTGAGATATACGGTACAAGCTCGACTCCATCAAGCACATCAGCGGCGTATTTGTTTATTTGTTTATCAAACTCATCTATATCGGAATAATTAAGACCAAGACCCGCTGCAAGCTCGTGTCCGCCATATTTTAATAAGATATCGCTACAGCTATTTAAAGCATTAAAAAGGTTGAAGCCTTTTACACTTCTTCCAGAGCCTTTGCCGAGATTGTCCTTTAGAGAAATGAGTATTGTCGGCTTATAAAATTTGTCAACTATACGCGACGCAACGATACCTATTACGCCATGATGCCAATCTTCTTTTGCAAGCACAAAGACTTTCTTTTTGTCCGCATTTTCCATGTTTTCAATCATGTCGAGTGCATCTTTTAAAATCTCTGTTTCAGTTTGCTGGCGCAATTTGTTTTCTTCTTCAAGTATAAGAGCAATTTCGCGAGCACGCTCGATAGAGGGCGTCACTAAAAGTTCAACTGCAAGATTTGCACTGCCGACTCTGCCGGCGGCATTTATGCGCGGCGCTATTGCAAAGCTTATTGTGCCTGTGCTGATTGCTTTTTCGCCAAAACCTGCAGTTTCAAAAAGAGCTTGCAGACCTATATTTTTTGTGTTCTGGATAGTTTTCATTCCGTTTGCAACAAAAACCCTGTTTTCATCTGTAAGGGATACAACATCGGCTATTGTCCCGACTGTAACAAGGTCGATGTATTTGTCAAAATATTCGCGCGCGCTATATCCCATTTCAAGTGCCAGCGCAAGCACAAGTTTGAACGCAACGCCAACACCTGCAAGGTCTTTGAATTTATATGTGCATTCCGGTTGTTTTGGGTTTATAAGCGCATATGCCTTTGGCAGCTCGTCTTTACAGGTGTGGTGGTCTGTTACAATGACATCGACACCAAGCGTTTTTGCAAATTCAACCTCGCCAACGGCAGTAATCCCACAATCAACCGTTATGAGAAGTGATGCACCACTGTTTTTAATTTGCTGCAATGCGAGCATATTTATTCCATAGCCTTCATCAGAACGATTTGGGATATAAAAGGATACATCTGCACCTTGCTCTGACAAAAATTTATACAAAATAGCAGTTGCTGTTATTCCGTCGACATCGTAATCACCATAAATTACAATCTTTTCTTTTGCCTCAATTGCATTTTTGATGCGTGTTGCTGCTTTTTGAGTGTCCTTTAGTTCAAAGGGGTGGCGAACCGAGCTCATTGATTTGCCAAGAAAAAGCAATGCACTTTCTTCGCTTTTTATTTCTCTGTTAACAAGAACGGTGGCAATTATTGGGTGTATGTCAAGCTTTTTGCAAAGTTCGTTTGCAAAAGGCTTGTCGTCTGCTTTGTTGATGTAGTTCCAGCGTTTGTTTGACATAATTTTCTCCTAAACATAAATATATAATCTAATTATATCAAATTGTATTACATAATTCAATTTATTTTTGCATATTTTTTGTGCATTTATAAAATAATGTGTCGATTTATAAAAAAATCATTTTTTCGCGACAAAATTTATGAAAAATGGAAATGAGATTGACTTTGAGGGGAAAATATGCTATTATTTATCGGACGAAAAATAAAAAGTTTGAAGGGAGAAATTTTCGGTGGAATTTTTATGGGAAGGCATTATATCAATCACCCCACAACAATTGTTGATGTGGGTTATTGGAGGTTTGTTGATTTTCCTTGCAATTAAAAAAGGACTTGAGCCTGCGCTTTTGTTGCCTATGGGCTTTGGCGCGATTTTGGTTAACTTGCCATTGAGTGGTGTGCTCAATCAAATTCAACCCGGCATAGGCGAGGTTGCAGGTATTATTGAGTGGTTATTCCATATAGGAATTGAAGCGTCTGAAGCTATGCCACTTTTGCTTTTTGTAGGCATAGGTGCAATGATTGACTTTGGACCGCTTTTGTCAAATCCAAAGCTATTATTATTTGGTGCGGCAGCACAGTTCGGTATTTTTATTACGATTATTGTTGCAGTTCTCCTTGGGTTTCCGCTTGCAGACGCAGCAGCAATCGGCATTATCGGTGCGGCGGATGGCCCGACATCGATACTTGTATCACAGGTGCTTAAGAGCCAATATGTAGGCGCGATTGCGGTTGCGGCATATTCTTATATGGCGCTTGTGCCGATAATTCAGCCATTTGCAATCAAGCTTGTTACAACAAAAAAAGAGCGCGCAATTAAAATGCCGTACAATCCAAAGAGCGTAACAAAGCTTACTCGTATTCTTTTCCCAATAATCGTTACAATAATTGCTGGCCTTGTTGCACCGGCATCGGTTGCACTTGTCGGCTTTTTGATGTTTGGTAATCTTATTCGTGAGTGTGGGGTGCTTGATTCGCTTTCTGAAACAGCACAAAAACAGCTTGCAAACCTTATAACGCTTTTCCTTGGTATTACTATTTCATTTAGCATGAAGGCAGAAAGTTTTGTAAATTGGCAGACAATTATGATTATGGGACTTGGTCTTGTTGCGTTTGTGTTCGACACGATTTCGGGTGTAATGTTTGCAAAATTATTAAACCTATTTTCAAAGAACAAGGTTAATCCGATGGTTGGCGCTGCGGGCATATCTGCGTTTCCGATGTCGGCGCGCGTTGTTCAGAAGATGGGACTTGAGGCAGACAATCAGAACTTTTTGCTTATGCATGCAGTAGGAGCGAATGTATCGGGACAGATTGCATCGGTTATAGCCGGTGGAGTTATTTTGGGACTTATGCCTGCTATGATGCAGATGTTGCATTGATGATTGTGATAGAGAAAGGATTGGTGCGAAAATGTTTGATATGAATTTGACTCTTGCGCTTGAGCTTGCGCTTAAAGGAATGATTGCTATATTTGTCGTAATTATTGCAATTTATATATGTGTAAATATAATGCTTTTTGCGACAAAGGGGAAGAAAACAAACAAATAAAAACATAGAAAAGACGCAAATATTTGGCGTTGTTTTTAGGATTTTGATACAATTTTAGAAAAAAAATAAAATTATGCTTGCATTTTCAAAAAAGATGTGGTAAACTATATCAAGTAATTCGATGTTATGAGGTGGAGGTGAAATAATTGCCTAATATTAAATCAGCAAAAAAGAGAGTAAAGGTTATTGAGACAAAGACACTTAAAAACCAGATGATTAAATCTGCGCTTAAGACTCAGATAAAGAAGTTTGAAGCTGTAGCCGCTACAGGCGATAAGGCTGCTGCTACAGAAACTTTTAACATAACGGTTAAGAAGATTGACCAGGCAGCTGCAAAAGGTATTCTAAAGAAGAATACAGCAGCAAGAAGAAAGTCTAAGCTTGCACTTGCTCTAAACAGAGTAGGGGCATAAATCTCGATTAAAATATAAAAGATATGTCTTTTGGACATATCTTTTTTGCTTTCATTTGAGTTTTTCTGAAAGTGTATATGCAAAAAACATTTGTGAAAACTGCACAAAAAATACAGAAAATTTCATGAAAAATTTTTTAATTTTTTTAGAAGAAAAATGATGAAAAAGCTTGCAAATTTTCCTTATATAAGGTAAAATATTATTTGTTGTGACATGGCATACGATGAAACGGGAGGTTGCGAACGAGAATGTTCGGTTTTTCCGTGGAGAATGTCCGATTCCTGAAACCGGGCGACAAGTCACGCTGCACTTATGTATATTCGCAGCTTGCTTATCCTGCAAAGACGAGGCTTTTGCGTTTTGCGCAATAGCTGTGTTTATTTGCGTATTACCCGGCGTACTCGAGATGGGAATGTCGGGTTTTATTAAGGAAGCGGCGGGAACACCCGGCGGGGTGTAACATGCAAAGGTGCGTGCTGTCGTATGTGTAACAACCGAAAAACAAAAAATTAAAGGAGGTAAAACTATGGCAGCGACTCAAAAAATCAGAATCAGACTTAAGGGCTACGACCATGTTTTGGTTGACCAGTCAGCTGAAAAGATTGTGGAAACAGCCAAGAGAACAGGCGCAAAGGTGTCGGGTCCTATCCCGCTACCGACAAAGAAGGAGGTTGTAACAATCCTTCGCGCAGTTCACAAGTACAAGGATTCAAGAGAGCAATTTGAGATGCGTACACACAAGAGACTAATCGATGTGTTGGTACCTACTCAAAAAACAATAGAGGCTCTAACAAAGCTCGATTTGCCGGCAGGCGTTGATATCGAGATTAAGCTGTAATTCATTTACGGCACGCGAGTTGTAGCGGCACAGGGGGTGTTGCTGCGGGTCAAGTTTGCCGCTGTGAGCGGTAAACCAATAACCTATAAGGAGGAGAAAGGAAATGAAAAAAGCAATTTTGGGAACAAAACTTGGTATGTCACAAATCTTCATGGAAGATGGCAGACTAATTCCCGTAACTGTTGTTCACGCTGAACCGAATGTGGTTGTTCAGAAGAAGACAGTTGAAACAGACGGCTATGAAGCAGTTCAGGTCGGCTACATTAACAAGAGAGAGAAGCTTGCAAACAAGCCTGAAAAAGGACACTTTGCAAAAGCAAATGTACCTGTAAAGCGTTTCTTGAAAGAGTTCAAGCTTGATAACGCTGCAGAGTTGAATGTTGGCGATGAGTTGTCACTAGCTTCGTTTGAAGTTGGAGAAAAAATCGATGTAACAGGCATCTCAAAGGGTAAAGGATTTGCAGGTTCGATCAAAAGACACGGACAGCATATTGGTCCAAAGAGCCACGGTTCCGGTTATCACAGAGGTTCTGGTTCAATGGGCGCTTGCTCTGACCCATCAAAGGTTAGAAAGGGCAAAAAGCTTCCGGGACATATGGGTGTTGAGAAGGTTACAATTCAAAATCTTGATATAATAAAGATTGATAACGAAAACAATCTTATCTGTGTCAAGGGCGGTATTCCTGGTGCAAAGGGAAGCCTTGTTGTACTAAAAGACGCAGTTAAGGCTTAATCGATTCTTGTTGGAAAGGAGGAAAAACAGTAATGGCTAAATTGGATTTATACGATATGAGTGGTAAGAAGACAGGCACAATTGATGTTAAGGACGAGATTTTTGGCGTTGAGGTTAAGAAGAGCGTACTTCACGATGTTGTTGTTAACTATCTTGCTAATCAAAGACAAGGCACACAGAGCGCGCTTACACGCACAGAGGTTCGTGGCGGTGGAATCAAGCCGTGGAGACAAAAAGGAACAGGCCGTGCAAGACAGGGCAGTATCCGTGCACCACAGTGGACAGGTGGCGGCGTTGTATTTGCTCCAAAGCCGAGAGATTATTCTTATAGACTAAATAAGAAAGTAAAAGCTCTCGCACTTAAAATGGCTCTTTCGTCAAAGGTTGCAAGCGAGGATATAATCGTAGTTGATGGTTTGAAGTTCGACGAAATCAAGACATCAGCTGCAGCGAAGCTTCTTAGCGCACTTGGCGTAAATGACAAAGCACTTGTCGTTTCGGCTGCAAGTGATGTCAATATGTATAAGTCAGTAAGAAACATTGAAGGCGTATGCGCAAGCAATGTTGACACACTGAATGTATATGAAATATTAAATCACAAGAAATTTATCATAGCGAAAGATGCTGTGGAGAAAATTGAGGAGGTGTGCGCACAATGACATTCGCTCACGATATCATAATCCGTCCTGTTATTTCAGAACATTCTATGGAACAGATGGAGAACAGAACGTACACCTTTGAAGTAAAAATTAACGCAAACAAAATCCAGATTGCAAAAGCAGTTGAAGAGATATTTGGCGTTAAGGTTGAAAAGGTGAACACAATACGCATGCAAGGAAAGATGAAGAGAATGGGTGCTCATCAGGGCAGACGCGCTTCCTATAAAAAGGCTATGATTAAGCTTACAGAGGATAGCAAGACAATCGAATTCTTCGATGGCATGGCACAATAATCCAAAATAACCAGAAAATATTATTAGGTAAGGAGTGACAATTAGGATGGCGATTAAAAAGTATAATCCTACTTCTCCTGCAAGAAGGTTTATGACAGTTTCCGCTTTTGAGGAAATTACAACAAATACTCCAGAGCGTTCATTGTTAGAGCCTATAAAGAAAAATGCAGGCAGAAACTCATATGGTAGAATCACCGTTCGTCATCGCGGCGGCGGAAATCGCAGAAAATACAGAATTATCGACTTTAAGAGAGATAAAGACGGTATTATAGCAAATGTAATGACAATTGAGTATGACCCAAACAGAAGCGCAAACATTGCACTTTTACAGTACGAGGATGGAGAAAAGAGATATATTATTGCACCTTATGGCATAAAGGTTGGCGACAAGATTCTTAGTGGTGCTGGCGCTGATATTAAGCCGGGCAATGCAATGCGTATCGAAAATATTCCAGTTGGTACACTTATTCACAACATCGAGCTTTCACCGGGACGCGGTGGTCAGCTTGTTCGCGGTGCTGGTACAAGCGCACAGCTAATGGCTAAGGACGGCGGATATGCACAGGTTAGACTTCCTTCGGGCGAAGTTCGTATGATAAGACTTGATTGCAAGGCTACAATTGGTCAGGTTGGAAATCTTGATTATGAAAACATCAAGATTGGTAAAGCCGGCAGAAAGCGTCACATGGGCTTTAGACCTACTGTTCGTGGTAGCGTAATGAATCCTTGCGACCATCCGCACGGCGGTGGTGAAGGTAAGTCACCAATAGGTAGACCATCACCGGTTACACCGTGGGGTAAGCCTGCACTTGGTTTGAAGACTCGTTCGAAGAAGAATAAGTCAAACAAGTTTATTGTTAAGAGAAGAAACCAAAAGTAATATAAATTTATAAGGATTTATATTTACCGGAAGGAGGAAGCAAATATGGGTAGATCCGTTAAAAAAGGGCCATACGTTGAAGAAAGGCTCATGAAGAGAATTGTTGCAATGAACGAGTCTAATACAAAAACAGTTGTTAAGACTTGGTCAAGAGCATCGACGATATTCCCCGAGATGGTTGGGCACACAATAGCAGTGCACGACGGAAGAAAACATGTTCCGGTGTTTATCAGCGAGGACATGGTTGGTAATAAGCTTGGCGAGTTTGCTCCGACAAGGACATACAAAGGTCATGCAGGTGCAAAATCATCGAAATAATTTATAGATGTTCGTCAATTGATGAAAGGAGGATACCAAGGTGGAAGCTAAAGCAGTTTTAAACTATGCGCGCATATCTAACCGCAAGGTTGGCATCGTGCTTGATTTAATAAGAAATAAGCCTGTTGATGAAGCAAGAGCAATACTAAGACACACACCAAAGGCAGCTTCGATATTAGTTGAGAAGCTTTTGGCGTCAGCTGTTGCAAATGCTGAAAATAATTTCAACATGGATACAACTAAATTGTATGTTTCTGAAACATATGCAAACCAGGGTCCTACGCTTAAGAGAGTAAGACCGAGAGCACAGGGAAGAGCATTTCGTATCAGAAAGAGAACAAGTCACATTACAGTAGTAGTAAAAGAAAAGGAATAAAGAGAGGAGGTTTCTCATGGGACAGAAAGTTAATCCACATGGACTTAGAGTCGGTGTAATTAAAGATTGGGACTCAAAGTGGTTCGCAAATGACAATGTTTTCGGCGATACACTTGTTGAGGACTATAAAATAAGAAAGTTTTTGAAAAAGGCATTGTTTGAAGCAAGCGTTTCAAAGTTTGAGATTGAAAGAAAGGGCACAAAGCTCGTTGTAAACATTTACGCTGCAAAGCCTGGCATTATTATTGGTCGTGGTGGCGAGGAAATCGGAAAGCTTAAGACAAAGCTTGCAAAACTTACAAACAAGGCTGAAAATGATGTAAATATCAACATAGTTGAGATTAAGGTTCCCGACATGTGCGCACAGCTTGTTGCTGAGAATATTGCTGCACAGCTCGAGAGAAGAATTTCCTTCAGACGCGCAATGAAGCAGTGCATGGGTCGTTCGATGAAGATGGGTGCTAAAGGTATAAAGACATCTGTATCAGGACGCTTGGGCGGTGCTGAAATCGCTAGAACTGAGCATTATCATGAGGGTACAATTCCGCTACAGACATTGAGAGCGGACATTGATTACGGTTTTGCTGAGGCAGACACAACTTATGGTAAAATCGGTGTTAAGGTTTGGATTTATAAAGGTGAAATTCTTCCGGAAAGCAAAGCTTCAAAGAAAGCGGAAGGAGGCAAATAATAATGTTATTACCGAAAAGAGTGAAATACAGAAAGGTAATGCGTGGCAGAATGAAAGGTAAGGCAACACGCGGCAACGTTGTTACCTATGGCGAATACGGTTTGCAGGCTCTTGAGCCGGCATGGATAACCTCAAATCAGATTGAGGCAGCCCGTATAGCAATGACAAGATATATCAAAAGAGGCGGTCAGGTTTGGATTAAAATATTCCCTGACAAGCCTGTAACAGAAAAGCCGGCTGAAACTCGTATGGGTAGCGGTAAGGGCTCACCAGAGTACTGGGTAGCTGTTGTAAAGCCGGGCAGAGTTATGTTTGAAATCGGAGGCGTATCAGAGGAAGCTGCTCGTGAGGCTATGCGTCTTGCGATGCACAAGCTACCAATAAAGTGTAAGTTTGTGATGCGCGAGGATAAGGAGGCGTCTGCAGATGAAAGTTAATGAAATCAGAGATTTAACCACCGAGGAATTGGATGTTAAATTAAGCGAGCTAAAAGCAGAGCTTTTTAATTTGAGATTTCAGAATGCTACAAACCAGCTCGATAATCCGATTAAAATTGCAGATGTAAAGAAGAGCATCGCAAGAGTAAAGACAATAATCCGTGAACGCGAATTAGCATAATGGATATGGTTTGTGTATTTATGAAAGGAGGAAAAAGCTGTGTCTGAAGAGAGAAATCAGAGAAAAGTAAGAATTGGCAAGGTTATAAGCAATAAGATGGACAAAACTATAACCGTGGCGATTGAATATAGCGTTAAACATCCGCTTTACGGTAAAATCGTAAAGAAAACCTACAAATTGAAGGCGCATGATGAAAACAACACATGCGGCATCGGCGATAGAGTAAAGGTAATGGAAACAAGACCGCTTTCCAAGCAGAAGCGTTGGAGATTGGTTGAAATCGTTGAGAAGGCTCAGTAATAAACTAGACTGAGGAAGGAGGAGATTTTCGTGATTCAACCACAAACAAGAATGAAGGTTGCTGATAACACGGGCGCAAAGGAAATTATGTGTATTCGTGTAATGGGCGGCTCGAAAAGAAAGTTTGCGAATATAGGCGACGTGGTAGTTGCCAGCGTTAAGAAAGCAACACCCGGTGGTGTTGTTAAAAAGGGTGATGTTGTTAAGGCTGTTATCGTGCGTTCTGTAAAGGGCGTAAAGAGAGGCGACGGTACACAGATTCGTTTTGACGAGAATGCAGCTGTTATAATCAGAGATGATAAGAACCCAAGAGGTACGCGTATCTTCGGGCCTGTTGCAAGAGAGCTCAGAGATAAAGAGTACATGAAGATTTTATCATTGGCACCCGAAGTACTATAAGGAGGTGGCGAGAGGATGAATAATAAGCTTCATATAAAGTCAGGCGATACAGTAATGGTATTGTCAGGTAAAGATAAAGGCAAAAAGGGCAAGGTTTTGAGCGTAAATCCTGATGATCGCAAGGTAATTGTTGAAGGTGTTTCTGTAGCATCTAAACATACAAAGCCAAGAAAAGCAGGAGAGACAGGCGGTATTCTTAAGAAAGAAACACCTATTTATGCTTCAAAAGTAATGCTTGTTTGCAGCAAATGTGGTGCTGCCACAAGAACAGGCCACAAGATTTTAGAAAATGGAACAAAAGTTAGATATTGCAAAAAGTGCAACGAAATGTTGGACGACTAATCTAATGTAAAAGGAGGTTAGAAAATGGCAAGACTTAAAGAGTTTTATAAAGACCAAGTGGCTCCTGCACTTATGCAGAAGTTTGGATATAAAAGCGTAATGCAGATTCCGAAGCTTGATAAAATTGTTATCAACATCGGTATGGGAGATGCGCGTGATAACCCGAAAGCAATCGAGAGTGCTGTAAATGACCTTACTCAAATAACAGGTCAGAAGCCAATTATCACAAAAGCAAGAAAGTCAGTTGCAAACTTTAAACTAAGAGAAGGCATGAACATTGGTTGTAAGGTAACGCTTCGCAGTGATAAGATGTATGAGTTCCTCGACAGATTTTTCAATGTAGCGCTTCCAAGAGTTCGTGACTTCCGTGGAATTAATCCAAATTCCTTTGACGGACGCGGCAACTATTCGGTTGGTATTAAGGAGCAGTTGATATTCCCTGAAATCGATTATGATAAGATTGATAAAATCAGAGGTATGGATATCATAATGGTTACCACCGCAAAGACAGACGAAGAGGCTCGCGAGTTATTGACACTTATGGGCGCTCCGTTCTCGTCGGCAAATTAAGGAGGTACACACAAATGGCTAAAAAAGCAATGATTTTAAAACAGCAGAAGGCTCCCAAATACAGCACACAGGCTTATAACCGTTGCAAAATTTGTGGAAGACCACATGCTTATTTGAGAAAGTACGGTATCTGCCGTATCTGCTTTAGAGAATTAGCTTACAAGGGTCAAATCCCGGGCGTTAAAAAGGCAAGCTGGTAAAAGTAAGCAGAAATGCGGTTTTTATCGTAAATATGTAAAAATAATTGCTACGGCAGTAGTGCATAAGCTGTCATAGCATCCAAGTTTTTGGAAGGAGGTAAAAAAATGCAAATTACAGATCCTATTGCAGACTTGCTTACTCGTATAAGAAATGCAAGTACAGCAAAACACGAAACAGTTGACATCCCCGCTTCCAATATGAAGAAAGCGATTGCGAAGATTTTGTTGGATGAAGGATATATAAAGAATTTTCAGATTATTGAGGATTCAAAGCAGGGTATTATCAGAGTAACATTGAAGTATGGCGAAAACAAAACAAAGGCTATCAAAGGTCTTAAGAGGGTTTCGCGTCCGGGACTTCGTATTTACGCAGGTGCGGATGAGTTACCAAAGGTTCTTCGTGGTCTTGGTATTGCAATTATTTCAACTTCAAAGGGTATTATGACTGATAAAGAGGCTCGTGCAAATCACATCGGCGGCGAAGTGCTCGCATTTATTTGGTAGTATATCGCTTTTAAGTATTTATTAGGAGGTGTAACACAAATGTCCAGAATTGGTAACAGTCCTATTGCGATTCCATCAGGTGTGGATTTCAAGATTGAGGCTGAAAATGTAGTGACAGTTAAAGGACCTAAAGGAACATTAACAAAAAAGCTACACAAAGATATGATAATTGAAAAGGAAGATAATACAATAATCGTAAAGAGACCTTCTGAAGCAAAGGAACACAAATCCTTGCACGGACTTACTAGAACACTTATTAACAATATGGTAGTGGGTGTTACAGAAGGATTCTCAAAGACACTCGAAATCAACGGTGTTGGTTACAGAGCTGCAAAGCAGGGCAACAACCTTTCGCTTACACTCGGTTTTTCACATCCGGTTGATATGGAGCCAGCAGAGGGTATTACGATTGATGTGCCAAACCCGAACCAGATTGTAATCAGTGGCAGTGACAAGCAGAGCGTTGGTCAGTTTGCTGCAAAGGTTCGTGAGAAGCGCCCACCTGAGCCGTATAAGGGCAAGGGTATTAAGTACGCTGATGAAACTATCAAGCGTAAAGAGGGTAAAGCAGGCGGCAAGAAATAAGAAAGGAGTGGATTTTAAATGGTAAATAAAAAGTCAAGCAATAAAGCAAGATTAAAGCGCCATTTGCGTATCAGAAAAAAGATCAACGGCACAGCACAGTGTCCGCGTCTTAGCGTATTTCGCAGTCTGAAAAACATATATGCGCAGCTTATAGATGACGAAAACGGTGTAACAATAGTATCCGCTTCGAGCCTTAAGGACAGTTCATACGGCGGTAATATTGAAGCTGCAAAAGAAATCGGCAAAAAGCTTGCCGAGGAAGCTCTTGCAAAGGGCATTAAGTCAGTAGTATTTGACAGAAGCGGCTATATTTATCACGGTAGAGTTGCAGCTCTTGCAGAAGGTGCAAGAGAAGGCGGATTAGAGTTTTAATAAGAAGGAGGGATACCATGCAGGAAAGAATAGATGCAGAAACACTCGATATAAAAGAGAAAGTTGTAAATATCAGCCGTGTTGCAAAGGTTGTAAAGGGCGGTAGAACATTCCGTTTCAGCGCACTTGTTGTTGTTGGTGACGAGAATGGCCATGTTGGTTACGGCACAGGCAAATCGACTGAAATTCCGGATGCCATCAGAAAGGGTATCGAGGATGCTAAAAAGAATATGATTACTGTTCCTATGGTAGATGGAACTATTCCACACGAGGTTGTCGGTGTTTTCGGTGCAGGTAAAGTGCTTATTAAGCCTGCTGCAGAAGGTACAGGCGTTATCGCTGGCGGTCCTGCCAGAGCGGTACTTGAGCTCGTTGGTATAAGAGATATCAGAACAAAATCTCTTCGTTCCAATAACCCCAGGAACGTGGTAAGAGCCACAATCGATGGTCTTGCTTCGCTTACTTCTGTTGAAGAAGTGGCAAAAAGACGCGGCAAGAGCGTTGAAGAATTGTTGGGTTAAGGAGGAAAAGTAAATGGCGGCAGCAAAAACACTTAAAATTACGCTTGTAAAAAGCACAATAGGTCGCAAAGATGACCAGATTGCTACGGTTAAGGCGCTTGGCCTTCACAAAATCCGCAGCGTAGTTGAAAAGAAAGATACTCCTCAAATCAGAGGTATGATTACTAAGGTTTCTCATTTGGTCGAAGTTGAGGAAGCTTAATTACGAGTAAAAACAAAAGGAGGTGCAGCAAAATGAGACTTGATGAACTACAACCTGCACAGGGTTCAAAGTTTACGGCAAAAAGAAAAGGCCGTGGCCCAGGAACTGGCAACGGTAAGACGGCCGGCAAAGGTCACAAGGGTCAGAATGCACGTAGCGGTGGCGGCGTAAGACCTGGTTTCGAAGGTGGTCAGATGCCTATTTATAGACGTCTACCAAAGAGAGGTTTTACAAACATTTTTGCTAAAGAGTATGTTACCGTTAATGTTGAAGTATTAGATAAATTTGAAAAAGGTACTGAAGTTACGGCAGAGCTTTTAAAGGAAATGGGAATAATCAGCAAGGTAAAAGACGGAATTAAAATTCTCGGCAGAGGCGAAATTACAAAGCCTTTGACAGTGAAAGCCGCTAAATTTACCGAATCGGCTGCTAGCAAGATTGAAGCGGCAGGCGGAAAGGCTGAGGTGATTTAAATTGTTTAAAACAATACGCAATGCCTGGTCAATACCCGATTTAAGAAAAAAGATGCTTTTTACAATATTGATGCTTGTTGTTTACAGACTTGGCAGCGTTATTCCCGTACCGGGTTTGAGCGCTGAGGCTATGGCGGCTTTTATGTCGCAGGACGGAGGCATGGGTCTGTTCACATTACTTGATACTTTTACGGGTGGCGCATTCTCGAATGCAACCATTTTTGCAATGGGTATTACACCGTATATCAATGCATCAATCATTATGCAGCTTTTAACAGTTGCTATTCCTGCTCTTGAAAGATTGCAAAAAGAGGGCGAGGAAGGCAGAAAGAAAATCAACAGTATTACTAGATACGCTACAATAGTGCTCTCACTTATTCAAGCAATTGGACTTTACTTTACGCTCAAAGCTTATGGTGTAGTTGCAAATCCAAACTTTATGTCATTTTTAGTAATTGCAATTACATTTACTGCAGGTACAGCGTTTGTTATGTGGCTTGGTGAGCAGATTACAGAAAAAGGTGTGGGCAATGGTATTTCGCTCATAATCTTTGCCGGTATCGTATCAAGATTACCACAGGCAGCTATGACTCTTTATAACCAATTCCTTGGTTCAAACATAAGCCCTATAAATATTGTATGGCTTGTTCTTGTACTAATTTTGAGTATAGCTATTGTAGGCTTTGTTGTATTTATGAACGAAGCTGAAAGACGAATTCCTGTTCAATATGCAAAAAGAGTTGTTGGCAGAAAAATGTACGGCGGACAAAGCACAAATATTCCGATAAAGGTTGCTATGGCAGGCGTTATTCCGATTATTTTTGCTTCAAGTATCGTATCGTTCCCTGCAACAATTGCACAGTTTACAGGCGGTATTCCGCAAGAAGGCTTCTGGAAAGGTTTCTTTGACATTATGTCTCCTGGCGGATGGCTTTATGCAGTGCTTTACTTTGTGCTTATTATATTCTTCACATATTTTTATACAGCGATGCAGTTTAACCCTGTTGAGATGTCTAACAACATCAAGAAAAACGGTGGTTTTGTGCCGGGTATAAGACCTGGAAAGCCTACAAGCGATTATATTGCAAAGGTGCTTAACAGAGTCGTATTGGTTGGAGCGCTATTCCTTGCGTTCTTGGCAGTATTCCCGATGGCATTTAGCGGAATTATTCCAAGCATGATGCTTGGTGGCACATCATTGTTGATTGTTGAAGGTGTTGCGCTTGAAACAGTTAAACAGATTGAATCGCAGATGCTTATGCGTCACTATAAGGGTTTCCTTGATTAAAAATTGTTTGGAGAAAATAGTAGCAGGAAATAATTTATGACAATTGATGTCGTTCTTTAAAGAGGTGGAATATAACATGAAGTTAGTATTTTTGGGTCCTCCTGGGGCCGGCAAAGGTACACAAGCAGCATTTGTTGCTGAAAATAGTGGTATTCCTACCATTTCTACGGGTGCAATTCTTCGCGAAGCAATAGCGAACAAAACAGAGCTTGGTATGACTGCTGAAGGTTATATCAATCAGGGAAAACTTGCGCCTGATGAAGTTGTTATTGGAATTGTATTAGACAGACTTGCTCTGCCGGATTGTGAAAAAGGATATATCCTTGATGGATTTCCGCGCACAGTCGCGCAGGCAGAGGCACTTGATGCTATGATGCCAAATGCGATTGACATTGCAGTTTCACTCGAAGTTGATGACGAAGAAGTTATCGAAAGACTTGCGGGTAGGCGCGAATGCTCAAAATGCAAAGCTACTTTTCATATCACAAACAATCCTTCAAAGAAAGGCGATGTTTGCGATAAGTGTGGAGCAAAGCTTGTACAGAGAGCTGATGATAGCATTGAAACAATTAAAAACCGTATGAATATATATCATACACAAACAGAGCCGATTAAAGATTATTACAAACAGAGCAACAGACTTATGTGTGTTGATAGCTCTGGAAGTGTAAATGATACAAAAACGGCACTGTTTAAGGCTCTCGACATTTAGGAGGCAGTTATGATTACGATAAAGTCACATAGCGAGCTTGATATGATGCGCAAAGCAGGCAAGATTGTGTCCGGAACATTTGAGACGCTTAAGCGTTCAATAAAGCCGGGGATTACTACAAAAGAGCTTGACAAAATTGCTTATGATTATATCAGAAGCAATGGCGCAACACCATCATTTTTGAATTATGGCGGTTTTCCTGCAAGTATATGCACATCAATAAATGATTGCGTTATACACGGAATACCTGATGATACAAAATTATGTGACGGCGACATTATAAGCATAGACATCGGCGCATGCTACAAGGGATATCACGGCGATAGCGCAAAAACATTTGCCGTTGGCAATGTAAGCGCCGATGCAAAACGCCTCATTGATACTACTCGTCAGAGCTTTTATGAAGGAATAAAATTTGCAACAAGAAAGAACCGTCTCGGCGATATAAGTGCCGCGATAGGTGAGTATATTGAGTCAAATGGATTTGGAGTAGTAAGGGATTACACAGGTCACGGCATTGGTAAAAAGCTCCATGAAGACCCAAGCGTGCTAAATTTTGGCAGAGCGGGACATGGTCCGCGACTTATGTCGGGAATGACGCTTGCAATTGAACCGATGGTTACAGCGGGCGACTACGGTGTATATATCGAGGACGATGATTGGACTGTGAAAACAGATGATGGTTCATGGGCTGCTCATTATGAGCACACGATATTGATTACTGATGGCGAGTGTGAAATTCTTACACTTTAGGTTTTGGACTGAATATGAGGTGATTTTTTGGATATCTGTATTGGAAGCGTTGTAATTTCAAAGGCGGGACGCGACAAAGGACGCAATTTTATTGTCGTTGCAGTAGATGAGCAGTTTGCATATCTATGTGATGGAGATTTGCGCAAAAGCGACACACCTAAAAAGAAAAAACGCAAACACCTTGCAGTTACAAACACAGTTTGTGATTATATAGGTGATAAAATAAAGGATAACAAAAAGGTTACAAACACAGAAATTCGCAGAGCATTAGCGGAGTTTTGTGAAAATAGCAAGGCAAACTGAAAAGGGGGCTTTTATCCGTGGCAAAAAATGATATGATTGAAATTGAAGGTACCGTGGTTGAAGCACTGCCAAACGCAATGTTTCAGGTAGAGCTTGAAAATGGGCACAGGATACTTGCTCACATTTCAGGCAAGCTAAGAATGAATTTTATTAGAATTCTTCCTGGCGACAAGGTAACGGTTGAGCTTTCACCGTATGATTTGACACGCGGAAGAATTACATGGAGAGCAAAATAAGTTAATTGACTATATTTTGCAGCGGCTTGATTGTCGCAAGGCTATGACACATGCATGCGTTGAGCGTGCGTTTACAAGGAGGTAGTTAAAATGAAGGTTAGACCATCTGTTAAGCCTATTTGTGAAAAGTGCAAAATGATTAAGAGAAAAGGTAAAATTATGGTGATTTGTGAAAATCCCAAGCACAAACAAAAGCAAGGCTGATGAGTTTGATTTTATCCAAAGGTGCGGAGGCACCAAACTCACACTAAATTTGTAAATAACTTGGCATTGTCGCGGCTGGACAAATTTGTCTGACGATGTTGAGTTTTGAGCCTGGTGAGATTAAAATGCAGTGGCTTCGTATTTTAGTGTAAGGCTATATTAAGACCTTTTGGTCTTGCGGGCGCCTATGGTGTGTCCGGGCGGATTATATCCGCGAAGAATTATAAGAGCTTAATTTGGAGGTGTAAAAAGTATGGCAAGAATAGCCGGAGTTGACTTACCGAGAGAGAAGAGAATAGAAATTGGTCTTACTTATATCTACGGTATAGGCAGAAGTGCGGCGAGCAAAATCCTCGCAGCAACAGGTGTAAATCCTGACACAAGAGTTAAGGATTTGTCAGAAGATGACCTTGGTAAATTGCGTGAAGCAATCGACAGTGGATACACAGTTGAAGGTGACCTTCGCAGACAGGTAGCACTTGATATTAAAAGACTTATGGAAATTGGTTGTTATCGTGGTATAAGACACAGAAAGGGACTTCCTGTTCGTGGTCAGAGAACAAAGACTAATGCAAGAACAAGAAAAGGCCCAGCGAGAACAATCGCTAACAAGAAGAAGTAATAAAGGAGGGAATAAGCTAAATGGCTAAAGCAACAACTAAAAAAACCACTCGTACAAAGCGCAGAGATAGAAAAAATATAGAAAAAGGCGCGGCTCATATTCGCTCCACTTTCAACAATACCATCGTAACAATTACGGATGTTGCAGGAAATGCAATTTCTTGGGCAAGTGCAGGCGGACTTGGTTTCAGAGGTTCGCGTAAGAGCACACCGTATGCGGCACAGATGGCTGCAGAAACAGCTGCAAAGGCGGCTATGGAGCATGGTTTGAAAAGTATTGAAGTATATGTTAAAGGTCCGGGCGCGGGCAGAGAGGCTGCAATTCGTGCACTTCAGGCAGCAGGTCTTGACATCAACATGATTAAAGATGTTACGCCTATTCCGCACAATGGTTGCCGTCCTCCAAAGAGAAGACGCGTTTGATTTTACCTTGCACATTATGTGCATAGGCTGTTTAAAAAAGAGTATGTCGAAGTGTGGATGCTAATCTTATCTTCGACAAGATTAATAACGGAGGTGTAGAGAATACATGGCTAGATATACTGGCGCAGTATGCCGTCTTTGCCGTAGAGAAGGACAAAAGCTTTTCCTAAAAGGTCAGAGATGCTATACTGATAAATGTTCTGTAAAGAGAGGAACACCCGGTCAGCACGGTCAAAGCAGACGCAAGCTTTCTGAGTATGGTGTTCAGCTTCGTGAGAAGCAAAAGACAAAGAGATATTATGGTATTTTGGAGAGCCAATTCAGAAAATATTTTGATATGGCTAATAAGATGAAGGGCGTTACGGGTGAAAACTTGCTCACAATTCTTGAGAGTAGACTTGATAACGTAATATATCGTTTGGGTTTTGGTACATCAAGAGCCGAAGCAAGACAGCTTGTTTTGCATGGTCACTTTGATGTAAACGGTAAGAGAGTTGATATTCCTTCATACCTTGTAACACCCGGTGAGGTTATTTCTGTAAGAGAAAACTCAAAGAAATCGGCAAAAATTAAGGAAGTTTTAGAAATCACAGAGTCAAAGCTTATTCCGGATTGGCTTGAGCTTAATCGTGATTCACTTGAGGCAAAGGTTGTTTCTCTTGCAAAGAGAGAGCATATCGATTTGCCAATCGAGGAGCACTTAATCGTCGAGTTGTACTCCAAGAACTAATTATTATATATTGTTTTTTGGAGTAGGGTATTTTAGCCCAATAGGGCAAGGAGGGATATTGCATGATAGAGATTGAAAAACCAAGAGTGGAATGTGTAGAGATGCGTGAAGAGGACCACTATGGCAGATTTGTTGTAGAACCCTTGGAGCGCGGTTATGGAACAACCCTCGGCAATTCTCTTAGAAGAATATTGTTGTCTTCTCTTCCGGGCGCAGCTGTAAGCTCAATCAAGATTGATGGTGTGCTTCATGAGTTTTCTGTAATTCCTGGTGCAAAAGAGGATGTTACAGAGCTTGTGTTAAACATCAAAGGTATCGCAGCAAAAATCCATAGCGATGAAGCTAAGATGGTATACATTGAGGCAGAAGGTCCTTGTGTGGTTACAGCAGGCGATATAAAAACAGATGCAGATATTGAAATATTAAATCCTGATTTATATATTGCAACGCTTGATGAGGGTGCAAAGCTTTATATTGAGCTTTCTATGTCTAAGGGCAGAGGCTATATATCAGCGGAGGAAAACCGTAAAAAAGAATCTTCACAGATTATTGGTGTTATACCGGTTGATTCGATTTATACACCGGTTAAAAAGGTTAATTACAAGGTTGAGCCGGCACGCGTTGGCGCAGCTTATGATTATGACAAACTTACGATTGATGTTTGGACAAACGGTACACTTAAACCAAACGAGGCAATAAGCCTTGCGGCAAAGATTATGAGTGAGCACTTGTCGCTATTTATTGACCTTTCTGACAACGCTAAAAATGTTGAGATTATGGTTGAGCCAAAAGAAAGCGAAAAGGGAAAAGTGCTTGAAATGACGATTGAAGAACTTGACCTATCGGTTCGTTCTTATAACTGCTTAAAGCGTGCAGGTATCAACACTGTTGAGGACCTTGCAGCTAAGACCGAAGAGGATATGATGAAGGTTCGCAATCTTGGAAGAAAGTCACTTGAAGAAGTAATTAACAAACTAGAGTCTTTAGGTTTGGCTCTTAATAAAGAAGAGGACTAATCAAAAAGACAAAAAATACGGTATTTTGAGTCAAAGGAGGTTTGGTTATGCCGGGAACAAGAAAATTGGGTCGTCCTACCGACCAAAGAAGAGCAATGCTTCGTAACCTTGTTACAAGTTTTCTGGATACAGGCAGAATTGAAACAACAGTTACACGCGCAAAAGAAACAAGAAGCATGGCAGAAAAGATGATTACACTTGCTAAGGAAAATACACTCCACTCAAGAAGACAGGCGCTTGCGTTTGTTATGAGAGAGGATGTTGTAGCAAAGCTATTTAGTGAGATTGGACCAAAGTACGCTGAAAGAAACGGCGGATATACAAGAATTACAAGAATAGGACCAAGACGCGGTGATGCTGCGGAGATGGCTGTTTTAGAGCTTGTATAATAAAAAACTAAAAATCATATCAAAAAGCCGAGGAGTTTGACTCCTCGGCTTTTTAAATGCTATTTGATTTTAATCTAAAATAATAATGTCATCATCCGGTCCTTGAGGGATATCTGTAGGTATTTGAACAGGTTTATCTGTCGGGTCAGAGTTTGAATCGGTTGGTGTTGGAGTAGCATCTAATATATCTTCACCAGACGGCGAGGCGGTTGGTGATGCTTCCGGATTTGTTATATCAATCGCGTTTTCAAAATCCTCACCAATATCGTTGTGTCCGGTGCATATCTCTGTCGGGCGTCTGCCGGATTTGAAATAATCTGCAATTGTTGTACATCCCTCGGCGGGAAGCATTCCCGTTACAGAACATACACTAACGGCATTGACAGTTGATGGTACACTAAAGTTTTTGACAGGCAGGTTTTGATGGATTGCATCCATGACCTTTTTCCATACCGGCATACATGGGTGGTATGATAAAAAGCTTAATGATTTTGGCTGGTCATATCCATACCATACAACACCTACATAATACGGCGAAAAACCGGCAAACCATCTATCGTTTTGGTCATCTGTTGTACCTGTTTTGCCACCTGCCGGCATACCTTTTGCAAGCCTTGCAACAGTACCCGTGCCGTTTGTTATAACAGATTGTAGCATTGAATTTGTTAAGAATGCAGTGGATTCGCTCATAGCAACTTTTGGGTCAGGCTTATTTTCAAGTATTATATCGCCATCGCTATTAACAATCTTTGTATAAAGGTGTGGCTTGTTATATAAACCGTTATTTGCAAAAGTTGCATATGCAGCAGCAATTTCCGTTGCGTTCATACCATATGTAAGACCGCCGAGAGCAAGCGAACTGAGATTTTTATCAGAATATTTTTTACCATTACGCATCTCGCCGTCTACAAGAGAAGTGAACCCAAGCTTTTTTGTAAGAAAATCGTATGAATAATCTACGCCGACATCTTGCAACACGCGTACAGCAGGTGTATTCATAGATTCTTTGAGTGCATTACGGACTGTTACTTTGCCGTTATAGCCGGAATAATAGTTTGTTGGTTTCCAGCCATTTATATCAATAGGGGCATCCTCTACAATAGTTGATGGAAGTATTTTGCCCTGCTCGATGGCCGGTGCATATACCGCAAGTGGTTTTATAATCGAACCGGGTTGTCTAAATGATTGTGACGCGCGATTCAATATGCGGTCGCCGCTCTTTTGACCTATACCACCAACGCTACCTTTGACTGCGCCTGTATGCGGATCAAGGATAACCATTGCCGATTGTGGCTTTACAGAGCCATAAACACTTGGAAAGTTTGCGGTATTTTCATAAACTGTTTCCATTGCTTTTTGCACTGCCGGGTCAATAGTTGCATAGATTTTCAATCCGCCATTATAGATGGTTTTTTCTGCAAACTCGGTCGAATAGCCTTTTTCTTCTTTCAAATCTGCTATTACTTCGTTTATAAGCTGGTCAATAAAATATGATTGAACACTGTTATTACTTGCTAATGCTTTGTCCTGAAACACAAGTTCTTCAGCGATTGCGGCATCGTATTCCTCTTGCGAAATTTTGCCTGTTTCAAGCATTTTTGCGAGAACGATGCGCTGTTTTTCAATATTGTTTTCGGGATTAACAAGCGGGTCATATCTTGATGGATATTGTGTAATGCCTGCAATCGATGCACATTGTGCAAGTGAAAGCTCGCCCACATCTTTGCCAAAATATTTATTTGCTGCCGCTTGGACGCCGTTGCAATTATTGGCAAGATAAATTGTATTAAGATAAAACTCAAGAATTTGTTCTTTTGAGTACTTTCTTTCCAAAGCCATCGCACGCCACATTTCGCGTATCTTGCGCGCAGCGTTTGTGTCTCGGTCATCGGTTATGTTTTTGACGAGCTGTTGTGTTATTGTCGAGCCGCCAAATGAACTGGAGCCTTTAAGCACATATGTTACTGTAGCTTTAAGCGTTCGTGGCAAATCAACACCATTGTGGCTTAAAAAGCGTTCATCTTCAATAGCAATAAATGCGTCTTGCATATATTGTGGAATTTTACTGATATCTGCCCAAACACGATTTTGCGATTTGTAAAGTCGTTCAAGCTCGTGTGTGTTTCCACTATCATCTGTATAGTATACTATTGATGTAAAATTCAGGTCGAGTGCATCTACATCAAAGCCACGGTCCAAACCAAAAAGCCCCAAGCAACCTGCTACAACAACAGTAGTTACAACAAGAACGCCGATTAAAAATGTAACCAAAAACACTTTTAAAAACACTTTCAGTCTGTTACTCACAATGAGACCTCCTTTATAAAAAGCCAAAATGCGTTAAAACAAACTACAATATGTAGTATCCATACAAGAAATTATATCATATAAAAGCACAAAATACCATTACGATTATGTTAAATTGTTATATCACTTTTTTTCCATTGACCCATACGGCAAGCGTATTTGCGTAAAAATCAAGCGGTGATTTATCAAAAATTACAATATCTGCATCCTTGCCGATACAAAGCGAGCCAACTCTGTCACAAATTCCACAGTTTTTTGCTGCATTGATTGTTATAGCACGCAACGCGGCGTCGTGCGCCATACCGTTTTTAACAGCAAGTGATGCGCAAAGTGATAAATACTCTATAGGAACAACGGGGTGGTCGGTTATTATTGCAATTTCAAGCCCCGCATCACTCAATGCCTTATAATTGTCAAAGCTCGAGTTTCGAAGCTCGATTTTTGAGCGTTCGCACAATGCCGGACCGACCATAAGCGGAAGGTTTTCATCTTTTAGTATATCACATATAAGGTTACCCTCGGTTACATGTTCTATCGTAATATCTATATCAAATTCCTTTGCAAGCCTTATTGCACTCATTATGTCATCTGCTCTGTGAGCGTGTACCTTTGCAGGAATTTCGCGCTCTAAAAGCGGCAACAAAGCTTCAAGCTTCATATCATAATCGGGCTTGTCGCACTCGTGTGGATTAAGCTCATACTCGCATAGTGCATTCTTATATTCTACTGCTTTTAAAAGTGTTTCGCGCAAAAGCGCAACTATGCCCATACGCGTTACGGGCGTTTGATTTTTTGAATGATATGTCAATTTTGGATTTTCTCCAAGGGCAAACTTTAGTGCAACAGGAGCTTTTACAAGCATATCGTCAACACTTTTGCCATATGTCTTAAGCGCTGCAAATTGGCCCCCAATAACATTTGAACTGCCGGGCCCTGTTACAACGGTTGTTATTCCTGCTCGAAGAGCATCGTTGAAGCAACGGTCAAACGGGTTTATAGCATCAATAGCACGAAGGTGGGGAGTAATAGGGTCTGTGTCTTCGTTGCCGTCCGCACCCTCAAAACCCATCGAGTCCTCCCACATGCCAATGTGACAATGCGCATCTATCAAACCGGGACAAATGTGTGCTCCTTGTGCATCGATAATTTCCGGTGCATTATATTTTGTTTCATCAAAGTCGCTCATTTGGCCGAGCTCGGTAATTTTTGCGTCATCAAAGCATATATAACCGCACTCTATATCGCCGTTTTCACAGGTGTGAATGTATCCGTTTTTTATTATTTGCATTCCCAAAGCACCTCTTTATCCGTGTTTTAATACATAATCAATAGCCGAGCTTGCAGCAACAGCGCCATCTGCTGCGGCTGTAATAATTTGTCTGAGAGGCTTTTTGCGTATATCTCCCGCTGCAAAAACGCCCTCTATGCTCGTTTGCATTGTTTCGTCGGTAATTATATATCCACTATCATCACATTCGAGCTTGTCTACAAATAAAGCATTTGATGCAATTGTTCCAATCGCAACAAACAGTCCATTTACATCGATGTTTTGCGCCTCGTTTGTCTTTAAATTTTTAACACTTAACGATTCAACAAGACCATCCTCGTTTGTGTTTATAGATTCGATTACACTATCGTAAACGGGCACGATTTTTTCGTTTGACAAAACTTTGTCCGAAAGTATCTTTGCCCCGCGAAATGTATCGCGTCTGTGAATCAAATATACTTGTTTACAAAAGTTTGAAAGAAAAAGTGCGTCCTCAAGAGCAGTGTCGCCACCACCTGCAACGGCAACTGTTTTTTGGCGATAAAAAGCGCCGTCACATGTTGCACAATACGAAACGCCACTACCACGAAGAGCATCCTCATTTGGCAGGCCGAGTGTGCGAGGCGTTGCACCTGTACAGATAATGATTGTTTTGGCACTATATTCCTCTTTTGAGCATATAACCTTTTTTATATCGCCGTCAAGATTTAGAGCACAAACATTATCGTTTATGATGTTTGCACCAAAGCGTTTTACATGCTTTTCCATATTCATAACAAGCTCCGGTCCTGATATAGGCTCGGGAAAACCGATATAGTTTTCTACCTCATAGGTTGTTGATGCTTGGCCACCACAAAAAAGCTTTTCTATAAGAAGTGTTTTCATGCCGCCGCGCAAGCAGTAAAGCGCTGCATTAAGTCCGGCGGGACCGCCGCCGATGATTATTGTATCATACATAATTATTTTTCCTTTCCGTTAAAAATATAAACATAGCCATACATTATTATGATACCATAAAAGAAACAAAAATGCACTATAATTTTAAAAAATTCCATAAAATGAAAAAAGACACCCGAAGGAGTGTTTCTCAAAAGGATGTTTACGGAAAAAGCCGATTGAGAGAGAAATAAGTACAGTTATTGAAAAATAGCTGTACTTTTTCTTTTGCTCAAAAAGGCTATATGAATTTAACACAAGGTATAAGTCGTATCGAAATGATGCGGCTTTTTTATTTTAAGAAATGGAGGATTTTCAAATGATGAAATTAAAAGGTAAATTTACAACTATACTCAATAAGATTATTACTGATAAAAGTATCAGTGGAAACGAATTTAAGATACTGTGTTATCTTTGTATGCGGTCGGGTAATGATAACGCTTGTTTTCCTTCTCTTGATACTATACATCAAGATACAGGTATCGGTTTAACAACTGTTAAGAATACGATACCAAAATTGGTTGAGCAAGGATATATTATAAAAATCAATCGTAAAAAGAGCAATGGCTCTTCCACATCAAATCTCTATCGGTTGACAAACAAAGCGCTCGAATAAATGGTGGTTTGTTTTTGACTGAGGTGGTGTGAAAAACGACTACAAATAATACTAAGTTAATAATAACATAGGGTTATTGGATAAGAATAATATAGCCAATAAAACAAAACGATTATTTAATTGATTAGCTTCTCTCAAAGAGATTTGCAAATCAATTATTTTTTTATTCCAATATCCCTAAAAATTCTCTGACCGAGAATTTGAGAATTTCCCAGACTTAGGTCTGGGGCAAGCATAGCGTCCGGCTGTCTGCCTGCTGCGAAGCGCCTCCCTGAAGGCGCTTTTTTCTCGGGCGGAAGCCCGGACCCACTTACTATATTTTTAAGTTAGGAGAGATTTATATGAAAGACAACAGAAGAAGAGATATGACATTGACGATAAGAGTTACGGAGAAAGAAAAGCAATATATAAAGAAGCGTGCTAAAAAAGTAGGCCACAGTGTTGCAGATTATATAGTCAGACTTTCTCTCGAAACGCCTATATTTATTCCAGTCAATATGCAACCGTTTTTATTGGAGCTTAAGCGTATCGGTAATAACCTAAATCAGATAACACAGAAGATAAATGTCAAGGTATTTTACT
>JAZUQZ010000023.1:0-3918 GCA_045626925.1 Candidatus Aphodoplasma sp. | reverse complement strand
CAGCGCGCGCCATCCGTGCCCGCTGTGGGTGTTGCATATAAAAAAATGCACTTGCCCTCGCGGGTTTGCGCATCCAATTTTAATATTTCAAAAAAGTTTATGCTAATTCTCTATATACTCCGGTTCGTAATCTTGCAAAGGGTCTGCTATCTGTGAGGGATCAAATTCCGGTTCATAATCTTGCAAAGTGTCCGCTACTTGTGAGGGATCAAAATTTATTTGCGTTGGTTCGTATTCGTTATAATGCCTGTTATGTGTTCTTTTATAGTTTTGTGGCTCAAAATCACTTGCGCACAAATTCTCTATGCATTTTCTTTTTATGTTTTTCTGTGCACTAATAGGCTGTATTTGTGCGCTAATTACACTATTATTTGCATCTGTAAACAATTGCTCTATTTCATTATGTAAAGGATCTTTGGGGCATGCTATTTCTTGTGTGGCATAAAATAGTGCATCTGTTAAATTGTGCATTCTTTCGCTGTTTTTAATCTTTTGTAAGTAGTGCAATATTTTGGGAGAAAATGCCTGTAAAAACTCTGTCAAAATAGTATCGCTGTTTATGTTCTGTGTTATACTATCTCCCTCTTTTTCAATTAGCACGATTTCGGGGATAGTACTTTTTGCTTTAGATACAATTGCAAAACATTTTGACATATTCAAATTTTGCAAAGTAGGTGCAATTAGTGAAAAGCCATTTTTTGCCCTGTCTATATCTATAAACTTGCATAGAATTTCACGCATATAGTCATTTATAGGCTCGCTCTCGCAAAATGTTTTTATATAGCAGTCCACTACAATTTGCAAAAGCTTATATACTTTTATGTTTGCTCGCTCTGCTATTGCTCGCATCTGTGCAAATGCGCGGGGGCTTATTTTTGTATTTATTACTTTATAGTCTGTTTCCATGTTCGTGTGTTTAGTTGGTTCTGTTAGAATAAATCGCACTATAGGGGCTATTCCTCTGTTGGTGTATGCCTGTGGAATTTTATAAAATTAAATGTCATTTGTTGGCTCTGTTCGTAAGGTATTCGACATTGCAAATACATAGTGCCATTTATACCTAAACTACGGTTTTTTAATTGCATCCAAAATTGCCATTTGTTATCACAATAGCGATGCAAAGGGTGTTTACTATTTCGTTGGCTTGCTCTTATTCGGCTTGCTCTTTGTGTCATTGCCTCATTTGTGCCTAAACACACAAGTTTTTCGTAGCTTTTAGGCGGTACCTTTTCTTTTGGGATCAGACCTAATAAAGGGCAAATTGCACAGCAGTCCGGCTGTTTTTCGGGTAGTTTTACAAAGTGTAACATAATAAATAAATTGTTGTTTACTAAAGCCCGAAAAATTGTTTTAAGTAAACTTTTGTACTTTTTTAGCGAAAACAAAAATACAAGTAGGGCAAATAAAGCCAAATTGTATTTGTATGCAAGTGGGGCAAATGCGAGAAAATCGCTATTTTATGCCATTTCCTAAAAAAACAGCCCTCCGAAAAAATCATTTATCAACAGAGAGCGGGGCAAGGAGATTTCGGAGTATAGAGCCGATAAATAAAAAACACATGGCGGGGGAGTTGCTGTGCGCCTATGTGCCATATAAGCCTATATAGCGGTATGTTTGCGCGCTATCAAACAAATGCGCGCACACATACGCGCGTGTGCATGTATATACAGACCTATATTTATATAGGTCGGTCAGTATATACTATGCACTTATAGAGGGGGGTGTGGGGGGAGCTTATGCCGCTGCGGTGCTCCTATGCCATCCATGAGGGTGTAAAGCCTACAGACCGCAGCGCGCGCCATCCGTGCCCGCTGTGGCTATTGCTCCATGCCGATGGTAGCCTATGCCATCCGTGAGGGTGTACAGCATGCAGACCGCAGCATGTGCCATCTGTGCCCGGTGCGGCTGTTGCTCCATGTGGATGGTAGCCTGTGCCATCCGTGAGGGTGTACAGCATACAGACCGCAGCATATGCCATCCATGCCCGCTGTGGGTGTTGCTCCATGTCGATGGTGCAATATGTCAGTAGCGGTTCGCTGTGGTAGTATATGCAACAAAAAACAGACTGCATTGCAGCCTGTTTTCGTGGGGATCTATGCCCGCTATTAAAATATGCCGTTTGTGAGGTTTACAGCCTCATCTTTTTTCTTGTTTATAATTTTAGCATATATTTGTGTTGTTAATATGTTTGTATGCCCTAATAATTTGCTTGTTGTGTATAGGTCTGCGCCTAATGTTAGCATCATTGTCGCAAAGGTGTGGCGGGCTACATGGAAACTAACTTTTTTCGTAATGCCGGCTGCCTGTGCCCATCTCCTTATATGATAGTTGCAGCCCTCTTTGCGAGGCAAATGGAAAATTTTTTCCTCTGCTGCGGCTATGCCTCTTTGCGGCAAATACTTTTGCGCCTGTGCCGATATAGGTAAATAAAGCGGGTCTTTTGTCTTTTGCATACTTAATTGTAAACGCATTTGCTCGCCATCTTGCGTAATTTGCCCCCATGTTATAGCATATATGTCGCTAATACGCAAGCCGCAAAAGCATGAAAATAGAAAAGCATTTTTTACATTTTCGTTTTTGCATTTTGTCGCCATTAGTTGTTTTACCTCATCTATGGTCAGATATTCGCGCGTGCTTTCGGGTACTTTTATTTTATCTATACTTGCAATATTGTCAAAAGGATTGCATGCAATAATTTCTTCGCGTACAGCCGCATTTAGAGCACCTGTAAAGCATCTATAATAATTTTCTTGCGTTTTCGGTTTTATATACTTTACCTCATTTTCTGCTATATGGCTTGCCATAAAATCTTGCTCTGCACCTACATATAGCACACTTTTTGCAAATGTACTTTTAAGTTGTGGCTCATGTCTGCTATTATCATGCAAATGTTTGATAAAATTTAAGAAACCTAAACAAAATTTTTTATCTATATCTTGCATTTGCACATTTGCTCCTGCATAGGCTAATAATATCTTTCTAGTATATGCCATAATATATTTGTCTTTGTGCCCGCTTTCTAATTTCTTTTGCGCGTAAATGTCCATCCAATCTAGCAACAGCATTTTGCCATTTCGGGCAATATTTTGTACATTATCTTTACCCGCATATATTTCGCTTATGCGTTGCATCTTAATTGCATTTGCGCGCTGTAAAACCTCTGCATTGTGCGTGCGCGTTTGAAAGTCTATAACAGGCTCAATATAGCCGATTTTTTTGCTCAAAAATTCGTACCATCTTTTGCCGTTTACATAGCAATCTAAATAAACAGACTTTATTCCATTTTTGCCCTCTTTGTAGCGGATGGTTACAGGCTCTTTTACCTGTATTTGTTTTTTAGCTCTGCCCATAATGTAGTATTTTATTTGTTAGTATATTCGCGTATAATTTCGCAAAGGTCATGTACCTGTTTGCGCAATTGTGCGATTTCCGTAGCCATCCCTGCAAGCTGTTCCGCTGTGCAATTATCTGTGCCGACATTTATATTACCTCCCGCTGTACTACCATGCACCTCATTATGCACAACATAAATTGTATTTGCGTGTGCGTGCTCTAGCCATTTAGCAGGTAATTTTGCAGCCGTTGCTGTGTGTGCTGTGTGTGTATTTTCTTTTCCCATTGTTTCTTTTGTTTGCTGTTTTCGGGTGCAAAGATATTGCTTTTTTTTGACATACGCAAGAAAAGTAACAAGAAAAGTAACAAAAAATAACAAATAATAGTAATAACAAAAGAAAACAAAACCGCATTTATACATTTGTAACATGCTATAAATAAGCGGGTTCGTTTTCTTTTCGTTTCGTTTTATTTTCTTTATTTTACTTATTATTCAAAATGCATTACTTTAGCAGGACTAATTTGTGAAACGATTGCCGATGGTGCCAAAGTCGGATCGTAGCCATGTCGTTCTGTGAGCCAAGA
>JAZUQZ010000022.1:2500-47111 GCA_045626925.1 Candidatus Aphodoplasma sp. | reverse complement strand
CATGATGGGAATGTGAGGTGTGCGGTTAGAATGGCAAGAAAAGAAAAAGAACTTTATGTTTATACCGTAAGCATCAAATGCGTTGGAACAGAAGAAGATTATATGAATTTTCTTCGGGCGGTAGCACAAGAATATCTGACTGAAAATATGATATTAGCCGAGGATGAATTGCACGAAAATTCAGCGTAACTTTGGTTAGGTTTTTAGCTGGATATATTAAATTCTTTGTGATATTGTATGTTGCTGAAAAGGGAGCCGAAATTAACCCTTTCGGTTCCCTCCATAAATAAAACGGAGGTGAAAACAAATGGCAGGATTTATACTATGTAGAAAATCACGAGACGAAGACGAAGAACACGAATCTCTACATATACAAAGAGACTTAGTAAGAGAATATGTACATAAGGTCGGAGATACCATTATTGATGAAGTTTTAGAGAATAACATAAGCGGAACGCTTTTTGACCGCCCCGGCATCAAACGGATGTATGAACTGGCAGATGGTAAAATGATTGATACGGTTTATGTAAAAGACTTATCAAGATTGAGCCGTGACAGATTTTATACGCTTCTCATCGTAAAGGATATGAAAGAGCGAAATGTAAGGATAGTATCTGTAACGGAAGGCATTGACTCCTTTAACAGAAACGATGATTTAATGATAGGTTTCAAAGGATTGATAAACGATAGTTATGTGCAGGAGTTAATCGTAAAAATTCTATCAGCATTAAGGCATAAGCAAGAATTTGAAGGAATCATTATCAATGTCCCAATGGGATACCTAAAGGATAGGTACACCAAAAAAGTTGAGATATGTGAGGAAACGGCAGATATTATCAGAAGAATATATAAGCTGTTCTTAGATGGGCATGGCACAGAAACAATAGCAAAAATATTGAATCAAGAAGGTGTTAAAACACCTGCCTACTATGAACTAAAGTTAAAAGGGAAAAGCCTTGGGGATAACAAACCAAAAGCAACCTTTGAATATCTGTGGACATATTCCATAGTGCGAAGAATTCTCACTAATCCCTTCTACTGCGGTGATTTAGTCAATCATCAAAGGGAGCGAAGTCGAATAACAAAAAAGCAGATAAAGGTGCCTAAAGAGGAACAGTTTATACATAAGGATGCAGTTCCTGCAATCATACCAAGAGAGATTTGGGACAAGGTGCAAGAGATTATACGAATAAACTCAGAGGGCAAAGTGAAATCGCAAAGCAATCAGCCTTGCCACAGATATGCATCTCTCCTAAAATGTGGAGATTGTGGAAGCACATTCACGGCAAAAAGGAGAAAAACTAAGGATAAGCCGGACAGAATTGAATATGTGTGTAACGGCTACCACAGACACACTCATATGGTATGCTCTTCACATAGAATTAACGAATCGGTGCTTGACGAACAAATTTACAAACAACTTGCCATAATGAGAGACGGACTATCCAAATGCTCAAGACAAATCGAAAGCGATATACGTTCATGGATGGCACAGAAAAATAATGTCAGCAAGAGAATAAAAAGGCTTCAGGACAGTATAAATGCAACCGAGCTTGAGGTTGAGCAAATACTTATGGAGAAAATCAAGGACAGGGATAATGCCGAAAGGTATGAACGAATGATAGAAAAGCGGAACAAAGAAATCGAAGGCTTCAAAAATGAGATTGCAAAGATAGAAAATATTGATAAAACTATCAAAGAGAGAAAAAAGGCAATGCTCGAAAATGCAAGCCTACTTGATAAGATATTAAGTGAAAAGGAACTGAGCCACACAAATCTGTGTCTGCTACTAGAAAAAATAATAATCCACGAGGATGAGTACGGTCTCCGCCTTGAAATACGAATGAAAGCACCATTCCTGGAAAAGAGTTATGCAGATGAAATTGGTATGATATACGAAGACGATTACGAGGAAGTATCAGCTTAATAAATAACAGGCAAGAAAAGAGCTTACAGTCAAAATCCTGTAAGCTCTTCTTTAATGGTATATTGAGTGGTAGCTAAATTGAATTCGAAGGAAATTGTTTTATTAATATTACATAATTATTCAGTATGCTAATTGACTTAACTAAATTTGTAATATATAATATAGTTGTAGAAATATATTTATTGTAAGGAGGTTGTTTTATGGTTTCTAAAAAAGCACCGAGTAAAATATTAATTACCCCTGAAGATATTGATAGAATTTGTGCTGAATATATAGATAAGGATCGAATAAGCAAAATTTTTTGGGCTCTTGTAGGTATAGTTATCCCATCTTGGTTATCGCTAATCATATTTGATTTTAAGGATAATCCAATTGTAAGTGCGGTATACCTCACAGTATTGAGTATATTGACTTTTACAACTATAGGTTTTCTTATAAAAGCTCATAAGAATAATAATGCTATTTCAATCGCACAACAAATAAAAGCTAAGGCCGAAATAAATCACTCAGCCTTGTTTATTATTTCTAAGATTGATACAAACATAGATGGTAAGAGAACCATTAAAATTTTACTTCAAAGGAAAGAGTCCTGGGATTGTGATTTTTTACCCTATGTGGAACTTAAAGAGGAGTGGAATGATAACGAATATAATGATAACTTAACTAAATTGCTGGCAAATAAATTGAATATACGTACGCAAGATCTAAATATAAACTATATTGAAGATGAAGATAGTTATAGTATAAAATTATCAGTCCCAGACCAGTTAGAAAAGTTGTTCCAGTATTCATTTTACAATGTAACTATAAAAAACAATGTAAATAGCGATATTTTCGAAAATCATACGTGGGTTGATATTGATGATTTATTGAATGATGTAAAATTAATGCGTATAAATGGTGATGTAATAGACAGCATAATGCGTTTAAAGAGTAAAATTGTTAACTCTTTTGAAACGATTAAGGGGAATAGTGATATAAAGATTATTTGGAATATTACTAATAATTGTTCTTTTAACTGTAATATTTGTGCCACCAAAACTACAAGTTCTTCTGAAATTGATATTCACAAAAAAAATCATGTTTTAAACTCAATTTTAACAGTAAAAGATAGTATACGTGAATTGAATTTTGCTGGTGGTGATCCTCTTTCTAGCAAAGATAGCAAGAAAATCATCGGTCATGCTCTTAATATTTTTGATGAAAGTAAAATATCTATAACAACAACAGGGAAAAGCATACATAATTTAAATCAAACAGAAAAACAAATGTTTTTAAAGAATTGCGTTCTTACAATTGATATGTCTTCAGATGAACAACAAGACATACGGAAAACATCCGATTATAACAGAACAAATATTCGATATGCTAATAAGTATAGAAATTTATTTTCTAAGCTTAGAATAAATGTTCCAATTTTAAACTCAAATGTTTCGGAAGAGGAACTAGATGCAATTATTAAAAAAATTAATGAAATTAACCCTGATGAAATTTCTTTAATTAAATTGATGCCCGTTGGAAAACAAAAATTTGATCAATATCCTCAAGGATATGACGCATTGAAAATAGTAAATAAAATTAAGGAAAAAGTTAATGATAAAATCAGAATTCATTTACATTGTGCATTAAGATGTGATGCCAATAAGACTGGTAAGGAATGTACTATGTTGACTAGAAAATTAGGAATAGATTCACAAGGGAATGTATTTGCATGTTGTTGGGCTGGATATTTAGATACTCCCATTGAAAACAACCCATTTTATTTAGGCAATTTACTTGAACAAGATTTAAAAAGTATTTTAGAAAGTAATGAAGCTATAACCTTGAACGAAACTTTCCAAAGACAGAAATGTAATATCTTTGAGCATAAATCGAATCCTGTTAGTAATTAAATTAATTAAGCACTTGCGTCATTTGTGATGCAAGTGCTTCTGTTTTTATTGAAACATAATAAGAATCCAAACTATTCTTATCGTTTAAAAATAATTTGGATTCTTACAATTTGGTGCGGGCGAAGGGACTTGAACCCCCACGATAAAATCACTAGATCCTAAGTCTAGCGCGTCTGCCAATTCCGCCACGCCCGCATATTAAGTTTTTCCTCTTAATTTTTACACGGTAGAGGTACACCGAGGAGGAGCATATCGCTTAATCCTCATCTATGAAAACGGCTAAAACCGTAATCAACAATAAAATCACATACAGGACGGAACCTAAGTCTAGCGCGTCTGCCAATTCCGCCACAGGCGCATATCGTTTTTGCAAGCACCAAAGCATAATACTTTGGCGCTTGATGTGGTCGGGATTGAGGGATTCGAACCCCCGGCCCCATGGTCCCAAACCATGTGCGCTACCAAACTGCGCTAAATCCCGATACGAAATGCGAACATTTAATATTATAAAGCATTTTTATTGCTGTGTCAAGCCCTTTTTTCAAAAAAATATAGATTTTGGAAAATATTTTTATATAAAACAGTAGTGGGTGCATATGGAAAAAGTTGCCATATGCACCCACTAAAATATCAGCTAAATGCTATTCGTCGCGTTCAATCAAGGCGTAGTTGCCATCTTTTCTTTTATATACAATGCTAATAGCATCAGTTTGTGAATTATCAAACACGAAGAATGTGTGTCCTAAAAGATTCATCTGCAAAATTGCCTCTTCGACGCTCATAGGCTTGAAAGAAAATTTCTTAACTTTTACAACCTTAAATTCCGTTTCTTCTTCAACATCTTTTCCAGAAGCCTCAAATCCAACATATGGAGCATCAAATGCATCTTTTTTAAGCTTCTTTTCGAGATGAGTTTTATGACGGCGCATCTGGCGCTCAATCACATCTACAACCTTATCAATAGCAGCATACATATCTACATCTGTCTCTTCAGCACGGTATATAACACCTTTTGAAAATATTGTAACCTCGATTGTATGTCTGTCTTTAGAAACGCTGAGTGTTACGCGAACATCGGGCTCATCTTTGAAATACTTTTCAAGCTTGCCTAGACGCTTATAAATTCGTTCCCTAAGCCCGTCTGTAACATCCACTTTTCTTCCTGTAATGATAAAGTTCATCATAACCATCAACTCCTTTTATTTAAACCCGCACGAGCGGGAAGTTTGTTTGGTTACTGCACACGAAGTTTTTATTAACATATTTCCTTTATTATATATATACCCACAAAAAACAGAGCGTAAACACCTAATTAAATAATTATTTGTGCGTGACGCGTCGCATGGCAGTTTATGTTGACCGCAACAGGTAAACCGGCAATATGTGTCGCAAACACTTCAACATTTACCCCAAGTGCACTTGTACTTCCGCCAAGGCCTTGTGGCCCAATACCAAGCTTGTTAATTTTGTCGAGCAATTTTTCTTCGAGCTCGGCATAAAAGGGGTCGGCATTTTTTGAATTAATTGGACGCATAAGTGCATATTTTGCAAGACAAGCGGCCTTTTCCATAGTACCGCCGATACCAACACCAATCACCATTGGCGGACAGGGGTTTGGCCCTGCATTTTCTACTGTTTTAAGTACAAAATCAATTACGCCGTCTATCCCTTGGGCTGGTTTTAGCATCGCAAGGGCGCTCATATTTTCGCTTCCAAAGCCTTTTGGCGCAAAGGTTATGTCAATGTTTTCGCCATCGACGATATCATAGTGAATTATAGCCGGCGTATTTGTTTTTGTGTTTTCGCGTCTTATAGGGTCGCCAACAACAGATTTTCTAAGATAACCGTCCCTATAACCCTCAAGCACGCCGTCGTTTATTGCGTCGGTAATGCTTTTGCCGACAACATGAACATCCTGACCGATTTTTACTTTCAAAACCGCCATACCGGTATCCTGACAAATTGGCATATCGTTTTGCTTTGCAATATCAGCATTTTCCAATATGTCATCAAGTATTTTCTTGCCATTTTCAGAAACTTCCGTTTCGCGAAAACACATAAGCGCACATTTTATATCATCATTAAGATAGTAATTTGATTGCATACATAAATTTTTTACCGCTTTTGTAATTTCCTCAGCATCAATCGTTCGCATTTATTATTCCTCCGTGTCGTTTTGAGAAACAATTCGTTCATCAAAACCAAGTTTTTCAGCAATTACATACAGTGGTCTGTTTTTACACTCGTCATATATTCTGCCGATATATTCGCCCATAATACCAAGCACAATAAGAACGACACCGTTAAAGAATAGACTTATAGCAACAATCGATGCCCAACCACTATCAAAATCACCTATTGTAAGTTTTCTGATTATTACATAAATAAGGTATAGAAAGCTTGCAATTGATATAGCATAACCCATATAAGCGGCAAGTTTTAACGGCTTGTAAGAAAATGATGTTATAGCATCGCCCGCAAACTTTAACATCTTTTTGAGCGGGTACTTTGTTGTTCCTGCAAAACGCTCCTTGCGAACATATGTGACATCAGTTTGTTTAAACCCAAGCCAGCTTATTAGTCCGCGGATATAGCGATTTTTTTCCTTTACAGACTTTAGCGCATCGCATACCTTGCGGTCTATAAGACGAAAATCGCCCGTATCTGTTGGAATATCAATATCTGTAAGTGAAGATAAAAAGCGGTAAAACACCTTTGCTGTAACTTTTTTAAAGACGGTTTCACCCTCGCGCACGCTGCGTCTGCCATATACTACATCAAAGCCTTCTTTCCACTTTGCAATCATATCAAGGATTACTTCGGGTGGGTCCTGCAGGTCAGCATCAATTACAACGATTGCTTGACCGCGTGCATTGTCCATGCCTGCCGTTATAGCAGTCTGGTGACCAAAGTTGCGCGAAAAATTTATAAGACAAACATTTTTATCCTTTTGCATAATTTCTTTTGCAAGCTCGGGTGTTTTGTCACGACTGCCGTCATTTACATATATTATCTCATATTCTTCGTTTGTGCCTTGCATAACTGCCGAAAGACGCTTGTGCGTCTCTGCTATAACAAGCTCTTCATTATAAAGCGGTACCACTACACTATATTTTATCATCTTAAACACCTCTTCTTATTTTTTAAAATGTCCAACTGCTATACCATCGCAAACTGTCGATATATGTTTTGCTTACTTCCATACCGGAAAGGACGGGGTAGAAAGCTATAAACGCCAACAAACATATTATACAATATATACAAATCATTATAGCACCATTGTTATTCTTGAGCGTAAGAGAGCGATACGGATAACGCACAAGCACATCATTAAAAACATATGCAAGCATCAATACAACAAATGGCACACATGTAAAGTAGTGATATATGAACACAACTCTTGTAACGCTCATCCACGGCACATATTGAGCCAAATAGCCTATTACAAGAAACATCGCGCTATAGCTCTTTTCTTTAAACATTTTGTATACACAATACAATGCCGCACCTATACCAAGCCACCATATGAATGGGTTGCCAAAGGCTGCAATCGTTGAACGAGTAGTTTCCGAAAAAACAGTATCGCTATACCATATCGGCCTTGAAATGATTGGCCATTGGTACCAGAATGACGAGAACGGGTGCGAATCTGTAAGCTTTGAGTGGTACTCAAACATTGAAAACTGATTTGCTATAATACTGTTTATTCCATTCAGATTCGGAGCTTTTATTACAGGAATATATGACAGCAGATATATTACTAAAGGTATCACTACAAAAAACAACATACACCACAATATTGTTTGGGTACAATATTTTTTGCAGACGGAAACCATTCTTCTCTGGCCTTTCGACGAGTGAGGGTCTGACATAACCTTTTTATATTCATAAATACGCTTTCCAAATGATATAAAGAACATTATTGCAAGACCGATGCCGGCGTATACGCCTGTCCATTTTGTTGCAATGCCAAGACCCATAAACAGACCGCTCAAACCAAGTGGTATAAGCGTCTTTTTAAATGGTGTGTCATAAAAGCTCTTTGTTGTGTAGTCATACATAAAATAATACATCAGTATTATGAAAAATGTAATGTACACATCAATTGTTGCAATACGCGTCTGCGTAAAATGCATAAAATCTGTTGCCATAAGCATAATTGCTAAAAATGCTATCGATGTACGGTTAAAAAGCTTCTTTGAGAAAATGTATATACAAGGGAGCATAAGCACACCGAAAAGCGTTCCCACTACGCGCCAACCGAACGGATTCATTCCAAATATGAGGATACCGATTGAAATAAGTATTTTCCCAAGCGGTGGGTGAGTTGTTTCGTAAGGAATAAGCGAGTGTATGTGTTCGTATGCTGTTCTTGCGTGATATATTTCGTCAAAATATGTTCCGTTCTTGTGCGAGCTGATTTGTGGCACAAGGTCTTGCTCATCCATAAGAGCGTCTATGCCACAATCTTTACCGAGCGCGGTGATGGCTTTTGGCTTTATGAGTGTGCCATCCTGCGTCACAAAGGCCATTTCCATTATCGATATGTTTTTTATGGCCGATACAAATTGAAGCGCATCAACTTCGCCACCTATAAAAAATTCGTTCCAACGGAATACTGCCCCCATAGTTTTCGTCTCTCGTGTTGCGGTTTTGTCACTATAAAGTGTTGTTACATTAAATCCGCGTTCCTCATACGGTCCTGTAAACCACTTTACTTTTTCGATGTATGTTCCTTCATCAAACTCGATCTGGAATCCTTCGTTGATTTCTGTGCTGTTCCATTGTGTTACGGGCGCTTTCATATCGCCAAGGTCAAAAAATGCAACAACACTGTAGAGCAAAGTTACAACAACCATAATTATTACATCTATGCGTGTAATACGCATCGGAGGCTTTGACGCCATAAGCTCAAAACCCTCGGCGGCGTTATTTTTCACGAGCTTGTTTATAAAAGACTTTTTTCGTTGTACAACATCGTCTGATGCTCTGTGTGTAAATAAAACATAGGCCAAATATATAAATGTAAAAATATTTATAAGGCATATAATCGGCACAATAGCAGATGAGGCCATAACTGTTTCGCCGGCTCTAGTAAGTATGTCATTGTAAAATACGACGCCTGTGTTTAAAAATTGGCCAATGCTTAAAAGTATGAATACACCAAATATTCGTCTGTCTTTTTTATAGGCAAAGGCGCATAAAAGAAGTATAAGCGCAGGAAACACATAGCGCTCGTGCATTTTTGCCGCACAAGTAAACATCGCTGTTATAATAAATGCTCCAAGCAAAAACAGGTTTGTTTCGCCTTTGTTTTTTATATATAAATATGCAGAAACAAAAACGATTGCAAGTATTGCAATATTTGACCATGCAGAGTAGGACAAAAGCATAAATGAATGATTTGCATCGCGCCAAATGCCACCGAACAAAGCAAATATATTGTACGCATTTACAGAAGCGTACGGATACGATGCGAGTGTAGAGATATATTGATTTATTATAGGCATAAAATCAAAGTTCTTTGCAAATGGCAATATAAGCACAAAGATGAGTGCTATACTCGCTCCTGCACTTATAGCAATTTCTTTTATAACTTTTTTAAAATCCTCGCCATTTGGCTTTTCTATAAAAAGTATTTTATAAAGATATAAAAGTAGCACAGGTGTAAAGATTACAGTCTGTGGTTTTATAACAAAGCCAATTGCATAAAAAATGCACGCAGGAAGAAGTTTTCTTTCACATATACAATAAATAAACAGTACAACAAAGAGCGTGAATATGCTATCAACCTGGCCCCATGCGGAAGAATTTATTACAATTGCGGGATTAAAAAGATATAAGAATGCTGTGCATGAAGCAAGTGTTGTGTTTACACGCTTTTTTAAAAGGTCAAACAAAAACCAACCGGTCACAAGGTCACATATTATTGCAGGAAGCTTTAACAACACCAAATGTATAGCTGACAAATCTGCAATATTAAACACATATTTTATAGCCCCGATAAGCCAGAGCACATATATGTATCCGGGTGGATAATCTGTGAAAACATCGCTTGTATAAAAATTTGACAAACCATCGTTATATGCCATATCGGCCCAACTCTTAAAACAGTTTATATCTGTTGAATGGCCGACAATGCTGGCAGATATAACAACTCTTAGAATAAAAGAGCACACAAGAAGTATTATCACTGTTAAAGTTTTGGGATTGCTCTTTTGTGGGTTTTTAAGTGAAGGTTTTGCGGATGAGTAATATAATAATGTAAAAACAAGCGCATACAACGCTACAATCAAATAGATACTTGTCATAAAGACACTCCTTAATAATATTTTGTAATGTTGTTATGTATATAAAATCCTTCTCCAAAGATTATTATTTTCGAAAAATTTTAAATTTTTTACTTTTTACAAAAGCGATTGCAAAAACATAACCCGCTACGACGCCAAATGCACCCTGAATCATATTTCCAACGATTATAAGATACAAACCCTTGGACAAAAGCGCGCTGCCATATATTAAAAGTTCAAACAAAAAATATCCCAAAACCATAACAAACTCGGCAACAATTGTTGCAAGCAAGATTATTGGAGATGAGGGCTTTTTATATTTTAATACAAAAAATATTATGGCTGCCATAATTGATTTTATTAAAAATGTAGGCAGTGCATAAATCGAATAACCGCCTATTATATCTGCAATTGCAGAGCCAATGCCTGCCGCAAAAATACCAATCCATCCGCCGGGGATAAAGCCGCACAACAAAACTGCAACATCGCCAAGATGAATGTATCCATATCCAACAGGTGACGGAAAACTTAAAAACCTTGTAAGGACACAACAAAAAGCTGCCATAAGTGCGCCATATGTAAGATTTTTTGATGAGTTTTTCATAGAAAACATCCTCCTTTATATATGTAAAGATTATAAAATTTCATAGTTTATATTTTCCGGCGTTTTTGAAAGAGTGTGAAGCACGCGCTCAAGCACAACCCCCTCACGAATCGGCGGATTGTAGCCAAAGGTTGTCCTTATAGCAATTGATATAAATTGTACCGCGCGGTCAATAGCCACAGGCAAGCTGTCGCCTTCGAGCAATGCTCCGGCGAGTACGCTTGTAAAAATGTCGCCTGTGCCGGGGTATTCTGCAGGGATATAATCACAACCCACACGCCAAAAGCGCCCATCAATTTTGTCATATGCCACCACACAGTTTGCAGCGTCGGGCATTACCATGCTCGTTATAACGGCGGTTTGTGGACCGAGCTTGCAAAGAGAGAGAAGCATTTTCTTTACTTCGTCGACAGAGTATACCTCTTTTTTTTCTTGAGCAAGCAGAAAAGAAGCCTCGGTAATATTTGGCGTAATTGTCTGTGCTTTTGAAACGAGCCTTTTCATATGATTTATAAAATCAGGAGTAAAGGTGTCATATAGCTTGCCGCCATCTGCAAAAACGGGGTCAACAACAACCATTGTATCCTCTTTTGCAAAATCTTTTATAAAGTCGAGTATGATATCAATCTGTTTGCTTGAACCAAGAAAACCCGTATATATGCAATCAAAAGTAATGCCAAGCGATTTCCAATGTTCATAGTATGCTTTCATCGTATCTGTAAGGTCAACAAAGGTATATCCCTCAAAGCCGCCTGTGTGTGTAGACAAAACGGCAGTTGGCAGGGGGCATACCTGCATACCCATAGAGGAAAGCGTCGGTATTATAACCGATAACGAACATCGTCCAAAGCCTGACATATCGTGTATTGCAGCGATGCGTGGTATGATATTTTTCTTTAGTGTGTTTTCCATTTTTCATATTCCAATCATTATATATTTACTACCTATTATATTGTACTATAAAAAAGCGGTTTGTGCAAGGAAAATTTAGCACAATATAGTGATTTGTAATGTGAGACTAAAAAAATATGTTCCAAATGTAAAAAAAGGCTGGTAATGCAACAAAAAAAGTTGTATAATATAATTATAATACATATACTTGGCGTGGTTTGGAGGGGTATAAAGATGTTCGGAGATTTTTTTAACGAATTTATACAAGGCTTTGTGCGGTTTATGTCGACTGTTCGGCTTGCCGATATAGTCGATATTTCTATCGTTGCATTTTTAGTTTACCAAGGCTTCAGGCTTGTGCGTGAGACGCGTGCAGAACAGCTGGTAAAGGGTATTTTGATACTTGTTATTATGCTACAAATAAGCTCGTGGCTTGGACTTAATACGATACAGTATATTCTTGAAAATACGATGCAGCTTGGTTTTGTTGCATTACTTGTAATTTTCCAGCCGGAACTTCGTAGAGGACTTGAGCGCATGGGACGAGGTACAGCCGGCAGGATTTTTAGTTTTAACACACGCGAAGAAACGCTCGAACATACAATTGATGAAATTGCGCGCGCAGTTGATAACCTTTCTAAAAATAAAGTGGGCGCGTTGATTTGTATGGAAAGAATCACAAGACTGGGCGACATTATTAAAACGGGAACAGTTATAAACTCATCAATAAGCGCTGAATTATTAGTAAATATTTTTGTGCCGAACACGCCACTTCACGATGGCGCAGTTGTTGTTGGCTCAAATAAAATCTTGGCTGCGGCGTGTTTTTTGCCGCTTACGCATAATAACGACTTGTCAAAGGAGCTTGGCACAAGGCATCGTGCGGCGATTGGACTTTCGGAAACATCCGATGCTGTTGTTATAGTTGTAAGTGAAGAAACAGGCAAAATTTCAATCGCGTTGGATGGCAGCCTCACAAGAAATCTTACGATTGAAACGCTTAAAAAGGCGCTTACAAAGACGATGCAGGATGATTCGAAAATAATTGATAAAGAGAAATTTACATTTTGGAAGGGGGCGGCAAAATGAAGAAGATATTTGCAAGCGATAATGCCTTCAAGGTGTATTCTGTCTTTATAGCAATTCTTTTGTGGGTGTTTGTTGTTTATAATCAAAATCCGCAAAGCACAAAAAATATCGATGGGATTGGTATAACATATACAAATATTGCGGAGCTTGAAAGTGCGGGGCTGACTATTCGCAAAGATGGGCGTGGGCCTGCAATTTCGGTCAGTGTAAAGGGACGCCGCCTATCTATCAGTAAAATTGATGCGAGCAATGTTTCCGCATCGGTTACAATACCGAATATACGCGAGGGCGAATATGAGGTAGCAGTTGAAACAAAGCTTCCGTTGACAGATGTGTCGATAGTTGATAAAAAACCATATACAATAAAAGTTGTTGTTGAAAAGATTAAACGAATAAGTATGCCTGTTGAGGTAAAATACACAGGCAACCCAAAAAACGAGCAAACGCATATCGAGGCAGAGGCAATGCCACAACAAATATCGATGTGGGGGCCACAATCTGTTATTGACACGATAGCTTCTGTAACTGCAACATTTGATGTATCAACAGCAGTAGAAGGCAACAGTGCAAATACAAAGTGTAAAATTATTTCAAAGGATGGCAAGGATATCACAAATGACACGAACATAAATCTTGATGCTGAAACGATTGCTCTTGTGCCGACTGTATACAAGACTAAAGATGTTCCGATTGAGGTTAGATATGTTGGCGAGATGCCGCATGATTATGCGATTTCTGCAGTAGAGATAACGCCTGCAGTATTGCGTATTGGAAGTAAGGATAATTTAATTGATACAATTGAAAAGATTATAACCGAACCTATAAACATATCTGAACTTAATAAGAATGAAAAGTTTAGTGTAAATCTTATTATACCTGATAATGTTGCCAATGTATTCTCCGTTACAGGCGTCCAAGTGTCAATCAGTGTTGCGGGGCGTGTATCAAAAACGATAGACATTGAAAACATCTCGTTTTTAAATGGCGATAGCACGAAGAAATATGAGGCAAAAAACCTTCCTGTCAGTGTGACAATAAGCGGCGCAAAAAACTTGCTCGATTCTGTATCATCGGGAGCGTATGTTGATGTGTCGGGATTGCACAACGGGACATATACACTGCCACTTGTTTTCGATTTGCCATATGATGTTTCGCTTTTGGGATATTATAGCGTGAATGTAACAGTAAGTGATAAAGAATCATCTGCCCAGCAGTAATTGTTAGGCGCAATTAACAAGCGTGTAACACACCTGTAACAAACGCGTGTTATAATATGAGTGTAAAGTTGTGCGAGTTTTTTGATAATCCATTAAAAGATTATACATTTAAACGAGCATAACGCATAACGGTTTGGGTGTAAAACTATGGGAGGATAATGTTATGAAAAAGCTTACTTGTTTGAAAAAGAAGCTTATGATGTCTATATGCTTGATTTTAGCAGTGACTATTTTTGGAGGGGTGTGTGCTTTTGCTGCACCATATTCGCTTTCACCATGGGAATATGGCAATTCGAATTCGCTCATATACATAAAAAAGCCTGCTACGCTTTCTGCGACGACATCAGAGCGTACATACACTGTTACTGCTGCGGGTAGGAGCGGTGTTGATGTAACAATTTATAGAAAGAGTAATTTTGATGGCAACTTTTACAAAGTATATCAAGGTGGATATCTTCTTTCGGGCACAATAGGTGCAAGTGGTGTATATGTTGTATCAATAGAGCTTATTGAAGGCGGAAACAAAATGAGAGTATATGCAGAAAGCAATAGTGAACGCCAAATTATTGATATAGACATTACTCGTCTTACAAGGAATCAACTTGATAAGATAAACGGCCTATCGGTAGGCGATATGTTCAGCTTCTAAAAATATAAATATAATCTCAAATATCGCAAATTTTTTAGTTTGCGATATTTGTGTATTTTATGTGTATAAAGTGTTTTGATGTAAGGGAGCACATACGATGAAAAAGGAACGAATAAAAAGCACATTGTTGATTGCTTTGGTCATAAGCAGCCTTATACTTACAGGTCAAATATGGTTTAATGAAAAATTATGGCCCGATGGCTATAATTTTTTTGTAAATATAAAAGAATCAGCAACGATGCGTATATTTGATGTGCTTGGCATTGAAAAAGAGAAAGAACCTGTAGCGATGACAAGTATTGCATCGCCGGTATGCCTTGCGGCATATGTTGTAAAGGATTTTGACCATGCGATAACGGTGCTTGATACAACGAACAAAAATTATTTGCTTGTAAACAATTACATATCAGATACGATTGTAAATGCTTTGTCACGCGATGCAAAAAATATCGTAAAGGTAAGTGAGGATGATTGGCGCAAGGCGCTTTTTACACGCGGGTTTTATGTTGATTATGGTGTGGAGTATAAGACACCTACCTTTGCACAAATTTTTGGCGTATATACACCGCCATTGGCAGGGTCGATTGCATCGTTGAAACGCTTTATTATTACTGCCGAGGATAGTCTTATAAGTGATGTATCGGTATATGTGTCAGATGAATCGACAAATGAATTTTATAAAATTTCGACAGGCCTTGACAAGACGGAGCTTAATGAAAAATTGTCTTTGATTGTTGCTGATGCAACGCCAAAAAAGCGTTTTTCTTTCTTTATAAATGCTGATATTCCTACGGGGATTGCCGGCGAGACAATTTTTGCACCATATCTTATACTAAATGAAGAAGCTGCTACTCATAAGATAATAAGCGCGTCAAATCCGCTTATAAACGAGGACAAACTTGAGATTAGTATGTATACAACCGAGCGTCTGTTGAAAGCGTTTTCGATAAATCCCAAAACTGCGATAAAATATACTGATGCAGAGGGCAGTATAATGTTTGTGCAAAGTAAAAATACGCTAACGATTTCGCCTGATGGCACTTTGAGTTATACAACTGTTGGTGGCGGAAAGGGATTAAAACTAAACGAAAAAAGTGAATCGACAGAAACGGCTAGTGTTTTATCATCGTCAATGGAACTTATAGGCGAGGTGTATGGCATTTTTGTTGAAGGTGGTAATACGCGACTTTATTTAAACAGCCTTGATGAAGAGCAAAGCATTGTTCGGGCAAAGTTTAATTATATATATGATGGTATTGGGATTGAGTTTGGTGGTATACACGAAGGTGAAAGTGGTGTCGAGCTTGAGTTTGAAAATGGATATTTAAAGAGCTATCGCCAAATAATCAGAAAGTACGATGATACCGACAAGACAAGCACCATAGAGCCGACATATAATGCACAAGTGTTTGATACATTGTCTGAAGAGGAAAAGCTTGGTGGAGTAGAAAAACTGTTTGAAGCGTATTATGATGATTTTACAAATGATGATAAAAAACCTCGTTGGTTTGTAAAAATAAAAGGGGTAGACGGGTATAAAAAATAGAGAGGTATATACCTATTATAACGATATATCGGGGGGAAGGAAATGCCACGAAAAGCAGCAAAAACAAATAACAGCAGAGAACGCGCAACAAGTACAAACAAGAAAAATTCGCAAAGAAGCACAAAAAGAAAAGTTCATACAGATGAGACGAGATATTTTGAGCTTTCAGGTATAATTACAATTGCAATCGGGTTTCTATTTGGAGTATGCTTATATACAGACTATTGTGGACCTGCTGGCGAGGCGATAAAATTTCTTTTAGTTGGATTATTTGGTTCGCCTGCTATGAGTGTACCTGTGTTTATAATTGGTTGTGCAATATATTTGATGAAAAAACGCGATTATAACAGAATGTATATAAAATTGTCACTTTCGATAATTATCATGCTATGTTTCAGTGTTTTGTGGCAGACATTCGGCACGGGCGGAGTGAATAAGAGCTTGTTTGAAGCGTTTGAACTTGCAAATTCTACAGCTATAGGCGGCGGTGTATTGGGCGCACTTATTGCAAACCCGATTATATCTGCGCTTGGTGTATGGATTTGTGCGATTATATTTATAACAATAACATTTATTTTACTAATCTTTTTATTCAAAATTTCGCCGATTCGTATTATTGCAGGCTTTGTAAAGGGTGCAAAGCGTGAGGCAAAAGAAATACAAAACGAACGCTCATATGAGATTGGAATGCGCGCCGGTGGTGCGGTAAAATCTGTGGCCACTGCAGCCGATGATAGATTGAGACAATTAAGACAACGCTCGATTGATATTGAGGTTGATGAGCAAACAGGCGAAATCCTTGAAAAGAAAAAGAAAAGAAAGAAAGATACAATCGATGGTGAAACTATAGAAAATGATGGCAGCGTTGATTTTGCAGTGCCTGTGTTTGATGTCGATGAGAAAAAAGCAATAGAAATAGAAGAAGAGGAAATAATAAGCGCATCCGAGCTTATGGGTGAGGAGTGTGGCGACTTTGTTAAAGATGAGTCTAAAGCATATATGGGCCATGACACAGAACACGAAATGGCAAATGATGAAGCTCATCACGGACCAGAGGGGGAAGTAAAACGCGTAGAAAGACTCAGCGTAGAGCAGGAAAAGGATTTGCGTGACCAGCTTGATACAAATTTAAAAGCTATTCCAATACCTTACAAATTTCCACCTGCGACACTTCTTGCACAAGGCAAATCAAGACGCGGTACAGATTCGCGCGAGGAGCTTCGTGAAACAGCGATGCGCCTTGTTGATACGCTAAAAAGCTTTGGCGTAGATGTAAAGCTTTTACAAGTAAGCAGAGGTCCGACAGTAACGCGATATGAGCTTGCACCAAGCGTTGGTGTAAAAGTAAGTAAAATTACAAACCTTGCAGACGATATTGCGCTAAATCTTGCAGCGCCTGCAGTAAGAATTGAGGCGCCGATTCCCGGCAAGGCAGCAATAGGAATTGAGGTGCCGAATAAAGAAGTTACAAGCGTGGCATTGCGTGATGTAATTGAGTCTGATGAGTTCAAGCTTTCAAAGTCAAAATTGTCTGTTGCACTTGGTATGGATATTGCAGGCAAAGCGATTATTGGCGATATTGCAAAGATGCCGCATGTACTTATTGCCGGTGCAACTGGCTCTGGTAAATCGGTGTGTATCAATTCTATTATAACGAGTATTTTATATAAGGCTGACCCGAACGAAGTAAAGCTTATCATGGTCGACCCAAAGGTTGTTGAGCTTAGTGTATATAATGGTATACCACATCTTTTGGTTCCTGTTGTAACAGACCCGAAAAAAGCGTCGGGTACACTTGGGTGGGCAGTAAGTGAAATGACTCGTCGATACGCATTATTTGCAGAAAGCGGCGTAAGAGATTTAAACGGTTACAATGAAGTGCTTGAGCTTGATGGCGAACAAAAGCTTCCGCAAATTGTTGTAATTATAGACGAGCTTTCTGATTTGATGATGGTTGCACCAAAGGAAATAGAGGACTCGATATGCCGTTTGGCACAGATGGCGCGTGCCGCAGGAATGCATCTTATTATTGCGACCCAGCGTCCATCAGTAAATGTAATAACGGGTGTAATCAAGGCAAATATTCCATCGCGTATTGCGTTTGCAGTGTCGAGCCATATAGATAGCCGTACAATACTTGATTCTGCAGGAGCGGAAAAATTGCTCGGCAAGGGCGATATGCTCTTTATGCCTATGGGCGCATCAAAGCCTACGAGAATACAGGGTGCGTTTATATCAGACAAAGAGGTTGAACGCATTGTAGACTTTATAAAAGATACATCAGAGGTACGCTATGATGAGGATATAAAGGAAAAAATTGATTCATCTGTTGGCATTGAGCCTGATGATTCTGAATGTGATGAGCTTTTGCCAAAAGCGATTGAAATTGCACTTTCTCTTGGACAAATATCAACATCAATGGTACAGAGAAGACTTGGTGTAGGATATGCGCGTGCAGGACGCATAATAGACCAAATGGAAGCGCGAGGCATCATAAGCGGCGCTGATGGGAGCAAGCCGAGAAATGTGCTTGTCAGTGCGGACGATTTAATGTAAACGATAAATTGCCGTTAGAGAAGAGCAGCATAACAATAAATTTTTGTGTAAAAATCTTCTTTAGCGGCAATACTATTACACGGCAAAAACATAATAGAATGGGGATTTTTATGAATAAAAAAGAAACTAAAGACCGTGAAAGCTTTTCTTCAAGGCTTGGGTTTATACTGATATCAGCGGGATGCGCTATAGGACTTGGAAATGTGTGGCGTTTTCCTTACATTGTGGGCAAATATGGCGGTGCAATTTTCGTACTGGTTTATCTTGTTTTTCTTGTCATATTAGCACTTCCGATAATGACTATGGAGTTTGCAGTTGGGCGTGCAAGCCGAAAAAGTATTACAGAAGGCTTTAAAGCGCTTGAACCGAAGAAAAGCAAATGGCACATTTTTGGTTATTTTGCACTTGCGGGCAACTATCTTTTGATGATGTTTTATACGACGATTGCGGGATGGATGCTTGCGTATTGTGTAAAAATGGCAAACGGAAGTCTGGTGGGGCTTACATCAGAACAAATTTCTTCGACATTTTCAACCCTTACATCAAATCCTGTCGAAATGATATTCTGGACTTTTTTGGTAATTTTAATATGCTTTGGTATATGCTCGCTTGGTTTTAAAAATGGGGTGGAGCGTATAACGAAAGCATTGATGCTTTGTCTTCTTGCGATAATGCTTGTCCTCAGCGTGCGCGCATTGACACTTCCGGGCGCATATGAGGGAATAAAATTTTATCTTATGCCAAATATGCAAAATTTTATCGATGCGGGCTTTTTTGAAGTGATCTTTGCGGCGATGGGGCAGGCGTTTTTTACACTAAGCGTCGGAATAGGCTCTATGGCGATTTTTGGCAGCTATCAAAATCATGACAGGACACTTTTGGGCGAGTCTGTTTATATTATGGTGCTTGATACATTTGTTGCTCTTGTATCGGGACTTATAATTTTTCCGGCGTGCTTTGCGTATAATGTCGCACCGGACCAAGGGCCCGGCCTTATATTTATAACTTTGCCACATGTATTTAATGCTATGCCATATGGAAATGTGTGGGGAACATTCTTCTTTGTGTTTATGTCTTTTGCCGCCTTGTCGACAGTTATTGCAATCTTTCAGAATATTGTGGCTTATTTTGGGGATAGCTTTGGGTGGCGAAGAGGTAAAGCAATAGCATTAAACATTGTCTTGATAACAGTGCTTTCACTGCCGTGTGTACTCGGTTTCAATGTATGGGAAAACATAGCACCGCTTGGCGCGGGCAGCACTATACTCGATTTTGAAGATTTTATAGTAAGCAATAATCTTTTACCGCTTGGTGCGTTGGTATATTGTCTGTTCTGCGTTACAAAATATGGTTGGGGTTTTGATAATTTTATACAAGAGGCAAATATTGGTATGGGAATAAAAATCCCAAAATGTACGCGCGTATACTTAAAATATATATTGCCAATTATTATAATTTATATCTTTGTGCAGGGCTATATAATAAAATTTTAAAATTATAAAGCTGGCATGGGGCTTGGTAAAATACCTTGCCCCTGTTTTTTTTGCATATTTTTACGCCAAAAGGAAAAGATAAGTATATATTTTATTGTGTGGAGGGCATATGAGAACACCAGTAAGTACACGACAAATATTTATAGTATCACTTGTATCTGTTATTGGTTTCGGAATTTTTGCAACATCTTCTATCGGTGCAAGCTATATGTCGACAGGGGCTTGGATTTCGATACTTTGTGCAGGCATAATTTTTGCCCGTCCGGCAATCTTTCTTACAACCCTATCAAGAAAACACGATGGAGACACCATTTTTTCTTATTCACAAAAGATTGTGGGAAATTTAGCGGGCAAGCTTTTTTCGGCCATTTATGCTGTTTTTTATTTATTGTTTTGTGCTTTTGCTCTGTCATATTTTTCGCATATTGTGTCGATGTGGATACTTCCAAACACGAGCTTTCGTTTTATAGCAATTTTTATAGTTCTTGTGTGTGCATATGCGTTGTCGCGTGGTTTTACAAGTGTTATAAGACTTGTGAGCTTTCTTGGGACGCTCGTTGTTTTTACAGTGATTATAATACGAATTATAATGATATTTTCGGGCGATGCAATAAATCTGCTCCCGATATTTGAAAAAGAAGTTGTAATAAAAGGTTTTATAAAAGGCACAAGCGCTGTATCTGTGTTCTTTTTTGGTGTGGGAGTGCTTGGAATAATACCGCACAATAAAAACGCAAAAGGAAGTGTTTTTGCATCAATGGGAGGCGTACTTGTATCGTCACTTGTTTTAATACTTGTGTGCTTGTCTTGCTTTTCAATGCTCGGACCGCTACGCACGGGGATGTATTTTGATGCAGTAGCACTTTCAATGAAGGCTTTTGATATATCGCGAGTAACATTTATACAACGCGCAGACATAATTTTTATAATTACATGGGCGCTTCTTATGCTATGTGCTATATGTCTTATAAGTCATATCCCATATGCATATATAAAAGCGTTACTTCCAAAAAACAAAAAATCTCTTGGCGAAATAGCAGTATGCGTGCCAGTTTTTATAATAGCGGCTTTGTTGCCTAATATGGAATATGCAGTAGACTATCTAAATATTTTGTGCATGACACTTGGAATAGGAGCACTTTTTATTATACCGCTGATTTTGTTTGTTGCGGAGGTAAGAAATGAAAAGAAAAAATAAAATTTTTTATACTACTGTGTCCGTGTTTTTAATGAGCACTATATTATGCTCATGCAGCGGATATACCGAAATTGAAAATATGGATATATTGACCTCGCATTTTGTATATAAAGATGGAAATGAAATCCGACTTGGTGGAGGTATTGCAAATGTTCGAAGCTTTTCTGACTCTATGGCGGACAGACCGATAAGCTATATAAGCGCTGTTGGAACAGATGTCGGAGATGCATCGAAAAGACTGCGTTTTAGCGCCGACCACAAGCTCTTTTATGGCGGAATACGAGCACTCGTAATAGGTGAAGAATATGCCAAAAGCGGAATTGGGGAATTTTTAGATTATGTCCAGGCGTTGCCCGACCACAGAACAAGCGTAAGTGTTTTTACATCGTCGACAGAGCCGCGTGACATTGTAGAATATAAGGCAGTAAACGATTTTTCGGGTGGCTTTGCAGCAGAGAGCATTGTGCGAACACTTCAAAATGATAAGGCGATGATAACCTGCACCTTGTCGGATATATGGGAGGCAAACGCACAAAACAAGGTCGGGTTTGTAGTTCCTGATATAAAAATCGTGGATAACATTATGAGTATAGACGGGTATAGCGTGTTTGATGGCGATAAAAAAATTGCTCATATTGATGCGCTTTATGGACGAGGATTAAACTATATTATAAGCAAAAACGCAAAGGAAAATTATGTTGTAAAATTGCCGAGCGGCAGCGAATATTATGCCGAAGTAAATATGAAAAAAAAGAAAATCAACATAACAGAAAATGAGCAAAATACTCTTATGCTCAATGGCGAATTTGTGTTTGATTTAACAATAAACACAAGGGGAGTCGGCGAACTTGATGAAGAGCAAAAGGCGTATATAAAAAACACTATAGCCGATAAAATTTTATATGAGATAGACTCTGTTTTGAATATTGCAAAAGAGAATAAATGCGATTTTTTGAGGTTGTATAAAGTATATCAAAGTAAAAAACGAAATCGTTTTTATGAGATAGATTGGCAAGAGATGATTGGCACAATGAACATTTCGACAAATGTTTTGATTGATAAGATAAAAAATGATACAGTAAGGTGATTTTATGGCAATAAAAGATGCAAAATGGCTCTGTGACGATATGCAAAAAAATAACAATGTCAAACAAAGGATAATAAAGAGCGAGTATGGGGAAGTGTATATTATATATGTTAAGCAGCTTACGGATATACCGCTTCTTTCTGAACATGTTATACATCCAATCCAAAAGTTCTGGCGCGAGACTGGTGGCGTGCTTGATGCAGAATTTGCGCTTCATAGCGTAATAGATGCTGATGATTGCAAGCTGATTGATGATGAGCAAAAAGTGCGCGAGCGTGTTTTGTCCGGAATGTGCGTCGTACTGTTTAAAGACTGTGAAACAGGAATTGAAATAAATATAAAAAAAGTCGAGCACAAATCGCCCGATTCGGCAGAACTTAATTATTCAATATGGGGTGCAAAGGACTCGTTTACAGAAAATCTTGATGCAAATTTGTCGCTCATACGCTATCGAATAAAAGATCCGTCATTAAAACTTGAAACATACAGCGTAGGCCGTCGCACAAAAACGACACTTTTGATGGCGTATATCGGCGATGTTGCAAACGAGGAATATGTAGACACGATTAAAAAAAGAATCAACAAAATCGACATAGACGGCATTTTGGAATCAGCAAAACTACAATGGTTTTTGAATGATAAAAAATTTGCCCTTTTTCCCCAAGCGGGTCTTGAACAACGCTCGGATATAGCATGCAGTGCAATGCTTGAGGGGAAAATTGTGCTTCTTCTTGACGGGAGCGGTGTTGCAATCATCTTGCCAAAGCTTTTGATAGAGTTTTTATGGTCTGATGATGATGAGTGTGACAATATATATTTTGGCATATTTTCAAAGCTTTTACGCATAATATCAGTTTTTATTTCCGCAACAATAACCTCATTTTATATGGCACTCACTGCTTTTCACGCAGGAGCTTTGCCGACGGCATATTCGATGGTGATTGCGTCCGGACGCTCCGGTGTACCATTTTCAGTTATTACCGAGGTCATTTTGATGGAGATTCTGGTCGAAATACTGCGCGAATCACTTACAAGAGTGCCGCGCAACATTGGCTCTGCTATGGGAATAGTTGGCGGTATTGTTGTGGGCCAAGCCGCTGTCGAAGCAGGGATATTTAGCCCTGTTATACTTGTTGTTGCTGCGCTTTCACTTATGACTTCCTACATTGTACCCGACTATAGCCTTACAAACGCAATACGAATGTTAAAGTTCGTGCTAATACTTTTCACATCGCTTTTTGGCTTGTTTGGTCTTGTGTGTGGTTTGTTTTTGCTTGTGCTTACGCTTATATCTGACACATCACTTAAAACACCATATTTTGCGCCTTATGCACCGTTTAATCCGCTTGATGCAATAAAGGGCATATTCACAAACCGATATTTGTCGACCAAAAGGCCGAGTTTTTTAAAGGCTAAAAATAAAACGAGACAAAAAAAGCAAGGGTAGTGTCCCTTGCTTTTTTATATCAAGTCTCAAACATTGGTGTCGACAAATATCGCTCGCCCGTATCAGGCAAAAGTGCAACAATAGTTTTGCCTTTATTTTCATCGCGCTTTGCAAGCAAAGTCGCTACATAAACTGCCGCACCTGATGAAATACCTACCAAAATGCCCTCTTTTCTCGCAAGCGCTTTGCCGACAGTAAATGCATCATCGCTTTTTACGGTTATAATTTCGTCGTATATACTTGTATCAAGCGTGTCAGGGACAAAATTTGCCCCAATACCTTGAATTTGGTGCGCGCCGGTTGTGCCTTTTGACAAAAGTGGCGAATCATATGGTTCTACGGCAATGATTTTAATATTGGGATTTTTTGATTTCAAATATTTTCCAACTCCGGAAAGTGTACCGCCCGTACCAACACCTGCAACAAAAATATCAACCTTTCCGTCTGTATCGTTCCAAATTTCAGGCCCTGTAGACTCACTGTGAGCATTTGGATTTGCAGGGTTTGTAAATTGACTCGGCATAAAGCTGTCAGGTGTAGCTTTCAAAAGCTCATACGCCTTTTTTATAGAACCTGCCATACCTTCTTTGCCGTCTGTAAGAACAATCTTTGCACCGTATGCTTTCAAAAGATTTCGTCGCTCGACGCTCATTGTTTCCGGCATAGTGAGTATGAGACTGTACCCTCGTGAAGCAGCAAGCGCAGCAAGCCCTATACCTGTGTTTCCGCTTGTTGGTTCAATTATTACACCGCCGGGTTTTATAAGACCGTTTTTTTCTGCGTCATCAAGCATTGCCTTTGCAACCCTATCCTTTATGCTTCCTGCGGGATTGAAGTATTCAAGCTTTGCAAGAAGCTTTGCCGAAAGGCCGTTTTCCTTTTCATAATTTTTAAGTTCTAAAAGTGGCGTAGAGCCAATTAGCTCTGCAATATTTTCATAAATTTTCATAATAAGGTCCTTCCTTGATTCTTTTTATACACATATTGTACCATTTTGGTGTGTGAAAAGCAATATACAAAAAAATGAAAAAGAGAAAATGCTATTGCCTTTATTCGACAAAAATAGTATAATAGAAATAAGCTGTGGGGGGAGGTATGTAATATGAATGAATATGGCAATTTACCGCTTTCGCAAAGGATTTCGCAACGCGCAAGCGAGCGCGCAAGAAGAAAAAAGAAGATTTTAAAAACAATTATTTTAATTATAATTTTACTTGCGGTTGGAACAGGGATATTTTTTGGTGTAAAGGCACTTGTAAGTATAAGCCCGAAAGAGAACCATGAAAAGAAAGTGACCCAGACAAAAAAGGTCGATGTAAAAACGCTTGTTGCCCAAGCGGATTTTCTTGCGGCGGGATATGATTATGATGCTGCCATTGAAACAATAAAGTCATATGGGGAAAAATATGAATCAAAAAAGGAGCTTGTCGAAGCGATTGCACGCTATGAAGCTGCAAAGGCGACAGTGGTGCGTCACGAGGATGTGACGGATATTACGCACATATTTTTTCACTCACTTATAGTTGATACTTCAAAGGCGTTTGATGGAGAATATACACAGGATGGCTATAATCAATATATGACAACCGTCAGCGAGTTTGAAAAAATAATTGAGAAAATGTATGAAGGCGGATATGTTTTAGTCGACATTCACGATATTGCAAGAGAAGAAACAACAGAAGACGGAGAGACAAAGTTTGTAGCAGGGGATATTATGCTTCCAGAAGGGAAAAAACCGTTTGTAATGTCCCAAGACGATGTAAACTACTATGGCTACATGAAAGGCGATGGCTTTGCTGACAAAATCGTAATAGGCGATGATGGAATGCCGATATGTGAGTACATACAAGATGATGGAACAGTGGTGCGTGGCGATTATGACCTTGTGCCGATTTTGGAAAGATTTATACAAGAGCACCCCGACTTTTCATATCGTGGTGCGCGTGCAACGCTTGCAATCACAGGTTATGACGGCGTTTTAGGATACAGGACATGTCCGACAGCCCCCGATTTTAATGAGGCCGATATTGCAAAAGCAAAAGAGGTTGCAACTCGTATGAGTGAGCTTGGGTGGACATTTGCAAGTCATAGCTGGGGACATTTGCTGTATGGTCAAATAGGAATGGAAAAATTTGAAAATGATGTGAATAAATGGGAAGAACAAGTTAGACCAATTTTGGGTGATGTAGATGTATTGATATATCCCTTTGGAGATGATATTGCAGGTATTGGCACATATTCGGGCGAAAAGTATGAGATGCTTTATTCTTTAGGTTTCAGATATTTTTGCAATGTCGATTCGTCACCTGCGTGGGTACAAGTGCGCGATAAATATGTACGCCAGGGTCGCAGAAACCTTGACGGTTATCGCATGTGGTACTCGCCTGATATGCTAAAGGATTTGTTTGATGTAAACGAGGTGTGGGACAATTCGCGTCCAACACCGGTAGCTCCGATATGATAAAAGGTTTTAATAAAAAGCGACTTTGGTGGAGGTATAAATGAAGGTTAAACGGATTGTATTGTTAATAATTGTTTTTGTGCTTATAGCTTTTTCGCTTTGGTTTATGATGGTGAAGGGGTTTTTTCGTGACCCTGCAAACTTTATGCAGCTTGCAAAAAACAAGGTTGCGTCTATATATTGCGATATTACGGGCGCAGAGCCGCGCGTTCAAGAGCAGATTATTACTACTGCGGATGGACGAAAGGTACTTATAGACAAGCCAAAAGGATATTCGCTCACATTTCCTGAAGATATGGAGTTTGATTTATCGATAAGTCCCGAGCAGATTAGGGCATACAATGATGAAATGAGCGTCACAGTGACGCGCGAGTGGGCACCATATCCGGATGTAATGTGGTATATTGATAATTATATGAACAATTATTATCTTAATGAACATTATATCGAAACGAATAATATTACAATACGCGAGCATAAAGAATATGAGCACAATGGTGCACCGGCCCAGCTTGTTTCACTTGTGCGCAGGCCTGAAAAACAGATTGTGGCACAAAAAAATGATTACACATATTTTTATGTGCTTTCAAAAACGGGTCCCCAGGCATTTTTCAGAGTAATGATAAAAACGAGTGATTATGAGAAAAATGCGTCTGTTATAGGGCAAATTATAAGCTCGTTTGAAGAGTTTGGTATTGAGGGTGAAAATGTATTCAAGCACGAATATAAGCCAAATGTTGTGCAAAACTGGAATGCTGAAACAAAAGCGTTGTGGAAAGAAATAAATTCATCCAACAGTATTAAATGGGGTATTTTTGTAGATGGTGCATATGACAAGGAACGCAACTATAAGTGGCTTGTAGACCTTGAAAAAAAGGTGGATTATAAGTTTGATTTTGCACTTCATTATGTAAATTTGAGTTGGGGTTTTCCAATAGAATCGTTGCAGAAGTTTTATGATGATGGCAAAATTACTGAACTGACACTGCAGGTTTCAAACTTTAACAATGACGATTTGTTTGGGAAAAATATAAACTTTGATATGTATGACGGTTTATTAGATGAACAGATACGCACTTTTGCGCGTGGCGCAAAGGCGTTTGGACACCCTTTTTTGTTCAGACTTAATAATGAGATGAATAGTGATTGGGTAAATTATTCGGGCGTGGCGGCGCTTTCTGACCCTGAAATATTTATAGAAAATTGGCGCAGAATATATAGGATTTTTGAAGAAGAAGGGGTTGATAACGCAATCTGGATATTTAATCCGAATGCAGAGGACTGCCCGCCGGCACATTGGAACTCGTATATTTCCTACTATCCGGGCAATGATTATGTGCAAATGATTGGTATGACGGGATACAATACGGGCGAGTATTATAAAGAACTTTATCATGAAAAGTGGCGTACCTTTGATGAGATTTATAAAGAGCCTTATGAAAAGTATATGAAGGTTTTTTCAAAGTTTCCGTTTATAATTACAGAGTTTGCATCAAGCTCGATTGGTGGGGATAAAGCGCGTTGGATAAGCGATATGTTTGAGTCTATTAAAAAATACGATAATATAAAAATGGCTCTTTGGTGGAGCAGCGCAGACTATGATATGCGCCCCGAAACATATAAGCAGCTGGCACGACCATATTTCCTTGATGAAACGGACGAAACAACAGCGGCATTTCGCGAGGGGATAAAGGCGTATAAAAAATAATTTGTTTTAAGACATAATAAAACAAGGTTTTGCATTTGCAAAGCCTTGTTTTATAATATAATGGTTACTGTGTTATAGCTTGCCATAATGACAAGCCGTTTGGCGTTTCTTGTTTAATTTACAAAACTAAATATATGGGGTATGTAGTGCCCGTTTATTCGTCTGATTCTATGGCTGCTGTAGCTTCTTCGGCAAGGGCAGATTCGTATTTTTCTAATATTGCATTTTCAAGGTATTCGCGCATACTTGCATTGATAGGATGTGCAATGTCTTTAAATTCACCGTCCGGAGTTTTTCTGCTCGGCATTGCGATAAATAGTTTTTCCTGACCATCAATGATTTTGATATCATGAACAACTATAGCATTATCAAAAGTAACTGAAACAACGGCTTTCATTTTTCCTTCCGCGTTAATTTTTCTTACTCTGATATCTGTAATTTCCACGATATACTCACCACCTTTCTTGTATACGGGTAACAAGAGGTCGCCGCCTAAAGATGAAATGAAGCATAACACAGCCACAAACTAAAACATTCCCCATATATATATTTTCACACAAAGAAAAATTTTAGTCAAGCATTTTTGGTCATTTTTCAACAAAATTCGTCCAAACAGGTAATTTTTGCCTCCCTTGTTGTGCAATATGCACATATCGGATATATTAAATATGTAAAAAACATCTGTATGAGCTTTTTTATACCACAGATAGTTAATAAACACAATAAAAAAATTACCATATTTATTAAAAATATGTTTTAATTATGGCATATTTAGTATATAATGTAGTCATACATAAAATCTTACAATTAGGAGTGCAAAATTTATGAATGATTTTCACATGTCTGATATAAAAAATGCGGGACATATTCATTTTGTGGGCATTGGTGGTATAAGCATGAGTGCGCTCGCACAAATATGTATAACTCGCGGATATTCTATAAGTGGTTCTGATATAAACGAAACGCATATTACGCGCCAGCTTGAAGCGCTTGGTGCAAAGGTGTTTAAAGGACACGATAAAAGCAATATCAAAGGGGCAGACCTTGTTGTATATACTGCGGCTGTAAACAAAGAAAATCCGGAGCTTGATGCTGCTATTAAAAATGGTATTGATACAGTAGAACGCTCGACATTTCTTGGGGCAATTATGCGCGATTATGAGTGCAGCATTTGTATCGCAGGCACGCACGGCAAAACCACAACGACTTCGATGATGAGTCATGTGCTTTTAGAGTGTGGGGGCGACCCGACAATAATGCTTGGGGGAGAGCTTGATGCAATAGGCGGCAATATGCGTATCGGCAAATCAAAGTATTTTCTTACCGAGGCGTGCGAGTACCATTGTTCGTTTTTAGAATTTTTCCCAAATATTGCCGTAATAACAAATGTCGATGCAGACCATCTTGACTATTTTAAAAACATTGAAAACATAAAAAACGCATTTAAAAAGTTTGCATCAATTCCGGGCGAGGAGGGTTTTGTTGTTGTATGCGGTGACAATAAAAATGCGATAGAATGTACAAAAGATACAGATGCAACCGTTTTGACATATGGTCTTGATGAGACAAATATTTTCTGCCCACAAAACCTTGTTTACAACGAGGGCTGTGGCGAGTTTGATATAGAATATGACGGCGACATTATACACATAAAATTAAGCGTTGCAGGCCAGCATAATGTGCTCAATGCGCTTTCGTGCTTTGCGTCGGGGTATGCGCTCGGACTTGATGGAAACAAAATCGCACAAGGCCTTGAAAAATTTACGCTTGTTCACAGACGCTTTGAAAACAAGGGCGTCTATAATGGTGCGTGCATAATTGATGATTATGCACATCATCCAACAGAGATAGAGTGCACAATAAAAACAGCGCAAAACATATGCAAAAATAAGCTATACATCGTTTTCCAACCGCACACATATACACGCACAAAGCTTTTGATTGATGAGTTTGAAAAGGCGTTTGATGATGCGGATGAAATAATCGTAACCGATATATATGCTGCACGCGAAAAGGATACGGGACTTATTCATGCACGCGATTTGGAGAAAAGACTTACAAATCGTGGCAAAAGTGCGCGTTATATAAGCTCTTTTGACGAAATTGCAAATACACTAAAACACGAGCTTGAAGAGGGCGATATTGTAATAACAATGGGCGCAGGAAATGTGTATAAAATTGGTGTGGCTTTAACTGAAATGGAGAACAAAAATGGCATATGATGAGAAATTTATGAGGGCTGCAATACGCGAGGCAAAAAAGGCAGAACAAAAAGGCGAATGCCCGATTGGTGCTGTTATTGTGCATAATGGTAGAATTGTTTGTCGCGCGCACAACCTTCGCGAAACAAAAAATTGTGCTACATACCATGCCGAAATCCTTGCAATAGACAAGGCGAATAAAAAACGCGAATCGTGGCGGCTTGAGGGGTGTGATTTGTATGTAACACTTGAGCCATGTATAATGTGTGCAGGGGCAATTATTCAAAGCAGGATAAAGAATGTATATTTTGGCGCGTTCGATAAAAAGGCGGGAGCGGCAGGCTCGGTGGTTGATTTGTTTGTGCCGAATTTGTTTAATCACAATGTGTGCGTCACGGGTGGCATATTAAAAGATGAATGTAGCGCGTTATTATCCGATTTTTTTTCACAATTAAGAAAAAATAAAAAAACAAATAAAAAAGACCTGTAGCATATGCTACAGGTCTTTTTTATTGATTAAAATGTCACATCTGTGCCATAATATGCACATTCTAATACTTTTTTCATATTTTCAAAATCGATCTCTCGTGGATTTGATAAAGTGCATGGGTCTTTCAAGGCGTTTTGTGCAATTGAGTCCACATTTTTTTCAAACGATTTTTCATCTACACCATTATCCTTATAGCTTTGTGCTATATTAAGTTTTTTATTAAGCTTTTTAATCGCTGATACCAACGAATTTACAAGCTGTTTGTCGCTTGTGCCAACAAGACCGAGCGTTCTTGCAATAGTGGCGTATCTGTCCATGCAAGCTTTTGAGTTATATTGAATAACAAAAGGTAACAAAATCGCATTACAGCACCCGTGAGGAATGTTAAACATTGCACCCGTTTTGTGCGCAAGACTATGCGCAATACCAAGCAATGCGTTTGAAAAAGACATACCTGCAAGGCATTGTGCAATATGCATTTTGCCGCGCGCTTCAACATCGCCATTGTATGAATCGATTATTGAGTCAAAAATATCCGAAATCGCAGCAAGCGCAAGCGGGTCTGAAAAACCGCTTCTCGCACCTGCGACATATGCTTCAATCGCGTGCGTAAGTGCGTCCATACCGGTGTGTGCGGTAAGATTTTTAGGCATTGTAAGCGGGATATCTGTATCAAGCACAGCAATATCAGGTGTAATTTCAAAGTCAGCAAGTGGGTATTTTATGTTTGTTGAATAGTCAGTAATTACCGAAAACGCTGTCACTTCACTTGCAGTACCGCTCGTAGACGGGATTGCAACAAATGTTGCTTTTTTACGAAGCTTTGGCATTGTAAACGGGTCTTTTATATCATCAAAGGTTTTGTCGGGGTATTCATAAAAAACCCACATAGCCTTTGCTGCATCAATTGGCGAACCGCCTCCAAGTGCGACAATTATATCGGGGCAAAACTCCTGCATAGCTTTTGCGCCTTTAAAAACAGTTTCAATTGATGGATCAGGCTCAACCCCATCAAAAATTAACACATCAATGTCAATACTCTTTAGTGTGTCCTCGACTTTTTTTAAAAAGCCGTGTTCTTTCATAGCTGTGCCACCTGTTACAATGATTGCTTTTTTTGCACCCTTAAGATTTTTAAGATCATCGATTGCGCCTGCACCATAGTAAATATCTCTTGGTAATGTAAAGCGTGCCATATAAAAACTCCCTTTCGTAATAAGTTATATAGCTATTATTAACACTTATTAGGAAAAATATGTGTTTTTTCAAGAGATATCACACAATAAACTTTATTTTTTATAATCTCCTCTGTCACAGATGATTTCATAATTGATTTCTTCCATGCTTTTTTTGAGCTTTTCAAGTCCTTCAGCAGCTTCTTCGTTGTTGTATGCCTTGTTGTTATATAACAGATAATTTTTGCGTGTATCAATAGGGGAAAGGTTTGGCATAATGACATTTGCGCCTGATAAAATACCCTCTTTGCGTCCATCTTTATTAACTGTAGCAAGCGCTGTTGTGGCGGGTATAAGCGCTTTTGGAAGCATAAGTCTGCACAATGCAAGCATAAATACACTCAATTCAAGCGAGCCTGCAGCCATATCTCGAAATGGCGTTTGTTCGTGTGGTATAAATGGACCGATGCCGACCATATGTGGCATAAGCTCATGCATAAACATCATATCTTGCGCAAGGTTTTCGCTTGTTTGATATGGTGAGCCGACCATAAAGCCTGTACCTACTTGATAACCGATTTGTTTAAGATTGTAAAGACATTTTTTTCTGTTTTCAAGTGATAACAAAGCGGGGTGAAGACGCGAATAATGCTCGTCACACGCCGTTTCATGACGCAACAAATATCTGTCTGCACCTGCATCAAATAGTCTTTTGTATGACTCATATGAGCGTTCTCCAAGCGATAGTGTAACAGCACAATCAGGATACTTCTGCTTTATATTTGATATAAGATCACACATAAAATTGTCACTGAAAAACGTATCCTCGCCACCTTGGAGCACAAATGTACGAAAGCCCAGCGGATAACCATTTTCACAACACGACATTATTTGCTCGTATGAAAGTCTGTAGCGAGTACAGTTTTTATTGCTTTTGCGTATGCCACAGTAATAGCAGTCGTTTTTACAATAGTTTGTAAGCTCTATAAGACCACGAATATATATTTTGTTGCCAAAGCTATCAAGCGATGTTTCGACGGCTTTTTTTCGTACATATCCAAACACATCTGCGCGAGCGTCAATAAGTTTTATCCACTCACTTTTTGTAAGAGTGCGTTCTTTTATAAGTTTATCAACGAGATTTTTCATAAAACATTCCCCTTATAAAATACCGACGCGGATATGTCTCCGCGCCGGCAATTTTAATCTTATCAGAATATCGGAAGCACTGCGCCGCCATATGTTTTGTTTATGTATTCTTTAACATTGTCGCTCTTTAGAGCGTTTACAAGCGCTGTTGTTTTTTCGCTTGTTTCTTCACCTGTTCTTACTGCAACGATATTTGCATATGTTGTTGCGGCTGATGAGTCCTTTTCCTCTTTTGCAAGAGCGTCTGTTGCAACATTAAGACCTGCTTTGATTGCATAGTTTCCATTTATAACTGCAAGGTCAACATCAGGAAGCGAACGACCAAGCTGTGCTGCTTCGATTTCAACTATTTTAAGATTTTTCGGATTTTCTGTAATATCTTTTACGGTAGCTTTAAAGCCTGCAGCAGGGTCAACTTTTATAAGTCCCTGTGCCTCAAGAAGCATAAGTGCGCGAGCTTCGTTTGTTGTGTCGTTTGGCACTGCAATCTGCGCGCCGTCTTTCAAATCTGCGATAGCTTTTGTCTTGCCTGCATAAATACCAAGTGGCTCGTAATGAATTGCGGCTGCACTTGAAAGTTTTGTCTTGTTTTCGGCATTAAAATCATCGAGATATGGCTTGTGTTGGAAATAGTTTGCATCAAGCTCTCCGTTATCAAGAGTTGTGTTTGGCATTACATAATCATCAAACTCTTTAATCACAAGCGTATAGCCATCAGCGGCTAAAGTGTCCTCGATTTGACGCAAAATTTCTGCGTGCGGTGTTGTCGATGCTCCAACAACGATTGTCTTTGAATCACTTGTAGACGCACCACATGCGCACAATACGCTTGCAGCGACAACAGTAATCAAAAGAATTGTTAATAGTTTTTTCATAGTATATCCTCCCTTAAATTATTTTATATGCATAGCATATTAGTTTCTCTTATCACATCTTTTTGCGATTCTTGTCCCAAGCTCTTGGAAAATCTGCACTATTATAACAAGTAAAATAACTGTAACTATCATTATATCATATTGGTATCTGTAATAGCCATACTTTGTTGCAATATCTCCAAGACCGCCACCACCGACAAAACCTGCCAAAGCGGAATAACTTAATATAGTAGTAACAGCAATTGCGCTGCCTACAATAAGCGACGGTCTTGCCTCGGGGAGCATTACGCGCAATATAATTTGAAATGTCGAAGCACCCATAGATTGTGCCGCCTCAATAACACCATTATCAACCTCTTTGATTGATGATTCAACAAGACGCGCAATAAATGGCGCCGAGCCAATTACAAGCGGAACAATCGTCGCAGTTGAGCCGATTGTCGTACCGACAATAAAGCGCGTAAATGGTAAAAGAGTAACCAACAGTATTAAAAACGGAACCGAACGGAACACATTTACTATCGCACCAAGCACTGCATTAAGTGTGGGAATAGGGTAGATGCCGTTTTTGTCGGTAACGACAAGCAAAACACCGAGCGGAAGACCTATAATATAAGCTATAAGTGTTGACACAAGTGTCATATAAAGCGAATCGAGCAGTCCCTCGCCGATGAGTGCCCATATATCTGCGGAAAATAGATTTGACATAACATTAAACCTCCTCTACAACAAGCCCGCGTCCAACGAGATAGTTCTTGATTTTTTCTGCGCTTACATTATCATCAGGAAGCTGAAGCACAAGCTGACCGAGCGCACTGCCGTCCACATCTTTTAAGTCAGCATACATAATATTTACCGATGCTTTGCATTCCATTATCATATTTGATATAACGGGTTCAAATGACGAGCGACCGTCGAATATAATCCGTATGCATCGTCTGCCTGTAAAATAATCTACGGCTTTTGAATCATGAAACACGAGCCTTTTTGCTGCTGCAGATTTTGGACTTGCAAAAATTTCTTCAATTTTGCCCACTTCAGCAATTTTACTGTTATCAATTATTGCAACACGACTGCAGATTTCCTCTACAACGCTCATTTCGTGCGTGATTACAACGATTGTAATACCCATATTCTTGTTTATATCTTTTAAAAGCGCAAGGATAGATGTTGTCGTTGTGGGGTCAAGCGCACTTGTTGCTTCATCGCACAAGAGCACCTTTGGATTTGTCGAAAGAGCTCTTGCAATAGCAACGCGCTGCTTTTGTCCACCTGAAAGCTGAGAAGGATATGACATTGCGCGGTCACCAAGACCAACCGTTTCAAGAAGCTCATATGCACGCTTTTGTGCCTCTTTTTTTGATACACCCGCTATTTGCATAGGAAAGCACACATTTTCAAGCGCTGTTTTTTGCATAAGCAGATTAAACTGTTGAAAAATCATGCCCATAGAATGCCGCGTTTCATTAAGTTGCTTTGATGACAATTTTCCAATGTCTTTACCATCAAAAACTACACTTCCATGTGTGGGTTTTTCTAAAAGATTTATGCATCGCACAAGCGTGCTTTTGCCTGCACCGCTCATACCAATTATGCCAAAAATTTCACCCTCATATATATCGAGGTTGATACCATTTAAAGCAGTGACAATGCCATTTTTAGTATTAAACTGTTTGCCAAGCTCACGAAAGCTTATAATAGGCTTTGCGTTTTCCATTACATTTCCCCCTGTATCTATTCTATCACGCCGCCGCCGACAACATAGTCGCCGTCGTAAAATACGACTGATTGACCACTTGCAAATGCACGCTGCGGTTCATCAAAATTACATTCCACACGCCCGCTGCCGAGTGGAACAATTGTGGCAGGCACTGCGGGTTGTTTATAGCGTGACTTTGCATAAACACGCATCGGCTTTGTTAAATCATCAAACATAATCCAGTTTGCGTCACATGCGCAAAGCTTGTCCGAAAAAAGCTGTTCATGCTTACCAAGTGTGACGGTATTAGTTTTTGCATCTTTTGCGATTACATATCGTGGCTCGCCAAAAGTTATACCGAGGCCTTTGCGTTGACCGATTGTGTAATTTGTTATGCCACTATGTCTGCCCAAAACATTGCCGTCTGTATCGACAAAATCGCCATGCTCAATCTTTTGTGAAATGTTTTTTTCTATGAACGCTGCATAATCGCCATCGGGGATAAAGCATATATCCTGGCTGTCGGGCTTTTGTGCGGTTATAAGTCCAAGAGTATTTGCCATACCACGCACTTGTGCTTTTGTATAAGAACCAAGCGGAAAAATCGTGTGACAAAGCTCGTCCTGTGTCATCGTATACAGCACATAAGTCTGGTCTTTTGATTCGTCGGCCGCCTTTTTTAAAAGATACCGACCGCTCTTTTCATCAAATTCTATTTGGGCATAGTGTCCTGTTGCAATATAATTGTACCCAAGCTCGCGTGCTTGTGAGAGCATTTTTGAAAATTTTAGATTTTTATTACATTCAATACAGGGATTTGGTGTTTTTGCGCACATATATGAATCGATAAATTTATCAATAACGCACCTTTTAAATTCATCTTTGAAGTCAAACACAAAGTGTTTAAAGCCCATTTTGGCCGCAACAAGTGCTGCGTCACTTGTAACAGAAGATTCGTCAGAATTGTCTGTATTTGGAAGCAGATTCATCGTAGCACCACACAAGGTGTAGCCTTTTTGTTTTAAAAGTGCTGCCGCAACAGAACTGTCAACGCCACCACTCATTGCAACCATAACTTTTTTACACATATTATTCTCCGTTTCACATGTTAAACATAAACCTATAGATGAAATACATTATATTACAAAAATAATTTTTTGTAAAGAGTGGCAAAGGGGTTTATAAAAAATATTAAAGCTCGTCAAGACTTTTAAAAGTGTATCCTTTTGCGCGCGCATCTGTAATAATTTGATAAAGCGCATCTGCATTATCTTTTGATACGGCGTGCAACAAAAGTATAGCACCATCGTGCAGATAGGGCATAACGCGGTCGTACGCATATTGCGCTCCATTAACTTTGCCCCTTTCCCAATCGGCGTATGCAAAACTCCAAAGCACAGTCTTATAGCCCAAATCCTTGCTTATAGCAAGTGTCCTCTCACTAAATTCACCCTTTGGCGGACGGATGTATTGCATATGCTTGCCCGTAAGAGCAAAAAAATCATCATCAAGCGTCACAATCTCTTTTGCAAGCTCTTTAGCGCTTGAAACACTTGGCATTGATGGATGGTTTTTGGTGTGATTTCCAACGATATGCCCTTCGTCCACCATCCTTTTTACAAGCTCGCTTTCGTTTTTGAGGTAATCGCCTGTTATAAAAAATGCCGCAGGTGTTTGGGTTTGTTTTAAAACATCTAATATTTGACTGCTATATCCATTTTCATACCCCTCATCAAATGTGAGATAGAGGGTTTTTTCCTGGGTGCCGATGTATACCGCTCCAAAAGCATCGAGCGTATTTGTGATAGATTTTGGCACATCCGGTTTTGCATCTTTATTTTTTTTAAGACCCCATGCGATACCTTTGTTATCAAGTGATGAGTATGTTTGCTCAGGATGAAGCGTTGCTGTGGGGATTTGTGCGTCGGTGTTTACTGATGACGCATTTTGCGGCACAGTGTCTTTGCAGGCGCAAAATGATGAGAGAATAAATATAACACATAAACATATCAAAAAAAATTTTTTCAAGAAAACCCCTCCAAACATATATTTATGTAATAATATTATGCGCAAAAAAACATATTTATGGCACAAAAAAATGCCCGATATTGTTCGGGCATTTAAAAATCATACTACTTATAGGTTAATAAAAATATAGCAATATTCACTGTTTTTATATTCTTCTTTGGTTTGTTCATTGATTCCGTCTACCGTACGAAGAACATCAACACATGCGTCATAGTTTGTACCAAGGATTTCAATAGACACATCTGTGTCTGTAACGCTTGGTGTGCCATACTTTGAAAGAATATCAATTACAAACTCTCTTTTTTCTTTATCAACAAGTATAAATTGTGCAGTAGCACAAGGCGTATCGACGCTTGTTGTATTTTCTCCGTCTACGGTTGATGTTTGCAAGTCGGAACCATCATCCACAGTTGATGTTTGCAAATCGGAACCATCGTTTTTATCATCTGCACTTGCAGTTTGTGGCAAAATTGTTCTGCTTGATTTTGTATTTTGCGCAGAATTATCAATTTTTGGCGTTTTAGTTTGTGTATGTGTAGGGGGCGGACTTTTTTCTTCTTTTTTCTCAATCGAGTTATTATAGCTCGGAGCTGATGTTTGATTTATGTCTTCTGTATCGACCGATACAGGTGACACGCTTCTTGTGATAGGCGTATTGTTTGAAAAAAGATTTCCGCGCTCTACGGCGGCATAAATACCCACCACAAGCACGAGACATGCCGCCACGGCTATGTATGGGCGTATAGTTTTGTACAGGTTGTTTTTAGGTTTTAAAATCTTTTGCGTTTTAACAAGCTTTTCATGAAGAGATGTCTTGAAAGCATCATCAAGGATTGGAAAGTCTATCTCATTAAATGTTGAGCTTACAAAACCTAAATCGTCTAACGCTTTTTGACATTTATCACATGAGCAAAGATGTTGTGCTACTTGCTCTGCTGCTGCAACGCCAAGCTCGCCGTCATAGTATGCCGACAATAAATTTTTAGTTTCATCACACGATAGCATATACATCCCCCTTATGTTTATAGTTATTAAGACGATAAAAGCTTATAAAAGTTCCCTGTATTTTAAAAGTTTTTCTCGAAGTTGATTTCTTGCACGGTTTATGCGCGATTTTACTGTGCCGAGCGATATGCCCAATGTCGACGCAATTTCGTTATAATTCATTCCTTCAAGCTCGCGCAATATAATCGCTGTGCGATATTCATATTCAAGCTCGCCGATTGCATCTACAATCGCTTTTCTGAGCTCGTTTTTTTCCGCGTTATGTTGCGGATTTGAACTATTGTCTTCTATATCAAGCATCGTCTGCTTTGTATCATCATCGTCGATTGTGAGGCTAATCGTTTGCGCACGGCGTTTGCGCTTTCGAAGCTCGTCAAGGCATACATTTGTCAAAATTTTATAAAGCCATGTTTTAAATGATGATTGTTCGTTAAAGGTGCCAATTTTTATAAATGCCTTGACAAAAGTTTCCTGTGCCATATCAAATGCATCTTCTCTGTTTTGAAACATCATATACGCATGGCTTATAATGCCCTGCATAAGCGGTGTGATAAGCATTTCAAATGCATCCGAATCGCCATGTTTACTCTTTTGTATAAGCTCGCGTTCTTCCACAAACAATCACCTCCTTTTAATTATCATATTGCCATAATGACAAAGGCAATAATATGACATAATTTTAGCATAAATATATATTTTTCGCAACTGGAAAATATATATCCTTGCGCGTGGAACAACAGTATATAAAATATGCATAGGCAAATACTATATTATAAAAAAATATAATCGGTGGTGAATTTGTGTGAACACATTAAAAAATGAAATTTTAAAATCGGCGGATAAAATAAAGGAACAAATTATAACAGACAGACGCACGCTTCACAAAAATCCGGAGGTCGGCTTTACTCTGCCACAAACGACACAGTATGTCAAAAACAGGCTCATAAAAATGGGCTATGAACCAAAAGAAATTATACAAAGTGGAATTGTAGCACAAATAGCCGGCAAAAACGACGGAGCGTGCGTTTTGCTTCGTGCTGATATGGATGCACTAAATATCTGTGAAAAAACAGGGCTTGATTTTAGTTCACAAAACAAAAGTATGCATGCGTGCGGTCACGATATGCATACTGCGATGCTGCTTGGTGCGGCAGAGCTTTTGAAAGAATATCAAAATGAAATAAATGGCAGTGTAAAGCTTGTGTTCCAACCAAACGAGGAAGGCTTTGGCGGTGCAAGGTCAATGATTGATGCAGGCGTATTGACAAACCCTCGACCAAGCGTGGCGCTTGCGCTTCATGTGCACTCCCAAACGCCGACAAATACAGTTATATGCGCCAAAGGCTTGCTTATGGCAAGTTGTACAATTTTTCGTATAACTATAGTCGGCATTGGGTGTCATGGCTCTATGCCTGAGAGCGGAATTGACCCGATAAATGTGGCGACGCACATTTATTTAGCACTCCAAGGCCTTGTCACAAGAGAAATTGCGGCGAAAACCCCTGTTATCATTACTGTGGGAAAATTTTGTGGCGGCGATATGGCAAATGTTATACCAGGCACGGCAGTTATGGAGGGTACAATCCGCACATTTGATGAGGAGCTTTCAAAAAAAATAATGGAAAGAATCAAACAAATCGCACAAGCTGTTGCGACGGCATTTTGTGCAAGTGCCAAAACGGAGCTTGTTGCATATGCGCCGCCGTTGAAAAATGATGACAATTTCATAAACGCTGCATTGCAATACAGCATTGAACTATTTGGTAAAGATAGTGTATTGACAATCGATGAGGGCGCAATGGGCTCGGAGGATTTTGCATATTATTGTAAAGAGGTACCGTGTGCATATTTAATGATTGGTGCAGAGATGAAAAAAGAAAATGAGACGGCCGGTCGGCCTATGCATAACGAAGAAGTTATGTTCGATGAAAAAGCTTTGCCGTTTGGGGCGGCGCTTTATGCATATCAGGCAATAAGATTGCTTTATGATGCAAAATGATATAGTTTATTACAAAAAATATATTTTTCTAAAAGCTATAGACAAAAACTTTCATTTATTGTATAATTTTATACAAATAAAGATGAAAGAAGGAAAAAAGATGGATAAAAATGTACACATTATGGACCACCCGCTTATAGTACACAAAATTTCGATGCTTCGCGATAAAAATACATCTGTAAAAGATTTCCGCGAGCTTGCATATGAAATAGCACTTCTTATGGGATATGAAGCAACACGCGATTTAGACCTTGTTGAAAATGAGGTAGAAACACCAATGACAAAAACTGTTGGCAAGTTTATTGATAAACAGGTTGCGCTTGTACCGATATTGCGTGCAGGACTTGGCATGGTTGACGCGCTTATGAGTCTTATACCTGCGGCAAAGGTTGGACATATTGGACTTTATCGTGACCATGAAACACTTGAGCCTGTTGAATATTATTGCAAGCTACCACCAGATATTAAAGAGCGTCAGGTGCTTGTTCTTGACCCGATGCTTGCTACAGGTGGCAGTAGTGCAGCTGCGATTGATTTTATTAAAAAGCGTGGCGCACAACGCATCAAGCTTATGTGCATGATCGCTGCGCCGGAGGGTGTTGAAACAGTAAGAAAGGCACATCCCGATGTTGAGATTTTCTGTGGTGCATTAGACGAGAAACTTAACGAAAACGGATATATTGTTCCGGGCCTTGGCGATGCAGGCGATAGACTTTTTGGTACAATTTAATTGTTTTTTTAAAAGAGTTCGCAAGTGGGCGGACTCTTTTTTGTCGCCTTGACACAAATGGGTGCATATGCTACAATAATAGCGATATTTTGATAAAATTAAGGGGATAAATTTATGATTGCGCAACTTTTTGGCCTTGGCGGTTTTGTTTTTAGCGTTTTGACAGAGGCGTTTAATATCGTATCGATTATAATAGGAATGATTCGTTTTGATTTAAAAAAGGAGCAAAACAAATGAAGCTCAAAAATCTTACAAAATATATTATAGCGGCTATTATAATTGCGGGAGTATTATACACAATTATAACAAACTTGTATACGGGCGCAAAGCATACAACTACGAGCTTTGCGCTAAATACATATACAAGCATAACTGCCTATGGCAAAAATGGCGCTGTTGCATCAGAAAATGCGAAAAATGAAGTGAGCGAAGTTGAAAAAAACTTTAGCGCATATGTTGACACAAGTGAGATTTCAAAAATCAATAATATAAAAACAAAAGATGTGCCGATAAAGGTAAGCGATGAGCTTTTTTATATAATTAAAACGGCACAAAAATATAGCGATATGAGTGATGGTATGTTTGATATCACATTAAAGCCTGTGTTGGATTTGTGGTCGATTTCTCGAAATCCGCGCGTGCCGTCTGTGGAGGAAATAAATGACGCACTATTGCGCACGGGATATAAAAATATTGTTTTGGATGAAGAAAACAAGACGATTACATTTTTAAAGGATGGTATGGCTCTTGACCTTGGAGCAATTGCAAAGGGATATGCAGCAGACCGCGCGTGCGATGCGCTTTACAGTGCGGGATGTGAAAAGGCGCTTGTAGACCTTGGGGGCAATATTTGTGTTATGGGTGAAAATGTGACGCCCGGGGAAAAACTTGTCAATAGGTTTTTTGGCGCAAATAAAAAAGGGGAGTGGACAATAGGAATCCAGACTCCGTTTGCATCTTCAGGCTCATATTGCGCAATTGTATCCATATGCGCAAGCGACAAAACGAGCGTCGTTACATCGGGTGCATATGAACGAAATTTCACAGAAGATGGAATCTTATATCATCACATTTTCAATCCAAAAACGGGATATCCGCACAATGGGGAAGTGGATAGTGTAACGATTATAGGCCAAAGCTCTATGGAGGCAGATGTGCTTTCGACGAGCGCGTTTATACTTGATATAGACTCTGCGATAAAACTTGTAAAAGAGTGTGGCTATGATGCGGTTATAATTGACAAAAATAAAAAAATCCACACTACCCTTGATAAAGGTAATGTGGAGATTGTTGATAGTTTGTATTCGTTTGCAAAGTAGGCCCTATGCGCCTTTTTGTGCTTCTTTTAATGCAAGAGCAAGCTGGTCAGGGCACGATGTGTTTTTAAAACCACATTTTATTCCTTCAAGCGAGCTTATGACTTCGTTTACATTTCTGCCCTTTACAAGTCTGGCAACGCCTTGGGTATTGCCACTGCAACCGCCGACAAATTCTACATCTTTGATTATTGAATTTTCGAGTTCAAAATTTATTTGCATCGCACATACGCCTTTTGGCTTAAAAGTGTATCTCATATCTTTTTTCCTTTGCATTTATATTAGAAAAGTTACATGTTTAAAAACTTTTCGAGTCTGTCAAGTCCTTCTTTGATATTTTCCATACTTGTTGCATATGACCAGCGAACATATCCATCTGCACCGAAACCGCTACCCGGCACAACTGCAACCTTTGCTTTTTCAAGGAATGCATTTGCAAAATCGTCGCTGCTTTCTATTTTTATTCCGCCAATCTCTCTGCCAAAGAGCTCTTTAATATTCATCATAACATAAAATGCTCCGTCAGGCTTTAGGCATGACACACCATTTATTGAATTTATGCGCTCCACCATATAATTGCGGCGTTCTTCAAATGCTTTTTTCATCATCTCAACCGTTTCCACAGGACCGTCAAGAGCGCATATTGCTGCTGCTTGTGCGATTGTGTTAGGGTTTGATGTTGCGTGACTCTGAATATTTGACATAACCTTTGCAATTGCCGCATTTGATGCAGTGTACCCAATTCTCCAACCCGTCATGGCATAGGTTTTTGACACGCCATTTACAATAATTGTCAAATTGCGGATTTCGTCATTAAAGGAAGCGATGCTTATGTGTTTTTTGCCATATGTCAAATGCTCGTATATTTCATCAGAAACAACATATATATTATGCTCTACTGCAACCTCTGCAATAGCACGAAGCTCGCTCTCTGTGTATAACATACCTGTTGGATTGCTTGGAGAATTTATTACAATTGCTCGCGTTTTTGGAGTAATTGCTGCTTTTAAGTCATCTACAGAAAATTTGAAGCCGTTTTTTTCTTCCGTCACAAGAGTAACAGGCACACCATCGGCAAGCTTTACCATTTCCGGATAACTTACCCAATATGGCGAAGGAATTATAACCTCGTCGCCCGGGTTACAAATGGTCATGAAAATATTTACAAGAGAATGCTTTGCACCGTTTGATACGACTATATTCGATGTGTCATAATCGAGTCCGTTATCGCGTTTAAATTTGCGACAAATTGCTTGTTTTAGCTCGGGTGTACCGGATGCAGGCGTATATTTTGTCTTTCCTGCATTTATGGCATCGATTGCTGCATCTTTTATATGCTGTGGTGTATCAAAGTCGGGCTCGCCTGCACCAAAGCCAACTACATCAAGGCCTTGTGCCTTCATGCTTTTAAATTTTGAGTCAATCGCAAGCGTAGCCGATGGGCTTATTGTGCTTGCTTTTTTTGCTATAAAACTCATAAAAAATTCCCTCCACAGTAGTTTTTTTGAATTTAGAATATATAAAAAATTCTTTTCTGGCATCTAAATGCCTATATTTTAACACAATAATGCAATTTTTGCAAGATAAAATTTCATAACTTTAAAAATTGTTTTATTTTTAACATAAAATGGGAGAAAATTTTATGTATTAGATGAAAAGCACAAAAACACATTATAAATCGCTAATTTCAAATTCATTACGAAGTTTGTCGATTGCTTTTGTTTCTATTCGTGACACATATGAACGCGAAATATTTAGAAGTTTTGCGATTTCGCGTTGGGTTATAGCTTCGTTTGAGCCTAGTCCGTAGCGTAGTGCAAGAACGCGCTTTTCGCGTGGGGTGAGGCTTTTTTGGATTGCATCATGCAATTTTGAAACTTGCATTTTTA
>JAZUQZ010000021.1:0-28353 GCA_045626925.1 Candidatus Aphodoplasma sp. | reverse complement strand
ATCAAAGAGCCCGGCATAACACCGCTGTCTTTGTACACAATTCCTTCATATATTTCATCTGCATGGTAGTAAAATCTTGTGGCAGCACTACTGTGTATTGTCTTAACATTTGTAAAACCGTCAGTAGCATTACCATCGAAGCTTACAATAAGCTTTGAATTACTATAGTTTTCCGGCTTTGCTGGTCTGTGTGAAACAAGATTTACTTCATGTGGTGTCTTTCTTGCTGGGAAAATTAGCTTGTCAGCACCAATGCTTGTGCTGTAGTAACTATCCTTAACCGTTTTGACGCCATTTTCATCTTCTTCGTACGCTTCGTCAGTAAAGCTCGACCCTTTTGTACCATTATAATAGTCATAGTCGTCGAACGAGAACGCGTACGCACTCATCGTAGTAAACACCATCATCAAAGCGACGAAAATGCTTACTAATCTCTTAGTTTTTCTCATTTTTTTCATACCTCCTGATATAAAAATAATATAGTTTTGCGCCATCCCGACGACCGAGAAAGCTTCGCCGAGACGCACGCATTTATTGATAATTTTATTATACAAAACACAATATTTAATTTCAAGTATTTTTACACAATAAAAAAAATTTTTTTAATATTATATTACAATTTGACTACAATTTATGTCAAAACGCACAAAAGCCAAAGTGCTTTTTGTGCACTTCGTCAAACATGAGGCTTTCAAGGCAAAATTCGCTAAATTTTTTGTGCACTCTGCTATAAACCCATCCGCACCTGCCCACTCATTTTCTTCTTTCGCACAAAAAAAAGGGGGGCTTCCCCCCCTTTTGCGCTTTTTGGTTACTTTTGTGTATGCAAAAGTAACAATATCTTTCTTTTCTTATTTACTTGCTTCTTCAATAGCAACCGCCACCGCAACCGTAGCACCAACCATTGGGTTGTTACCCATACCAATAAGTCCCATCATTTCAACATGGGCCGGAACAGACGAGCTGCCTGCAAACTGAGCATCAGAATGCATTCTGCCCATAGTATCAGTCATACCGTACGAAGCAGGACCTGCAGCCATATTATCAGGATGAAGCGTTCTTCCTGTACCGCCACCACTTGCAACAGAGAAGTATTTCTTACCAGCTTCATAGCATTCCTTTTTATAAGTACCTGCAACAGGATGCTGGAAACGGGTCGGATTTGTAGAGTTGCCTGTAATAGAAACATCAACCGCCTCATGATGCATGATAGCAACACCCTCACGAACATCATTTGCGCCATAGCATTTTACAGCAGCGCGCTCTCCGTTCGAATAAGCTTTTTCACTAACAATCTCAAGTGCGCCCGAATAATAATCAAACTTTGTCTCAACAAAAGTAAAACCATTTATTCTCGAAATAATCTGTGCAGCATCTTTACCAAGGCCGTTCAAAATAACCTTAAGTGGCTCTTTACGAACCTTGTTAGCTGACTTTGCAATACCGATAGCACCCTCAGCAGCAGCAAACGATTCATGACCTGCAAGGAAAGCAAAACACTTTGTCTCTTCTTTCAAAAGCATCGATGCAAGATTACCATGACCAATGCCAACCTTTCTGTCATCAGCAACAGAACCCTTTATACAAAAAGCTTGCAAACCTTCACCAATAACAGCAGCCGCATCAGAAGCATTACTAACACCTCTTTTAATAGCAATCGCAGCACCAACAATGTATGCCCAGCACGCATTCTCGAAACAAATTGGCTGAATTCCTTTTACAAGGTTGTATACATCAATACCCTTATCTTCACAAATTTTTCTTGCCTCTTCGATAGAGGAGATTCCGTTTTCTTTCAAAACTTCGTTTATATGCTCAATTCTTCTTTCATAACTTTCAAATAAAGCCATTTTACAAAATCCTCCTTATATAATTATAACGGTTTACTCAGCACGCGGGTCGATAACCTTTACAGCCTCATCAAATCTGCCATACTGACCGGACGCCTTGCCAAGGGCCTCATCAGCCGACATACCCTTTTTGATGTTTTCCATCATTTTGCCAAGATGTACAAACTTATAACCAATAACAAGGTTGTCCTTATCAAGCGCAACCTGAGTAATATAACCCTCAGCAAGCTCCAAATAACGAACGCCCTTTGCGTTTGTAGAAAAAACAGTACCTGTCTGACTTCTAAGACCTTTACCAAGGTCCTCAAGACCGGCACCAATCGGCAAACCGTCATCCGAAAAAGCAGTCTGAGTTCTACCATAAACAATCTGCAAGAACAACTCGCGCATAGCAGTGTTAATAGCATCGCATACAAGGTCAGTATTAAGCGCCTCAAGAAGCGTCTTTCCAACCAAAGCCTCACTTGCCATAGCAGCAGAGTGAGTCATACCCGAACAACCAATCGTCTCAACCAAAGCCTCTTCAATAATACCTTTTTTTACATTGAGTGTAAGCTTGCAGGCACCCTGCTGTGGCGCACACCAACCAATGCCGTGTGTAAGACCGTTAATGTCACCAATCTGCTTTGACTCTGTCCATTTACCCTCCTGCGGAATGGGGGCAGGACCGTGTGATACGCCCTTTGCAACGCAGCACATGTTTTCAACCTCGTGAGAAAAATTCATCTTATTACACCTCTCATAATAATATTACTTGATTAAATACAGTGCATTTTTGCACCATTGTTACTATTTTATCATTATTTTCTGCTATAATCAAGGGAAAAATACACAGTAATCATATTTTTTCCCAAAGTTTATTTAAAATTTATCCATATTATATATTTTTACACAATAATAGCATATATACCCATCGGCAAATTGACCTTTTATAACAAAGCACAGTGCACACAAAAAAATGTCCGCCAAAAATTTGACAGACATTTCAAATCAAAAAAATTATATTTTACACAAGTTGACTTTTCGAAAAGTGCTTTTCAAGGTATGAAAACAGCTTCGTAAGTACAAATGTCATAATAAGGTAAAAAACCGCAGCAACAACAAAAGCCTCAACGCTCGCCTCACGCATAACTATAATCTTTGTCTGATGCATAATGTCAGAAAGCGCAATAATTGATACAAGCGAGGTATCTTTCACAAGCGTAATCGCCTCGTTTCCGACGGGCGGCAATACACGACTAACCGTCTGCGGAATAACAACCTTAAACATCATCTGCGAATTTGAAAGGCCAAGCGCCTTTGCCGCTTCAAACTGTCCCTTATCAATAGACTGTATTCCCGCTCTGAAAATTTCTGCAAAATATGCTGCATAATTTAGCACAAAAGCAAGAATTGCCGCGGAAAAATTATCAATATTTACATTAAACAGTATCGGAAGCCCAAAATACACAAACAAAAGCTGTAAAAGGAGCGGCGTGCCACGCAAAATCCAAATATAAAATTTTACAATAGCAGTGAGCGGCTTAAAGCTTCCGATTGCCCCAAGCGATATTATAAGCCCAAGCGGCAACGAAAAAAGAATCGTAAATACAAACAGCCCAAGCGTTACAGATAGGCCACTACTAATATTCTGTGACACTCTTAAAAAATATTCCCATACAGATAAAAGCTGTGCCATATCTATGCTCCCTTCATACCAAAATATAAACTCTATGCCATAGAATAGCATCTGTTATTCTATGGCATAAATCAAATCAAATACAAAACATAATTATAGTATAAGACCTGCCTGGCCAAACCACTTTTGCGAAATTTCATCAGCTTTGCCATTTGCTTTAAGTGTGTTGATAGCCTCAACAACTGCATCGCGGAAAGCCTTATCTTCTTTTCTAAAGCCTATACCATAAAGCTCGTTACCAAAATCTTCATCAAGGATTTTGTACTTTCCTTCATTCTTAGAAAGATAATACTTACCTACAACTTCATCAACAACAACGCTTGCAACTCTGCCTGCATCAAGGTCCATCATAGCTGTGTTGTTATCGTCATACATCATAAGACTTTTCTCAATCTGTGAATAGATTGCATCATTCTTAATTGCATCTTCAGCAGTAGAGCCTGTCTGTAAACCAACCTTGCCACTTGCTATATCAGCCTTTTTGCTGATAGAAGAATCAGCCTTTACAATGATAATCTGCTTGTTCTCAAGATATGGCTCACTAAAAAGCACTTCTTCTTTTCTTGCTGCTGTGATTGTATAACCATTCCAGATAACATCAATCTTACCGCTCTTTAGCTCAAGCTCTTTTGCTTTCCAGTCGATAGGACGAAGCTCAATCTCAACGCCCAAAACTTCACCAACAGCCTTTGCCAAATCAACATCCAAACCAACGATTTCGTTATTTTCATCCTGGAATCCCATTGGTGGGAACGCAATATCAAGACCAACAACAATCTTGCCAGCCTCTTTAATCTTCTCAAGCGAAACATCTGCATCATTTGATACAGGTGCTGAGCTTTGACCGCATCCGCTCAAAATCATGCAAACTGCAAGAACAGATGCCAACACGATAGCAATAATTTTCTTCATAACAAAAACACTCCTTAAAAATTTTTTATGTAGTTTCAAACTACTTTTTTATCGAACAATTTATATTATACTTCATCATGCTAAAATAGTAAAGTGTTTTTTTAAAAAAATATAAAAAAAAGAAAAAAACTAATTTGTTTTTTCCTTTTTTAATAGTAAATCTACTATAAACATACGCTTTTATAGTACGAAAGTGACAAAAATTCCCTCTCTGCACAACAAATCAAAAATCTTTCACACACACTTCCAAGCTCACAAAGCGCCTCCTCAGAGAGTGTAAATGAATAAATTTTATCTGCATCATTATTTATAATATACTCCATCGCACTTCTTGTCGCGCCCGATATTTTTATCGCATCAGCTGGTCGTGCACAGCTTTTGCATACCATCGCACCTCGCGACGGCGAAAAAAGCCCCTCTCCAATTTTTGCATCGCCACATACACTACAGTCCTCACAGCTTGCCATAAAGCCGCTCAAAGCAAGAAGCTTCAATTCATATGCCGACTTTATAAGACGAATCGAGCGCTCTTTGTTCTTCAATATATATAATGTGTTTAAAAGAAGCGACAAAACATCTTCATCGGGCACATTCTCGGCCACAAGCGCCTTTGTTATGTCAAAAAAATATGTACAAAGCGCAAGCTTTTCAAGACTTTCCGACAATGAAAAAAAGCTTTCTATACAGCTTGCCCCACGCATCGTATACATACCCTTGCCACTCACAAGCGTAAAGGATGAGTAGTATAAAAGTTGCGACGCTGCGCCTTGATGGCTTTTGTATTTGCGCGCACCCTTTACAAGCACACTCACTATCCCAAGCTCTTTTGTAAATATATTTAAAATTCTGTCCGCTTCGCCATAATTTGTCTGCTTTATCACAAGTCCCTTTGTAACAATCGTTTCCATAACACTCCGCCTATGTAACGCACGACAACATATTTTATGTCGTCGCACAAAAATCGTACTCTCAAACAGTAAGCGGCACCTTCGCCGGCTCATCATCATTACATTCTGCTATATCACTTTCCACCTCTCTGAAAATGATATAATCCAAAACGCTTCCCGTCATAAAAAATTTCTGCCACATATACTCGTAAAACATAAAAATTGCCCCCTATCAACAAAATTACTTTTACAAAGATAGCATTGACAATTTTTAAAAATAATAATCGCAAAAATAAAATTATTTTTTATTCGTATCCAAAATTTCGTATCAAATAATTATTGTTTCTCCAATCACTCTTAACCTTTACCCACAAATCAAGAAAAACTTTTTTACCAAGCATTTTTTGAATATCAATACGCGCCATAGTACCTGCCTTTTTTAACAATGCACCGTCTTTCCCTATAACAATTCCCTTGTGCGACGCCTTTTCACAGTAAATATTTGCCTGTATTGATGTTATTTTGTCGCCCTCTGTCATTTTCATAATTTCGATTGCAATACCATGCGGCACTTCTTTATCCAAAAGCCACAATAGCTTTTCGCGTATAATCTCTGCCGCAATTTGCTTCTCCGGTTGGTCAGTAATCATGTCATCAGGAAAAAACGCAGGCCCATTCGGAATATAGTGCATTATCTCGCTCAAAAGTCTGTCTGTACCGTCCTCTTTGAGAGCACTTACAGGAACAATCTCCTCAAAATTATGCAAACTGCTAAAATCTGCAATAAGCGGAAGAATGGACTCCTTATGCACAAGGTCAACCTTATTTATAACTAAAATTACCGGCACACGAAGCGATGCAAGATTGGCCGCAATGTTTCTCTCCGGCTCTGTAGTTTTATTGGTCGCGTCAACAACAAACAAAACAACATCCATCTCGCCCATTGATTCGTTTGCTACCTTTACCATATATTCCCCAAGCTTGTTTTTAGGCTTGTGAATACCGGGCGTATCAGTAAATATAATCTGCGCCTCATCTGTATTTCTTATTGCAAGAATTTTATTTCGCGTTGTCTGCGGTTTGTCCGAAATTATAGCAATTTTTTCGCCGACAAGCGAATTTAAAAGTGTGGATTTGCCGACATTTGGTCGTCCTATTATCGAAACAAATCCCGATTTAAAGTTATTGTTTATCAAATTTGTCCGCTCCTTATCTTTTATTAACGCACAAGCGAAAGCGCCGAAAGCGCCTTCTCCTCTTTTTCGCGCATAATAACGCGACTCTGCTCACTGTCCTCGTGGTCATAACCGAGAAGATGAAGTGTAGAGTGCGCACACAAAAAGCCCACCTCACGCAAAGGACTGTGACCATACTCTTTTGCCTGTGCATATGCTCGCTCAAGGCTTATAACAATATCGCCCAAAAGCAGTCCACCAAAATCATCCTCGCCAATAATATTGTGTTCCTCATCAAACTCGAGCATTGGAAACGAAAGCACATCCGTCGCACAATCCTTTGAGCGATGCTCCGCATTTAGCATATGAATATTTTCATCATCTGTTATAAGCACCGACACCTCACAACTTTCACAAAAGCCCTCCTGCTCAAGCACCTTGTTGATTACTTTTGAAACCGTCTGTTCCATTTCGTCTGTAAAATCACATATATCTTGTTCGTTTTCAATAATTACATCTGCTGCAAACACAAATGCTCCCCCCCTTTTACAATCAATAATGATTTTTCTCCTTTGTCGCTGTGCGGCGCGCCTTTTCCTGCTCTGCTTTTTCATACGCAGTAATAATTTTTTGCACAAGCGGGTGGCGCACAACATCCTTTTCATTAAGATAACAAAAATCTATTCCCTCAATATTTTTGAGCACCTTTGCCGCCTCTTTAAGCCCCGACTTTTTACCATCAGGCAAATCAACCTGTGTGATATCGCCCGTCACAATCGCCTTTGAACCAAAGCCTATGCGTGTCAAAAACATCTTCATTTGTTCCGGCGTAGTGTTTTGTGCCTCGTCTAAAATTATAAACGCATCATCAAGCGTGCGACCACGCATATATGCAAGAGGTGCAACCTCAATCATAGCGCGCTCAAGGTATTTTTGATAACTTTCCGCCCCAAGCATGTCATACATCGCATCGTATAACGGTCGAAGATAAGGGTCAACCTTCATCTGCAAATCGCCCGGCAAAAACCCAAGCTTTTCCCCCGCCTCAACAGCAGGCCTCGTCAAAATAATACGACTTACCTCTTTATTTCTGAACGCAGTCACCGCCGCCGCAACAGCAAGATATGTCTTTCCTGTGCCGGCAGGGCCTATGCCAAAAGTTATTGTATTATTTTTAATCATGTTAACATACTTTTTTTGTCCAAGAGTTTTGCTCTTTATCGGCTTGCCCTTTGCACTTATACACACAACATCTGCCCCAAGACTGCTGAGTCCATGCTCGATTCCGTCCTCAACCATCGATATAGTGTATAAGATATTCTGCTCTCCAAGCACATCCCCTCTGTTTAAAATAGATACAAGATTGTCAATTACCTTTGTGGTATTATCGACATTTTCCTGCTCGCCAAGGATTTTCATATCACAACCGCGATTTAATATTTTAACATTAAGCTCTTTTTCAATCAGCTTGATATTTTCATCAAAGCTTCCAAACAGAGCCGCTATATCAACCTGCTCATCAAGTACATAAACCTTCTCAACCAAAAACTGCTCACTCCCGTTTCTCATTTGTATATATTTTCACTGCTTTATATCACGATACATTTGCAAAAACTACCTATATAGTTATTATAATCTATTTTTTTTAAACTATCAACACTTTAATTTCCAAATTCGTATCTAATTTGCTTTTTTCTCTTCATCGGAGGATAAAAACATATCAATTTTCTTTTCATAACCAATTTGTTCAACATACTCCTGTGTCAAAGTAACCCTTATGTTATTTTCGTCGACCGCGACATAGTTTATGTCACTCGATTGCAAGAGCGCATCATTGGTGTCCGGAACAATCTTGCTCTCAAGCTCAGCACGCGCATTTTCAGCGCTCTGCTCTGCTGACAATGGCTCATATGTAACAGTCACCTCATTATAGCACGCCGTCTCCCACGAAATACCAGTATAAACGCCAAAAATTACAAGGTCGTGGCGCTTGTTTTCTGTATCATAATTTTCATACGGAATTTCTTTCTTTGTAAAAAAGTCCAATTTCATATTCCCAACATACAAGCTGTGTCTGCTTGTTTTTTTACCACTAGGCGTCCTTATCTGTTTTGATAACGGATACACACCGGAGCTTTCATACCATGTTCGTGCATATACCGCACCTGCTGCATGAGTATATCTTGCATCTGCACGCTCGCTTTTCATCACACCGCTTATCAAAAGCTGTCCCTCCATAACTGTTTGGCCGATTTGCACGCTGCTTTGTCCCTCTTTAATTGTCATATCCTTTATTACGCCCGAACGCATAGCTATAATGTCACACGGGATATTTTTATCAATAATTATCGGTGCCTGCTTTTTTTCATTTACGCTCACAGTGGCCTTGCTGCCGCGCACATCAACCCAAATCCAACTCAATTCATCAAGCTCTAAAAGAGCCCCGTTTTTCAAATCGCGTGCATCAAATTTTCTCTTATAGCACCCCTTCCTAAAGCCCATCTGTTCCAAAACCTGCAATATTCTTTCGTCACTGACCCTATCATTTCCCACAATTTCAATCGACCAGACAAACTGTGACATAATAAATAAAAAGCATATTGCAAAAACGAACCCCCAAAGCAAAAAATAGCGTTTTTTATATCGATGAAGAAGTATCGGCAAACCACATTTTTTTCTGATTTTTACGACCGAATGTGTCTTTTTTGCAATTGGGCGAATTTTTAAAAACGCCTTTATGCTCATCTTCATATTCGCCTCATCAGCACTTTTATGTCTTATATCCCACAAATATATATTACGCCTTATGCATATGTTAATAAAGCGCTCAATAAAATTGCTTTTTACAATGACGCATACATATCCTCGCAAAAAACAAAACATTCTGGCAAGCATATCTCCTACACCCCTCACATAAATTCAAGTGTTTTTATTTCGCCACAAAGCGTAATTTCTTCACTGGCAATATTTTTAATCCCAAGCCCCCTGCCCCCAACCTTTATAATGCTCTCGCCCGTGCTTATGCGCATTACCGTGTCCGAATATTCAACAATCCCGCGATAATTTTCTACAAAAAGCTCGCGATTGCCCGTGAAAATAAGCTTTGGAAGATTTAAAACAATATCTTTCGGCAAATCAAGCATTTCCACAAGTCTCTCCGCGCGAGAGAGTGTATATTGTGTTTGCACAACATTTATTTTGTGTTTCTTTTTCTTCAAAAAACCACCCCATATATTTTTTTATAGCACACAACAATTTTATGCACTATCAAGCTTTTTAATGTCATATACATTTACCAAGACAAAGTATATTCCGTTTTTTTAGGAGGGATTTTCTTGAAAACCTTTTCAAATTATTCAAAAGTAAAAAAATCTATATATATCGCCGCCACAATATACTTTATAACAAGCATCATCCTTTATCCCGAGCGTGCAATAAACGCATCAAAAAATGCACTCTTGTTGTGTGCAAATATTCTTATTCCAAGCCTTTTCCCCTTTTTTGTATTTTCGTCGCTTCTTATATCGCTTGGCTTTGCCGAGCTTATATGCCGACCGATGTCAAAGCTTATGAGGCCTCTTTTTGCAATATCAGGCAAGGGTGCACTATGCCTTGTTTTAGGTATAATAAGCGGCTATCCACTCGGCGCCGTATGTGTATGTGATATGTATAATAGCGGCGCACTTACAAAACGCGAAGCCGAAAAGCTTCTCGCCTTTTGCAACAACTCCGGACCATTATTTATTATAGGCTGCGTCGGCGCGTCCATGTTTGCAAACCAAAAAATAGGCATCATTCTCTACATTATACATATTTTATCATCACTTATTACAGGCGGATTTTTATGCCTTTTTAACCGTGAAAAAAACTTTTCAAACAAACAAAACATCTCCCTTTATTGTGCAAAACCGCTCTCGGAAATTATAAAAAACGCCGTATCAAATTCTATGAATAATATTTTACTTGTGTGCGGCTTTACTGTGCTTTTCTCTGTAATAACCGCATCACTAAAACCACTTTTCCCCGATTCTGAGTTTTCCCTATTCCTTTTCGGTCTTCTTGAAATTTCAACAGGACTGCAAGCCGTTATATCATCCGCTCTTTCAATAAATATGCGTCTGATGCTAGTCTCTGCAATCATCGGCTTTGCCGGTATAAGCGTACATTTCCAGGTGCTTGGCATAACAGCAAAAACAGACCTTGACACAAAATTGTATTTTATTGGCAAAGCTCTTCACTCTCTCATCGCCGCACTCTTAACAGTGCTGATTTTTAAAACGAAATACGCCCCGGCATATGCCGAGTATATGTATCCGTTACGCGCCGCCGAGCTCATTGACTTTGCATCTGCGATGAAGCTCTCCGTCCTATACCTTGCAAGCACAGTTTTAATAATGCTTCTTTTCTGGCTATTGGAAAAAATATATTATTGGAAAGAAAGCGTCAAACACAAAAAAAAGAGCGGTCTGTGACCACTCTTTTTTATTATTCCTCATTCAATCCACAACATTTTTTATACTTTTTACCGCTGCCGCACGGACATGGGTCATTTCTGCCCACTTTTTCCTTTTTAACAACCGGCTGCTTTTTAATGCTATCGTCTCCACCGTGTGATGTTGTTGTCGGCGTTGCCACCTGACTTCTCTCAAGAGTATCAGCCGCAGGCGTTGCCCCAAGTACATACTTGACCGTATCGTTTGATATATTTGCAAGCATTTCGTCATACATATCAGAACCCACAAGCCTATATTCAATAACGGGGTCACGCTGGGCATAAGCATTAAGTCCAATACCGTTTTTAAGCTGGTCCATATCGTCTATATGGTCCATCCACTTTGTATCAACAACCCTAAGAAGTATAACCCTCTCAAGCTCATCCATATTTGCACCAAACACTTCTTGTTGAAACGCCATTCTTGTATTTGCAAACGCATAAAGCTTATCCGAAACATCCTCTCGAGTAAGCGAGCTAAGCTCATCAAACGAGAACTTGAAACTATCCGGTGGTGCAAAGAACATTGATGTTGCAAAAGCCGACAAGCTTTCAAAATCCCAATCATCAGGGTTTGGTGCACCGGTATAGTTGCTTATTGCAAAATCTATCGTATCATCAATCATATGCATAATAGACGGATGCAAATCTTCACCGTCAAGCACCTTCTTGCGCTGCGAATATATCATCTTTCGTTGCTCATTCATAACTTCGTCAAACTGCAACACATGCTTTCTTATATCAAAATTGTGTCCCTCAACTCTTTTTTGCGCATTTTCAATAGCACCTGACAAAAGCCTTGCCTCAATCGGCTGATCATCTTCAATCCCAACTCGTTCAATCATCGCGCTTATACGCTCCGAACCAAACAAACGCATCAAATCATCCTCAAGTGACAAGAAAAACTTTGACGCACCAGGGTCGCCCTGACGACCGGAACGGCCACGCAACTGATTATCAACACGACGCGACTCGTGGCGTTCTGTACCAATCACAAAAAGTCCGCCCGCCGCTGCAACCTCCTCCGCCTCGGGACGAATTTGCTCCTTATATTTTAAATTAAGCTCCTCAAAGGTCTTTCTTGCATTTAATATTTCTTCATCATCTGTATCCGAATAGCTCATTGACTCAACAATAAGCTCCTCCGAAAAGCCAAGCCGACGCATCTCGTCTATCGCCATGTGCTCTGCATTACCACCAAGCATAATGTCGGTACCACGACCCGCCATATTGGTTGCAATGGTAACCGCACCTTTTTTACCTGCTTGCGATATAATTTCAGCCTCTTTTTCGTGATATTTTGCGTTTAAAACCTCGTGCTTTATTCCTCTCTTTTTAAGCATATCGCTTATAATTTCTGACTTTTCAATCGAAACCGTACCAACAAGTACAGGCTGCCCTTTTTTGTGACATTCCTCCACCTGCTTTACAACTGCACTGTATTTTCCGCTCTCGTTTTTATACACCGCATCATCAAGGTCTTTTCTAATCATATCCTTATTCGTCGGCACAACAATAACATCAAGCTTATATATCTGCTGAAATTCCTGTTCTTCTGTCTGAGCAGTACCCGTCATACCGGCAAGCTTTGAATAAAGACGGAAAAAGTTTTGAAATGTAATGGTCGCAAGCGTTTTACTTTCACGCTCTACCTTTACGCGCTCCTTTGCCTCAATCGCCTGATGCAAACCATCGGAATACCTTCTTCCAAGCATCATACGACCCGTAAATTCATCAACTATGATAACCTCGCCATTTTTTACAACATATTCACGGTCACGCTTCATAACGCCGTGTGCCTTTATAGCCTGATTGATGTGATGATTTATAAGCATATTATTAGGGTCAGACAAATTTTCAACATTAAAAAATTCCTCTGCTTTTTTAATACCCTTTGGTGTAAGTGTTGCCGACTTTGCCTTTTCATCGACAATATAATCCGCATCAACCTCTTCATCAAGCTCCTTATCATCTGTCTGCTTTACATATTTTACACGAAGCTTTGTCGCAAAAGTATTCGCAAGAGTATAAAGCTGGGTCGATTTGCCGCTTGCGCCCGAAATTATAAGCGGAGTTCTGGCCTCATCTATCAATATAGAGTCAACCTCATCTATAATCGCATAGTTTTGTTTGCGTTGTACAAGCTCTTCTTTATAAATGACCATGTTGTCACGCAAATAATCAAACCCAAGCTCATTATTTGTTGCATAAGTAATATCGGCCGCATATGCCTTGCGTCTTTCCTCCGCCTCCAAATCATGCACAATAAGGCCGACACTTAGACCCATAAACTTAAATACTTTGCCCATCCATTCACTATCGCGCTTTGCAAGGTAATCATTTACGGTAACAATGTGCACACCATCGCCTGTGAGCGCATTCAAATACGCTGGCAATGTCGATACAAGTGTTTTACCTTCACCCGTTTTCATTTCGGCAATTCTGCCCTGATGAAGTATAATACCACCGAGAATCTGCACATAAAAATGCTTCATTCCAAGTACTCTCCACGCCGCTTCTCTCACAGCGGCAAACGCCTCCGGCAATATGTCGTCAAGCGTCTTGCCGTTTTTAAGACGAGCCTTAAACTCGTCCGTTTTTGCACGAAGCTCGGTATCACTAAGCGCCGCGTACTCTTCATCATATGATACAACTTTTTTAGCAATAGGCTCAATACGCTTTATCTCTCTTTCAGAGTATGTCCCAAATATTTTTTCAAAAACGCCCATCGGCTTCACCCTTTACTTCATAATTTTACAAACTCAAAAACCATATCACTATATTATAATTAAGTATACCACTAAAACAATAAATTTACCACATTTATTTGTAAAAAATTTGTAAATAAGTAAAATTTGTTTACAACCTAAAATAATTATGCCAAAACATTGACCTTTGCTGTATAAAATGTTAATATGGTATGTAGTATGTGTTTTCATTCACTGTGAAAAGGAGAACTATAAAATGTCTACTCTTGGACAAAGATTGAAGTTTTTAAGAAAAATACACAATAAAACACAAGCAGAAATAGGAGAAGTGCTCGGTGTAAAAAAAGCAGCTATATCAAGCTACGAAAATGACATCTCACTTCCTTCTACACAAAAGCTTGTAGAACTTGCAAAGTATTTTGGTGTAAATGTTTCCTACATTATCGGCGACATTAACAAAATGCATACCCCCAACGAAGAATATACCACAGACCAAAAAGCACCACTGATAACAGAGGATACTGTACTTGATTTACCGGAGCATATAGCACCTGTTGCGACAGACTACATATCCGTCCCATCACTAACGGTAACCCGCAACACTTTTGCAGTCAAGATGATATACGATAACATATCGGTTATAGTAGTTGCAACGCGCGAAAAAACAAGAAGTAAACTCGTATTATGCGAAAAAGACGGCAAGCTTTGCATCGTTCAACGCGATAACGCCAAAAAAGAAGAGCTTCATATATTGGGTGCAATATTGTTATTTGTCTGAATATAAAATACTAAAGGTCGTACATTTCGTACGGCTTTTTTTGTACAAAAATTTGTATGCAACAAAACAAAAAAGCGTATACTAACAAAAATATTTTGGAGGCATACGCATGAAAAAACAAAATCTTCTCATAAAGCTTGGGCTTGCAATTTTTATTGGAATAACACTTGGCACTATGGCAACATCTTTCGGCATTGAAAAAAGTGTGCCTTTTACATTATTTGCGCGCAGTGCATCTACATTCACTTCGCTTTTTTCAGCTTTATTAAATTTTATAATACCACTTTTAATATTATCGTTTATTTCCACCGGCCTTGCCGATTTAAAAAAAAGCGCCTCACGCCTTGCAATACTAACTCTTTTGCTTGCATATATATCAACCACAATTGCAGGAATAGGGTCATTTTTTATAAGCAGAAGTGTTTTGCCAAATTTTATGGGCTCGCTTTCACTTTTACAAACAGGGGATGCATCATATGCGCCATTTTTTACAATAGAAATTCCTGCATTGTTTGGTGTTATGAGTGCGCTTGTTTTGGCGTTTATTCTCGGCATTGGAACGACCTTTATAAAAGGAGATACTCTGCTTGGTGCACTAAAAGACCTCCAAAATATTGTTGCAATGCTTCTTGAAAAAATTATAATTCCGCTCATACCTATTCATATAGCATGTCTGTTTCTAACCCTTTCGTCACAAGGGCGATTTTTATCGCTTGCAAAAACCTTTGCTACAGCACTCGCACTTATTGTCATGCTCCAGATTCTATATCTCATTTTTCAATATGCAATTGCAAGCGTGCTATGTAAAAAAAATCAAATTCCAAAACTAAAAAACGCTGTTCCGGCATATATTACCGCTCTCGGAACCCAATCATCTGCTGCTACAATACCGATAACGCTCAAATGTGCATATAAAAATGATATAAATAAAGACATAGCCGATTTTTGTATCCCATTGTGTGCCACAATACACCTTGCAGGCGATACAATCGCTATCGTCACTTCATCAATAGCTCTCCTGATTGCATCAGGTCAAGATGTAAGCTTTTTAACCTTTTTGCCGTTCATACTAATGCTTGGTGTCACAATGGTTGCCGCTCCCGGTGTGCCGGGCGGCGGAGTGATGAGCGCTCTTGCGCTGCTCGAATCTATGCTCGGTTTTAGCACATCTCTCCAGCAGCTTATGATAGCGCTTCATTTTGCCCAGGACAGCTTTGGCACCGCAACAAATGTTACGGGCGATTTGGCGCTTGCCGAAGTAGTAAATAAATATGACAGAAAAACTAAAACACAATAGAATTACAAATTATTTTATTGCAATTTGTCATATTATGATGTATAATAAGTGATAATAAATATATTCATTACAAGGAGGCATAAAATGTCAAGTTTGTCAAATAAAAAAGATTATGTAAAACATATTGTAATTGCGGGTATATTAACGGCGTTTTCACTTATTATACCACTTTTTCCGTTCAAATTGCCTTTCCCGCAACCTTTTAGTGTGACCTTTGCGGCACATGTTCCTACAATACTTGCAATGTTTTTCAGCCCCTTGGTTGCACTCTGCACGGTTATAGGCTCGACAATAGGCTTTTTAGTTTCGCTTGGACCCATTGTAGCAATCCGCGCAACAAGCCATATATTCTTTGCTCTTTTAGGTGCATACATGCTTAAAAAGAATATAAATACATATCTCGTATTCGTTATCACAGCGATATTGCACGGCTTGGGTGAAGCAGTTGTCGTATATTTATTTGGTCCGATGCTTGGTTTTGCAAACAGCACATCACTTACATATCTTTTTGAAACAGTTTTTGGAATAACCTTATTTCACCATGCAGTTGACTGTGTAATTTCAATAGTTTTGCTCATCGCGCTTGAAAAAGCAAAATTTTTAAAAAACACAGGCGTTCTGCCAAAGGTAAAGCATTGATTTAGTTCACATAAAAACGAGCACAGCAGGCGCTGTGCTCGTTTATTTTTATACATTTGCAATATCCCGTATAACCTCTCCTGCCAAAATGAGTCCTGCCGAAGAAGGCACATATGAAATACTCCCTGGTATAGCGCGCCTTGATGACGCATCAAAATCTTTTTTATCAACAAATTCGTCCCTTGGCACAAGTGGTTTTTCTTTTGAATATACAACCTTTAAATCCTTAATACCCATACGTTTTAGTTCATATCTCATAACCTTTGCAAGAGGGCACATTGATGTTTTATATATATCACTCACCTCAAATGCTGCTCCATCAAGCTTGTTACCGGCGCCCATGCAACTTATTATAGGTACACCAACAGCTTTTGCGCGTGATATAAGCAAAAGTTTTGATGAAACAGTATCAATTGCATCAACAATATACGAATATTTTGACAAATCATATTGCTCAGCATTATCAGACGAATAAAAAACACATTTTGCATTTATTTTTACATCAGGATTTATTTCAAATGCACGCTCACGCATAACATCAACCTTGTTTTTCCCAATGGTTTTATGCGTTGCAATAAGCTGGCGATTTATATTTGACTCTGCCACTATGTCACTATCAAAAAAATCAAGCGAGCCTATGCCGGCTCGCACAAGAGCCTCCGCCGCAAACGAACCGACCCCGCCTATACCAAACACCGCCACATGTGCATTATTGATTTTATCTATGCCGTCTTTTCCAATTAAAAGCGCAGTCCTTATAAATTGCTCTTTCAAAAAAATCACTCTCCGAGATTATTTGTTGTCATTTTATCATGTTTTACAGAAAAATTCAATCAAATTATTTTTCTTCACAATATTTATTTTTTATATTGACAACCGGAGAAAAAATGAGTATAATGTACTAGTATTACAAAATTACATAGGGGTATAGCTCAGTTGGTAGAGCATCGGTCTCCAAAGCCGTGTCCCTATGTTCGTATGGTAACTCAATAAAACTTAATATTTGCTGTTTAGGGGTATAGCTCAGTTGGTAGAGCATCGGTCTCCAAAACCGAGTGCCGTGGGTTCAAGTCCTACTGCCCCTGCCATACAAAGTGGCTCAAACACTGCGTTTGAGCCACTTCTTATTTTTTAATCATTAAAAAATTTTGTGTTTCAAAATTAAATTTCAGAGCATCAATTTTGAATTTTAGTATTTTTAAATTATTTTTTTATTGACGGCGCATGGTCTTGTGGTTCAAATAATTATGCCTGAAATGAGCATCAATTTCGCATACGGTTGCATCCGTTTGCAAGCGTTCCGTCTGCTACATCATCATTTTAGCATCACTTATGCTTCGCAAATGGAAAATTTAAAATTTAAAATGTAAAATTATTTTAGGGAAATCGCTTTACGATTCCCCTAATTTTCAACTTTCAGCTTTCCATTTTCAATTTCCGTCATATCTCGAATCCGTCTGTGATTCCGGTCAGCCTTGAGGGATCCTTCTTTACATAGTACCTCTCGGTTATCTCGGTAGTGGTGTGTCCGAGGATGTCGGCTACCGCTTTTATGTTTAGTGTTTTTATGCTACCGTCAGCACACTTTGTTCCGTTGATTAGCTTGGTAGCGAAGGTGTGTCTGAATGCATGGAGTCCTTTTGTTTCTATTCCTGCTGCATCTTCTATTCTATATAGTCGCTTTCGCAGGTTGGTTGGATTTGCATAGTCGCCGCCTGAATCACACACCAGCGGAGTGTCTTCTCCGAAGTATAATTCTTTTCGCAGGTCATGTATCATTTCTATTGCCGTGCTGTTTAGCGGCACGACTCGTTTGCTTGTGGTGGTTTTTGTTTTTCCTACTTTTTTAACCTTACCGCCTATGAGCTTTGTTCCGTCTCTTTGGTCGACTAATTTTACCGCCTGCCTTATTGTCATTGTTTTGTTCTCAAGGTCTATATCGCTATTTAGTAATCCCAGGAGTTCGCCTGTTCGCAATCCTGTGTTTAGCATCAGTATGAAGGCTCCTACTTGCTGATATACCCTACTGCCTGTGGAGTGTGTTCGGAAGGCTTCGGCTTTGAATTTATCAAGCTCCTCATCTGTGAAGACTTCGATGGTTTCACATTCCGGCAAGTCTTCCTTGCCTTGTGCTGATAGGAAATTTGCCTTTTTCATCATGTCCACATTGTCCATAGGATTCTTATGTATCCGTTCTTCTACATATAGGTTTCTGTAGTATTCGTTTAGGAGTACATATGCTTTCTTTACCAGTGAGTATGACCTTCCGAGGTACATCCAGTGATTGAGCATTGCCTTGACATCAGCAGGGGTTATGTCTCTGACAACCTTATCGCCGAGCAGTGGGTAGATTTGACATCGTGCCGTTCCTTCGAGTCTATCGTAGCTCGTTTGCTCGACTGATGGGAATTTTACTATTTCCAGCCAATTCTGCAGGCTATCTTTTAGTAGCTTCTTGCTTTCATCTGTATCTTCAATAGCTTTTTCGAATTCTGTTATGTAAGTGGTTATCTTTTTGTTGGCTTCCTGCTTAGTTGTACCTGAGAAGGATTTTCTTTTGCGTTCACCTTGCTCGTCCATATACCACACGACACCGCCCCAACGACCGTCTGTTCTTTTAAACACATTTCCGTTTGTAAGTAGTTTCTTTCGCATTATCTCACTTCCTTTGTTTTGTATTACCTTTTTGGCAACACAAACAATACTGTAAAGGTCGGCACAAGTCAAGCGTTTTTGCGAATAAAAAGCATCAATTTTTTCAAAAGATATCTAACAGTAATTTTATTGACATATTACTGTGTTTGGTGTATAATTCTATTAAAGTTAATCAATGAATTCAAAAGAGGTTAAGCATACATTTTATGCTTAACCTCAATCTGTTTATATAGGGGTTTATTCCATTGTGCCGACCATTTTATTTATATCGCCGTCTGAGTCTACTATGATAGTTTTTGTTTTACTTGGAGCTACATAGCCGAAGCCTTCTATGTAGGCTTTATTTTTTCTTCTATGATTTCATTTCGTATTTTTGTTTCCCCATCGGTGAGGTAGCAGGTGTCCTTTGCCATGATTTCGTCATTTGGATTTATGGGTTCTTCAGGATTCTTTTCCCATTTCGCATAAAGCACATCAGGCTTTGTGAATTTAAATATTGTTACCTGATTCTGCTTTGTTCGTGGATCGGTGAACCATCCTTTGAATATGTATCCGTATTTTGTTGGGACATAATTTTCAAGGCTGATGCTTTCGCCGTACCTTTTTGTTATTGGTCTGATAAAGCTACCGCCATCCGATGCGAATCTTAAGGTTACATTTCTTACAATTCCAAGTTCATTATCAAATGTCACTCGGTATTTACTGAGCCACCAAGGTTTTGCAGTTGCAGATGCCGTTGTTGTTAGCAGCATAGTTACCGCCAATGCCGTGCATAATACTTTTTTCTTCATAATCTTTCATCTCCTAAATTTGTATTTACCTTTTCGGCAACACAAACATACCACAGAAGATGGCATAAGTCTATGAAGGTTTTTCAAAGTCCTTATCTTTGTTTAAGGCGTGTCATATTTTGATATGGGGATATGCAAAAGGAGTGGGCCGTGCGGCTCACTCCTTAGTATCATTTTGCTATTTACTTATTCGCTTCAATAAATCTGTAAAGAACTGCTGCAATTTCTGCTCTTGTAGCATTATCTTTCGGATTGAGTGTTGAAGCTGTTTTACCTTTCATCAATTCGCTACCGCAAGCGTACTGCATTGCTGCTATTGCGTACTCGGAAATACTGTCAAAATCGTCATAAGAGAGGATATTTGTATTTTCTCCTACGCTGACATCATAACCCTTGTACTGTGCATATCTAAACATAATAGTCGCAATCTGCTCACGAGTGATGTTTGCATCCGGTGCAAATTTGTTTTCTGTTACACCGCTTATAATGCCGTTCTGTTTAGCCCACGATACAGCATTTGCGTAATATGCACCCATATCAATATCAGCAAATGGAATGCTTCTACTTGTAGCAGGTTCTCCTGCATTGCGATAAAGAACTGTTACAAGCATCGCTCTTGTGAGTGTATTATCCGGTGCAAATTCTGTCTCTGATACACCATTCATAAGTTTGTTATCAGCAACATACTTAACGCTATCAAAGAACCAATCTGTTGATTTTACATCTGTAAATGTCATTGATATTTCCGTCTTATCTTCTTCAGGCTCTTTTTCGATTTCTGTCCATTTAGCATAAAGTGTGAAGTTCTTTGTAACCTTTGCAGTGAAATCATAAGCTGTTGTAAGTTCTTTGTCTGTGTACCAACCATCAAACTTAAAGCCTTCCTTGGTAGGTACAGTAGGCTCTGCTGCAACAGCGTTCTTATTAACTGTAATTGCTTTAACTGCGCTACCACCATTAGTTTCGAATTTTACGGTATAGGTTGCAACTCCACCGCCACCACCGCCGTATGAAACAACAGGTTCAGTATAGATCAAATATTCTGAGAAATGACCAAGTTCTACTGTTACAGTCTGTGTTGTTGCATCGTATTTCGGATTTGAAATGTTAGTTAAATTACCTAAGTCATCCAAATACTTAACGATTACATTACCATTTCCAGCCGGCTTAGCATAGGGAAGTGTTACGGTTGCCTTACCTGCATCACCAAAGCTACTTGCCACAGAATTACCAGCTTCATCTACAATGTTCAAACTGTAAACTACCGGTGTTTTGGTTGATACTTCATCAAACTTTGCAGCCTGTTCAGTTGCCAATTCTTCTTTTTCTGTCTTATCAACGGAAATAGATAATGTTGTTGCTGTGCTGCCTGCTGTCTGAATTGCAGCAAGTGCCTGAGCATTCAGCGTGATTATAGTTTCTTTGTTTTCAGCACTACCATCTTTAAGTGTGATTTCAAGAGCAGCTTCTGCATCAATACCAATAATGGTATCTACTGTTGCTTTAGGAATAGCAACTGTATTAACTTTGGTATCTGCAATTGCAGTTACGTCAATAGTAACCTTCTTAACTTCTGCTTCAGGAGCAACTGCTACATCTGTTACGATAATAGTTTTATCATCGACAGGAGCAGCTTTGATTGTAACGTTTTCATCTTCTGTCAGTTTTTCTGCTACTGTTGTTGTGGCAACGGTTGTTGTTAAGAATGCTGTTTTGTCTGTGATATAATTCTTTGCTTTTTCACCTTTAAGTGTGAAGTTAGTTACTTTAAGTGTTGAGGTAATAGTTGTTGTTTCTTCAACAGTTGATTTTTCAGAAGAAATAACAGTTGTTTTAACGTTATCAAAGTCAAGTTCAACACTTTCCTTATCAGCATCTAAAATGCCTTCGATTGTTGCTGTTTTGTTACCCATATCAATTGCAGTAACAGCTACTGTGATAGGATTAACAATAACTTTAACAGATTTTTCAGTTGCGGCATATTCGTCATTTCCTGCCTGGCTAACAGTAATTGTAGTTTCGCCAGCGCCCTTGATTGTTACTGTTCCATCAGCTGCAACATCGGCAACATCAACATTGCTGCTTGCATATGTAAATGTATTGAGTTTAGAAGTTGCATCAGGTGTTACTTCAAGTTTAAAAGATGCGTCACCGTATGTTTTTGCATCAACATCAGCAACGGTTATAATCTGAGGTGTTTTTTCAACAATTTCAAATATACCCTTATTAAAGGTGATTTCATAATTATTGTTGATTGCCAATGTGCCGATAAGAATGTCGTATTTGCCAACTGTTTCACCGGGTGTTCTTGTAAGCTCTCCGGAAACTTTATCATCACCGTAAATACTGCCGTTTACGGTATAAGTAAGTTCTGGATCATTCTGTCCGATTTTCTTAGTAATATTATCTGCCGTAATTGTAACCTTAGCCTTATCTGCTGTAAGTTTCCATGTCTTTTCAAATGCTGCATATTCTTCGTTACCAGCTTCTTTTACTGAAAGTGTTGTAATACCAGCACCTTTGATAATAACATTTCCGCTTTCATCAACTGTTGCAACATTTGCATCGCTTGAAGTTATTGTGAAATTATCGAGTTTTGAAGTTGCATCAGGTGTTACAGTAATCTTAAATCCGTCATCACCATATGTTTTTTCGGTAACAACACCATCAACCACCACGTTCTGTACGGTTTTATCAACAACAGATAATTTACCTGCAACAAAAGTTAAGTTGTAGTTATTTCCTGCTGTCAATGTTCCCTGTGTTATATTGAAGTCTTTTGCAACGGAGGTAGAAGTACAGTTTGTTGCCAATGTGCCGGTAATTTTATCGTTTCCAAATAATTCACCGGAAGTGATTTCATAGCTATTTTCATCAAAAGCAGGAATGGTTGTTCCTGTCTTTATTGTTACATCTTTTGCTTTAACAGTAATCGGAGCTTTTGTGATATTAGCCTTTAAACCAGTAGGCTGTGTTAATACATAGTTGTCTGCGGAACAACCTGTAAGCTCAATCTCCGCGATTTCAACTGCCTTATTTGTACCAACATTTGCATCCGCGAATGTACCGATTTCAGGGATGTAATATTTAATTCTATATCCTTGATGTTCCTCGCAGTACTGATCAGCTGAATCACGAGCAACAAGACCTGAAATTGTACCACCACTCAATGTAGCTTCGTCAGTACCATCATACACTTTATTCGATACAGTAATTCCTGTTACGGAAATTGTTTTAGGATTGATTGTCAATGTTGCTTCATCAGACCAATCATTGTATCCATCTTTCTTAACTGTTGCTTTAATGTTATATGTTCCGGCGTCAATCGCCTTGCCGTCTGAATCAAAATCTGCGCTTTCATATGTTACTGTTGCATCCTCGAGCATACCACTTACAGCAAGAGCCTTTGCAGTACCATCATAAGTGTATGTAGCATCGTTGAAGGAAAGGCCTGTAAATGTTTTAGCGTTCACTTTAACATAGCCATTAGTTACAGCATAATCAACAGGATCTTCGTCAATATTTAACACTTCAACATTATCAATTGTAATGTCATAAGTGCCTGCAGCACAATTGTCTGCAAGTTTAAATACTAAGGTTACTAAATTGCCGCTTGCTGTCTTGTTAGCAGAACCCGTATACACATTAAATACAAAGGGTACAGCATTTAGATTACATTCTAAATCACCTGTGAAGATGCTGCCTAATGTGGCAGATTCCAAAGTCATTGCTGTATTATCGTAATTTACATTGAATCCGATAAGTGCAATTCCAGGATTGTTTGGAATACTAATATTTACTATTGCTTCGGTTGCCCCATATTCTACTGATGCTTTATCAACAACAATATCCATCGGGCTGGTAGTTGATGCTCCTACTGAAAGTGTGGATAAACACATAATCATAGCGAGCAGTAAACATAAAATCTTTCTCATGTTGTTTGTCTTCCTTTCAAATTTTATTTACCCAAGACTACATCAAAGCCCGAGAAATGCTTTGCAAGTCTTAAAAGGTCTGTTCTTGTAACTTTGCCATCTCCTGTGACATCGGATGCAGCTTCATCAATTTCTACAACAAAGCCCGAGAAATGTTTTGCAAGCCTTAAAAGGTCTGTTCTTGTAACCTTTCCATCTCCAGTAACGTCACCCGGAATAGAATTTCTAACTGTGATTTTTCCATTTACATTTGAGAATTCAAGAGTATTTTCATCGATATCAATCATTTCGACATTTGAAAGTGTAATATTATAGTCACCTTCTGTACAATCTGATTTGATTTCGAATTGTAAAGTAAGCAATGTTCCATTTTCAGTTTTATTTCCACCGCCTGAATAAACATTGAATGTAAATGGAACTTTTTCAAGGTTGCAATCTAATTCGCCAGTAAATATATTCCCAAGTGTTGCCGCTTTTAATGTCATAACATTATTATTGTAATCCACATCAAAACTTGCAAGTGCGACGCCGGGATTGTTTGAAACATCTATTACTACATCAACTAATTGACCTGCTCTTCCAGTTGTTTCTCCAACTGTTATGGTAGGAGAATCAGGGTTAATAGGAGAGTCTGGTTCCTGTGGTATTTCTGTAATTGAGCAGTTTGCACTTAAAACACCACTAGTTGTTTCAAGATTTGCACCCGAAATATTGTATAAGTTAATGTCCTGTACCTTTATATTTGCTGTGCATGCTTTTGTTGCAATAACCTCAAATACAACTTTTAAAACATTTCCGCTTTTTAATTCATTCGTTCCGGCAAAAGTAGTTCTGATAGTATTAGCAGAATATGTAGGGTTGACAGTAGGATTCTGATTTGATATAACACTTCCTATCGTATGACTCTTATACCTTAGCGCAGAATTGTCATATATTATGTTGAAATTACCATCATAAAGCTCATCTGCATTAGATAAATTTACATTAAATACAACTTCATCTCCTGTTTGTGCCGATTGTGTTGCTGTAACATCAATAGAAGCACTACCTTTGCTCAAAACACTAACATTATACATTACACTCTTGCCTTCGTATGTAACTGTAACAGTTTTGGTTCCGGCTGTACTAAAATCATAATTTGTTGTAAAGCCTGATGTTATTGCTTTTTCACTACCATTATTATATGTTGCTTTTAGCGTTAATCCGCTTGTATCAATAGTATCACCAACATTATAAGTTGTTTTTGTTGCAGAAGATGTAATTTCTAAATCCTCAATTGTAGGATTGACTACTTCAACTGTAAAAGATGTTGTTTTTCCGCTATAAGTAACAGTAACAGTTTTTGTACCTGCTGTTGAAAAATCATAACTTGTAGTAAAACCACTCGTTATATTTTTCGTGGATCCATTACTATATGTGGCAGTTATTTCCATACCTGTTTCGTCTAAAGCTTCACCCACAAAATATCTATTTATATAAGGTGCATTATGTATAGATATTGATGTTATTGATGGTGTATATATGGTGAAGTCTAAACATACCCAGCCACTATAACCGTTATATGTTGTGTAACCCCAATTGCTATTAACTTGAGTAATATTTAATACTGTGGTATCGGGAACACTTGTAACTTTACTGTAACCACTACCGGCACCACTTCTCATAGTTAAATTGTAGCCATTTGTATTAACCTTATATGAATCCGCGCTATATGCTCCAACGGGATGTGTTTCTCCTCCATTATTATTACAGAACTTCCACTTCTGATAATTTGCACCAGTATATAATTGAAGAGTTAATTGAGAACCATTTGTTCCGGCAGCAGATGCACTTGTAGGTGCTATAACATAACCGTCTTTTGATGCAAGTTCAAAGACATACGAGCCGTCATCAAGTGGTACAATATAGAATAACTGTGCTGTATCATCATCTGGTGTCCATAAATCTACCAACTGTCCTGCAACCGGTGCAGCACCATTTCTGTAAACATCTACAACTCGATTTGTACCATTACTTGAACAATAAGCATATAATTTGTATTTACCATTACCTTGGTGAACTACATTAAATTGTTGGTCTGTAGAATCATCATACGCCCACATTGTGATCGCTGTTTTATTTGCATCTGTTCCGTTATAAACATTCATATACGAACCTGATGCAACATTTTTCAAAGTAAAGAATCCATTTCTGATGTGAGCATTTGTATCACTGTGAACTGGGTTTACAACAGGTGCAGAAGGTGCGGAACCAGTTCCAGTTAAGCTATAATTGGGATTATGCAAAATATAAGTCACTTTTGATGCTAAAGTGGCTTTAGACATTGTTCTACCCCATTTAACTTGACACGGAGCTGAATTGTTACATTCGGTATAATAAATTGTATCGCCGACAACTTTATAAATGAAAAATGAGTGACCATCATTATTTATTCTTACCAAATCACCAGCATATACATTGTAAGCATTTTTATGTTTTGTCCAACTAACTGTGGCCACATTACCAAATATCAAATACCCCAATTTCAATGCATAACCATGGCACTGACCACCATACCATTTCCCATTGTGATAGAACTGACCACAACTACAAGAACAAGTTCCTGCGCAGTATGAGCCTGAGCACTTACATTTAACAGTTCCTGTGCGACTATAATCAGAGGAACTGTATTTGTTCCAATACTGACCGTCTATAAAGGTATTTTGCAGTTCGGCAATTTTTGATGCAAAGCTTGCCTCGGTTATTGTTGCTGCTGATACGGTAATTGTGGTAGTAGCAAGAAGTGATACCATCATTACTAATACCAGCAATAAACTTAAAACTCTTTTTTTCATAGCTTTACCCTTTCTTAATTAAATTTTTGTATTATTCCGGCATCGTATCTTAAAATTAGCCCTGCATCTGCTGAATCTACTTTGCCATCTTTGTTTATATCTGAAATATCAATTTGAGCTTGAACTAAATTGATAATACCGGCATCATATCTTAGAATAAGTCCGGCATCCGCCGAATCTATTTTAGAATCCCCGTTTACATCACCTAAAACGTATTCTTGATTGGTCGTTAAGACAATATCACTTTTTAGAACATAACCGCTTATTTCATCTGTTCTAATAAAATAAAAATCTGAATCTTCAAACAATACCGCAACCGTATCATATTGGTCTAATGTTGCACGTACTTTATAATTTGAAGTGCTACCCATTAAGTCATCTGTTGAAGGATTATGGTATATTGTTGTCATTTCCTTTGCAAAGCCTTGTGTATTTATGGAATAGTAATCATCTGCTTCTACAACAGAACCATTTATATTAACTGAACTCACGGGGACATAAGCAACTACAAATTTGCCTGTGTAAACATATGGATACAGTACCAAATAATAATCTCCATCTCTACACAACACTTGTAATTCATCATTCTGCCATATTTCCCACACGGTTGACGAGTTTGAATTCGGCAACATATATGCGGTGTTCCTTGAACTTGCATAACCATTTATTTTACTCCGCAAATCATAATCAGGCACTCCAAATCCATATATATTTTCATTGCGCTCTCTACGCATTACCATATAACCATTTTCTCCGCCTGTGTTACCTTCAATGGTATATACATAGTTTTCATCTGCCGAGGTTACTATACCTACATGGTTAGCTCGTCCATCTGTTTCCCAGTCAAAGAAGACAATATCTCCTTTTTGTGGTATATATGAATTGTCTTTCCACCGGTGATTTGATTTAAACCATTCTGTAAAGTTGTGACAATTTCCACAAGATGAAGATTTGCATATAATAGATGTTGGAATATTGGCTTGATCTGCACACCAAAGAACAAAGAAAGCACACCAATGTCCATTGGAATTTCCATATTTTTCTCCATACTTTGTATAATACGGGATTTCTGAATCTATTACAGGTGTTCCGGTTTTATTAGTTAATTCCATATAGCCTAATTGTGTTTCAGCCACACCAACTATATCGTTTTCGTAGATACCCGTATTTTCATATGTATTCGGGAAAGAGTAATCCGTAGTATCATCATCTGTTGGTGGAATGACTGTTATATCATCAAACCAGAAGTTGATATCAACATTTCCACTAATCCCGGGGACAGAACCACTACTGGTAGCCTGCCACATTGTATAACTTCCGTCATAGGTGCAATATGAATTATATTGTGCAACCCATTTGTACCAAGAGGAATTTAGAAACACTTCGGATGTAAGTTTATTATCCCACCAATTCTTGTTGGCGTAAATTCCAACCTCGTAACCTTCTTCTTGAAGAGCATCACAAAATATCTTAGCCATTTGTCCGATAAGGTCGTTTGAACAAGTTGCAACGGTTTTATTATCTTCTAAATCAAGGTAGATTGGATAATCAAGATCATATCCTTCCAATAACCTTATCGCATGAGCAGCTTCACTTTTAGCCTCTTCAATACTGCTTGCATAAGAATATAGATATGCACCAAATGGAATATTTAAATCAGTACAAGCATCTGCATTTGTTTTCCAATAGGCATCATCGTATTGAGTTAGGTCATCTCCATAA
>JAZUQZ010000020.1:0-2613 GCA_045626925.1 Candidatus Aphodoplasma sp. | reverse complement strand
ACCACGCGATAGTCGCGTGGTTCAATAGAGGTTAACCGATGAGCAAAATCCTCCTATGTGTTATAATAAAAACGACCTGCCAGTCGAGAAAAAACACATAGGAGGATTTAATCTATGAAAAAAGAAACCATAGACACAAATGGTTTAGCACACACAAAATGGAATTGCATGGCTGGCAGGCCAATAAAAGACGCACTTGTGCGTAGCCAGTAGAGTGTAGGGCTATGCCCGAAAATGAAATACCACCCGCTATGCGGGTGGTATTTATTATTGCTTGTTTTCAAACTCATGTGCGTTTGACACAATTTGTTTTGTATGATATGATATAAGAAAATATAAATTGGAGGGGCAAATATGTCTCACTTAACAGTAGCGGAAAGAAGAAATGCTATTATAGAGCTTCTTAATGAGAGTGGCCGTGTAAAAGTTAATAACTTGAGTGAACAGTTTGGCGTTACAGGAGTTGTCATAAGAAGCGATTTGGCAGAATTGGAGAAAAAGGGGCTTCTTACCCGTGTGCACGGCGGCGCTATTACAAGCTATAAATCATATTATGATATGAGTTTTGTACAAAGGTCTAATACTAATGCACCAGAAAAGAAAGCTATTGCCAGGGCGATTTCGTCTATGATTCATAATAATGACACTATAATGATGAATGCAGGTACTACGCCGTTATTTGTTATGAGAGAGCTTGGGGACAAGGTGGTTACAATCGTAACAAATTCTATTGCACTTGCTCTTGAAGGGTCGAAAAAACCTAATTTAAAGATTCTTCTTCTTGGGGGGAATGTCGACGCGTCCTATCAGTTTACTTATGGTTTGTCGGCACTGCGCGAATTGGACAGATATACAGCGGATGTTTTAGTTCTTTCGGTTGATGGTGTTGATGTTGAAAAGGGTATTACTACATTTTATCACGAAGAGGCAGAGCTTTGTAAAAAGATGATAAAAAATGCAAAGCAGACTGTTGTAGCTGCAGATTTTAGTAAAATTGACCGCGTAGCGTTTGCTGAGGTTGATTCAATAATGGCAATAGATAAGATAGTAACGAATAAAAAGGATGATATGTCACCGGTGCTTGAACAGCTTCGAGCGCTTGATATAGAGGTTATAGATGTATCATAACATAAAAATGAGAAATAGTGACTATAGGGTAACTATTTTTTATTGGTTATATTATAGATTCAGGAAAATATAATAATTTTAAAATAAAAATGAAAAAATGTATTCTATACCTTGAAAAATGTCGTAATTTGTGATATAAATATACTTGACGAAAACTGTAAGGGGGAATTATCCAGTGGGAAGCAATGAAACATACGGAAAGTTGACGATTATTGGCATGAAAGGCTGTGAGGAAATCACAGACAGGATTGACTATTATCTTACACGGTTTAGAAAAGATTATGACGATACAGAAACATATATCGCACATATAAAGTGTCCGCGTTTTGGTACAGGAGAGGCCAAAGGTGTAATCAGCGAGACCGTTAGAGGACACGATGTGTTTATTATTTGTGATATGTTTAATCATGGAGTTACATATAAAATGTATGGTCAGGAGAATCATATGAGTCCTGATGACCATTATCAAGATTTAAAGAGAGTTATTTCGGCTGCAAGTGGTAAGGCGAGAAGAATTACTGTTATTATGCCGATGCTATATGAAGGCAGACAGCACAGAAGAACCTCGAGAGAGTCACTTGACTGTGCGTTGGCTTTGCAAGAGTTAGTAAATATGGGTGTATCTAACATTCTTACATTTGATGCGCATGATGCAAGAGTTCAAAATGCTATTCCTTTGCACGGTTTTGACGATGTTCAGACAACATATCAAATGATAAAGGCTTTGACAAGAGCTGTGCCGGATATTTCGTTTGACAAAGATGATACGATTGTTATATCGCCTGATGAAGGTGGTATGTCGAGATGTATGTACTATTCGTCGGTGTTGAAAATTGACCTTGGTATGTTTTATAAAAGAAGAAATTACTCGGTTATCGTCGATGGCAAAAATCCTATCGAAGCGCATGAATATCTTGGCAGAGATGTCAAGGGTAAGGATGTCATGATTGTTGATGATATGATTTCGAGTGGTGAGTCTGTGCTTGATATTGCAAAGAAGTTGAAGGCGCAGGGTGCGAAGAGAATATTTATATTTACAGCGTTTGGCCTTTTCTGCAATGGCCTTGAGAAGTTTGATGAAGCGTATAAAAATGGCGAGATTACAAAGGTGTTTACGACAAATTTGATTTATCGTATGCCGGAATTGCAGTCGCGTGAGTGGTATTATAATGTGGATATGTCAAAATACATCTCAATTTTGATCAATACATTAAATCATGATGAGACATTGAGCCAGCTTCTTATGCCTGTTACGAGAATTGAAAATCTTTTGGAAAAGAGAAAAACTCAAAACTAAAGCAAATAAAAAATACGGGCAACTCGAAAGAGTTGCCCGTATTTTTTGCAATACACCCCATATATAAAATAGGAAGAAAAAAGTAGGGGAGAAAAGAAAAAAAGGCAAAAAAAATTAAAAAAAGTGTTGACAAAGGTAAAATAAGATGATATACTAATATCCGTCGCTTATGAGCACAAGGAAAAAAT
>JAZUQZ010000019.1:0-44810 GCA_045626925.1 Candidatus Aphodoplasma sp. | reverse complement strand
GGTGTAAAAAATCCTGTTATGGTAAATGGAACTGATGGCGTTGGAACAAAATTAGACATTGCATTCCAAATGAAAAAATACGATACAGTTGGAATTGACTGTGTTGCAATGAGCGTAAACGATATTCTTTGTTCTGGTGTTCAACCATTATTTTTCTTAGATTACGTTGCTTGTGGAAAATTAGATTCAGATGTTGCTGCAGATTTAGTAAAAGGAATTGCAGACGGATGTGTAGAAACTGGATGTGCTTTGCTTGGTGGTGAAACAGCAGAAATGCCAGGATTTTACCCTGTTGATGAATATGATTTGGCAGGCTTTGCAGTTGGAATTGTTGAAAAAGATGAGATTATCGACGGTAGCAAGCTTAAAGAAGGGGATGTGCTTATTGGTATAGCTTCATCCGGTGTTCATTCAAATGGTTTTTCACTTGTTCGTAAACTATTTAACATAACAGGCAAAGAAGAGGATAATGCACACCTTAAAGAAAAAATTGATTCGCTTGGTGGAAAAACCCTTGGAGAAACGCTTCTTGCGCCAACAAAAATATATGTAAAACCTGTATTGGATGTTATAAGCAAATGTGAAATCAAGGCGATTTCGCACATTACAGGCGGTGGCTTTATTGAAAATATTCCGCGTATGCTTTCGGATGGTTTGTGTGCTGTAATAAACAAGGGCACATGGGATATTTTACCGATATTTGATTTGCTTCAGCGTGCAGGAAATCTTCCTGAAAAAGAAATGTATAACACATTTAATATGGGTATTGGTATGGTGCTTGCTGTTGATAAAAACGAGGCAGATAAAGTTATAGAAATACTTGAAAGTCACGGCGAAAAGGCAAGCATAATCGGTAGAGTTGAAAAGGGCGAAAACGAAGTTGTTTTTGAATAGTATTATGCGCTCTGAAATTTTAACAGAATGGAGAACAATATGATTAAAATCGGTGTATTGGTTTCGGGCGGTGGCACAAATCTTCAGGCACTTATTGATGCACAAAAAGTCGGTACCATAAAAAGCGGAGAAATTGTTTGCGTTGTATCCAACAAATCCGATGCATATGCACTTACGCGTGCCAAAAATGCCGGAATAGAAAGTTGCGTCATCAAAAAGAGCGATTATAACTGTGCCTCTGATTTTGATAAAGCAATTGCGGATTATATGATATCAAAAGGTGTTGATATCATAGTGATGGCTGGTTTTCTTGCAATTGTAGGGGAAAATCTTTTGAAAGCATACAAGGATAGAATTTTAAATATTCATCCATCACTTATACCAAGCTTTTGCGGTGCAGGGTATTATGGCTTAAAGGTGCACGAAAAAGCAATTGAATATGGTGTAAAAGTTACGGGTGCAACCGTTCATTTTGTAAATGAAATACCTGATGGCGGTAAAATAATTATTCAAAAAGCCGTTTATATAAATGATGACGATACGGCTGAAACACTACAAAAGCGCGTAATGGAAGAGGCGGAATGGATTATACTTCCACAAGCGGTTGAAATGGTGTGCGCATCTTTGAAGGAGGATAAAGCAAATGACTGACATAAAAAAAGAACTTCGTGAGAATACATATCCGGGTAGAGGAATTATAATTGGAAAAAGCACAGATGATAAGGCAGTAATTGCATACTTTATAATGGGAAGAAGTGAAAACAGTCGCAACAGAGTGTTTGTTGTTGATGGCGAGGGTATTAAAACAAAGGCGTTTGATGAAAGCAAGATGGTTGACCCTTCACTTATAATATATTCGCCTGTGCGCGTTATAGACAATAAAACAATCGTTACAAACGGTGACCAAACGGACACGGTTTTTGACTACATAAAGGCCGAAAAAAGCTTTGCTGATGCACTTAGAACACGCGAATTTGAGCCTGATGCGCCAAACTTTACACCGAGAATATCGGGCGTTGTGTGTGGTTTTGATTATAAGCTTTCAATCCTAAAAAGTGCTGAAGGTGATGGGAGTACATGCCGCAGATATTTTTATGAATATACAAATCCTAAAGCGGGCGAGGGTCATTTTATTCACACATATAAGTGTGACGGCGAGCCTATTCCATCGTTTGAAGGTGAACCCGAAAAAATTTGTATCGAAGGAAATATTGACGAATTTACAAACGCTATATGGGAAAATCTTAATGATGATAATAAGGTTTCACTATTTGTGCGCTTTATCGATGTAAAAAGTGGCACATACGAAACAAGAATTATAAATAAAAATCAATAAAAATTTAGGAGGTTATCGCGTTGGCAAAAGAAATGGAACTAAAATATGGTTGTAACCCGAATCAAAAACCATCTAAAATATTTATGAAAGACGGAAGCGAATTGCCGATTGAGGTTTTAAACGGCAGACCGGGATATATAAACTTTCTTGATGCATTTAACAGCTGGCAGCTTGTTTGTGAGCTTAAAGAAGCAACAGGCGTGTGTGCAGCTGCATCATTCAAACATGTAAGTCCTGCAGGTGCAGCCGTATATGCACCTATGAGCGATGTTTTAAAAAAGATATATTTCGTTGATGATTTAGAGCTTTCGCCTATGGCAAATGCATATGCACGCGCCAGAGGTGCAGACAGAATGTCATCTTATGGTGATTTTATTGCGCTTTCTGATGAATGTGACAAAGAAACTGCACTTCTTATAAAACGCGAGGTATCTGATGGTGTAATTGCGCCTTCATATAGCGACGAAGCTCTTAAAATTTTAAAAGAAAAACGCAAGGGTACATATAATGTTATAAAAATTGACCCTGATTATGTTCCTGCGCCTGTTGAGCACAAAGATGTGTTTGGTATTACATTTGAACAAGGACGCAATAATTTTATTATAAACGAAGAACTTTTAAACGAAATTGTTACTGATAATAAAGAAATTTCTGACACAGCAAAGCGCGACCTAATCATATCGCTTATTACGCTAAAATATACTCAATCAAATTCTGTTTGTTATGTCAAAGACGGACAAGCAATCGGTATTGGAGCAGGCCAACAGAGCCGTGTGCATTGTACGAGGCTCGCCGGCAACAAGGCAGATAATTGGTATCTTCGTCAAAATCCTAAGGTGCTTGAATTGCCTTTCAAGGCTGACATAAGGCGTGCAGACAGAGATAATACGATTGATGTATATATTTCTGATGATTATATGGATGTGTTAGCTGATGGTATGTGGGAGAACTTTTTTACACAAAAACCGGAAGTGTTTACACGCGAAGAAAAGCGCGAATGGCTTGATACAATGAGTGATGTGGCGCTTGGAAGTGATGCATTTTTCCCGTTCGGCGACAATGTTGAGCGCGCAAAGCGCAGTGGTGTAAAATATATTGCACAACCGGGCGGTTCAATACGAGATGATAATGTTATAGATACATGCAATAAGTATGGTATAGCTATGGCATTTACAAAAATGAGATTATTCCATCATTGATACAGGAGTGAGAGTAAAATGAAAGTTTTGATAGTTGGCGGTGGCGGACGCGAACACACAATAGCGTGGAAGCTTGCACAGTCACCACTTGTAGATGAATTATATGTTGCCCCTGGTAATGGCGGTATCGCAAAAATTGCTAAATGTGTGCCGATTAGTGCCACTGATATTGATGGCATTGTAAAATTCGCAACCGAAAACAGCATTGACCTTACATTTGTAGCGCCTGATGACCCACTTGTGCTTGGTATGGTTGATGCTCTTGAGGCAAAGGGGCTCAAAGCTTTTGGACCGCGCAAAAATGCAGCAATTATAGAAGGAAGCAAGGTTTTTTCTAAAGAACTTATGAAAAAATATAAAATCCCGACTGCAGAGTATGAGGTTTTTACAAATAGCACAGAAGCAATTGAGTATATAAAAGACAAAACTTGTCCTATTGTTATAAAAGCAGAAGGCCTCGCACTTGGCAAAGGAGTAATCATTGCCCAGACACATGACGAAGCAAAAAAAGCAGTTTGTGACATGATGGATAATAAACAGTTTGGCGATGCAGGAAATAGGATTGTTATTGAGGAATTTTTATCAGGCCCTGAAATTTCTGTGCTTGCATTTACGGACGGCAAAACAATAAAGCCAATGGTATCAGCCCAAGACCACAAGCGTGCATATGATGGCGACAAAGGTCTAAACACTGGTGGAATGGGAACTTTTTCTCCAAGCCGCATATATACACCGGAGCTTGCAGATATATGCATGAACGAAGTTTTTGTGCCAACCATGGAAGCTATGAACAAAGAGGGAAGAACCTTTAAGGGTGTGTTATACTTTGGACTTATGCTTACACAAAATGGCATAAGAGTAATTGAGTATAATTGTCGTTTTGGTGACCCTGAAACACAGGTTGTGCTTCCTCGTTTAAAGACCGATTTTGCAAAAATTTTATTGGCAATTGTTGATGAGAAACTTGATGAGATTGATATTGAATGGTATGACAATGCCGCAGTTTGTGTTGTAATGGCATCAGGTGGGTATCCACAAAAATATGAAAAAGGTTATAAGATAACCGGCATAGATGAAGCGTGCAAAGAAGATAATATCACGGTTTTTCACGCAGGAACGAAGATTGATGATGCGGGTGATGTTATAACATCGGGCGGACGCGTTATTGGTGTGACTGCAGCAAGTGATAATCTTGATGCAGCGATAAAAGATGCATATAATGCTGTTGCAAAAATCAACTTTAAAGATGCGCATTATCGCAAAGATATTGGTATAAAATAATATTGTGTGCTTTTTGCCGTAACAGGTATTTATTTAATTATTTGCTTGTTACGGCAAAACTTTATTTGGGAAAAAGTTTAAAATTTTTCTAAATTATACTTGACAATGCGCACTTTTTATAGTATACTAAGTCTCGTCGTAAAAAAACGACAACAACAATATGCAGTAAGTGGTAGTATATGGCGGTGTAGCTCAGTTGGCTAGAGCAAACGGTTCATACCCGTTAGGTCGGTGGTTCAAGTCCACTCGCCGCTACCAGTTGCGGCCCATTGGTCAAGCGGTTAAGACGTCGGCCTCTCACGCCGGAATCAAGGGTTCGATTCCCTTATGGGTCACCACTTTTTGGGAGTTTAGCTCAGCTGGGAGAGCATCTGCCTTACAAGCAGAGGGTCACAGGTTCGAGCCCTGTAACTCCCACCAAAAAAAAGCACTTGCAATGCAAGTGCTTTTTTCACATTCTATGTGTCTTTCTGTTATATAGGGTTGTTGTTTATTATTGACTTTAAAGAGATACTATGATAAAATAATAAAGTAAAATTTAATAATTCACACAAAGTGTCGGCTATACCGATTAGGTATGGTTGGTGAAAAGGGAATCAGGTGTGAATCCTGGACGATAACTGTCGGTGTATGCGTCGAAGTTTTTATATCCGTTATTGAAAGATAGCCATTGGGAAACTGAGAAGGTAGGGTATGAAAATGCAGACTATATAGTCTATATGATGCGAGTCACAAGACCTGCTTTGATGTTATTCCGTCCGTGCCTTAAAAGCATAGGAATAACGTTTTTGCATCCAAAAATTCTTGGAGCGTTATTTTTGGTGCAAATTGTGATACACACAGGAAAACACAGCTGTGGTAATTTTTTACATAAAAATTGCTGCGGCTTTTTTTATTTGCCCGGCAAAAAAAGAAAGGGGTTACCAAAATGAAATTTAAAAAACTACTTTGTCTACTGTTGTCGGTAATTATGATAATTGCTGCATCAACAGTATCGCTCGCAAACAGTCAACCGACTGAAGAAAACGACATCTATGATGTCATAAGCGAGGGTATCGGAAGTGCAGAAGCGTACCTTTGCGAAAAACTAACAGAAATACATAATGATTCAGGTGTTGGATTTGGCTCGGATTGGGCTATTATCACCTTGCTTCGAAGCAAGAAAGCTATTGCTTCTTCCATACTTGAAGAATACACCCTTGCTTTAACAGAAACAGTTAAAGGATGGGATACAAATGTCAAGCCTACAGATGCGGCAAAAGCAGTACTTGCTTTTACCGTTCTGGATAAAGATGTTACAGATATTGAAGGCGTTAATTTAATCAATCTTATTTGCAATAGTGAAAGGCTTGAAAGTGCAACAAATGAACTTGCATATTCACTTTTAGCAATTTACGCATCAAACGCAGAAATTCCGCAAGATGCTACGTGGAGTAAAAATGATATTATTGATAAGCTTTTGACATTCCAGACAGAAAGTGGCGGATTTGGGCTGTTTGATACTGAAACTACAGATACTGATATGACTGCAATATGTGTACAGGCGCTTGCTCCATATAGAAGTGAACCGGATGTAGCTGAAGCCATTGATAAAGCCGTTCTCTTCCTTACAGGCACTATTTCTGAGGATTGGAATTATGATGACAATCCAAACACCACTGCACAAGTTCTGTTGGCTATTTCCGCTCTTGGTATTGACGCAACTAACCCTGCTAACGGATTTGGTACTGGTGAACAGGAAAATATTATTACTTCTCTTGAAAGATACCGTAACACCGACGGAAACGGCTATCTTTTTGGAGATTCTGTTAATACACTTGCAACATATCAGGTTATGCAGGCATACGATGCTTACAGAAAGATTCACAAGGATAGTGTTTCGTACTGGGATTTTGGCACAGATGGAGAGATCTATAATGACCAGACGGGCACACAGGACCCGGCTCCTGAAGAAAATGAAGCAGAGCCTGTTGATGTGTTTGTAACAATTGTGGATGATGGTAATATTGTTACTGACAAAAACGGAAGATATGTTGCACAGGCAAAGGTGACAGTTTCTGACCGTGATCGAAATGGCACAATTACCGTTGACGAGGCTTTATATGCAACGCACGAAGCGCTATACGATGGCGGTGCAGAAGCTGGTTACAGCACTTTTGTCGGTGACTCCGGTTTGTCCCTTGCAATTCTTTGGGGCAAGGGTACACCCGAAGTTTCGGCGACTTCCGGTTATTACTTAAACAATGCAAGTTGCTGGAGCCTTAATGATGCTATAAGTGCCGGTGATTATCTTACTGCATTCAATTATTATGACACAATGTTCTGGAGCGACTCTTATTCATACTTTGGTGAAAATACAACATCAGCAAATCAAGGAGCTTTAGTTACACTAACATTAAACGCCCTTGGATATGACGAAAACTGGAATCAGGTTTCATCTCCTTATGCAGGTGCAAAGGTTATGCTTTTGGGTACTTCTGTTGAAGCCCTTACTACAGATGCAGAGGGAAAAGCGGTAATTGATACTTCAATGCTTCAGCCGGGCATATACTACGCAGTAGCATATACAGATGCAAAAAATATCGTTCCTGCAGTATGTAAAATCACAGTTAACCAAAGAATAGTTTCACCAGGTGGTGGCGGCGGCGGGGGTTCGTATGTTAAAAAGCCGGAAAAAGAGGAAGATGCTCAACCAAAATTTGGTCTTGACGGTAAGAATCAGGATATTACATATAAACCGGTTATAAGTAAAGGAAAAACCTTTGCCGACATCGCCGATTGCGAAGGGAAATCTGAAATTGAAGCTCTCGCGCAAAGGGGCATAATAAACGGAAAAACAGATGAAAGCTATGACCCTTATGCGACAATGACAAGAGCAGAATTTGCTACAATAGTAGTAAACGCCTTAGGACTTCCACAAAAGGACGGAATTGAGTTTACGGATGTAAAGGATGATGAGTGGCATGCTCAATTTATCAAAACTGCATATCACTACGGCATTGTAAAGGGAATTTCACAAAACGAGTTCAATCCGCAAGGCGTAATTACGCTTGAAGAGGCCGCTGTAATGGTAGAGCGAGCCGCAAAGCTTGGCGGTATTAAAACCGATATTGAACATAAGACAGAAAGTATTGAAAATATTGACCATATATCCGAGTGGGCTGTGTATTCTCTGGAATATTGCGTCAATGACGGGATTTTGGATAATGATGCAAATACTGTCAATCCCAAAAAGAATGTAACAAGAGAGGATATTGCAGTTATGCTGTATAAAATGCTGGGAAAGGCGAAGCTGATATGAATTTTATAAAAAAGTTCAGGGGCGCTTTTGTTGTAATAGGGATAACCGCCATAGTTCTGGCAATGAATTTTTATTATTCCAATCAACAAAAATCAGGATTGGAAGAGTATGTAAATGAACCTGTTTTTGAAGATGTCTCAGAGAAGACTGTAGACTATGCAGAAACTGAGACAGAAGAGAGTATAACACCTGCCAATACAGCTTCTTTGGAAATATTGGAACCAGACGCAAAGGTGAAAATTCAGGAAGAAGCGATTGAAAAGAATGCGCTTTCTTGTTCTCTTGCAGTAAGATGTAATACACTTTTAGATAATATGGATAGTATAGCTCCCGAAAAAATACATTTAATTCCTGAAAGCGGCTCGATTTTACCTGAAATTGAGATTGAGTTTTCAGAAGGCGAAAGTGCTTTTGATGTTTTGAAAAGAGAACTAATAAATCGTACTATACATTTTGAATTCACCCAAAATCCCATGTATGACAGTGCTTATATAGAGGGAATAGGCAATCTATATGAATTTGACGCAGGGGAACTTTCGGGGTGGATATATCGTGTAAATGGCGAAATCTTGTCAGTTGGATGTTCACAATACAAACTAAAAAACGGAGATAAAATTGAGTTCTTATACACTTGCAATATGGGAAAGGATTTATAAAATATCTCTATGGTTCTGCTTTGACAAAAGAAACGATAGTTTTCGACAAGAAACTGTCGTTTCTTTTTATTATGTTATACTAAAAAATAGTAAAGCTTATATTTTCAATATATAATTTTCTTTATACAGTTTCAAAACGGAGAAACAAGGTTTCCTAAAATGCATGGTGGTAAAAATATACTATTACTGTAACCAAGATGGATTGTTTGAGCATGCGTAAATATCAACTTAACCGATAAAACAGTAAAATCCATTTGTATATTTTGCAAATTCAATAGACAAAACAAATTTGCTGTGATATAATTACAATAATGATATTTTTATACAAACAGGGGGATGACTTTGTTGGATATTAAAGCGCTTGCTTTAAACAAACATTATGACTGGAAAGGCAAAATAGAGGTTGTTGCGCGCGCAAAAGTTGAAAATAGTAATGATTTGGCAACTGCATATACACCCGGAGTAGCAGAGCCGTGTCTTATAATAAAGGATGATATTGATAAATCGTACGAGCTTACAAGAAGGTGGAATTTAGTAGCTGTGATTACTGATGGCTCGGCCGTTTTAGGATTGGGAGATATTGGACCAGAAGCAGGCATGCCGGTTATGGAAGGCAAATGTGTTTTATTTAAGGAATTTGCCGATGTAGACGCTTTTCCGCTTTGCATAAAAACGCAGGATGTTGATGAGCTTGTTAAAACTATATATAACATTTCGGGCAGCTTTGGTGGCATAAACCTTGAAGATATCGCTGCACCAAGATGTTTCGAAGTGGAAAGACGACTGAAGGAAATATGCGATATACCTGTATTCCATGATGACCAACACGGAACAGCAATAGTAGTTGCATCAGCACTTCTTAATGCGCTAAAGGTTGTAAATAAAAAAATAGACGAAATAAAACTTGTAATCAACGGTGCAGGCAGTGCCGGCATAGCAATTGCAAATCATCTTTTAAGATTGGGTGTGAAAAACCTTATCCTTTGCGACAAATTTGGCATTATTTGCGAAGGCATGGACAATCTTAGCGATTCACATGCTAAAATGAGTAAAATAACAAATCCTGAGAAAATTCGTGGTACATTATCTGATGCGCTTTGCGGTGCAGATGTATTTGTTGGTGTTTCTGCACCAAATGTTGTATCAGAAGAAAATATTAAATCAATGGCATCTGATCCAATTGTATTTCCTATGGCAAATCCGATGCCGGAGATTTTGCCGGATATAGCATTAAAAGCAGGCGCAAAGGTTGTTGGAACAGGTCGTTCGGATTTCCCAAATCAGATAAACAATGTGTTGGCCTTTCCGGGCATATTCAGGGGCGCACTTGATGTGAGGGCTTCCGATATTAACGAAGAAATGAAAATGGCTGCATCTTATGCGATTGCGGAACTTGTTTCTGATGAGGAGCTAAATTCGGAATACATATTGCCAAAAGCATTTGACCAAAGAGTAGGCAAAGTTGTTGCTGATGCAGTGGCAAAAGCAGCAAGAAAAACAGGTGTTGCAAGAAAATAAAACATTATACCAAATCCCCGAAGATAAATTCGGGGATTTAGATTGTCTGTTGATTTAAATAATTTATAATATATTGACGCATTTACAGTATTAGTATATAATATTATCTGACAAAAATTTTGACGAAAGCGGTGTGTTTTTTTATGAACGGAATATTATCAATTTCTGTGGCATTATTGGCAGGATTGCTTATGACAAGAGTATTTAAGATTTTTAAATTACCATCGGTAACTTCATATCTTATTGCTGGTGTACTTATAGGTCCATATTGTTTGGGCGCTCTTGGGTTGCAGGGAATAGGTTTTCACACTCTTGAAGAGGTTGGAAAACTGTCCATGGCTTCTGATATTGCTCTTGGTTTTATTGCATTTTCGATTGGAAGTGAATTTAAACTGGAAGAACTCAAAAAAACCGGAAAACAAGCTTTGGTTATTGGTGTTTTCCAAGCACTTGCTGCAACTTTGTTGGTTGATTTGGCTCTTTATGGTGTGCATTTGTTAATACCTGATAAATTTACAATTTCGCAGGTAATTACTCTTGGTGCAATCGCAACGGCAACCGCTCCGGCAGCAACATTGATGGTTGTTCGTCAGTACAAGGCTGATGGCCCGTTGACAAAACTATTGCTACCAATCGTTGCACTTGATGACGCTGTTGGTTTATTTGTTTTTGCTATATCGTTTGGTATTGCAAGAACATTGTCGAGCGGCACAGTAGATATGCTTTCAATTCTTGTAAATCCTTTGCTTGAAATTGTGTTTTCGCTTTCATTGGGCGCAATTCTTGGTTGGGTTCTTACTCAATTGGAAAAACTGTTTAACTCGAATACAAACCGCTTAAACCTTACGATTGGTGTTGTAATATTATCGGCTGCACTTTCAATGCTCAAGTTTAATCTTGGACCTGTTCATATAAGCTTTTCGCCATTGCTTACATGTATGATGCTCGGCGCGGTATTTTGTAACATTTGTCCGCTATCTGAAAATTTAATGACTGCTGCTGATAAATGGACATCACCATTATTCGCTATTTTCTTTGTTATAAGCGGTGCAGACTTGCAAATGAATGTATTTACAGATTTGGCTATTGTAATTATTGGAGTAGTATATATCATTTCTCGTTCGCTTGGAAAATATTTTGGCACATACGCAAGTGCAAAAGCGACAAATTGTTCGCCGTCAATATGCAAGTATCTAGGCATAACACTGTTGCCACAAGCAGGTGTTGCTCTTGGAATGTGTATGACTGCGATGCAACTTGGAGAAGAAGGAAATCTAATTAGAAACATTACATTGTTTGCAGTATTGATTTATGAACTTGTTGGTCCTTTGCTTACAAAAATGGCGCTTACTGCAGCAGGGGATATCAAGCCAATGTCTGACGATGTAAAAAATCGTCGCAAAAGCTTGCTTGATAATGTTAAGGCTACAAAAGCTTAGGCAAACGAATATAAAGGAAAGAGATAATTATGGATTTGTTTATTTTTGTTTTAAACATAATAGGCACCATTGCTTTTGCTGCATCGGGCGCAATACTTGCAATAGAGAAAAGGATGGATGTTTTTGGAGTAATTGTTCTTGGTATAGTGACCGCAGTCGGTGGAGGCTATATCAGAGACATTACGCTTGGTCATTTTCCGCCCGAAATGTTTAAAACCCCAATATTTACAATTATAGCGATTAGTGTTGCTATAATACTATTTATACCGGGCATAAGAAAGATTTTTTTAAAAAATCAAACTGTGTATGACGCAGTAATATTTATTATGGACTCAATTGGATTGGGTGCTTTTACGGTGCTTGGTGTAACATATTCTATGCGTGCAGGTTTTGATGGATTATTTTTGAATCTTTTTGTCGGTACAATAACTGGTGTAGGTGGCGGAGTTCTGCGTGATATTTTTGCATGTGAAATGCCGTGTATATTTAGAAAGCACATATATGCCTGTGCCTCTACAGCAGGTGCGCTTATTACATATTTGCTGTATTATGTAGCACATGCATGGTGGGTGGCAGTTGCAGGCGTTATATCCATATTTATAATACGGTGCTTTTCGGCTTATTTTAGATGGAATTTACCACTTGCGAGCGATAAAAACGAACCTATAACTAAAAAAGGGGATTGAGCCTTAAAATATATGCAATTTTATTGACAATTACTTCTAAAAATGATATACTGATTTGGAATTAGTTTAATTAAAAATAAAGGAGATGCATACTGATGTGGACTGAAGAGAAACTTAATGCGCTTTTAACAACACCTTCTGACAAACTTGTTGAAGACATGAAAAAAATAAAGGGTGATATTATGGTGCTTGGCGCGGGCGGAAAAATGGGGCCAACGCTTTGCACACTTGCAGCAAACGCTTGCAAAGCTGCCGGCGTAGATAAAAAGGTTATTGCTGTTTCGCGTTTTAGCGACCCGATTGCAACACAACTTTTAAAGGATAATGGTGTAGAAACAATTTCGTGTGATATGCTTGAGCCAAAAGCTCTTGACAAGCTTCCTGATTGCGAAAATGTTATATATATGGCTGGTCGCAAATTTGGAACAGATGGTAGTGAGTATTTGACATGGGCAATGAATGCATGGCTTCCATCACTTGTTGCAGAGCGTTTTAAAACATCAAATATAGTTGTATTCTCATCTGGTAATATATATCCGTTTGTACCTGTACATAGTGGCGGTTGCACAGAGCAGATTAAGCCACTTCCAACAGGTGAATATGCAATGAGCTGTCTTGCAAGAGAGAGAATGTTTGAGTATGCTGCAAAGACATACGGAACAAAGATTTTTGCATACAGATTAAATTACGCAGTAGATTTGCGTTATGGCGTTTTGTATGATATAGCACAAAGCGTAATCAATAAGACACCTATTTCGCTTTTAAACAGCTGCTATAATTGTATTTGGCAGGGTGATGCAAATGAAATTGCAATTCGTGGTTTGCTTCATGCAGACTCATCGTACAATATTGTAAATGTTACAGGCCCTGAAATTATTTCAACAAGAAAAACTGCTATGGAGTTTGGCCGTTTATTTGATATAGAGCCTATATTTGTTGGTGAAGAAGAGAACACAGCGCTTCTAAACGATTCCTCAAAAATGTGCGATTTGTTTGGTTATCCGACTGTTTCTGTTAACAAGCTTATTGAGTGGCAGGCAGAATGGATAAAAGATGGCGGTCGTTCGCTTGGAAAGCCTACACATTTTGAAGAGAAAAAAGGTAAGTTTTAATATAACAAACTACATACAGGAAGGAAGATTGTCATGAACAGACATGAAATTGCTTTAAAAAAACTAGCAGAGGGAACAGTTATCCCTGCAACACCACTTGTACTAAATAACGAGAGAAAGCTTGACGAAAGACGCGAGCGCGCACTTTTGCGTTATTATCTTGATGCAGGTGTAGGCGGTTTGGCTGTTGCTGTACATACAACACAATTTGAAATTCGTGACCCAGAAATCGGTCTTTTTGAGCCTGTGCTCAAAATCGCTGCCGAAGAAATGGATAACTATGAAAAAAAGACAGGCAAAACACTTGTAAGAGTTGCAGGTGTATGTGGCAAGATTGAACAAGCAGTTAAAGAGGCAACTCTTGCAAAAGAGCTTGGTTATGATGTCGTATTGCTTAGCCCTGGCGGTCTTAGTGATTATGATGAAGATATGATGATAAAACGCACAGAAGAAGTTGCAAAAATTATGCCTGTAGTAGGGTTTTATCTTCAAAGGTCAGTTGGCGGCAAGGTGTTCTCGTTCGATTATTGGAAGAGATTGTGTGCAATAGATAATGTTGTTGCAATTAAGAGCGCACCATTCAACAGATATCAAACTCTTGATGTAGTACGCGCTGCTGCAACAAGTCCTCGCCGTGATGAGATTACTCTTTATACAGGAAATGACGACAATATTGTAATTGATCTTCTTACAAAGTATAAGTTTGAAGTTGATGGGAAAACTTATGAGAAGAGCTTTGAGGGCGGTTTGCTTGGACATTGGTGCGTATGGACAAAACGCGTCGTTGAAATATTTGAGAAAATCAAAAAAGAAAAGAAGAAGGATTCGATTAGCGTTGAAATGCTTCAGCTTGCAAATGAAGTTACAGATGCAAATGCTGCTTTCTTTGATACAGCAAATGATTTTGCAGGATGTATAGCCGGCCTTCATTATATTCTTAAAAAGCAGGGTATCTATGAAAATATGCTTTGCTTAAATCCTGATGAAACAGTGTCTCCTGGACAAATCGATGAAATCGAACGCGTATATAAGATGTATCCACATCTAAGTGATGATGATTTTGTACGCGAAAATCTTGATAAGTGGTTGGATTAGTATGAATATATTTGATATAATTGGCCCGGTCATGATTGGACCATCAAGTTCACATACTGCAGGCGCAGTAAAAATAGGTAATGCAGCTCAAAATATTTTTAATAAAAAAATAGACAAAGCTGTAATACATCTATATAATTCTTTTTCCGATACAGGCAAAGGACATGGCACTGATACAGCGCTAATTGGCGGTCTTTTAGGTTATAGACCAGATGACGAAAATATTGTCAATTCGTACGAAATCGCAAAAGAGCGTGGTGTGGAAATTTGTGTTGTGTGGGAAGAAGGGCTTGATGAAAAATATGAGCCAAATACTGCAGTTATTGAATTATGGGGCGAGGGCACCCATACACAAATTACTGCTGCATCCGTTGGTGGTGGTCGTATTCGTGCAACGGAAATTGATGGGTATGACATTCGACTTTCATGCGAACATGACACGCTTATAACAATTCATAAAGATGTTGTTGGTGTTGTTTCAAAAGTTTCAACAATTTTTGCTCAATACGGAGTAAATATTGCTTTCTTGGCTCTTTACAGAAAAATTCCGGGTGAAGAGATGATGATAGTTGAAACCGATAATCCGATATGCGACGAAATTGTTGAAAAAGTATTGAAAATCGACGAAATCATTAAAGCATCAAACATAAAGAAACTTGTATAGGCAGGTGAACACTGTTGAATATATCACAAATATATAATGCAATTGAAGCTAACAACGGTGATTTGTTTGAGGCTGCTTTGAAACTTGAAATAGAAAACTCTGCTATGAGCAAAGATGTACTCGTTGAAAACATGGCAAAAATGTGGGATATAATGCGTTCATCTGCTCAAAAAGGAGTAGATATGCCCATCATTTCAAAAAGTGGCATGACAGGTGGAGAAGGGCACAGACTTTATACCAGTGCCAAAGAAGAATATACGCGTGCTGCAGCGATTGCGATGGGTGTAGCAAATATAAATTCTGCTATGGGCAGAATTGTGGCAGCACCTACTGCAGGGTCGTGTGGCATTTTGCCGGGCGTTTTGATTACTGTTCAAAACAGAACAAACTGTGATGATAACAAGGTTGTAGATGCTCTGTTTATAGCAGGGTTGGTTGGACGATTTATAGCAGAGCACGCTTCAATAGCCGGTGCGTGTCATGGATGTCAAGCAGAGTGTGGTTCAGCTTCGGCTATGGCTGCTGCTGCGGGCGTGTGGCTTTGTGGCGGAAGTGCAAAACAGAGTTTTGATGCTGCTGCGATGACACTGAAAGCTATAATGGGTCTTGTGTGTGACCCTGTTGCAGGTTTAGTTGAATCTCCTTGCATAAAGCGCAATGCATTTGGTGCAGCTCAGGCACTTTTGGCTATTGATATGTCGCTTGCCGGCATAGAAAGTGTAATTCCTTTTGACGAAACTGTCGAAGCAATGAAGCAAGCTGGAGAACTTATGAATGAAAGTTTGCGTGAAACATCGCGTGCAGGGCTTGCTGACACAAAGACAGGTCGCAAGTGGGGAGAAAAATTATTCGCTAAAAAATAATGAACAGCATACAAAAAAGCATTGCTCTTTTGAGCAATGCCTTTTATTTAACCATATACACAAAATAGCATAGCACAAGAATACTTTAAAAACAAGGATATCGAATATATTGATTTTATAGTATAATTTTTGCATAAAATATTGAATTTTGTTTGTTTTTATGGTATAATTATAAAACAGTATGAAAATTTATAAAAAAGGGGAATGAAAAAGAGTGGATATTTTAGCATTTGCGTTGTACTTTATTGCAATGGTGACAATAGGCATTTTGTTTTTCTTTAAGTCAAAAAGTGCAACAGAAAAGGATTATTTTTTGGGTGGCAGATCAATGGGACCATGGGTAACGGCAATGAGTGCACAAGCTTCTGATATGAGCGCGTGGCTTTTGATGGGGTTGCCTGGAAGCATATTGGCTTTTGGCTTTGGTCAGGCATGGATTGGTATTGGACTTGCTATTGGTACAGCAGCAAACTGGATATTAGTGGCAAAGAGGCTTCGTAAATTTTCAAAGGCATCAGGGGATGCTATTACGCTTCCTCAGTACCTTTCAAATCGTTTTGTTTCAAAAAGCTATACGCTTAGTATTATTTGCGCTATAGTATTTCTGGTTTGCTTTACGATTTATGTTGCATCAGCATTTGTTGCTGGTTCGGATGTATTTACAACGCTTATTCCGGAACTTTCAAAGTCTACTGCAATGATTATTTTTGCGATAATCGTATTGGCATACACTTTCCTTGGTGGATTTAAAGCAGTTTGTTGGACAGACTTTTTCCAGGGACTTTTGATGCTTGGTGCGCTTTTGATTGTACCTGTTGTTGTGGGCTTTACAAGAGATCTTGAGCCTGCGGCTCTTGCAACAGTGTATCAAGGGCCTAATGGGGAAGAATTTAAGTTTGTAGCAAACTTTTTTAACGCAAGTTGGAAAGACATTTTGTCAGGACTTGGTTGGGGACTTGGTTATTTTGGTATGCCTCATATTATTGTAAGATTTATGGCAATTGAGAAGCCATCAATGGTTAAAAAGTCAGCTACGGTTGCAATCATTTGGGTTGTGCTTTCCTTGGCAGCTGCAATTATAATTGCATACCTTGGAAGAATGTTTGTGTATTCAAACGGTACAGACCTTTCAGAAGTTTTGCTTGCAAATGGTCAGCAGTCTCTGATTTTTGTAGAACTTGCTCGTGATGTATTCCCTGCATTTATCGCAGGTCTTCTGCTCGCAGCAATAATTGCAGCATCAATGTCAACAGCAGACTCTCAGCTTTTGGTTGCGGCATCTTCTTTTGCAAGCGATTTATATAAGCCGATCATCCGTAAAAACGCTTCAAACAAAGAAATGCTTTGGGTAAGCCGTTTAATTGTTTTGGTTATTGCGGTTATTGCATACTTTATTGCAAGCAGTGAAGGAGGTGCAGCTCAGGCTATTATGAACCTTGTTTCAAATGCATGGGGTATATTTGGTGCTGCGTTTGGCCCTGCAGTGCTATTATCACTTTTCTGGAAACGCTTTACATACAAAGGTGCTGTTGCAGGTATTGTAGTTGGTGCTTTAGTTGATATGTTGTGGCTATGGCTACCTGTTTGTGATGGTGCTACACTTACAGCAGTAACGGGAATTTATGAAATTATTCCAGGATTTATACTCGGCGCAGTTGCAGCGATAGTTGTAACACTTATCGACAAAAAGCCTTCAGCTGAGGTGGAGGCAATCTTTGAGAAGGCTACAAATAATTCAATAGACGATTAGTAATATAAAAAACACTGATGAAATATATCTCATCAGTGTTTTCTTTTTTTTAGAAAAACAAGAATATTTTTGAGGCTTAATTTGACTATTTTTGTGTGGTGTGATATAATTGATGCAGCAAATGAAACTTGACTTTTCTTTAGGGTTTGATAATACAAATATTCAGTCCATATCAAAAACAAGCAAAAACATATTCGGTGCGCCGGTATAATCTTGTTGTTTTATTAAGTCATATAATTACTATAATAAATACATAAATATTTTTTGGAGGGCAACCAATTATGCTTTCAGATATTCAAATAGCACAACAATGTCATATGCTTCCAATAGCTGATGTAGCTAAAAAGGCAGGCATAAAAGCTAATGAACTTTATATGTATGGACCATATAAAGCCAAGCTTACGGATGAACTTGAAAAAAGGGTGAAAAATAACGAAAATGGCAAACTCATATTAGTTACAGCCATAAATCCTACGCCTGCAGGTGAAGGAAAAACAACTACAACTGTTGGTCTTGGACAAGCGCTTTCAAAGCTTAATAAAAATGCTATAATAGCTCTGCGCGAGCCATCACTTGGTCCCGTCATGGGGGTAAAGGGTGGCGCAGCAGGTGGCGGATATGCCCAGGTTGTTCCTATGGAAGATATAAATCTTCACTTTACAGGAGATATGCACGCTATCACAGCAGCAAACAACCTCCTTGCTGCGATGCTTGACAATCATATTCATCAAGGAAATACTCTTGAAATTGATGCTCGTACAATTGTGTGGAAGCGCGTTATGGATATGAATGACAGAGCGTTGCGTTCTACGGTTATTGGCCTTGGTGGCAAAGCAAACGGCTTTGTGCGCGAGGACGGATTTATGATTACTGTTGCATCAGAAGTTATGGCAATACTTTGTCTGGCTGATGATATCGATGATTTAAAGAAAAGACTCGGAAAAATTATCGTTGCATATAATTATGAGGGAAAGCCAATAACAGCAAAAGATTTAAAAGCAGATGGTGCTATGACGCTTCTATTAAAAGATGCAATAAAACCAAATCTTATTCAAACGCTTGAAAACACACCGTGTTTGATGCATGGCGGACCATTTGCAAATATCGCTCACGGTTGTAATAGTGTGCGTGCAACAAAACTTGCACTAAAGCTTGGGGATTATGTTGTTACAGAGGCAGGTTTTGGTGCTGATTTGGGCGCTGAAAAATTTCTTGATATAAAATGTCGTATGGCGGACTTAAAGCCTGATATGGCAGTAATTGTAGCCACAATACGCGCGCTAAAATATAATGGCGGTGTATTGAAAGATAACCTTAAAGAAGAAAATATTGATGCGTTAAAAAAAGGTTTGGCAAATCTTGAAAAACACATTGAAAATATGAAAAAATTTGGTCTTCCTGTTGTTGTTGCACTAAATGTGTTCGATACTGATACAGATGAGGAAATAAATATTGTAAAAAATCTTTGCGCAAAGCTTGATGTTTTGTGTGCAAAAAGTGAAGTATTTGCAAAAGGTGGCGAGGGTGGTATTGAGCTTGCAAACATGGTGCTTGAAACACTTGACAAAAAGCAAGCAGATTATACACCATTGTACAGTGTTGATATGAGTATCGAAGATAAAATCCAAACACTTACAAAACAAATTTATGGTGGCGAGGGTGTAATCTACAGTGCCAAGGCTAAAAAACAGTTAAAAACACTCACAGATTTAGGTTATGCAAATCTTCCGATTTGTATGGCAAAAACACAATATTCACTTTCAGATAATCCGAAACTGCTTGGTCGTCCCGAAGGCTTTAAAATCAATGTATCAGAAGTTAGAGTAAGTGCCGGTGCAGGCTTTATTGTGGTTCAAACAGGCGACATTATGACAATGCCCGGTCTTCCCAAAAAGCCATCTGCTGAAAGTATTGATATTCTTGAAAGTGGCGAGATAGTTGGTTTGTTTTAATGTGTTTATATGGGGATAAAATTATGAAATATATTTCAAACAATCGAGAAGAAACACTTAAAATTGCACATGAGTTTGCTTCTTCTTTAAAGCGCGGAGATATCGTTTGCTTAAACGGGGACCTTGGTGCAGGGAAGACGGCATTTGTATCAGGTGTTGCAAAAGCGCTTGGATATAATGGATATACGAGTAGTCCGACATTCACACTTATAAATGAATATGTTGCCGATATGCCAATTTATCATTTTGATGTATATCGAATTGATTTTAGTGATGAAATGTATGATATTGGAATTGATGAATATCTTTTTGGTGATGGTGTGTGCTTGATTGAATGGTCAGAAAAAATAAAGGATATATTACCCGCTGGTGTTATAAATATAAACATAACAAAAAACGCCAATATTAACGACGATTATAGGGAAATATGTATCGAAAGGGAGTAAATTTGTCTTGAATATTTTAGCACTTGATGCTTCGTCCGGCGTTGCATCTGTCGCACTTTTGAGTGACGATGTAATTGTTGGTGAATACACAATAAACCATAAAAAAACACATTCACAAACACTGATGCCAATGATAAATCAACTATTAGCCTCGATAGATTTTGATATTAGTGAGATTGATACATTTGCCGCATCGGTTGGTCCGGGTTCGTTTACAGGTCTTCGAATAGGGCTTGCCACAATAAAAGGACTTGCTCACGCATGCGATAGACAAGTTGTTGGCGTATCTACGCTTGAGGCTATGGCGTATAACTTGCCTTGTTGCGATAAGATGATTGTGCCTATATTAGACGCGCGCCGTGACCAAGTATATGGCGGCGTGTATCGTTGGAAAGACGAAGAATTGTTAACTATTATTGAACCATGCGCGCTTTCAATTGATGAGCTTTTAGCGATAATACAAACCAAAGGTGAGCCTGCAATATTTATAGGGGATGGAGTAGTGCGCTTTAAAGGGCAAATCGAAGACAAACTTGCTGCAAATGCAGAATTTACCTTTGCAAATTCAAATCTTCAGCGTGCAGCATCTGTGGCGGTGCTTGCAAATAAAAAGTTTCAAAATGGTGAGGGTGTGTCTTGTGAAAAAATGAAACCGATATATCTTCGAAAATCCCAAGCCGAACGCGAATATGATGAAAAGAAATAAACATAATAAAGAATAACTTTAACAATTGGAGGAGTATACATGATAATAATCGGAAGCGACCACGGCGGTTTTGAATTAAAAAGCAAGGTTATTGAACACTTAAAGAAAAAAAATATAGAAGTAGAAGACTATGGATGTTACAGTAAAGATTCTGTTGATTATCCCGATATAGCACAAAAAGTGTGCCAAGCAGTTGCAGAAGGAAAAGCCAAGCGAGCGATTTTGATATGCGGCACAGGTATTGGTATAAGTATTGCTGCAAACAAGATGCATGGCATACGAGCAGCGCTTTGCCACAGCTGTTTCGATGCAAGAATGTGTAGAATGCACAATGATGCAAATGTTCTTTGTATGGGAGAGCGTACAACGGGACAAGGGGTTGCTCTTGATATAGTTGATGCGTTTTTATCCGCATCATTTGAAGGGGATCGCCATACGGCCCGTGTAAATAAAATCAAGGCTTTAGAAGAGTAATCTTTATATAAATTTGGAGGTCACATATGAACAGAACAGAGGCAAGATGTGAGGCTTTTAAGCTTGTTTTTCAGATAACAGCTCACAAAGACTCATATCCCGAAGTTGTAGATATATTTAAAAAAGACAACGCAAGTTTGGAAAAAACTGATAAAAAGCAATATAACTATATTGTTAGCACCGCAAACGGTGTTTTTGATAAAATGAATGTTTTGGATGATATGATTGATAAAAACCTTAAACAAGGATGGAAAATCGACCGTATGTCAAAAGTAAGCCTTGCTATATTGCGTCTTGCTATTTATGAAATTTTATTTATTGATGATATACCAAGTAAAGTATCTGCAAACGAAGCGGTTGAGCTTGCAAAAGAGTATGATATTGACGAAGCGCCCGCTTTTGTAAACGGTGTATTAAGTAGTGTAATAAAAAACTGATGCTGTACATTTAAAACATTGCAAGGAGATGTGTTAGGGTGGAGGATAAGATTTATACCGCAACTGTATCACAGCTTAATAAGTTTATAAAACAGATGCTTGACAACACACCAATTCTTAATAATATTTGGATAAAAGGCGAAATATCAAACCTAAAGCTTCATTATTCAGGACATTATTATCTTACGCTTAAAGATGAGGGTGGAGTGCTAAAGGCTGTTATGTTTAAATCAAGCACATCAAAGCTTTCATTTGTGCCGGAAAATGGCACAAAGGTACTTGCAAGAGGGCGGGTTTCTGTTTATGAACGCGACGGCTCGTACCAGCTGTATATCGAAGAGATGCAGCCTGATGGCGTTGGTTCTTTGCATATTGCATATGAACAACTAAAGGCAAAGCTTGAAGCAGAAGGGCTTTTTAGAGATGAATACAAAAAGCCACTTCCGAAATATCCGTCAAAAATCGGTGTAATCACTGCTACAACCGGTGCAGCCATACGAGATATAATAAATGTGTTATCGCGTAGATATCCGTCTGCCAAAGTGATTATATATCCTTCTTTAGTGCAAGGAAATGGTGCAAGCGCTAATATATGTGAGGGTATTAAATATTTTAATGATAAAAATCTTGTAGATGTTATGATTGTTGGGCGTGGTGGTGGCTCGATCGAAGATTTGTGGGCTTTTAATGAAGAGCCAACTGCGCGTGCGATTTTTCAGTCAAATATTCCAATTGTATCTGCTGTTGGTCACGAAACTGACTTTACAATAGCTGATTTTGTCGCTGACATGCGTGCGCCTACACCGTCTGCAGCAGCAGAAATTATTGTTCCATCATCATATGAGCTTATAGATAAAATCAACTCACTTAAATCAAGAATAGTTTACACTGTTCTAAATTATATAAAATTAAAAAAGGGTGTTGTCGACAGCCTTGTGCCCAAAAATCCAAAGACAAAGCTTGCTGATACAAGGATTTTTGTAGATGACCTTACAAAGCATCTTGTTAGAAATATGAATCTAATTGTTGCCAAAAAATCAGACACATTAAAGGCTATTGCAGGCAAGCTTGATGCAATTAGTCCACTTGCGGTTCTCGGCAGAGGTTATAGCATAGCACGCAACAATGACGGAAAAGTGATAAAATCTATAGCAGATTCTGTGGCAGGAAATGATTTTGAACTTGTTTTTGCAGATGGTAAAGCTAAAGCAAAATTTATATAATATTTTTGAGAGGAGCTATGGACTATGGCTGCAGCAAAAAAAACAGGCGATATAAACTTTGAAAAAAACATAGAGGAACTTGAGGAGATAGTTAAAAATCTCGAAAAAAATGAGATATCTCTTGATGAATCACTAAAACTTTTTGAAAGAGGTGTAGTTTTGTCTGCACAATGCACAAAATTACTTGATGAAGCAGAGCAAAAAGTGAGTGTGCTCTTGAAAAAAGACGGGGAAATTGTTGAAAGTGATTTTTTAGTTGAGGATGAATAATAAAATGGATTTTAATGCTGAATTTAAAAGTAAAATCGATACTATAAATACATACCTTGATAAATACTTAGACGACAAAAAAGATATGCCTCAGACAATAATAGACTCAATGAGGTATAGCATATTTGCGGGCGGAAAGCGTATAAGACCTGTTCTTATGATGGCTGCATATGAGCTTTTTAGAAAAGAAATATCTGATGTTATGCCTTTTGCATGTGCTCTTGAAATGATACATACTTACTCACTTATTCATGATGATTTGCCCGCAATGGACAATTCTGATTTGCGTCGTGGGCGAAAAACTAATCATATTGTATATGGCGAAGCTATTGCGATTTTAGCAGGTGATGCGCTTTTAAACTATGCATTTGAAACTATATTATCAAATTCGCATATTAAGCCAAAGCTTTCTCTTGAAGCCACAGCTTATATGGCAAAATGTGCAGGCATACATGGTATGATTGGTGGCCAAGTAATTGACATACAAAGTGAAAACAAGATAATTACAAAAGATGAGCTTCAAAATTTGCATGACAAAAAGACCGGCGGTCTTATTCGAGCCGGTGCAGTATGTGGTGCAATTTTGGGCGGTGCAAGTTATAAAAAGACAAAACTTCTTGAAGAATATGCAATAAATTTAGGAATTGCTTTTCAAATTAAAGATGATATTCTCGATGTCGAAGGTGATACAGCAACACTTGGCAAGCCGGTTGGTGGCGATGATAAACTTAATAAAAATACATATGTGTCACTATATGGCCTTGATGAAACAAAAAAGCTTCTTGTAAAACACACTGAGTTAGCAAAAAAATCACTTATTCCTTTTGGTAAAAAGTCAAGTTTTTTAAATTGCTTTACTGATTATTTATTAGAAAGAAGCAATTGAGTTTTGGAGGATAAAACAAGATTGGGGGAGCAGTGTTATGTCTTTTTTTAATGAATTATATTATAACCAAGTCTTCTGGACTGCAATTTTATCATGGTTTATAGCCCAACTTATAAAAGTTGTTTTGGTGCTTATTACTGAAAAACGCTTTGATTTTTCGCGTTTTATCGGTTCTGGCGGAATGCCGAGCTCACACTCGTCTTTTGTTACCTCGCTTGCTACTATGATAGGGCTTTATAGCGGTTTTGACAGCCCGATATTTGCAATATGCTTTGTACTTGCATTAGTAGTTATGTATGATGCATCCGGCGTCAGACGCGCAGCAGGAAAACAGGCAGCTATTCTAAATCAGATTGTTGAAAATTGGGACGAAGATATACAAATTCAAGGCGAGAGATTGAAAGAGCTTTTGGGGCATACTCCATTTGAAGTTTTCGCAGGAGCAGCGCTTGGTATAGCTATAGCTATTGTAATGCATACTTTTGTATATTAAAATTCATTTATATTTAATAATTTATTCTTGAATTATATATAATTATATTGTATAATGATATTAGATAATCAAGGAGGCGATTTGATATGCCTAATAATCAAACGATGAAATTTGGAAATATGGAAAATGAGCGTTCAAAAGAAGTACATGAAATTATATGTACTGTCTATAATGCACTTAAAATTAAGGGATACAATCCTGTAAGTCAGATTGTGGGGTATATTCTATCCGGTGACCCAACTTATATTACAAATTATAACAACGCAAGAAGCATTATAAATCGCGTAGAGCGCGACGAGCTTTTGGAAGAGCTTGTTAAAAATTATATCAAAGAGCTTTAATTTGTAAAAGTATTCGTATTTTCGCGGATACTTTTTCTTTTATATAAAAAAGTCCGCAGGAATTAAGGAGGGTTATATTCCTGCGGAGTATTTTAACAGTCAAAGTTTTTTCTTTGACCGAAAACACCAATATTTATATTATCATTTTATGTTAATCTTTAATTTTTGTGATTTTAGTTGTTTTAGTTTACTATATAAATATTATGTATACCAAATGACTTTTTATACAAAATTAAAAGGGGAGAGTGTATGCAATTTTTATCCATTCCTAATCTGCCTGATAGAAAGGTTGGTTATGTTATTGTTGATTACAGGACAAACAAAAAAATAATTACTTCATTAGAAAAACAAGGCATAACTGTTTTTTTTAGTTGTAAAATAGATACATTATATGATGCTGTTTGTGGCCATCCGGATATGAGCATATGTCATTTAGGAGGAGCAGACTTTGTATGCGAACCATCTGCATATGAATATTATTCACGCACGCTTACTTTACCAGGCATAAATTTAATTAAAGGCGAAACAAGGTTGACATGTACATATCCTTATGACATTGCATATAATATAGCGTATGTTTCAGGCGTTGTATTTCACAAAAAAAAATATACCGATAAGACAATTGCCAAAAACCTAAATAAAGCAAGATTTATTGATGTTTCTCAAGGTTATAGTAAATGCAGTACTTGTATCGTTGCTGAGAATGCTATTATAACCGATGATGATTCAATTTATGCAAAAGCATATGAAAATGGCATTGACGCTTTAAAAATACGCAAGGGCGTTGTTGCATTAAAAGGCTTTGAATATGGCTTTATTGGTGGCGCAACAGGTCTTATAAGCAATGATACACTCGCAATCACTGGCAATGTGGAAAAACATGTTGATTGGGTTGAAATCTTTGATTTTTGTGCAAGAAAGGGTGTAAAGGTATACACCTTGACAGATGATTTTCCTGTAGATATAGGCTCAATAATACCAATAGCATACGCTTAATATGCCTATTTTTGTTAGAATATATACACTTCGCGCTTGACATACTAAAATTAGCACAAAAAAGGATGTGAATGCGTGGAAAAAACACTTTCAATAGGACTTATGGAGCACTCATCGGTTAATTATATAAGTTTTAAGCTGGATTGTGATGTTATGCTTGAAAAATTATGTCATGAATTGGCAGCATACATTATATATAAATACAGTAACAACCTTATAAACATGATAATAAACAAAAATTATGGATATTTAAACAACAAGGAAAAGGCTCAAATATATAAAATCGCGCAGCATTCTTTTTCGAACATTCGTTTAGTTGACGGAGCTTTATTTAATAATATTATACAAAATAATCTATATGAATATTTAACTAATAGGAGTGTAAACACAATCGTTTTAGATGGTTTTGTTTTGTTCAGATTAGGAGAGTATCAACAACAACTTGAAAATATAGTAGATTTGGCCGTTGATGAATATTTAATAATGATAGAACATGAAAATCTTATTAAAACAATAAAAGAGTTTATACGGACACAAAAAGCGAAATATCGGCTTATTCACATCTGTTCAGATTTTTCCGGACGATACTTTATATGTGACGAAAATTTTGAAGAGCTTACAGAGAGTCAGTTTTTAGAGGATATAGCAAAGGAAAATAATTTTTTAATAAATAGTGATGATTTATTATTGACAGCTCTAATAAATATAGCGCCAAAGAAAATTGTATTTCATAAAATCGAAAATGTAGATAGTAAGGATTTTATTGACACTTTAATTAAATTGTTTGAAAATAAAATTATATTCTGCAAAGGGTGCAGTCACTGTAAAAGATAGCCCGTTGCTAAATCCGATTAAATAATACAATAAAATATACTTCTAAATTAGATAAAGAACAATTTATCGAATTTAGATTTATTTAAAAATAACAAGAATTATTGCAAAACCCCCTATACCTACCTATTTTATTAGTAAGTATAAGGGGTTTTTGTGAAAACTAATTATTCTTTTTCTTTAATAAGTTTTATTCCTAATTCTCCAAGTTGCTTATCATATACAACATCAGGAGCGTTTGTCATAAGTTCTGATGCATTTTGAACTTTTGGAAATGCAATAACTTCACGAATTGACTCTGCCCCACACAGAAGCATTACAAATCTATCAAGGCCATATGCCATACCACCATGCGGTGGTGTTCCATACTTAAACGCCTCAAGCAAGTAGCCAAAGCGTGCCCAAGCCTCCTCTTTATCAAGTCCAATAATTTCAAACATTTTTTGTTGTAATTCAGAGTTAAATATTCTAATGCTGCCACCACCAAGCTCACATCCATTTAATATAATGTCATACGCTTTGGCGCGAACCTTGCCCGGTTCAGTATCGAGCAAATCAAGGTCTTCATCCATTGGCGATGTAAAAGGATGATGCATTGCAACATAACGCTTCTCTTCCTCATCATACTCAAGTAGCGGAAACTCTGTAACCCACAATAAATTAAACTTATTTTTATCAATCAAATCAAGTCTTTGTGCAATTTCGCAACGAAGTGCACCCAAAGAATCAAATACAACTTTGTCACTATCGGCAACAAATACAACTGTGTCCCCTACTTTAGCGTCCATTTTCTCAAAAATAGCGCTTATTTCATCATCAGAAAGGAATTTTGCAATAGGTGAACGAACAGAATCTTGTTCACGCACCATCCATGCAAGTCCTTTTGCACGATATATTTTTACAAACTCACCAAGTGAATCAAGGTCTTTACGACTAAGCTTGTCTGCGCCGCCATCAATTTTTATTGCGCGCACACTGCCACCGTTTGCAATTGCTCCTGTAAATACACCAAAGCCACAATCCTTTACGATATCGCTTATATTTACAATCTCAAGAGCAAAGCGTGTATCAGGCTTGTCAGAACCGAAGCGCTCCATAGCCTCCTTATACGGCATACGCATAAATGGAGTCTGGATATCGATACCCATAACCTCTTTAAATACGCGTGCAATCATGCGCTCATTCACTTCAATTACATCATCAATCTCTACAAATGACATTTCAAGGTCAATTTGTGTAAACTCCGGTTGTCTATCAGCGCGCAAATCCTCATCACGAAAGCATTTAGCAATTTGGAAATATCTGTCCATTCCGGACAACATCAAAATCTGCTTATAAAGCTGTGGCGACTGCGGAAGCGCATAAAACTTTCCATTATGAATACGACTCGGCACAAGATAGTCACGCGCACCTTCAGGTGTACTCTTTGTTAAAATTGGTGTTTCTATCTCAAGAAAACCGTTTTCATCATAGAAATCGCGTGCAATTTTTGCTATTTTATGTCTTAAAACAAGGTTTTTATGCATCGGTTGACGACGCAAATCAAGATAACGATATTTTAGACGCAATTCATCTTTTACATCTGTTTCGTCTTTGATTTCAAACGGAGGTGTTTCCGATTTGCTCAAAATACGCAATTCACTAACTTTGATTTCAATTGTGCCCGTTGGGATTTTTGGGTTTGGAGCACTACGCAACACAACCTCGCCAACTGCAGCTATAACAAATTCATTTCTAAGTGATGCCGCTTTATCAAACAGTTCCTTATTAACATCCGTATCAAAAGAAAGCTGAATTTTGCCATATCTGTCACGCAAATCTACAAATATAAGCGAACCTAAATTGCGATATACATCAACCCATCCCATAACAGTAACAGTTTGTCCAACATTTGTCTCTGAAAGCTGTCCGCAATAATGACTACGCTTAATGCCACGCAAAGTATCCATTGTGATATCCATCTAAATCAACTCCAATATTTATTTTAAATAATCAACAAGTTTATCAAGTGATACAACACAAGTTTCTCCATCGTTCATGTTTTTAATCGTTGCTTCGTTCTTATCAATTTCGTCATCACCAAGCACTACAGTATACAAAAAGCCTGATTTATCAGCATATTTCATTTGCGCCTTAAGACTTCTTCCCATACGGTCTTTTTCGCATATAATTCCAGTCTTTCGCAAATCATATACAAGTTTTTCAGCATAAATATCAGCTTTTTCACCAATGCTTGCAACAAATAACTTTGGCGCTTCAATCTCTCCAAAACAAAGGCCTTTGTTTTGCATAACCATAATCAAACGCTCAATACCAAGTGCAAATCCAATTCCCGGGGTAGCTCCACCGCCAAGTTCTTCAATCAAGCCGTCATATCTGCCACCGCCACACACGGCCGACTGTGAACCGATATCATTTGATGATATTTCAAAAACTGTTTTTGTATAATAATCAAGACCGCGTACAATATCAGGGTCAATCACATACGAAATCCCCATTGCATCAAGCCCTGCTTTAACCGTTTCAAAATGTTCGCCACATTCATCACAAATATAATCAATAAGCTTTGGTGCATTTTTAGCAAGTGCGCCACATATTGGCGATTTACAATCAAGAATACGAAGAGGATTGCGTTCGAGTCTGCCCTTGCATGTGTCGCAAAGCTCATCATAATTTTTTTTGAAATATTCTATAAGTATATCATTATATTTTTTTCTGCATTGAGGACAACCTATCGAATTTATACTAAGCGTTAAATCACTTAATCCAAGCTCATTCAAGTACATAATTGCAAGTGAAATAATTTCTATATCTGCACTTGGTTTATCAGAACCAAAAACCTCAACACCAAACTGATGGAACTCACGAAATCGTCCTGCCTGTGGTTTTTCATATCGAAAACACGGTATCGTATAGAACAATTTAACCGGTAATGATTGTGCACCAAGATTATGTTCTATATAAGCACGGGCTGCTGACGCTGTCCCCTCCGGTCTGAGTGTAATGCTTCGACCACCTTTATCGTCAAATGTATACATTTGTTTTTCAACAACATCGGTTGTATCACCTACACCACGCAAAAACAGCTCTGTATGCTCAAATGTAGGTGTTCGAACCTCACCAAAACCAAAACGACGACATATATCTCTTGCTTTGGCTTCGATATACTGCCATTTGCTGCTATCAGGTGAAATTATATCGCTTGTGCCTCGCGGCGCTTTTGTAAGCATGTTTTTTCCTCCAAAACTTGTATTATATAATAAGTCATAAAAGATTCACAAAACAAACTCCTCCCCAAATTGGGAGAAATTTCACAATAAATATTTTATCGTTTTTTGTCTATAAAGTCAAGTTTTTTACTTTTATGTAGTTATTTTTTACAGCATAGTTTACATAATATAATCACTGTAGCCTAATACTCCCCGTCATTTGTACGAAGCAAATTTATAATATCCCAAATTGTAAATTTTCCTTCATCATTTTTTGTGGAAAAAGGAACAAGCAAATCATCGTCAGTAAGACTTAGAGTTTCATTTATCATTTCAAGATTTTCTTCAAGTTGTTTTTTAGAAATTTTATCAGTTTTTGTAGCAATTACAACAACATTTTCCTGACATGCGCGTATCCATCTAAGCATCATTTTGTCCTGGTCTGTAGGTTTGTGACGGCTGTCAACAAGCAAAAACACTTGATATAGCTGTTCTCTGCCATTAAGATATGTTTCAATCATATCTCCCCATTTCTTTATTTCAGCTTTGGAACGACTTGCATATCCATAACCGGGCAAATCAACAAGAAAAATAGAATCATCGACATTATAAAAATTTATTGTGGCAGTTTTGCCGGGTGATGCGCTTACCCTTGCAAGTGATTTGCGGTTCAAAAGCTTATTTATAAGTGATGATTTGCCCACATTTGAGCGCCCTGCAAACGCAAATTCAGGCACAGTTGTTTTGGGATACTGCGCCGGTGAAACCGCCGAAATTGAAATGTCAGCGTTGTGAATGTTCATGTTTTCCCTCCCCTTGCATCGTCAAATCACTGTCTTATGGTCTCGATATTATTGTCAGTTTTGACATTGTTTCCTATTACTAATTGTTTTGGTGCCATTTCGAGCTTAAAGCCATACTTTTTATTTTTGGATAGCGCAATCGCAAGCACTTCATCCATACTTTTTACAGGCACAAAATCAATCGCATTTTTAACTGTATCCGATATTTCATCGAGGTCACGACGATTTTCATCAGGAATGATTACAACTTTAACCCCTGCCCTATATGCCGCAAGCGACTTTTCCTTAAGACCGCCTATTGGCAAAACGCGCCCTCGAAGTGTAATTTCCCCCGTCATAGCAACATTCGAAAATGCCTTGCGACCACTCAATGCAGAAACCACTGCACAAGCTATTGTAATGCCTGCTGATGGGCCATCTTTTGGTACAGCACCCTCCGGAACATGTATATGAATATCGACGCCCTGATAAAATAACGGGTCAATCCCAAGCGCATCTGCTTTTGAACGCACATAAGTTATTGCAGCTTTTGCCGATTCTTTCATCACATCACCAAGGCTACCGGTAAGTTCAATTTTGCCCGTACCCGGCATTGTATTTACTTCAACTGATAATGTATCGCCACCGACACTTGTCCACGCAAGACCACGCACAACACCTATCTCATCATCTTTTTCAACCTTGTCAAACAAAAACTTCTTTTTGCCAAGGTATTCTTCAAGAGAGTCTTTTGTAATATCAACATTCAAAGTTTTGCTTGAAACAAGTGTTTTTGCAGCTTTTCTGCAAAGATTTGCAATCTCGCGTTCCATATTTCTTACGCCGGCCTCACGAGTATAATATTCAATAATATCCACAATCGCATCATCGTTAAATGAAAGCTGTGATTTTTTTAATCCATGGCTCTTCATTTGCTTTGGGATAATATATTTTTTTGCAATATTAAGTTTTTCTTCGGTAGTATAACCGCTTATGTTTATGACTTCCATCCGATCAAGCAACGCTGATGGAATCGTATCAAGCGTATTTGCAGTAGTAACAAACATTACTTTTGATAAATCGAAAGGAACCTCTAAATAATGGTCGCGGAAAGCAAAGTTCTGTTCTGCATCAAGCACCTCAAGCATTGCAGCAGAAGGATCTCCGCGAAAATCGTTACCCATTTTATCAATTTCATCAAGAAGCATAAGCGGATTATTACTCTTAGCAAGCTTGATTGCGTTCATAATTCTACCGGGCATTGAGCCGATATATGTCTTTCTATGACCACGAATGTCTGCCTCGTCGCGCACGCCACCCAAGGATATTCGTACATAATTTCTATTTAGTGACTCTGCTATTGATTTTGCAATAGAAGTTTTGCCGACTCCCGGAGGCCCTATAAAACACAAAATAGGAGAAGGCGCATTTTTTGCAAGCTTTCTCACGGCAAGATATTCAAGCACGCGTTTTTTAACTTTTTCAAGGCCATAATGGTCAGCATTTAGGATTTTTTCCGCCTTTATAATATCAATTCGTTCCTTTGTAGAAATGTTCCACGGCAACTCAAGCACCAAATCAAGATAATTTCGTGCCACCGCACCATCAGGCGACCCCGACGGAAGCTTTAATAAACGCGAAACCTCTTTTGATATTTTTTCTTTCACTGCACCTGTAAGTTCTAACTCTTCTATTTTTTTGTTATATTCTTTGATTTCTTCGTTGATACCCTCTTTATCCCCAAGTTCATCCGAAATAACCTTGAGTTGCTCGCGAAGATAATATTCTCGTTGGCTTTTGTCGATTTGAGTCTTTACCTTTTCTGAAATATTTTGTTCAAGTCTGATAATTTCAATCTCATTTTTCAAAATCGCAATAAGCCTTGTAACTCTATCAAAAATTTTCGATGTTTCCAAAATAATCTGTTTATCAGTATATTTCAAGTTAACATTCGACACAATTACATCAACAAGTTTTGATATATCATCGATTGCAATAATCGACATCATAGATTCAGAATTTATCTTATTATTGAATGAAAAATATTGCTCAAAAACATCTCTCAATTGTCTCAAAAGCGCATTTGAAACAATCTCGTCCTCAGCTTCCTCATTTATCTTTGCAACATCACATATAAAATAAGGTTCTTGTGATGTGACGCTTTCAATTTTCGCTCTACATACACCTTCTACTAAAATACGCACAGAATCGCCTGGCAATTTTACAACTTGCTTAATCTTTGCAATTGTGCCCACTTCATACAAATCTTCTGCAACAGGCAAATCAATATCAATATCTTTTTGAGCAACCAAAAAAATTGTCTGGTCACTCGCCATAGCAGCTTCAAGTGCTTTTACAGACTTCTCTCTCCCAACATCAAAATGCGTAATCATATACGGAAACACAACTATTCCACGCATTGCCATCATAGGCATTTGATTTATATTTTCTATATTATCAAACATTTGCTTTCTCCTTTTTGTTTGTAAATTACATCCACTTATATTATACGCCGTTTAAAAAACATTTACAAGTATTTTTATGCAATTATACATTATAAAATCAGCGCCCAATTTTGTTTGGGCGCTGTAAAAATTGCTTTTTATCCAATATCACGGTCATCCACTTTTTGAGACTTGTATGACGCACTTTTTTTCTTTGCTTTGTTGCGTATTATTTCGGGCACATCACCTTTTAATACGGTATCAGCATGTACTATACATCTTTCAATCGTTTCATCAGATGGAATTTCAAACATAATATCCATCATAATTTCTTCAACAATTGAACGAAGACCACGAGCACCCGTGTTGCGCTCATGTGCTTTTTCGGCAATTGCCTCAATTGCTTCATGGTCAAATTCAAGATATACATCATCCATATCAAAAAGCTTTTGATACTGCTTAACAAGCGCATTTTTTGGCTCTGTAAGAATCTTGACAAGTGCTTCCTTATCAAGATTATCAAGTGTTGCAATAATTGGCAAACGGCCTACAAACTCCGGTATCAAACCAAACTTTAATAAATCTTGTGGCGTAATATCTTTTAACACTTTACCAAGGTCGAGTTTTTTCTTGCTTTCGACTTTTGCGCCAAAACCAATAGAGTTTTTGCCTGTGCGTGCATTTATAATTTTTTCAATACCATCAAATGCACCGCCGCATATGAACAAAATATTTGTAGTATCAATTTGGATACATTCTTGTTGTGGATGCTTGCGTCCACCTTGTGGCGGAACAGACGCAACCGTTCCTTCAAGGATTTTTAAAAGAGCTTGTTGGACACCCTCGCCGCTTACATCTCGAGTAATCGATACATTTTCCGATTTTTTCGAAATTTTATCAATCTCATCAATGTATATAATACCTTTTTCTGCCAGCTCGATATCATAATCAGCGGCCTGTATAAGCTTTAAAAGTATATTTTCAACATCCTCGCCGACATATCCGGCCTCAGTTAACGATGTCGCATCCGCGATTGCAAACGGAACATTTAATATCTTTGCAAGCGTCTGTGCAATAAATGTCTTGCCCGAGCCCGTAGGGCCCAAAAGAAGAATATTACTCTTTTGAAGCTCAACATCGTCTATATAATTTTCATGTTCTATGCGCTTATAATGATTATAAACAGCAACTGACATGGCTTTTTTCGCCTGTTCCTGCCCGATTACATATTGGTCAAGTATTTCCTTGATTTTTTTTGGCTTTGGTATACTTTCAAAATCCATATCCATTGCGCCCGATTCAAACTCTCCGTCAAGGACACTTTGACATAGCATAATGCACTCATCACAAATGTACACATCAGGACCTGCCACAAGTTTTTTCACAGAATCTTGTGACTTGCCACAAAAAGAACATTTTAATTGTTTTGGATTATTTGATGTTTTATTGCCAGACATCCGTTCACCTCATAATAAAACTATTGCGCTTTGCGCGAAATTACTTCATCAATCAAGCCATAAGCTTTTGCTTCTTCTGCACTCATAAAATTATCACGCTCTGTATCCAATCTGATTTTTTCGATCGGCTGACCAGTTCTTTCGCTTAATATGTTGTTTAATGTATCGCGAATTTTGATAATTCTGTCTGCATGTATTTTTATATCTGTAGCCTGACCTTGCATGCCGCCAAGAGGCTGATGAATCATTATTTCACTATTAGGCAATGCAAAACGCTTACCTTTTTGTCCCGCAGCAAGAAGAAATGCACCCATACTTGCTGCCATACCAATGCAAATCGTTGAAACATCGCATTTTATATATTGCATTGTATCAAAAATCGCCATTCCTGCAGTAATAGAACCGCCCGGACTATTGATATAAAATTGAATATCTTTGTCAGGGTCTTCACTTTCTAAAAATAACATCTGAGCAACAACAAGCGATGAAGTAACATCGTTAACTTCTTCCCCTAAAAAGATAATTCTTTCTTTAAGCAAACGCGAAAAAATATCATACGCGCGCTCGCCGCGGTTCGTTTGTTCAATAACTGTAGGCACCAAACTCATGTTCATGCATTTCACTCCTGTCATTACAATATTATAATATTTTTTAATTACTCAGCCTTTTCTTCGCCACTTGCCATTGCAAGCAAAGCATCAATTGTCTTGTTTGTAATAATATCTTTCTTAAGGTCTTCTTCACTGATAAAGCTCTTAACTTTTTCAACATCCATCTTGTACTGTTCAGCAAGCTTTTTATATTCAGCTGCAACATCATCTTTAAGTGCCTTAATTTTTTCTTTTTTAGCCATAGCTTCAAGCACAAGCATACCCTTAACTTGTTTTTCAGCTTGTTCTTTAAACTGACCTCTGAAAGCCTGCATATCAATGCCTGCATATCCAAGATATTGTTCAAGACTCATCCCCTGATATGAAAGACGCATTTCAAAATCACGAACAAGTTCGTCGATGCGATTTTCATACATTATTTCTGGAATATTAGCTTTCATCTTTGAGATTATAAAGTCAATAACATTGTTCTCAAACTCTTGTTTTGCGCGTCTTTCGTTATTTTCTTCAAGCTTAGCTCTGATATCGTTTTTAAGTTCATCAAGTGTATCAAACTCGCTTACATCTTTTGCAAATTCATCATCAAGCTCAGGAAGCTCCTTTGCTGTTATACTATGAATCTTTACTTTGAATAATGCCGGTTTTCCAGCAAGGTCAGGTGCATGATACTCTTCAGGGAATGTAACATTAACTTCAACATCATCACCTATGTTTGCACCAATAAGCTGGTCTTCAAAACCAGGAATAAATTGACCAGAACCAAGTGTAAGGTTAAAGTTTTCACCCTTTCCGCCTTCAAACGCTACGCCATCAGTAAAACCTTCAAAATCTATAACAACAGTGTCATCTTTTTGCGCTGCACGGTCCTCAACGCTAATCATACGAGCATTTTGATTTTGACGGTTTTTAAGTTCGTTATCAATATCCTCATCACTTACAGGATATTCAGGTTTTTTGGCATCTATTTTTTCAAATTTGCTAATCTTAACATCAGGCTTTACAGTAACCTTTGCTGTCAAGATAAGATTCGACTCTTCATCCGGCAACTGTTTAATATCAACATCAGGACGAGATACAGGCTCAACCTTTGCCTCCTTTAGTGCTTCTTCATATGCATCAGGAAAAGCAAAATTTATAGCATCATCGTAAAAAATCTCTTTACCATACATTTTTTCAACAATCTTTCTCGGCGCTTTACCCTTGCGGAAACCGGGAATGTTGATACTTTTTACGTTCTTTATGTACGAACGCTGCATAGCTGCCTCGAAAGCCTCTTTGCTTATTTCAAATTCGAGTTCAACTACATTTGTTTCTACCTTTTCAACCTTAACACTCATTTTGATACTTCCTCCAACTTCAATTTTGATGTTTTCTTTTGTAACTTAAGCAATCATTAAAATATTATATCACATATGTAAAAATTTGCAACCTTTTTTCAAAATTTTCTTCACTCGCAAAGCTTTTTTGGCATAAACTCCAAACAATCACATGAAACAAGGTCAAATTTTATGCCATTATGCTCACCCGTAAATGTAGAGTTCTTTGCATTGCCATGAACATGACCATATACAACACGCGAAACATGATACTTATTCATAAGCGCCAAAAAGCCTTGGTCAAGCTCTTGTGCATTTGCCATTGGCGGATAGTGCGTAAAAAATATAATTTCTCTTGGGTTGTTTTTTTGCGCATTTATAAGCGAAAGCTCCGCCCTGCCAAGCTCGCGTATATATATTTTTTCATCTTCTGACGAAAACGCAGAAGCCCCCGGGCAAATCCAAAATCGTGTGCCACATATAGCAATATTTTTATATACAAACGAGTTGTTTTGCAAAAAATGTATGTTTCTATACGCGTTCTCGCCAATATATTTTTTTAATTTGCTCAATGTATCCCACCAATAATCATGGTTGCCTTTCATAAGAATCTTTATACCTGGTAGCGAATTTAAAAAATCAAAATCATTTTTCGCCTCATTAAGATGCATAGCCCAGCAAAAATCACCCGGCATAACAACAACATCGTCGTCTTTTATAATGTTGTTCCAATTTTTTTCAAGTTTTTCTATATAGTTTTCCCACACTCCGCCAAAAATATCCATAGGTTTATTGACGCCAAGAGCGAGGTGTAAATCCGAAATACTAAAAAGTGCCATATTTCTCTCCATAAGGCTAATGCCCAATAATTTATTTTGAATATTGTTTTAATAAATCATTTTTAATGTCCCAAAGCTTTTGTGACAAATCGACATAGTAATTGTGTGGGTTTTCAAACCTTTTAACCTCATCCCACAAAGTATCAATTTGCTCCTTGCAAAAAGCTTTAATATCTTCAAGCTTCGGTGTATTATAAACACACTTTCCATGCTCAAATATTTTTGTAAGTAGTGGCTTTGCATAAAAATCTTCAACTTTTTTCCGTTTCCAAATATGGTTAGGGTCAAAGATTTCATACGATGTTGAATTCTCTATTTTTTCATCGTGTAATGTAATTACATCAGCAATTGCCTTATTGTTCTCTTTTGAAAACAATCTGTATACTTGTTTAAAACACGGTGTTGTAATTTTTGCAACATTTTCACTAAGCTTAATCTTTGGAATGATTTTATCGTTTTCTTCTACAGCAACAACTTTATACACGCCGCCAAATACAGGCTCAGAACTTGATGTAATAAGTCTTTCCCCTACGCCAAACGAATCAATTTTTGCACCTTGTATAAGTGTGTCGCGAATGATAAATTCATCAAGCGAATTCGATGCAACAATCTTACAGTCCTCAAAACCTGCATCATCAAGCATTTTTCTGGCTTTTTTTGATAAATAAGTTATATCGCCACTGTCTATTCGTATTCCTTTTGGCCTGCAGCCCATCGGGACCAGCACATCATTAAACGCCTTAATGGCATTTGGAATACCGCTTTTTAAAACATTATATGTGTCTACCAACAACGTACAATCATTAGGATATGTCTTTGCATACGAACAAAACGCATCATATTCATTGTCAAAAAGTTGTATCCAACTATGCGCCATAGTGCCAAGCGCAGGCACTCCATATTTGCGTTCTGCAATCGCACATGCTGTACCGGCACAACCCGCAATATACGCTGCACGAGCGCCCATAATTGCGGCATTATATCCTTGTGCACGCCGCGAACCAAACTCCATCACCGCCCTGCCATCTGCTGCACGCACAATTCTGTTTGCTTTTGTAGCAATAAGGCTTTGGTGATTGATTGTAAGGAGTATCATTGTTTCCACAAATTGTGCCTGTATCACAGGACCACGCACCGTAACAATAGGTTCGCCCGGGAAAATTGGCATTCCTTCCTCTATAGCCCATACATCACACTCAAATTTAAAATTGCTGAGATATTCCAAAAACTCCTCACAAAAAATACCCTTGCTGCGCAAATATTCAATATCCTCATCTTCAAAACTTAAATTCTTCAGATATTCAATAAGTTGTTCAACGCCTACCATAATTGCAAATCCGCCACCATCGGGCACTTTTCTGAAAAACATATCAAAATATGCAATTTTATCTTTAAACCCATGCTCGAGATAGCCATTCGCCATCGTAAACTCATAAAAATCAGTAAGCATTGTCAAATTTTCTCTGTTCATCATAAGCATCGCCTTTTCTAAATTATTATACTTTTTTCAGATTGGCAAACATCGCCATAAGATTTTTTGTTTCTCCATTTTCAAATTCTATCGAAACTTTATTATCATTCCCAAGCGGCGTGATCGATAAAACCTTGCCTTTACCAAATTTTTTGTGCTCCACAAAATCACCAACCACATAATCAAGCTTTGATGCGCCATCGCCTTTTCGCACATCAAATGTGTTAAAGAGGCTCGATTTTGTCGCATTTTCAAACTTTGTAATAACACCCCGTACACTTTCCGATTTTTCCATCGTCGCACCATAATGCGATACGGGCATTGTTCTTTTCTTTCTTGTACCAAACTCCATAACAAGCTCGGATGGTATTTCTTTTACAAAACGAGATGCGCTTGGATAAGATGTCTGACCAAACAACATGCGCACCTGCGCCTTTGTAAGATATAAGACTTCTTTTGCTCGTGTAATAGCAACATAACAAAGGCGTCGCTCTTCTTCTAGTTCTTCTTCATCAATAACCGAGCGTGTCCCCGGAAAGAGTCCCTCTTCCATTCCGGCAATAAACACTATCGGAAACTCAAGCCCTTTTGCTGCATGTATTGTCATAAGAACAACCGAAGGTTGCTCTTCATCATAATTGTCTATATCAGATATAAGAGATACACTCTCCAAAAAATCTTGTAGCGACGGTTCTTGGGCAGTTTGCTCATACTCTTTTACAACAGACATAAATTCATCAAGATTTTCAAGTCTTCCCTGTGCCTCTATCGAATTTTCAAGTACTAATGACTGTCTATATGTCGTCTTTTCAAGTACAAGCTCAACAAAATCTGTAAGACTCATCTCTCTGCTCATTCGTCTTAACAAATCAACTACAGCTACAAATTCGTCAAGCTTTGCAGATGACCTTTGAAGCTCTGTATACACTTTTGCATCTTTTATAACATCATATATACTCGATTTTATACTTTCAGCAATGTCTTGTGCGTGTGCAATTGTTGTTGCGCCGATTCCTCTTTTTGGTTCATTTATAATTCTCTTAAGACTAACACTGTCAGCAGGGTTTTGTATAATGCGCAAATACGCAATAATATCCTTAATTTCTTTTCTGTCATAAAAGCGTAACCCCGCAAGCACCCTATATGGTATACCTTGTTTTAAAAGCATTTCCTCAAGTACACGCGACTGTGCATTTGTGCGATATAATATTACAAAATCGGAAAAATTCCTATTACATTCCGATACGAGCCGGTCAATTTCACGCGCAATAAAGCGTCCCTCATCATGCTCGTTTTCTCCGTCATAAAAGTATATCTTATCGCCCTCATTTCCGTTTGTCCAAAGATTTTTTCCTTTACGCTTTCGATTGTGCGATATAACATCGTTTGCCGCGTTTAAAATCGTTTGGGTCGAACGATAATTTTGTTCAAGCTTTATAACTCTCGCATCGGGAAATTCTTTTTCAAAATCAAGGATGTTGCCTATATTAGCTCCGCGAAATTTGTATATGCTTTGGTCATCATCACCAACGACACACAAATTTCTGCGCAAAGATGACAAAAGCGACACAAGCCTATATTGTGCATTGTTTGTATCCTGATATTCGTCTACCATAATATAGTGAAATTTGTTTTGATAATATTCGAGCACATCTGGATTTTGCTCAAAAAGCTTTACAGTATTTATTATTATATCATCAAAATCAAGTGCATTATTTGCTTTAAGCATATTTTGATATGTACTGTAAACCTTTGCAATTTTACTCATGCGAAAATCGTTTGCATACATTTTATCAAAAGCTTCAGGGTCAAGCAAATCATCTTTTGCATTGCTTATTTGTGCAAGCATACTGCGTGGTTTAAAGTTTTCATCAGATAAATTAAGCTGTTTTAGACAATCCTTTATAACTGTTTGCGAATCAGTCGAATCATATATTACAAAATCATTGCCATACCCTATTCTATCAATATAGCGACGCAATATTTTTACACACATCGAATGGAATGTCGACACCCAAATATCATTTGCACTTTCATCAAAAAGACGCTCAACACGAGCTTTCATCTCGTTTGCAGCCTTGTTTGTAAATGTAATTGCTAAAATATTATATGGGCGCACATTTTTTTCTGTAAGCAAATATGCTATCCTGTTTACAAGAACAGTTGTTTTTCCGCTACCTGCACCGGCAAGAATAAGAAGCGGCCCCTCGGTATGCATTACCGCTTCTTTCTGCATATCATTAAGCCCGGCATCTAGTTTGCCGGATACAAATTCATTCACGATGTCATTTCCCCCTTGAACTTATTGCTTATAATGTTATAGCTTTTCAATCTCATAAAGCCAAAGTCGCGATGTTGCATCGCTTGGCATACGCCAATCGCCACGAGGCGATAGCGTAACCGCTCCGACCTTTGGTCCGTCCGGCAAACAAGAGCGTTTGAATTGTTGATTAAAAAATCTTCTGTAGAAGTTTTTCATCCAATATAAAATCTCATCACTTGAATATTCGCCATCAAAAGCATATGTGCAAAGCTTATAAATTTTTGATGGTGAAAAACCATAACGCACCATATAGTATAAAAAGAAATCGTGCAAATCATACGGCCCAACGATGTCCTCTGTTTTTTGCGCAATATTCCCCTCTTCACTAACCGGTAAAAGCTCCGGACTTACAGGTGTATCAAGTATATCATAAAGAACTGATTTAAGTTTTTCATTATCTGTTGTGTCTGCACAGTAGCGCACAATATGTCTAACTAATGTCTTTGGCACAGATGCATTTACGCTATAGTTTGACATATGATCGCCATTATATGTTGCCCACCCAAGAGCAAGCTCGGACAAATCTCCCGTACCAATTACAAGACCATTGTCCCTGTTTGCAATATCCATAAGAATCTGTGTGCGCTCACGAGCTTGTGCATTTTCGTACACAACATTATAATTATCCTCTCTATGTCCAATATCTTTAAAATGTTGTTTTACAGACTCTGCAATATCTATTGTTTGAAGCTTTACTCCAAGCGCATCACATAAAATCTCAGCATTTGACCTTGTACGCTTTGTTGTTCCAAAGCACGGCATAGTTACCGCAGTAATATCAGTATATGGCCTTTCGAGTATTTTCATAGTTTTATGTGCAACTAAAAGCGCAAGAGAGGAATCAAGTCCGCCCGATATACCAATAACTACTGACTTTGCACCAGAATGTTCGAGGCGTTTTTTGAGTCCCATGCTCTGTATTTCAAGCACCATCTCACAGCGTTTTGCGCGTTTGCTTTCATTTTCGGGCACAAAAGGTCTCTTTTCAACATTACGACTAAGCTTTGTAGTCACATTTTTTAATTCAAATTCTATATATTCATAACCATCACAAGACATTTCAAAAGTTGTTTTTTTTCTCCGCTCATCATCAAGCTTTAAAACATCAATTTCACTATAAACTATCTTGTTTTCAAACGGTTTGTTTTCGCTTAATAATTTGCCATCTTCATATATCATGTTATGACCCGAAAAAACCAAATCCGTTGTCGATTCACCACATCCTGCGTTTGCGCATACATATCCACACTTCAGGCGCGATGAATGTGCGCTTATAAGCATGTGACTATATTCACTTTTAGAAACCAGTTCATCGCTTGCTGAAGCATTTAAAATTATTGTTGCACCTGCACCGGCATGTCTCACAGAAGGTGGAACAAGTGCACACAAATCCTCGCACAATTCAACACCAACTTTTAGTTGTGGCAAGTTTTTACAAGCAAATATAAGCTTCGTTCCAAAAGGATATTTTTTACCATTTATATCAATTTCATCATTATCCACAGAAGTGGCACAAAAGTATCTGCCCTCATGATTTGGAATGGTTGTTTTTGGTATTATGCCAAGAAGCTTGCCACCCAATATAACAGCAGCACAATTATACAGCTTTGTATTGTGCACCATTGGAAGTCCAGCAACGCAAAGCATATCAAACTTCGAACTGCTTTTTATGATTTCATTTAAAGCAACAGTGGCCGCATCTATAAGCGTCTTTTGAAAGAACAAATCAGCACAAGTATAACCCGTTATACAAAGCTCTGGAAAAACAATCAGCTTTGCACCACTTTTGGCCGCTTCATTCATTTTTTCTATAATATTTTTTGAATTATGCATCGGGTCAGCTACGCGTATATCGCATGTTGCGGCTGCGGTTTTTATAAATCCATACTTCATAACAAATCATTCCTTTTTATACAGTTTATCATTTAGGCATACAAACATATAGTAAATTATATCACTAATTTCATTATATTTCAATATTTGTGCATAAAAAATATGCTTATTCATCCTTTATGTTAACACAATTATATTTGTAAACATATTATGTAATGTGTATGCATGCACTAAATATTTCAGAAAGGATTTTTATTATATGGCAATTACGGATTTTGACCTTACAAATGCAACACCAATGCCTAAAGTGGGCTATGCATTTGTACCAATGCAATCGTTCGGCGAAACATATCCGCCTTCAAAAGCACTAGTGCAAGGAACTGTTTTTCCTGCACTAGATTTAACAATCGAGGAATATGGAAAACAATATCCACAGGAGGTCAAAAATGGAAATTAACATAACAAAACCGCAAAGCGAACGAGAAAAAATGCTTAAAGAATTGCAAAGCTACAAGTTTGCCGCTTATGACCTTGGATTGTTTTTAGATACTCACCCGACAGATAAGCGTGCACTTGTAATGTTTAAAGAATTATCACAAAAAGCAAAAGAGCTTGGCGATGAGTTTCAAAAGCAGTATGGCCCGCTCAAAATGTCAGCAAGTCAAAACGACGATGCTTGGGACTGGATATCAAATCCATGGCCCTGGCAGGAACAGTAGGAGGTGTAATATATGTGGGAGTATAACAAACATCTGCAATTTCCAATAAACATAAAAACACCAAACCCCAAACTTGCAAACTTTATTGTAAGTCAGTACGGCGGACCGAACGGCGAGCTTGGTGCATCAATGCGTTATTTGTCACAACGCTTTTCAATGCCAAACGAAGTTACCCGTGCAGTTTTGAACGATATAGGCACCGAAGAACTAGGCCATCTTGAAATGGTTGGTACGCTTGTAAGACAGCTTGCAAAGAACGCTACAACTGGTCAAATTGAAAGCAGTCCTTTGGCAGAGTATTTTATAAACCACGGCAGAGGTGTATATCCATCAGATACAACGGGTGTGCCATGGAACGCAGCTACAATCGCAGTTTCAGCGGACCCGATTACCGATTTGGTTGAAGATTTGGCAGCAGAGCAAAAAGCACGCGCAACATATGATAATATATTGCGTTTTTCTGATGATCCCGATGTAAATAAAGTAATAAAGTTTTTACGCGAACGCGAAATTGTCCACTTCCAAAGATTCGGTGAAGCATTAAACTATATTCAAAACAGACCTATACAAAAGAGATATTTTATGGGAAATATTGAAAAATAAATACAACTACAAAAAGGGCGTGTCTCAATAAGTGATTTTTCACTAAATTGAGGCAACGCCCTCTTTTTCTGTCAAAAATGTGGATATCTTTTAGAATTTGTTTGGTTTTTTGGTACAAGAAATAAAGCTCGCTGTTTACGAACTTTTTGATTTGTCTTTTTTGTTTTTACGCTGCTTTTATCTCGTGCAAAAATTGCCCCTGACGGTTGGCTATCGTCTTGTTGTGTAATTTTTGTATATTATATGCTAAACATAGAACAAGAATTTCTGTCCGAACATTAGCGGTTCCTCTTGTCAGAAATCTTCGGAATCCCATATCTTCTTTCAAAACTCCAAACGCACCTTCAACTTGAA